>DFZX01000112.1 GCA_002383695.1 Caryophanales bacterium UBA4045
TTGTCATATAAATTAATGAGATGGACTTTGGGATTAATATACCCCCCTGTTTATCCGTTGGAGTACCTATTACATTAAGGTATAATAAGGAAGAATGTCTGCAGTGTAAATGGGATGAGCCCAAATCAACTTGTTGAAGGGTAGGGTCTGCATACAAGAGATCTCATTCGGAGGTATATAATGATGAAGTCCAGTATTTCGACTAAAGTTATGTTAATCTATGGCGCTGTTTTTTTAGTGATCATTACGATGACTTTTGGGTTATCTTATACAGGTACGGTGGGTAAACTAGAGAGTGACCTGAATGATACAAACCTTGCCCTATTGAAACAAGTTGATCAAAAGATTGAGGTGACTTTTCGTCAGACAGAAAAGGATTTGCTTACACTCATGGACGAGCTCGAGTTCGTTTATTTTATGCATGACAGCTATTTGGATGATGCTCAGAGATACAGCAATTTTTACGGATTAAACACGAAACTGAAAAACTTTATTAATACGAATCCGCAGTTCTCGTCCATCTTCGTTTATTCATCTGTAAGCGGTCATATATTGACAGACAAAGCCTATATGAAGGATGCTCATTTAGATGATAATTGGTTGGATAATTATTTGAATATGCAAGTATATTTTAAGTGGCTAACTACTCATCAGGTTTGGGAGGATAACAGGAACAAGGATGTGATCACTTTAGTTAGGTCCTATCCTACGATCAGCAGACCAGGATATCGCAAGGGAATGGTAGCCGTTAACATAAATGAAAAGGTGCTTTACGATATGGTTAAAGCCGTATACGAAGAAAGTAAAGTCGGTCATATGTTTATTATCGATAGCGACGGGAACGTAGTGACTCATGATGACAAGACCCAGATATATCGCAATTTAAAGGAACTCCCTCATATCAACAATGTGCTAACTAAGATAGGAAGCGGATCCTTTAAGGTTAAAATTAATGGAGTTAGTCAATCTATATTCTACCATGATTCCATTTATACGGGCTGGAAGCTGATCAGTATTCTGCCAGAGTCACAAATCTATGAGCCACTCAAGGTTACACGTAATCTGCTAATTGCTTTCACTTTGGGTATGATTCTACTTGCTTTAATCGTGTTATTTTACGTGAACCGTTGGACCTTTAAACCACTAGATCGATTAATTGGCAAAATGTCCGGTACTTATAAGCTTAGTCATACCCAGGAACGCACAGATGCTGGGCTTACCTATCTGGAAAGAGTATTCGATCAGTTAATGAGCGATCGTGAACATCTTCAGCAGCATGTGCGCGATTCGAAACCGGTATTGAAGTGGAGAATAATGATGGATTTGCTTGTCGGTAATCGATCAGATTATCTGGCAGTACTACATCATCTTGAGTTTGTGGGTGTTCATTTATATCCAGATCGTTTTTTAGTATGTACGGCAGAAATTAACAAAGATGGGGTAGACCTAAGAGTTCGTGACGAAACACTCTATACCTATGTGTTCTGTAATGTGGCGGAGGAACTGATTAATGTAGAGAATGCAGGGGTTGCTATTGACTTGGGAGAAGGTCGTGCGGCAGTCATCTTTAGCTTTGCGGAGGGGGATGCAGAGCAGAATCATTTACGTGTTCTTGCAATTCTAGAGTTGATACTCGATGTAATGAAGAAACAATTCGAGCTGAATGTCACCGTTGGAGTTGGTCGGGGCTACAGCGAGATGAAGGATATTCCCAAATCGTATGACGAATCGCAGAAGGCGCTTCATTACAAGATGGTATTCGGCCAGCATTCAGTCATCTCCATAGAAGATCTGCAGCCTCTTGACAGTCAGGATTATTATCGACTCATTCGGATGGCCGACCGAATTACGGACGCATTAAAACTAACCGATACGGTTAAGTTGAAGGAATGTGTAATAGAAACGTTTCGTGAAGCGACAGACAGCAATCTACCGCCAGATTTGATCCGTCAGCTTTCCTTCGATATCATCATGAAATCGGTGCAGTCTGTCGATTCCATAGGGATTGACTTGAAAGAATCGATAAGCCAACTGGATAATATTTATGAATGGATCAACCGCAGTGATGATATAAAAGAGATGGAAGGGACTGTTTTCACATTCCTTGAGGAAATAGCTACAAAAATCAAAAACAAGCGAAGTCAAAGGGGTAGTAACGATACCATAGAACGTATGCTAATCTTTATTGGGGATCACTTCCAAGAAAGTGATTTGTCTTTGGATATGCTTGCAGAGGAATTCCATTTGAGTACAACTTACATTAGTAAGCAATTCAAGGAATACACCGAGAGCAACTTTATTGATTATTTGATCAGAATCAGGATCAACGCTGCACAAAAATGGCTAGTGGAAAAGAATATGAGAGTAAACGAGATTGCTGAAGCGGTTGGTTATGTGAACACCCGTAGCTTCCTACGAACGTTTAAGAAGTATACAGGGATGACCCCATTGGAATATAGGGAGTGGGCAGAAAAGTCACAGAACGAGAACACGAATTAACTATGTATTTAATCTTAATTTTAAAGACATGTTATGGAATCCTCGCCACTGCGATGGATAATCCTGAACATGTCTTTTTGCTTTTTGTTTATTTGTAACTAGACAAAAAACTGGCGACACCGTTGGGATGATGAGTTGATATCACAAGAAAGTGAACCCTGCATAAGAATGGTGACCGTTCATATTGCAAGAAAAGACATGGTGTTCAGAAGGTGTCTATATCCATTTATTATACCCCAAGGTAAGATCGAATTGCCCACACAGAATGGGGCTTTTATCAACGAAAGGGTGAATCAAATGAAGGATATACAACCCGGATTCGATTTGGCGCTAGACCAGTCAAATTCGATTAGAACGAGAACGAACCCACATCCCCCTGCTTTTCGAAGTCGAATAAAGCGAGATCAACAATTGTATCTGATGCTGCTACCTGTAATCGGGTTTTATCTCCTGTTTAAATACACTCCAATGATAGGTGAGATCATTGCTTTTAAGGATTATCGATTAGGGGATGGGATATTCGGTAGTAAATGGGTAGGATTTGAACATTTTGTAAGTTTATTCGGGAGTATAGATTTCTGGAGAGTTCTTCGAAATACGTTAGTTTTGAACATATACAGTCTTGTCTTCGGTTTTCCAGTGCCGATTATACTGGCTCTATTACTTAATGAGGTACGCAAAGAATGGTACAAACGGACCGTACAAAACCTATTATATTTGCCCCATTTTATATCTTGGGTCGTATTAGGTGGTATCTTCATCGCAATTCTTTCACCGAGTACCGGTGTCGTAAATGCAGTACTTGAGCATGTATTCGGGATCGAACCCATTTACTTTATGGCAAGTTCCGCATGGTGGCCTGTTGCCTATACATTGTCAGGTATTTGGCGAGAAGCAGGATGGGGTACGATTCTTTATTTAGCCGCAATGGCTTCGATTGATCCTCAGCTCTATGAAGCGGCTAAGATCGACGGAGCGAACAAGCTGCGACAAATCTGGCATATTACACTACCAGGTATTCGTAGCACGGTTGCAATTCTTCTCGTTTTACGCATGGGTCATATGATGGATGTCGGACTTGAACAAACATTGATTTTACAAAATCAGTCCGTACTGGATGTAGCCGATGTTATTAGTACCTATGTGTATAGGGTAGGTTTGCAGAATATGAATTACAGTTATACAACAGCATTGGGCTTATTCCAATCGGCAGTAGGCTTGATTCTAGTATTTGGAGTGAATAGAATAACTCGAATGTTCGGGGAGAGGGGGCTATGGTAACCGATGATAATCTTCAGCAAAAGCATGTCTGTCTGGTCACGTTTAGGAACGACCGCTAATTACATGATACTCGGGTTCTTCTCTCTTCTTGCTCTATATCCGTTTTGGTATGTCATCGTATCTTCCTTTAGCAGCAGTAGGGCGATCACGGCGGGGGAAGTGTCTTTATGGCCAGTTGAGTTCAATACAGAAGCCTATCTCCGTCTATTCGATGATGGTCAGCTATTTACCGCAATGTGGAACACAATTGTGGTAACCCTTGTGGGTACTTTACTGAATATGGTATTAACGACATTGGCTGCTTATCCCCTTTCCAGAAAGAGACTTATGGGACGTAATTTGTTGCTTATGTTTATCATATTTACAATGCTATTCATTTCGGGTATCATTCCAAATTTTATACTCGTTAAATCGCTGGGACTCATGGATTCCTATTGGTCATTGTGGCTACCAGCATTGATTAGTACTTACAATATGTTCGTGATGAAAACTTTTATGGAAGGTTTGCCCGAGGAAATTGAGGAATCTGCAGCGATCGACGGTGCTGGAGACTGGAGAATATTACTCCAAATCATTCTGCCTTTATGTAAACCAATTATGGCCGCTCTCTCTTTGTTCTATGCAGTGGGCTGGTGGAATGCGTATTTCAACGTACTTTTGTATATTACAAAGAGTGCCCAACAGACTTTGACGCTTAAGCTATATCAAATGATACTACAAGTTAATCAGAGTCTACTAAATAATTCTGGTAGTGAAGGAATAGATCAGGTAATGCTTACACCAGAAGGAATCAAAGCTGCGGCGATTGTGATTGCGGTTACCCCTATTCTAATCGTGTATCCATTCTTGCAAAAACATTTTGTCAAAGGGGTCCTAATCGGATCCGTAAAAGGATGATATCATCGGACTATAGGTCCTTGATATAAATAATAACAAACTGATAAGGGGATGAAAGAATTGAGAACTTCGAGGTTTATGTGGAAATCCGTTCTAGCCGGATGTTTATCACTAATGATGCTTGGAATGGTAGCTTGCGGCAATAATGCGGTGACGGGGAATAATACGGTGCCACCAGTAGCTAGTGAAACAAGTACACCAGAGACACCTGAACTTGAAGGGCCCAAGAGGGAAATCAGTATCTCAGCGTTTGATCGAGGAGCTGTACCTACAGAGGAAGGAAGCTATGAAGATAACCGTTGGACGAAATGGATTAATGAAAATTCACCAGCTACGGTGAATTGGATTCCTGTTGATCGGGGTCAAGCGCAGCAGAAGTTAAGTACGCTTATCGCCTCCGGAAGTGCGCCAGATCTAATCTGGGAATACGATAGGAATTATATTGCCCAACTGGCTAACCAGGGTGCGATTCAACCAATTGATGAATATATCGAAAAGTACAGTACAACCCTGAAGAAATACTTAGCGGAGAACCCTGAGTTAAAGTCCGCTATGACCATCAACGGGGAAATGTATGCAGTTACGAGTAAAAGAAGTGTAGAGTCTATTGCTAACAATGGCATGTGGATTCGGCAGGATTGGCTTGATAAGCTCGAATTAAAGGCACCAACGACCGTGGAAGAATTGATTGAGGTAGCCAAGAAGTTCAAGGATGAAGATCCCGACGGTAATGGTGAAGATGATACGGTACCGATTGTATTTAATGGAAATGCTGTGCAAATCATGCGTGCTTTCTTCTTTACCAATGAGAATCAGTGGTACTTGGAAGACGGTCAAATGAAGCATGCCAGAACCTTAGATCGTTTCACCGATTCACTTGCCTATCAAAAATCATTGTTTGACCAAGGACTAATTGACAAGGAATATATTACTGATAGTAACTTTCAGCGTGCGCGTCAGCTGTGGACGACCGGCAAGGCAGGTATTTATTTCGCTAACTGGAGTATGGATAACGAAATTCGGGAACTAAAGACGAATGTGCCAGATGCTAAGCTGGTACCACTAGAATCAGTAGCAAGCAAATATGGAAAAAACGGCCTGTACCAAGAGTTATCATCCAATGTTCTAATCGCCTTCAATAGCGATATGGATGAGGATAAAATTGAAACTGCCGTTAAATTCCTCGACTGGATGCTGGAAAAGGGCTGGCATAGCATGAAGTTCGGTGAGGAGAATGTGCATTACAAGTTGGCGAATGGCGAAGTTCCACAAAGACTTGATGCAGACAAGTACCGGGCCGAGGTGGCCTACGCTAATGAATATGCTATTCTGAGCCAATGGAATACAAAAGCAGAGTGGATTCCCATCATGGCAGCGCAAGATACTCTTTCCCAAGAAATAGCTTTGGCTAAATCTCAAGCATTAGAAGTTGCATTAAAGAATGAGTACCGCAGGGATATCGCATTTAGCCCAGATCTACCAGAAGTGAGTCAACTGATTGCTACTTTCGCTCCTATTGCCACACAAATTGAAGTCAAGGTAGTTACTGGGGGCAAGGCATTAACTCCGGAAGCGGGTATGGAGCAAGTGCGCAAGGAATGGAAACGTCTTGGTGGTGAGAATGTAGAGATGCTAGCACAGGAATGGTATGAAAAAAATAAAGAGTTTTTGAAATAAGCAGGATAACATAAGCTTTGCTCATAGAAGAGAGGATCGATTCTACTTGATAAGCATCAATAGAATCGGTCTTCTTACTAATAGGCTTCATAGTAAAGGAGTTGTATTTACATAATCAGCACAAGGAAAACACTTACAATACTAGCTACTCTTACAATTATTTTCTCTATATTTGTAGTGCCAGCCCTACCAGGTATGCCCGAATCTAAGGCATATGCAAATACCAATAGCCCGGAGTTGACTATCGGAGACTTTGAAAGTACTGATGAGTCTTGGGATTTCCTAATCGGAAGCGGGGGAGCGCTAGGAAACGGCGAATTTAGTTTGGATTCTATGAGCTCTCAGTCTGGTAGCTCCTCTGGAAAGTTACAGCTTAACTTCAGTAGTAATTCGACCTATACGAACAGCTATGTTTCCTTAGAGAAGTACTTGTTCAAGCGTATTCTGCCTGTGGATGCTGTGGAGCTCAGCTTTTGGGTGAAAACAGTAGATATGACTAAATTTGATCTGATTCTGATCGACAATTCGAATCAGAACCATCAACAGACGATCGTGCTGGACCCGACTACAGAGTGGCAGAAGATTACGGTGAGCTCCTTTTCATCGGGGATCAACTATACGAAGTGGGGCGGGAGTAACGATGGAGTTTGGCATGGTCCGTTAAAGAAAATGCACTTTAAGCTGACAAAAGCTGCAATGAAAGCGGGCAAAACCGTTGGTTCTATCTGGTTTGATGACATTCGTGTTAAGGTCGAAGCACCAGATTTAGCCATCGCCCAGGTTCAAGTTGGCAACGTCTTTGCAGGAAGCGAATCGGGTAACTTTGACGCCTTATACAGAGGAAGCTCATACTGCATACGCGAACTATGTGAAGGCTATGATGGGGAAGTTCGGCAGTCAATTGAAGTCAGGTGAAATATGGAATGAGTTCAATTTGCCATACTTTGGGGGTAATGGTCCTGCGGCTTCGAGGGCAGACATTTACTTCAATTTGCTAAAGAAAGGATATGAGGCTTCCAAATTGGCTCAACCGGATATTAATGTCGTTGGTGGGGCTACCGCAGGAATTCCATACGAGTGGCTGGAAAACGTATTCGAGCTTGGCGGCTTGGATTATATGGATTCGCTATCCGTCCATCCATACCGCTATCCGCAAACGCCGGAAGGTCTGCTGGAGGAGATCGATACGCTGAATCAGCTTGTGCGCAATCACAATGACGGTGAGACCATTCCCCTTTGGTTTTCGGAGATTGGCTGGCCAACGCATTTGAACCCGCGTGGTGTGGACGAAAATACGCAGGCAGCTTATTTAATCCGCACCTATGTGCTGAGTATCGCGGCGGGTGTTGAAAAAATATTCTGGTACAATTTGATGGATACTGGAACGGATAAGCTCTACAATGAGCATAATTTCGGGATCATCCACAATACCGGTGATGCGTTGGGGTCGTATACGCCTAAGCCTGCCTATGTTGCTCTATCTACTCTTACGAGACAGTTAACGGGTGCGAATCCTGTGAGTCAAGATGTAGCAAATGGCATTTATCACTATACATTCGATAAGAATAACGAAAAGATTAATGTCCTGTGGTCACTAGACAAAAAAGATATAACCGTGAATACCCAAGCTCCTCATACTGTGATAGATATGATGGGCCGGAAGACCATCTATACACCTTTACAAGGGAAAGTATATCTCACATTAACTGGCGAGCCTCTATTCATTCAAGGCGACATCGACAATATAGTTCAAGCTAGTCCGTTTTCCCTGCAAAGCACTCCTGCTTATTCAAACGATACTATAACGCTCACTCTTCGGGTTAACAGTCTTGAACAGCAGGATGAGTTTACCGCTAAGGTGAATTTCCAAGGCGTATCACAAGAAATTTACGTCAATGCTCCCGGGGAGTATCCGGTAGAATTTCCGGGGATAGACCAGATTGGGACCAAGATAGCGACGGCCGAGGTATTCGCGGCAGGTGCTTTAATTGCCGGTTTGTCCGAAACAGTCGAGATCCAGCAGGCCGAACAGGTATCGTCAAAGCATGTGATAAAAAACGGTGCGGATGTTATGGAAGTAACAGTGGTGAACGAGAGACCAACACAACGCCGCTTAACGCAGATCGACTGGAGCATCGGAGCATCTTCTGGTTCGGAAGTCTATGATGTGACCATACCTGGTAATACCGTGCAAACCGTCGATTTCCCGTTATCGGGGTTATCGGAGGGGACGTTACTGCCCTATCAATTTAAGCTGTATATGGAAGATGGAGCAATGCTGATGAGTAATGGAACCGTCAAGATCGTTCCATCCGCAGCAAGGGTTTTACTTCCGTACCGAGCACTGGAGAATGAAGAAGATCTGCAGGGTTTGGTGGGCATCGATCTTGTAGCAGACGTGAATATAAGAATTGGGTCTCATAATGGTTTAGAGGATTTCAGCGGCAAGCTTTGGTCCACCTATGACGATGATTATCTGTACATGTATGCTCGCGTCCATGATGATGTATTCTCACAGTCGAAGCAGGGTGGGGAGATCTGGGCAGGGGACAGCATCCAGTTTGCCGTATCTGCGGGAATGCCAGGTGAAAATTTACAATGGTACGAGTACGGAATGGCATTAACGCTGCAAGGTCCAGAGCTCTATAGATGGATGGCGCCACAGGGGTTCGTGACCGGATCAATAACGAATTCTGATTTGCAAGTAACAAGAGATGAATTGACGAAGGATACGATCTATCAATTGGCTCTTCCCTGGAGTGAATTGGTGCCAATCGTTCCGAGTGACGGCATCCTTAGTCTATCTATCGTCGTCAATGAGAACGACGGTAATGGCCGCAAAGGCTATGTGGAGTGGGGCAGTGGTATTGGTTCAAGTAAACAGTCCTCCTTGTTCAAACCAATCCTGTTAGAGAATGCTGACCGAACGGACCCTTTGATTGCGATATCCGGAGTACAAGACGGTGAGAGCTATACCGATCAAGTGACTCCTATTATATCTGTGGATGATACGGGAAGTGGATTGAAGCAGTGGAACGTCTCGATCAATGGAGTGGAATGGGCGGATAATACCGCGGTTACGGTGAGCGGAACTCACACGATGATCGCGACTGCTGAGGATTATGCGGGTAATGTGGCAACACAGACGGTTGTATTCAAGCTTTATTATGGTACAACTCTTGAAGTATTCAATACGGAAGCACCGATCGGAGGTGAAGCTACGCTGCAGGCGATGCTTACGGGTCACGAAGGAGTTTCCTATATGGGGGGGCAATCGATCTCCTTCCAAGTAAATGGTACGTCGGTGGGTGATGCTGTAACAGATGCGGCGGGCGTGGCATCTCTCGTCTATCCGATCAACGATGGAGCTGGAACTGGTCTAGTGGAAGTGAAAGCAATTTATACACAGAACGACAACGTATACTTACGTGGAAGCGAAGATATAGGGACGATTACCGTATTCGAGCCTGCCTCCAATGTACCGGGTAAGCCAATTTTATTCAACAATAACAATCAAGGCACTGGACTCAGGGGCGGGGATTACACGATCACCATGAACATGCAACGGGGTGAGAACGGAAGGTTGTACAAGCTCTATGAGAACGGTGTGTTGATCCACTCGCAAGCGTTGGAGAGCGCGTCGCCGAATACACAGACAACTTCTGTCCAAGTGACGGGTAAGCCAAACGGAAGCTACGTTTACACCTGCGAGCTGATTAATGACAGAGGCACGACCGCCTGCAATCCGTTGCCCGTGAACGTGAGGGATGCGAACCCCGGCAAGCCGAAGCTCTCTAACGACAATTGGAACCATGATGGCACTTACAAGGTAACAATGAACATGTGGTGGGGGACGAATGCTACGGAGTACCGTCTTTATGAGAATGGACAGCTAATCGATACAAAGGCGCTAACTGCCTCTACTCCTAACGCTCAAACTGTTATCACCGAGATCACGGACCGAGCTCCTGGCGAATACGAATATCTCGCTGAGCTTGTGAATACTTCGGGTATAACGGAAAGTGGAGTCATGATAGTAAAGATAAAGGAATGAGAACAGAAGGTGAGGATTCCAGATATGAGCTTATATACAAAATCAATCGATCACAAAGAGCTTTTATTGAAGAAAATTATTTCTCAGGAAGTTGATTACGATCCATTGGTTAATATGCTGCTAAGACCACTTCACACGCCAGGGTATCATACGACATTAACCACAGAGGATTACCCGTTCGTACATCCGACACATCAATCGTTGTTATATGCGCTAGGTTTGTTGAATACGGGAGCTTCCGAGTATGTGGAAAGGGCTTGTGATATCATTAAGCGCCTCCTTGCTTTGCAGGATCGTGACCCCGAACGAGATACCTATGGTATATGGCCGTGGTTCTATGAAGAGCCACTCACTCAGATGGCTCCACCAGACTGGAACTGGGCGGACTTCTGCGGTAAAGAGTTGGTGCTCATCGCATTGCTTTACGGTCATCAGCTTTCCGCGGATCTAAGAGATCAGATCCATCAGGGAGTAAGCTGTGCTTGCAATGCCATTATTAATCGTGATGTTGGACCACATTACACGAATATCGCAATTATGGGTGCTTTTGTTACTCTGATCGCTGGTGAGTTATATAATCAACAGGACTATATAGACTATGCGCTGCAAAGATTGGAGAAGCTGAAGAACTACACAGAACGTTTGGGGACATTCCAAGAATTCAATAGTCCACCTTATTCTGTAATAGCTATTGTGGAGCTATCTAAAATTTACAGCTATTCCGTTAGCCCTAAGGCTAAAGAAATCGTATCTGGACTGTTAGACATGGTCTGGTGCATGGTAGCTGAGCACTATCATCCTACTTCGCAGCAATGGGCTGGTCCACATAGTCGCAGTTACAGTACATTGCTGACCAACAAAATAAAATCATTCCTACAAATAGCTACTAATAACAAGCTGGTTTTCTTCTCCGATCACGAGCTCGAATATGATGTCGAATGGTATGGTAGTGGTAGCCGATGCCCGGACATCTACGTAGAACTGTTCATTCGTAAGGATACAAGAATACTTAAGCAACCCTACTATCGTAATGAAGAAACCGGATTAGTGAAATGGGCAGAAACCTACATGACTCCGCATTATACGATCGGAATGTTTAGAGATGAAATAATGTGGAATCAAACGCGGGGGCTGGTAGGCTATTTCGAGAATTGCGGGCGGTCTACCTACATGCAGATGCGTTGCTTGCACGATGGATATGATTATTGCTCGGCAGTGCTTAGTGTTGTGGCCGAGCAAGGACATTTGCTTCTTGGTATACGATTTCTTACGAACGGAGGGGATACCCATCCGAATTTGGATCGTATCCAGGGTAGTATAGCAGCAACGGATTTTCGGCTCCGTATGGAATTTGGAGGTTGTCTAGATCGTATAAGCATCGAAACGGAAGGAACGAAGGCACTGGTAATCATTAACGAATTGCCTTTGAGTTTGGACAGCTTATATGCTGCTTTCGACGAAACATCAGCTGTAGATAGTGGAGAACAAGGCTGGGGCTGGGAAGTGACCAAGGAGGGAGTGAATTATGGCCTAGACTTGATTATCTATTCAGGTCAAAGGAAAACAATAGACTTCCAAGCTTTGAATAAAGCCGCATTTTTATTCTCGCTAGCTATAGATGTTGAGGTGGAGAAGCAACCGCATATATGGGTCTTAGAAGAAGTGGATCAAGTGACAGCAAGGGTAATCGCCAACAGTGGTAATGGATCGGTGCGAGAGATATGTATTCCCTTTAGGCCGAATGATAAGCATCCGATTTAAAGGACAGTAGGGGATAAAAGAAGAGAGCCTCCACTGATGTTTGCGGAGGCTTTCTAAACATATTCACATGAAGAATAGTTATTTAACATACAGCTCAGAGAGCAGCATCAGGACAAGTCCTTGCCCATATTGCGTAGGATGGCAAGGAATTTCGTTATACGCTTCAATTGAAGGCATAACCGGTGTGCCACCAGAAACACCCGTTACCTCTCCATTCGGAAGTATCTTTGGGACAATCGCTTTCAATGCCCGATAGGCTGCATCTTGGGAAGAGCTTTCTAACAAGCCTTGGCGTACAGCCTTCAGGATGCCGCAGGCAATACCAGCGCTGCCCGACGTTTCTGGATAGAAATCTGGTCGATCCATGACAGTTGACCATAGTCCGTCATCTTGCTGAAAGTGGATCAATCCGTGCATCATTGTGCGGTATCGTACTAATGTTGACTCCGAAAAGGTTACAAGACCTTGCAGCTCCTCTATTATCATTGGAGTTCCTACAGCAATCCAAGCATTCGCGCGAGTCCAGCGAGCGGCGGACATATGATCCTGAGCGATTGAGTTCCATCCATGGAACAACACACCGGTATCTGTATCTTGAAGGAGACTCAAGTGGATATCGAGCTGGTTCATGGCTTCAATCGCATAGGATACTTCGCCAGTCAGTCGAGCAAGCCTCGCTAAGAATAGCACTGCCATAAAGATGGTGTCGGCCCACACCTGCTCTGGAAAGCTGACATTCTCCGTGACAGTATGCTCGAACGCTCCTTCTCGAGTGTGAGGAGCTTCTGTAAGCATCCATTGTCCGATGTGTTCAGCTCTTTCTAGAAAGGTAGGGTCATTTGTATGCTGATATAGTGCTGGGAAGATAGCAAAGGGGGCCATGGAATTGATGACTCTCAACTTTTCCGATTTTTGTATGTTATTGCGTGCCCACTGGATAAGCTCATCCAGCACCTCCGTTTTCCGAGTGTTTTCATAATAAGAGAGCATAGAAATGACTCCAACGCCGGGGACCCAGTCCCAAGTTTGCATATCCATTCCCCAATTATTCGAGTGATCCAATAACATAAAGCGATAAACCTGATCCGTAGTTCGATTTAATAATTCATTGGAAATCGTATTTGGCATTTGATTCATTCCTCCAAGGAAGTTTAGCATATAAATTCAATATACAATGTGGATTGAATTGAATGCTTGGTCTATCGTCTTAATAGCTTGGGATATTGTCCTTAACTAATAGGAATAGTGGAAAGGGGAAATAAGTGTGGAGTCAGAAGAATTCGCAAGAGAGTACAGGGAGCGGGGTGAATCTAATAAACCTGAATCGGTCATGGATGAATTAACGAATGAGACATTGTCAGATTTTCCTGTTCATTGCTCTTATCGTACAACGAGCTTTTATCAGCCTACTTTTCATTCCCATAGTGGATTCGAGCTGTATTTGTGCGTGCAGGGGAATGGTAATTATGTTGCAGGTGAACGGATACATGCTTTGGGTGTGGGTGCGTTCATTATTGTTAAACCGATGGCGTTGCATCAATCTCAACCGAATAGGAATACGCCTTTTCATCGTTATATCCTAGCAGTCCAAAGAAATTATTTGGAAAATTTATATGTAGAGGATAGGACGATCAGACAATGGCTTCCAGATCCAGGCAATGATTCAAAGCATTTTCAATTAAATGCTCGACAACTATTGAGTTTGCAGGAAATACTATCTCAACTAGAATGGGAAATAAAGAGGAAACAGCCATGCTACACGCTGATTGTTAAAAGTCTGGTTTTACAGCTATTTGCTCGATTAGGACGTTACCAGTTTGAATTAGGTGAAGAACAGGCAGGTACCTATGAACAGAAACGATTGGTCGAGAATATTCTCAGCTATATGATGGATCATCACCAAAAGTCTCTCAGCTCAGAAAATTTGTGCGAACAGTTTCATACGTCACGTTCCCACTTGTTCAGAATATTCAAGCAGAACACAGGTGTCTCTATGAATGAATTCTTGGTTACGTATCGAATTAATATGGCCAAGGATTACTTGCAAGGAACTGAACTGCCGATCACTGAAGTCGCAGCATCCGTTGGGTTTCAAGATATCTCACACTTTTGCCATACCTTTAAGCGTTTATCTGGGATGACTCCTAGCGGCTATCGATCCGCACATAAGCCTACATCATTCACAATTCCACATGGATAATTACCAGGCATTACTCTACTCTGATTGCATAGATATTCAAAGTACTACGAACAATAGTTACAAAATGCTTAAGAATTAAATTTGCGGGAATACTTGCAAATAAACAAAAACCAAGTATAATGAATTAAAAGTCAAAGATAGTCAAAGTCAACAAACAATCTAAGAACTATATGGAGGAGAAGTCGATGCGTAATATCTCCGATATTATAGAACAATATCTGAAGGGTATTCTGCATACCAGTCCTGCTGGGTTAGTTGAAATTCAACGAAATGATCTCGCTGATCAATTTCAATGTGTTCCATCTCAGATTAATTATGTGATCAGCACAAGATTCTCTTTGGAAAAAGGATTTGTTGTAGAAAGTAAGCGTGGTGGTGGTGGATATATTCGTATACAGAAGGTGGATATGCCCAAACAGAATGGTATTCTGGCACATATTCTACGATCGGTCCATGATCAGATTGATCAAGATTCAGCGGAGGGTCTGATTTACCAGCTAGAGGACGCTGGTTACATCAATACACGAGAAGCCAATTTGTTGAAAGCAGCCATCTCTAGAGAATCCTTACTAATTATGCTTCCGTTGCGTGATCAAGTTAGAGCGATAATGCTTAAGAATATGCTCGTTTCTCTTCTTAGCCAATAGAATATTTACCACAAATACTCTACTCAGAATAGGGTGATACAGATGCAATGTCAGGAATGTGGCAAGAAAGTGGCTACGTTACATTTTACAAAAATAATTAATGGTGAAAAGTCGGAAGTTCACTTCTGTGAAAGCTGTGCTCGAGAGAAGGGAGAGCTTATTCCTGGAACAACGAATGGTTTCTCGATACACAATCTGATTTCAGGGTTGCTTGATTTTGAACAGCATTCGCAGAGTACACTTAATTCGACAAACAACCCATCACTGCATTGTGAGGAATGTGGTCTGTCCTATGCCCAATTTAGTAAAATCGGCAGATTTGGCTGTAGCTCTTGTTATCAAAGCTTTACGGATAGATTAGATCCTTTATTACGGAGAGTGCATGGTAATACCGTGCATGTGGGGAAGGTACCGAGAAGATCCGGTAGTGATATCCAAGCCAAGCGTGAGGTTGATCGACTTAAGAAGGAATTGAAAGATTGTATTGAACAAGAGGAATTTGAAATTGCTGCATCGATTAGAGATCAAATCCGCCAGCTTGAGAAGAAAAACTAAATATTTTAGTTGAGTAGGGGGTGTGAGATGGGACAGGATAGCTTTTTTAATCAAGCATTGAGTGAATGGATGAAGGGTAGTGGACCCGAATCTGATATCGTGATTAGCAGTCGAATCCGCCTAGCAAGGAATCTTCAATGTTTGCCATTCCCGGTATTAGCCACTAATGAGCATTCGTTGGAAACGTTAAACCGCGTTAAGGTCTTACTCGATTCGGATGATCTAAATGAAATAAGCTCATTCGAACTTCTTCAATTGGATGAGATGAATGATCTGGCGAAGAAGGTTCTGGTTGAGAAGCATCTCATCAGTCCGGCCTTGGCTAATGAATCGAAGAACGGGGCAGTAATCCTTAGCGAGAATGAATCCATTAGTATTATGGTGAATGAAGAGGATCATTTACGTATTCAGATTCTGCATCCAGGTTTTCAAATTAAAGAAGCTTGGGATTTATGTAATCAGATTGATGACATCTTCGAAGCTCAATTGGATTATGCATACGATGAGAAACGAGGGTATCTAACTAGCTGTCCAACGAATGTTGGAACAGGGATCCGAGCTTCTGTAATGATGCACCTGCCAGCACTGGTGCTGACTCAGCAAATCAGTCGAATTCTATCGGCGATATCTCAAGTCGGTCTAGTTGTTCGTGGTCTTTATGGTGAAGGCAGCGAAGCGACGGGAAACTTGTTCCAAATATCGAATCAGATCACCCTAGGACAATCGGAGGAGGATATTATAGATAATCTATATAGTGTAGCCCGCCAAATTGTTGAGCACGAGAGGGCCGCCAGGGATAAGCTGCTAGCCGAGTCGAAAATCCGTACATTAGATCGAGTTAATCGTTCCTATGGGATATTATCTAATGCCGTAATTATTGATTCGAAGGAAGCGTCCCAGAGATTATCCGATGTACGCCTTGGTGTTGACCTTGGTTTACTCAAGCAGACAAACGCCCAAGCATTGAATGAATTAATGGTGATGACACAGCCTGGTTATCTGCAGCAATATGCAGGTCAAGCGTTATCAGCGGATGAAAGGGATTTGCGAAGAGCTGAATTGATTCGTTCACGATTGGCGCAACAATGATTGAAACGATATAATACTAAGATGGAGGTGTTGAGTATGATGTTCGGGAGATTCACTGAACGCGCACAGAAGGTTCTAGCACTCGCCCAAGAGGAAGCAGTAAGATTAGGTCATAATAATATAGGAACAGAACACATACTATTGGGTCTCATCCGTGAAGGGGAAGGCATAGCTGCCAAAGCTCTAATCGCATTAGGACTTGGTCTGGAGAAAATCCAGGATGAAGTAGAATCACTGATTGGTCGGGGTCAAGAGCAGCCTACGAATATCGCCTATACACCAAGGGCTAAGAAGGTCATCGAATTGTCGATGGACGAAGCTCGTAAATTAGGTCACACGTATGTTGGAACTGAGCATATTCTACTTGGACTAATCCGTGAAGGTGAAGGTGTTGCTGCAAGAGTGTTGAATAATCTGGGTGTTAGCTTGAATAAAGCCAGACAACAGGTTCTACAGCTATTAGGTAGCAGCGAAAGTGTATCAACAAGCCATGGTAATAACGCTAATGTAAGCACACCAACGTTAGATAGCCTTGCGAGAGATTTAACTGTAATCGCACGTGAAGGGAATTTGGATCCCGTTATAGGTAGATCCAAGGAAATTGAACGAGTCATTCAAGTGCTTAGTCGGAGAACCAAGAATAATCCGGTGCTTATCGGTGAGCCAGGTGTGGGTAAAACGGCAATTGCCGAAGGTTTAGCACAGAAAATTGTGAATAATGAGATTCCGGAGACATTACGTGACAAGCGTGTAATGACATTGGATATGGGTTCAGTTGTTGCAGGTACGAAGTATCGCGGTGAATTCGAGGATCGCTTGAAGAAAATTATGGATGAGATACGTCAGGCGGGTAATGTCATTATCTTCATTGATGAATTGCATACATTAATCGGAGCAGGCGGAGCGGAGGGAGCGATCGATGCTTCTAACATCCTCAAGCCAGCGCTAGCTCGTGGGGAGCTTCAATGTATTGGTGCAACAACACTAGATGAGTATCGCAAATATATTGAGAAGGATGCCGCTTTAGAGCGTCGCTTCCAGCCAATTATGGTCGAGCAGCCTACTCCAGAAGAGGCCGTTCTCATCCTGCACGGCTTGCGCGATCGATATGAAGCGCATCACCGGGTGAAAATTACAGATGAAGCAATCGAACAAGCGGTTAAATTATCTGATCGATATATTCCCGATCGTTTTTTGCCAGATAAGGCAATTGACCTTATTGATGAAGCAAGCTCTAAGGTGAGATTGCGCTCTTATACCGTACCGCCTAATTTAAAGCAGCTTGAGAATAAGCTGGATGATATACGCAAGGAGAAGGATTCGGCGGTACAAAGCCAAGAATTCGAGAAGGCAGCCTCGCTTCGAGATACAGAGCAGAAGATGCGCGAAGAGCTAGATCGGACGAAGAACGAGTGGAAGGAAAAGCAAGGTCGTACCGACACTGCGGTTACCCCTGAGGATATAGCTCAGATTGTGGCCAGCTGGACAGGTATCCCCGTAAGTCAGCTTGCTGAAGAGGAGACAGAACGTCTTCTGAAGATGGAAAGTATTCTACATGAGCGAATTATTGGCCAAGACGAAGCAGTTGTAGCCGTTAGTAAAGCGATTCGCAGAGCGAGAGCGGGTCTTAAGGATCCGAAACGACCAATAGGCTCATTCATCTTCTTGGGACCTACAGGTGTAGGTAAAACTGAGTTAGCTCGTGCCTTGGCTGAGTCGATGTTCGGGGATGAGAATGCGGTCATTCGTATCGATATGTCTGAATACATGGAGAAGCATTCCACCTCTAGATTAGTTGGAGCACCTCCAGGTTATGTAGGCTATGAAGAAGGCGGTCAATTAACCGAGAAAGTACGTCGCAAGCCATATTCAGTTGTGCTACTTGATGAAATTGAGAAGGCTCATCCAGAGGTATTCAATATTCTCTTACAGGTGCTTGAGGATGGTCGACTGACTGATTCTAAGGGACGTTCCGTTGATTTCCGCAATACATTGATTATTATGACTTCTAACGTTGGAGCAGAGATGATCAAGAAGAACTCTTCACTTGGGTTTACAGCGGCTCAGGATTCCGGCAAAGATTATTCGAATATGAAGGACAAAGTAACAGGCGAATTGAAGAAGAGCTTCCGCCCAGAATTCTTGAATCGAATAGACGAAATTATCGTATTCCATTCATTGGATGAGAAACATATCCTTCAAATCGTATCCTTAATGTCCGAAGAGCTGCAAAAGCGCTTAAAGGAACATGAAATTGACTTCGTTCTAACAGATGGAGCTAAGCTATTCCTTGCGAAGGAAGGCTATGATCCAACCTATGGTGCAAGACCACTGCGTAGAGCGATTCAGAAGCATATTGAGGATCGTCTCTCGGAAGAGATGCTGACAGGTACAATTGCGAAAGGTCATTCCTTAATTATCGATGAGAAGGACGGCGCATTAACGGTCGAGCATAATAAGGAAGAATCGATCCAGAAATAACGTCGGAATAAATTCCAAGTTTAAAATTAGAAGGAAGCTGCCACAATCGCGAAGCTCTGTGATTGTGGCAGCTTTTGTTAGATCTTCATTCCTCATTGGAAATTCTTATGATCGAGTAGATCATAATGCATAAGAATGCCTACCCAGAGGCGAATTGTATTATGATAAAATTAATAGTAGAGCATATTACGATAGCACAGGAGGGAATAACGTTGAAAATAACAAGCATTACAGATACGGTTACATTGAACAATGGGATTACGATGCCACGTCTAGGCTTTGGTGTATTCAAGGTACAGGATGGTCAGGAGGTCATCAACTCTGTAAAGTCTGCTATTGAAGTAGGGTATCGCGCCATTGATACAGCTGCCGCTTATCACAATGAAGAGGGTGTAGGCCAAGCCATCCGTGAATCTGGTGTGCCTCGTGAGGAATTATTCATAACGACTAAGGTATGGAATAGTCGTCAGGGCTACGAGACCACATTGGAAGCGTTCGAAGAGAGTCGTCGAAAGCTGGGATTAGAATATCTAGATTTATATCTGGTGCATTGGCCAGTAAAGGGTAAGTATAAGGATACATGGCGTGCCCTAGAGAAGCTGTACAATGATGGTCTTGTCAGAGCAATCGGTGTAAGTAACTTCCAAACCCATCATCTTGATGATCTCTTCACCGTTAACACAATCGTGCCAGTAGTTAACCAAATTGAGTACCATCCTCTACTGACGCAAGAGAAAGTAAAATCTTATTGTGAGGCGAAGAACATTTATGTAACTGCATGGAGCCCTCTTATGCAAGGGCATCTAGATTTACCATTATTATCAGAGCTTAGTAATAAGTATGGAAAGTCACCTGCACAAATTATCATTCGTTGGGATTTGCAGAAGGGTGTACTAACGATTCCGAAATCGGTCAAGCCTGAGCGGATTCGTGAGAATGCGAATGTTTACGATTTTGAATTATCCGTTGACGATGTAGCAGCACTTGATGCATTGAACCAGAATCACCGGTTCGGATCAGATCCGGACACATTTACTTTCTAATCAGGTGCTAACTGGGGAAATACTAATCAAATCAGATTCAAAAAAGAATCGGAGCTAGAAATAGCTCTGTTTCTTTTTTGCGTTTGGAAAATCGTGTATACTTAGGTTGCGTATAGAAATATGAGGGGAGCGTGGAACATGTGTCAGTGCCATTGAGATTACCACTGATATTATTAGGTATTGCTGTAGTTGTTGCAATCGTAACGTTCTTACTTCATAAGATAAAGATTCGCTGGATTAAATATATACCTGCAGTAGTATTGCTTCTATTTACTATTCTGATGATTATTATGTCACAAGGCAGCACGGGAGAAGGCATGCAGGATCTTGGTTGGGTCCTAATGGCAATATTAAGCATCTCTGGTGCGGTCGGTGGAGGAGTTACTGCCATTGTGCTCGATTTATTGGACCGCAAGAGGAGCTAATGGACTATTTTTGTTAGGAAAGTAAAGGGTGAGAGTGGTTCATGAAAATTAAAATAGCTTATATATGCAGCGGCTGCGGGTTTCATCATCCGAAGTGGCAAGGCTTCTGTAACAATTGCCCAGAGCGTAATAGCTTGGTGGAATCAACCGTAGGCGGAGATAAACCTAAAGGTGGTATCACTGTTTCTAAAGGGAATTTACCTGTGAAGCGGCTATCAGAGACGACCTCTAAGAATAGTGATCGAATAATCACAGCCATTGGTGAGTTTAACAGAGTAATGGGTGGGGGAATTGTTAGAGATTCAGTTACCATCATTACGGCTGAACCGGGCGCGGGAAAATCAACTTTACTGCTACAGGTATCACAGGACGTGGCAAGCCAGGGACTTCGTGTCTTGTATGCATCCGGTGAAGAAAGTGAAAGTCAGATTAAGAATAGAGCGGACCGAGTGCTATCCACGATCCACGATAATGTATGGGTGTATTCAGATAGTAGTATGAATAATGTGCTGGGGTGCATTGAGAATATTAATCCAGATGTTATTATTATAGACAGTATTCAGACCTTTGTTCTTGAGGAGTACCCGTCTCGACCTGGTTCACCTACACAGACTATGGAGTGTGCCACAGCGTTATTAAAGGTTGCTAAGAGCCCGGATAGACCCCGCGCTGTCATTATGGTGGGTCAGATGACCAAGGAGAATGAATTAGCAGGATTACGTGCATTGGAGCATCTAGTAGATACTGTGCTTATTCTTGATGGTCAAGAGGGTGAAGAGCTTAAGCAGCTATCAGCTTCGAAAAATCGTTATGGTAGTACGGGTGAAATTGGTTTCTTCTCCATGTCAGAGCAGGGAATGATTCCAATCGATAATCCTTCGGAATTTTTCATGACGCAGCGAGAGCCGAATGATGTTGTATCTGGAAGTGCGTTAACGGTTGTAAAGGAAGGAACTCGACCTATTATCCTCGAGATCGAAAGCTTAGTATCGCAGAGCTTCACTCCATTCCCATCACGTATAGGAGAATGCACGAAGAAAGATCAACTGAACACACTAATCTCCGTACTAGAGCAACGAGCAGGTGTAGAATTATCGAGTAAGAATGTGGTCATCAAGACAACAGGTGGATTTCGTCTGAAGGAGCATTCCTCGAATCTGGCTGTTATTATGAGTATTGTCTCCTCCTTTAAGAATAAAGGAATTCCAAGTCACACTGTATTCATTGCGGATATTGGTCTAACTGGTGAGCTGAAGAAGGTTCCTGCATTAGAAACGCGAATTCGGGAATTGGATAGAATGGGCTTTAAGAAGGTTTATATTGCTAAGAATGCTCTGAAGCAGCCTGTAGCTGTTAAGGGGATTCATATTGTACCATGTAACACATTAATCGAAGTGATAGTAGACATTTTTGGGAAGTCTACATCATAACAGTGAGCAAGACGATTCCATCTTAGAAGGAAGTGATCATACGATGAAGGAAGACATGCAAGATGATGTCATTGGTAAGCTGTTGAAGATGGTTGCACCGGGTACTTCCTTTCGTGATGGATTAGATAACGTGTTGAGATCCAAGACGGGGGCGCTAATCGTAATCGGCTATTCCCCTGAAGTGATGCAGATTGTTGATGGAGGATTTTCTATTCACTGTGATTTTTCTCCAAACTATTTATATGAGCTTGCCAAGATGGATGGAGCTATTATTATAAGTGAGGATCTAACGCGAATTCTCTATGCGAATACACAGCTCATCCCAGATTCATCGATATCTTCTTCAGAGACGGGTATTCGTCATCGGACCGCTGAAAGAGTCTCAAAGCAAACCGGTAAGCTGGTCGTATCAATTTCACAGCGGCGTAATGTGATCACCTTCTACCAAGGGAATCTTCGTTACTCACTGAAGGATATTGGTGTAATCCTGACGAAAGCTAACCAAGCCATCCAAACCCTAGAGAAATATAGGACCGTATTAGATCAAGCCTTCACCAATTTAGGTGCTGCTGAATTTGAAGGTACGGTTACTTTACTAGAGGTTGCAAATGTGATTCAGCGTGCAGAGATGGTGCTCCGCATTCGAGACGAAATCAAACGGTACATTAACGAATTAGGTACGGAAGGTCGCCTAATCGAGATGCAGCTAGATGAGCTTGCTGGCTCGGCTGCCCAGGAAACCAACCTACTGTTAAAGGATTACATACGTGATAAGAATGAGGATAGGCTGAAGGAAATCAGTCACACCTTCAAGCGAATGTCTTCAGAAGAATTAATAGATCATCACCATACACTTAAGCTATTAGGCTATGCACATTCTAATTTTATGGAAGAGGTTGTAACACCGAGGGGCTATCGAGTGCTGCATCGCATCCCCCGCTTACCTTCGATCATTATCAATAATTTAGTTGGATTCTTTGGTAATTTATCAGCAATTCGTGCGGCGACGATTATGAATTTGGATGAAGTCGATGGTATTGGAGAGGTCCGAGCGCGTACAATTATAGAAGGGTTGAAGCGTATCGAGAAGCAACTACTGATTGACAGACATATCTAAATTGCCTACAATCATAAGATATGAGCGAGTGGGCATAGTAATTAATGAGGTGGAACTGCATGTTCGCAAGATCATTACCCAATGTATTTACAATTGGAAATTTATTTCTAGGTATTGTATCGATTATTTTCGTTTTTAATAATGAACCTGAGATTGCAGCAATGCTTGTCATTGTAGCGATGCTTACGGACGGTTTGGATGGTCGTGTGGCTCGTGCTTTGAATGTAACAAGTGAGTTTGGTAAGGAGCTGGATTCATTATCCGACGTCATTTCCTTTGGTGTAGCTCCTGCGTTCATTGTATATTCAGTTGCCTTCCAAGATTTCAATTCTCCCGTCTCCTGGATTGCTACAGCGGTTTTCCCCATATGTGGGGCGCTAAGACTCGCAAGATTTAATGTAATTAGTGGGATACCTGGATACTTTATCGGATTACCAATTCCAGTTGCAGGTGGTGTTCTGGCTACAATGGCACTCTTCTACAAAGAGCTGTCAACACCTCTACTGCTAATTGCTGAATTGATATTATCCTACTTAATGGTAAGCAATATTAAGTATCCTAATTTCAAGAAAGTAAGGATCCCTCGAGCAGCGATGTGGATTCTTCCTATTATGGTAATCATAGCCATATGGGTAGCTGTGCTGTACCCAGGAACGCTATCTAAATTGATGTTCATTCCTTTTGTGCTTTATGCATTACTGGGCCTAAAAAAAAACGTCAGACGCGTCACCCGAAAACGGAAAAGAGAAGAAACTGACGATAAACCGAAGTTTGGCGATACACTATAGCGATCGTTATGATCAACAAAGAAGCTTCCCTCTATTGGGAAGCTTCTTTGTTATGCAATAGTACATTAGGAAAGGTTAAATTTCCCTAATGTATTACAGGTTCTAGACTCTTTATCGAGTACCTCATTCAAGTCGACGCTCAATAAATTACATAAGGCAGACATGTAGAATAGATTTTTGCCTAATTCGGCATTAACAACATCTCGACAAGCATCACATAATAGCCCGTTGACGTGAGTATGAGTCAATTCCTGAACAGTATTCGAAGCGGAGTCTTGCTCGCTAGAAGCGTATGGCTGTTTCTTGGCGTCTACTTCAATACAGCCACATTCGGTAATGGCTTTGATCACAGATCGATTGACGGTTGAATTGGTTTGCTGATACTTGGATAATACGTCGAGCAGACTTCGGTGACGGAGCAATAATTCGGACACTTGACTTTGGAAGGTTTTCAGATCAAGCACGCTCATTCAAATCCACCTCTATTCTGATATTTAACGCTTAAGCCCTTTCCATTGATTATAAAGGATAGCTAGCGGAAATCAAAGTGGATTTGTGACAAGCTGGTAAATAAACCAAATTTGACGATTAGTCTTGCAACAATTAGAACATACTTAATCATATAACCCACAAAGCTTTATGTTACAAAGTCGTTTAATCGGTCACTTATGTGGTCATCATAAAAAAATTGGGAGGTGAAACAATGATTAAAAAATTAATTTCTGTGGCTGCTGTATTGGTAGGCGGTGTAGTTGGTTATCGCATGTATACGGACATCGGAAGCCCAAGATGGACTGGGCTTGGTGTAGGTGAATTACGTGGTGAGCCACTCTTGTTCATGGGCTTAGGTGCCTTTGTTATGGTAATTGGTACATTCCTACTGGTCGAATACGGTTGGAGAATGGTCCGCTTTGTTGATGAGCGATTATTGGAGCTGCCAGCTTATCATATGGCTTCAGGTCTCTTAGGTATGCTAATGGGGCTGTTTATTGCCTATTTGGTATATCCATCGGTATCTGAGTTTAGCAGCACTCTTCCGTATTTACCATTCCTGCTAACTGCAATCTGTGGGGGGATCGGCTTCCGCTTAGGATTACTTAAGAAGGAAGAAATGCTAAGCTTTCTGGCTACGGTTAATCTGGGTAAAGTGACGAAGAAAGGAACAGCCTTACAGGAGGAGCACAAAATACTAGACACCAGCGTCATTATTGATGGTAGAATCGCTGATATTTGTAAGACAGGCTTTATTCAAGGCATACTGGTCATTCCTGAATTCGTTCTAGAGGAGCTACAGCACATTGCGGACTCATCGGATTTACTGAAGCGCAATCGAGGACGAAGAGGTTTAGACATTCTGAACAAGATTCAGAAGGAGCTAGATGTTAAGGTATTAATCTATGAGGGTGATTTCGAGGAAGTCACTGAGGTAGATAGCAAGCTTGTACGATTGGCTAAGCTACTTGGGGGTAAGGTCGTAACGAATGATTTTAATCTAAATAAAGTATGTGAGCTGCAGGGTGTTTCTGTACTGAATATTAATGATTTAGCGAATGCAGTTAAGCCTGTTGTCTTACCGGGTGAAGAAATTGTTGTGCAGGTTATTAAGGATGGTAAGGAATATGGTCAGGGTGTAGCTTATCTAGATGATGGTACTATGATCGTAGTAGAGGGCGGGCGTGAATGTATTGGAACGACGATAGAGGTCATGGTAACGAGTGTGCTACAGACGTCTGCTGGCCGAATGATCTTTGCTAAACCGAAATTGTTGGAAAAAGCGCTGTAAAACGATTATCATATACGAATAAGAAAGTTGCAGACTCATCTAACTTTCTTTAAGTCGTCAATGGTAAATGCACTTCTCTTCCCTGAGAGGCTAAATGTTTACCATTGCCAATCGATTACAGGGTAGGGATGAAGATGGGGATACTGGGTGCTGTTATTGTTGCAGCTGGCCGTGGAACTCGCATGGGTACGAAGGAAAGCAAGCAATACTTGCCAATTAACGGAAAGCCGATACTGGTGTATACGCTGGAGGCCTTCGAAAAGGCTGTTGATGTAAGTACAGTTGTATTGGTGGTAAGTCAAGAGGATATCGTTCACTGCCAATCTTACATAGAGAAATATGGTTTGACCAAAATTTCCGCTATAGTGGCCGGTGGTACATCTAGGCAAGGCTCTGTGTTTGCAGGACTGCAGCATTTGAATACAGACTGGGTTATTGTACATGATGGTGTTAGACCGTTCGTTACTACAGCATGTATGATTGAATGCTGGACAGCAGCTGAGTTGTATGGAGCTGCTGTAGTTGCGGTACGTGTGAAAGATACGATTAAAATTTCAGATGAAGCGGGTATGGTGTCTAGCACCCCAGACCGTAATAGCTTGTGGGCGATCCAAACCCCGCAGGCTTTTCGTCGTTCAGATTTAATGAAAGCACATAGGAAAGCAGATCAGGATGGATTTGAAGGGACAGATGATGCATCATTAATGGAACGGTCAGGTATTCCTGTTCGGATTGTTGAAGGAGATTATGGTAATATCAAGATAACGACACCAGATGACCTGCAATGGGCTGAATTTCGTCTGCAGATACAAGAACGAGAAGAGGGATAGGCATGATGCGAGTAGGTATAGGTTATGATGTACATCAGCTGGTAGAAGGACGACCGTGTATCATAGGTGGTGTTACGATTCCTTATCAGCGTGGATTATTAGGGCATTCAGATGCAGATGTTCTGCTTCATGCGATTTCCGATGCGATACTAGGTGCGCTTGGACAAGGAGATATCGGTAAGCACTTTCCAGATACAGATCAAGCATTTAAGGATGCAGATAGTCTAGTGCTCCTACAGCAGGTATGGGAAATTGCTGCAACAATGGGATATCAATTAGGAAATGTAGATGCGGTTATTATTGCAGAGAAGCCTAAGATGGCTCCGTATATTCCACAGATGGTGGAGAGAATTTCAACAGTTCTGAAGGCTGAGCGAGGCTCTGTAAATCTGAAGGCAACAACCTCAGAAAAGCTAGGTTTCGTTGGTAGAGAAGAAGGTATTGCTGCCCAAGCAATTGTCTGTTTAATAAGGATCGGCTAAAATATTACTTCTCAACTTTTGCTGGCAAAACACCTGAGTTTTTGGGTTTTTGCTGGTAATTTAGTGGAAGTTTATATTTAGCCGATCCAAAGAGAGTCAAATTAATTAAGTTATAGAGGAGCTTAACACATGAGTAATCACGTTAGAGTAAGATATGCACCGAGTCCAACAGGGCACCTCCATATAGGGGGAGCCCGAACAGCTTTATTCGACTATCTCATCGCACGCCATGCGGGCGGACAATTTATCATACGATTTGAGGATACGGATCAAACTCGTCATGTAGAGACAGGGATAGATAATCAGCTGGAAGGATTAAAGTGGCTTGGTGTGGATTGGGATGAAAGTGTGGATGTGGGTGGTCCATATGCACCCTACCGCCAGATGGACCGTTTAGAGCTTTACCAGCCTTATGTCCAACGGCTATTGCAAGAGGCTAATGCGTATTATTGCTATTGCTCAGAGCAAGATTTAGAGACGGAGCGGGCTGAACAGGAGGCAAAAGGAGAGACGCCTAGTTATTCAGGGAAGTGTCGAGCTCTATCTGCCGATCAGATCGAGTTTTATCGGGTGGAGGGACGAAAGCCAACTGTTCGTTTCCGTGTTGCTGAGAACCGAGTAATCTCCTTCACTGATCGTATTCGTGATCATGTTGAATTCGAATCTAATGGCATTGGTGATTTTATTATTGTTCGGCCTGATGGTATTCCAACCTATAACTTCGCAGTAATCCTAGACGACCATCTGATGGATATTACACTTGTGATACGAGGGGAGGAGCATCTATCCAACACACCTCGTCAGATATTGTTATATGAAGCCCTTGGTTTTGAGATTCCAGAGTTTGCACATCTCTCGCTTATTCTGAATCAGGATCGTAAGAAGATGAGTAAACGGGACGAATCCATCATGCAATTTGTTGAACAGTATCGTGAGCAAGGTTACTTGCCAGAAGCTGTGCTTAACTTTATTGTGTTGCTCGGCTGGTCACCAGGTGGAGAAGAAGAGATATTCACAAAGGAGCAGCTTATTGAGCAGTTCTCGATGGATCGTCTTTCCAAGAGTCCGGCCGTATTCGATACCGAGAAGCTGAAATGGATGAATAATCAGTATATGAAGAAAGCTGACCCAGCTATTGTGGCCGAGCTTGCTATCCCTCATCTACAGAAGGCGGGCTTACTATCTAATGAGCTTAATGATGAAACCCGTACATGGGCCCATGAGCTTGTGGCGCTGTATCAAGAGCAGCTGAATTATGCAGCTGAGATTGTCGAGTTAACCTCATTATTCTTCAAGGATGAGCTGGAGTACGATGAAGAGGCTAACCTAGAGCTTTCTGGTGATCATGTGCCTATAGTACTAGATAGCTTCCGGCGTCAAGTTGAAGCTGCACACACGTATACGCCTGAAGCGATCGGTGCGATGCTGAAGAGCGTTCAAGCAGAGACTGGCTTTAAAGGCAAGCAGCTATTCATGTCCATTCGAATTGCACTAACGGGTCAGATGCATGGTAGAGATTTGAATCGCACCTTGTACCTGCTCGGGAAAGAAAATGTGCTCAATCGGATAAAGACTAGAGCATAGCTATAAAAAATTTCAACAAGAAGAAGGACATAATCATGAATGCTGAAATCAAAGGCAAAAAGCCGCTGTATCCGATACTATTCGCGATCAGTGGAGCTCACTTAATCAATGATTCACTTCAGACGGTAATTCCAGCTTCGTATCCGATACTCAAAGAATCGTTACATTTATCCTATACACAGCTAGGCTTGATCACCTTTATTCTTTACTTGACGTCCTCGGTGATGCAGCCTGTTGTGGGGGCCTATGCGGATAGACGACCATCCCCCTTTATACTGCCGCTAGGCATGGCGCTATCCATGCTCGGAATGATGGGTCTTGCCTTTGCCCCAGGATATCTAGCAGTCCTAGGTGCTGTCATATTCGTGGGCCTTGCATCGGCGATCTTCCATCCTGAGGGGTCTCGTATTGCCTACATGGCAGCTGGGTCTAGAAGAGGACTTGCGCAATCGATCTATCAGGTCGGTGGGAATACGGGTAGTGCGATGGCGCCGCTCATGACCGCTTTAATCTTCTTCCCATTCGGTCAATTTGGGGCGATTTGGTTTACGTTGCTTGCAGGGATCGGAATTGTAATCCAGTCTTGGATTGCTGGCTGGTATAGAAAGCAGCTCCTGCTCCATCCGCGAGTCCCGAAGGTGAAGGTAACAGGTCAAATTGATGTTGAGCATCAGAAGAGAATAAGAAGTGCGATCGGACTTATATTATTTACCTCGTTTATTCGATCTTGGTTTGGTGCTAGTATTGGCACGTTTTTTGTCTTCTTCTTAATAGAAAATTTCGATATGTCTATCCCTCATTCACAGATTTATATATTTACTTATATGGGTGCGGGTATTATAGGTACATTCTTTGGTGGTCCGGTATCGGATCGAATCGGTCGTAAGAATGTCATCATATTCTCATTGTTAGCCTCTGTTCCTTTCGCTATCCTATTACCCTTTTCGAATGAGTTCTGGGCTTATCCACTCTTATTTATCATAGGTGTCATAAACCATAGTAGCTTCTCTGTGTCTGTTGTCTATGTACAGGAATTAGTTCCTGGTAAGGTGGGTACGGTTTCGGGTTTAGTTACAGGCTTATCGTTTGGTATCGGAGCAATCGGAGCGGTGGTGTTAGGAGCGGTTATTGATATAACAAGCTTGACCGCTGTGATTGTAGCATGCTCGTACTTACCGTTGTTAGGGGTGTCCGGATTCCTGCTTCCATCGGATAAGAAGGTGCAGCAATGGGCATTAGATGCCGAGCGAAGAGAAGCATAGTAGCTGTATGCCTTGATCGCATAGACAGAATCCGCTAAGTTGGGTATACTAAGGAAATCTAAGCGACAAATTATCATGTGAATAGCGTTGATCAGGAAAGTACGTTACATTGTGGATGTTCAGAGAGGGTAATCAGTGTCTCTACCGAGACCCGGGTGGGAGTTATCCAATCCATACGTTGCGGAAATGCACCTGTGAGCCAATTCGCCGATCCGGACTGTCCGGGGTAGGCCAATTCGTATCGTTCGCGTTAAGAACGTTCAAGTGGGGAACTTCTTGCTAACACATATCGTGTAGCCCGTTGCTCCCAAGCAGAGTGGAACCGCGTATCCAACGTCTCTGTAGCCTATTATGGCTACGAGGCGTTTTTTTGTTTTACCTGATTATCATGTAGCTCCATCCATTCTATACAAATGGGGAGCCAGATTAGATTTAATCTAGATAGGGGAAATGGTTATGGGAAGCAGATGGAAACAGATGAGAGCAGATATTGATGTCATTCTCGAGAATGACCCTGCCGCCAGAGGTGTGTTTGAAGTCGTATTCACCTACTCGGGATTGCATGCCCTGTGGTGCCACCGGATTGCTCATTGGCTGTTCCATAGAAGAATATTTACTCTAGCTCGGTTCATTTCCCAGCTTAGTCGATTTATCACAGGAATCGAAATTCATCCCGGTGCCAAGATTGGGCAACGTCTATTCATTGATCACGGTATGGGGGTAGTGATTGGAGAAACCTGTGAGATTGGCGATGATGTCGTGTTATATCAAGGGGTAACGCTTGGTGGAACTGGTAAGGAAAAAGGGAAACGGCACCCGACGATCGGCAATCATGTCGTTATTGGTTCAGGGGCAAAGGTACTAGGCTCATTCAAGATCGGGGACTATTCATTCGTTGGGGCGAATGCGGTTGTGCTTCGAGAGGTTCCTATGAATTCTACGGTTGTGGGGATTCCAGGGAAGATCGTACACCGTAATGGCGCGCGTGTAGATAACCTAGATCATCGTGTTGAAGCGGATCCTGCACTAGAGCTATGCAATCAAATGCAACGAGAAATTGATGCCCTGCGAAGAGAAATTGAACGATTAAAGCGGATAGGTGGTGAGAAGGATGACGCTCAGTTTATATAGTACAATGACCCGCAAGAAGGAAGTATTCATCCCACTTACTGAAGGTCAAGTGCGGATGTATGTTTGTGGTCCAACGGTGTATGATTATATTCATATCGGTAATGCGCGACCACTCATCTTCTTTGATGTCGTGAGGCGTTACTTGGAGTTTTCTGGCTACGAGGTAACTTTCATTGTGAATTTCACAGATGTGGATGACAAGCTTATTCGGAAAGCAGAGCAGACGGGTATGACGGTTCCCGAGCTTGCTAATAAATATATTGATCAATATTACTTAGATACCGAAGGGCTGGCAGTTCGTCAAGCAACGATACATCCCCGAGTTACGGATGACATGTTAGATATTGTCGCGTATATAGAGCAGCTAGTTGGTAAAAACCTTGCTTATGAAAGTGGCGGGGATGTTTACTTCCGCACGGCTAAATTTCCTGAGTATGGTAAATTGTCCAAGCAGAACACCGATGAGCTACAATTTGGTATCCGAGTTGAAGTTGATGAGCGTAAGGAAGATGAGCGCGACTTCGTCTTGTGGAAGAGTGCGAAGCCCGGAGAGATTAGCTGGACTAGTCCGTGGGGTGATGGACGTCCAGGCTGGCACATCGAATGCTCAGCTATGGCTCGTAAGTATCTTGGCGATACGTTAGATATTCATGGGGGGGGACACGATTTACAATTCCCGCACCATGAGTGTGAAGTCGCTCAATCCGAGTCATTGACAGGGAAGCCGCTAGCGAATTATTGGATGCACAATGGATATATTCACATCAAGGATGAGAAGATGTCCAAATCACTTGGTAACGGGATTAATGTAAGTCAGATGCTGGAGCGTTACCGAGCAGAGGCTATCCGATATTTTGTGCTATCCACGCATTATCGAAACCCACTTAATTTCAGCGAGGAAACGATGGAGCAGGCTACACATGCTGTGGATCGTATTGAGACCTGCTTAGCTAATGTGAAGCATCGAATGGAATCCGCTGTTTCTGATAATTGTGAGACAATTAATCCAGCTTATCGACTAAAAGTAGCAGCTATTCTCCAGGTTTTTCGTGATAAGATGGATGATGATATGAACACGGCAGATGCGATCACCGCTGTATTCGAATGGGTGACGGAGACGAACCAGCTGTTACAATTAGAGCAGGTCGGACATGCAGATCTAGAGGAATCGTTAGCTACATTCACACTTATGAACGAGGTGCTTGGACTTGCCCAGACGGCAACGAATGAGCTGCTTGATGAAGAGGTGGATGCCCTGATCGTGGAACGCAATGAAGCGCGTCAGCAGAAAAATTGGGGTCGAGCTGATGAAATTCGCGTTATATTGTCAGAGCAAGGCATACTATTGGAAGATACCCCACAGGGTTTGCGCTGGCGCAGGAAGTGAGGAATTGACATGGATTCAACTTTATTCTCTTTTGCTCCATCTAAAGCTCCAGGACTTATGCCTCCGCTTGCGCTAGCCTATATTGGGGATGCTATATATGAGATGTATGTTCGACAATATTTACTGTCCTTACCGAATCATCGACCTAATCAACTGCACAAACAAGCGAGTAAGATTGTATCTGCAAGAGCGCAAGCAAAGCTGCTAACGGAATGGTTACCTCTGTTAGATGAGGATGAGCTCGATATCGTAAGGCGGGGGCGGAATGCTAAATCTGGCTCCGCGCCGAAGAGCGCTGACATCTTGGAATACCGCCATAGTACGGCGTTCGAGTGTTTAATTGGTTATTTATATTATGAGCAGAAGTTTGATAGACTTAAGGTTTTGTTAGACCAGGTTGTTATAGAAGTAGGAGGTCGATAGCATGGAGCATGATCATGTAGAGGAAGAGTATGTTGCTGGTAAGCATTCTGTACTAGAGGCGTTAAAATCGAAGAGGTCGGTTAATAAGATATGGATCGCAGACAATGCTCAGAAGCAGCTTACCCTTCCTATCGTGACAGAGGCCAAGCAAGCTGGGGTCATTATCCAATATGTCGACAAAAGGAAGCTCGATCAGATGGTCGAGGGTGTGCCACATCAGGGTGTGGTTGCACAAGTAGCGCCATATGATTATGTAACTGTTGAACATATTCTAAACGTTGCAAGTGAAAAAGGTGAAGCCCCATTCATTCTGATCTTAGATGAGATTGAAGATCCTCATAATTTAGGCTCCATCCTCCGCACAGCAGACTGCTCCGGTGTACATGGCGTCATTATCCCGAAGCGACGCGCAGTTGGTGTGACGGCCGCTGTATCGAAGACTTCGGCAGGAGCAGTAGAATATGTTCCCGTTGCGCGGGTTACGAACATCGTACAGACCATTGAGCTCCTGAAGAAGCAGGGTGTATGGATTGGCGGAACAGATGCTTCTGCATCACAGGATGCTTATCGTTCGGACTTAACCATTCCCCTTGCATTAGTTATAGGGAATGAGAATAAAGGAATGGGAAGGCTAATTAAGGAAAAGTGTGATTTTCTAGTGAAGCTGCCTATGTTAGGACACATTCAGTCGCTCAATGCTTCCGTCGCTGCTGGTGTGTTGATGTACGAGGCGGTACGTCAGAGACGCGTACACTTGGTTAAGTCCAAGTGATACAACAATGAGCCAGATTCTACTCGTGGATGGCTATAATATGATTGGAGCATGGTCAGAGCTAAGGCAGCTAGCGGATAACAGTCTGGAGGATGCCCGAGATCGTTTAGTTGAATTACTGGCCAATTATCAGGGATTCTCCGGGAAGCGGATCATTCTGGTATTTGATGCTCATCAGGTTCCAGGTGCGGGTGGTAAATACAGACAAAGTCGACTAGAAATTCTTTATACGAAGGAGAAAGAAACTGCAGATGAATGTATTGAAAGGCTGGTAGGGCAGCTTCGTAATAGAAGAGTTGTTATCCAGGTAGCAACCTCGGATATGGCTGAACAGCACGTTGCATTCGGCAAGGGCGCTCTACGCTTATCGGCTCGCGAGCTGCTTATCGCAGTAAAGGAGAGCGAGCAGATTGTCCGTAAACAGCTGTCAGAGCCAAGACCGAGACAATCAAGTTTGGATGCAACATTAACTGAAGACATGAAAAAATTGCTCGAACAATGGCGCAGAGGGCAATGGTAAGCGTTTTCTATATTATTCAAGGTTGTTGACGGTCAATGATTACATAATGTATACTGATGCTAAGTTTCAGTGACCGAAATGGCGTCGTGATGCAGGCCGGAGGGATTTTCTGTGAGTGTCGAACTCGAAGGAATAAGAAGAATAGAGTATGACCTCAGAGCAGATGAGGACAATGTTGAAGCAGTACGTGAAGGCGATAGTGACGCGCTAGAATTTCTAATTCATAAATATCGTAATTTCGTACGTGCGAAGGCCCGTTCTTATTTTCTAATCGGAGCTGACCGAGAGGATATTATCCAAGAGGGTATGATTGGTCTATATAAAGCGATTCGTGACTATAGAGGGGACAAGCTAGCTTCCTTTAAGGCATTTGCTGAGCTTTGTGTAACTAGACAAATTATTACTGCGATCAAGACGGCTACTAGACAGAAGCACATTCCGCTAAATTCTTATGTCTCATTGGACAAGCCCATTTATGATGAGGACTCAGACAGGACTTTATTAGATGTAATTTGTGGAACGAGGGTTACAGATCCTGAAGAGCTGATTATCAACAAAGAAGAATTCATGAGCTTAGAAGATAAGATGGGTGAAATCTTAAGTGATTTAGAACGAAAAGTGCTCATGCTATATCTAGACGGTAGATCCTACCAAGAGATTGCTGTTGATTTGAAGCGTCACGTGAAGTCGATTGATAATGCACTTCAGCGTGTAAAGCGTAAGCTTGAACGTTATTTGGAAGCTAGAGATTTAATTAAATAGAAGCACTTCTATGTATTTAAATATAGGAGTGCTTTATTACTTTGTATGTAAAACTAGTTATTGGGAAATAAATGCTATAGACGCTGCCGTGGTATAAGTCAAGGCTTTTCCTTGACATGAAAAACCGCTTGTGATAGAGTACTTGAGGTAGCCTTAAATTTGGGATTCATTCTTAGCATATAGAGGGCTTCATTTTTTGGTTCATAGGAGGTGGCAACATGCGCGTAGCAGTAACGTTGGCGTGTACAACTTGTAAGCAAAGAAACTATATTACGAACAAGAACAAGAAGACAAATCCGGATCGCATGGAGACAAAGAAGTTTTGCAAATTTTGCAACGATCATATACTTCATCGAGAAACCAGATAAGTACTGGAGGTAAGCGTTGTGGCCATTTTAAGCAAGTTTAAGCAAAGCTTTGGCTCGACATTCTCATTCTTTACTGACAGTTGGTCAGAATTGAAGAAGGTACGTTGGCCAGGACGCAAAGAGTTAACTACGTACACGATTGTTGTTATGTTTACAGTAGTTTTCGTAACTTTGTATTTCTACATTTTAGATCTAGGCATATCTCGTATTCTTGAAAGTGTATTTTGATCGAATTCAGTTCCGAATAGGTGATATACATGGAAACTATGGAAAAGCGTTGGTACGTTGTTCATACTTATTCAGGGTATGAGAACAAAGTAAAAGCAAACTTAGAAAAACGAGTCGAATCCATGGGAATGGAAGACAAAATTTTTCGCGTGCTTGTTCCGATGGAAGAAGAAATTGTGAACAAGGATGGCAAGAAAAAAACAGTAATGCGTAAAGTATATCCAGGCTACGTTATGGTGGAGATGGTTCAAACCGACGATTCATGGTATGTTGTACGTAATACGCCTGGTGTCACTGGATTTGTTGGTTCTACTGGCTCAGGCTCGAAACCGACAGCACTACTTCCAGATGAAGCAGAGCAGATTTTAAAACATATGGGTATGGACGAACCGAAACCGAAAATTGATTTTGAACTGAAGGAGAATGTCCGTGTTATGCATGGTCCCTTCACTGACTTTGTTGGAACCGTGGAGGAAATTCTGGCGGATAAGAGCAAGATCAAGGTTCATGTCAATATGTTTGGAAGAGAAACCCCCCTTGAGCTGGATTATACTCAAGTGGAAAAAATATAATTGTTCGTAAATCCATCTAACGATGGTGTACGGCAATCGGTTTCTAAGGGTCTATTCCCAATGGATAGGCTTTTTTCACGGATGAAGCTAATATTCATGGTGAACTAATATCGTGATAGTAGTATCGGGTGAAGCTATCTCACGAAGAGTAGATTCAGTTATGTAAGTTGTAAGCATTGGTGGGAGGGAACATTCCCGTTGCACCACACTATGGTAAGGAGGTGTTTCACATGGCTAAAAAGGTAATTAAAGTGGTGAAACTGCAGATTCCTGCAGCAAAAGCGAATCCGGCTCCACCGGTAGGTCCAGCACTAGGTCAAGCAGGCGTGAACATTATGGCGTTCTGTAAAGAGTTTAATGCTCGTACCGCTGATCAAGCAGGCTTGATTATTCCGGTTGAAATTTCGGTATTCGAGGATCGCTCGTTTACGTTCATTACGAAAACCCCGCCTGCTGCAGTTCTACTTCGTGTAGCTGCTGGTATTGCTAAGGGTTCCGGTGAACCGAACAAGAAGAAAGTAGCTACAGTAAAGCGGTCAGTTGTCCGTGAGATTGCTGAGCAAAAAATGCCTGATTTGAACGCAGCGTCCGTTGAATCGGCAATGCGTATGGTTGAAGGTACAGCCCGCAGCATGGGCATTACGATCGAAGAGTAAATAACAACGAATAGCTAGTAGTATTCGCAAGTTGTAGATCGTATTCGTATAAGACCAAAGCTTCACCGGTGGGAGGATATTCCGCTAAAACCACAAAAGGAGGAATGTATGATGGCCGATCATGGCAAAAGATATAAAGAACTGGCTAAGCTTATAGACGCGGAAGCTACTTATGAGCCTGCGCAAGCATTGGAGCTAGTCAAGCAAACAGCGAAAGCGAAATTTGACGAAACTGTTGATGTAGCTGTTCGCCTTGGTGTCGATCCTAAGAAGCAAGATCAGAACGTAAGAGGTGTAGTAGTTCTGCCTCATGGAACAGGTAAGACACAAACTGTTCTCGTATTTGCAAAAGGCGAGAAGGCAAAAGAAGCGGAAGCTGCTGGAGCTGACTTTGTAGGTGATCAAGATTTGATCACTAAGATTCAACAAGGCTGGTTTGAATTTGATGTTTGTGTGGCTACACCAGACATGATGGCTGAGGTTGGTAAATTGGGTCGTCTTCTAGGCGGTAAAGGTTTAATGCCGAATCCAAAGGCAGGCACAGTTACATTCGATGTTACTAAAGCGGTAAATGAAATTAAAGCAGGTAAAATTGAGTTCCGTCTCGATAAAGCTGGTCAAATTCATGCGCCAATTGGTAAAGTTTCATTCGATGATACGAAGTTGAATGAGAATTTCAAAGCATTGATCGACGCGCTAAACCGTGCTAAACCGGCGTCTGCGAAGGGTGTATATATGCGCAACATTGCTGTGTCCTCTACAATGGGCCCAAGCGTTCGCGTAAACCTGCAAGCAATCAGATAGCCATTCGTTGACTTCTGTTAACGGACGTGTTATTCTAAGACCCGTTGCTATTTAACTGAATAAAATTGTTCTACCGTAGACGTAGGTGCAGCAGATTCGATTATATCGATTCCAAGCTTAATTTCCTACCGAGGTGATATCATACATGATTAATCATGGATTGTTATGCCTTCGTAATCTACGGAGGCATTTTTCTTTTTGTTCACAACGTACTTTTTATATGGAGGTGTAATTAGAATGCCGAATGATAAAGTGTTGAACGAGAAAGCTGAGTTAGTTTCCCTAACCGTAGCTAGACTTCGTGAAAGTACTTGTACTGTCGTAACGGATTACCGTGGATTAAATGTAGCCCAAGCTACTGAGCTACGTAAGAAGCTACGTGAAGCAGGTATCGAATTCCAGGTTTTGAAAAATTCCTTGACTCGTCGTGCAACTGCTCAAACTGATCTTACTGAATTAGATGCACACCTTACAGGACCAACAGCTATTGCTTTTACTACAGGCGATATCGTAGCTCCTGCAAAGATTCTAACTGAGTTTGCTAAGAAGAATGATGCACTTAAGGTTAAAGGCGGTATTGTTGAAGGTAAAGTAGTTGGATACGATCAGATCAAGATGTTGGCTGATCTACCATCGCGCGAAGGTATGCTATCCATGCTACTCAGCGTGCTTCAAGCGCCTGTACGCAACTTCGCATATGCTGTTAAGGCTGTTGCAGAGAAACAAGAAGGCGGAGCGTCCGCTTAGTTACACGAGTTTCGTTTAATAAAAAACAACTATTATATGGAGGTATAACCATGAGTAATGCACAAATTTTAGAAGCGATTAAGGGCATGACTATTCTTGAGTTGAACGATTTAGTGAAAGCGATTGAGGAAGAATTCGGCGTAACTGCTGCAGCACCTGCTGCTGCTGGCGGTGGCGGAGCTGCTGTTGCTGAAGTTGAAGAGCAATCTGAATTTGATGTTATCCTTGTTAGTCCTGGAGCATCAAAAATCAATGTAATTAAGGCAGTTCGTGAAATTACTGGTCTAGGCTTGAAAGAAGCAAAAGATCTAGTTGATAGCGCTCCTAAAGCTGTTAAAGAGAAAGTATCCAAAGAAGAGGCAGATACAGTTAGTGGTAAGTTAACTGAAGCTGGCGCACAAGTAGAAGTTAAGTAATTTTCCTTTTTTTGAAACCCCTTGGAGTTTACTCCGAGGGGTTTTGCTCACATATCAGGTTGAAAGGTGTGGGTTTGTGTCGGAGCATTATTATACGCCGAAACCATCAGTTGAACATAACCGACGTATCATTGAAGATGAGCTTAGAGGTCGAATATTCAAATTCCAGACGGATGCAGGTGTTTTCTCGAAGGCAGGTATTGATTACGGCAGCAAGCTGTTGATTAATTCCCTGCAGCTTCCGATGAATGCTAGCGTGTTAGATATGGGTTGCGGCTATGGTCCAATTGGACTTAGTGCAGCGTTAATTGCGACAGCAGGTATTGTAACTATGGCTGATGTGAATGAGCGAGCGCTACAGCTCGCAGTAGATAACGCTAAGCTGAATCAGATTACGAATGTTCGGATGGTCCAAAGCGATTTATTCGCCGGACTAATCGACGAGGTATATACGCATATTCTTACAAACCCCCCGATACGTGCAGGCAAGCAGGTCGTGCATCAATTGTTCGATGAAGCTTATAATCATCTGCAGGATCATGGAGAGCTGTGGATCGTAATTCAGAAGAAGCAAGGTGCTGCTAGTGCGTTCGGTAAATTAGAAGAATGCTTTAAGAAAGTGGATGAGATAGAGAGATCTAAGGGATATCGGATCATAAGGGCGACAAAGTAAATGCAATAGCTTGGACAATCCAAATTTTAGTTGACTTCAATTTGCCAGTGTGATATCATTAAAAAATGTCAGTATAAGGATGGGCGAGTTTTCTTTAGCTCATTAAAATGTCAAGATTTTATTTTTAATCTCGATATAATATTACAGAAAGCAGTGATCTGTGATAATGATTTCATTGCAAGACTTACTGGAACGAACATTACGGCCTGAAAAGTAACCTTAAGCTAAGCCGTTTAAATTTATTTTTGAACGGAAAGACTAAGGGCTTTTCTTATTTTTGTTTTACTGGGAATCAGATAGATTGAGCGGTTCCCTGGGATTACATCTCGTAAAAGTCAGCTCGCATGAGGAGTGGATTCGATTGGCAGGAAAGATGGTTCAGTACGGTCGTCGTCAGCGTAGATGTTATGCGCGTATTAATGAGGTTTTGGAAATACCAAATCTTATTGAGATTCAACAGAAATCGTACGAATGGTTTTTAGAGTCAGGGTTACGTGAGATGTTCCAGGATATCTCCCCGATTCAAGATTTCACAGGTAATTTAATATTGGAGTTCATTGATTACAATTTAGGCGAGCCTAAGTATACGGTTGATGATGCGAAGGAACGCGATGTCACTTATGCCGCACCTTTGCGTGTTAAAGTTCGTCTGATCAACAAAGAAACAGGCGAAGTCAAGGAACAAGAAGTATTCATGGGTGATTTCCCGCTCATGACGGATACAGGTACGTTCATCATTAATGGTGCAGAACGAGTTATTGTAAGTCAGCTTGTTCGTTCACCAAGTGTGTACTTTAGTACGAAGATCGATAAGAATGGTAAGAAGAATTTTACCGCTACTGTCATTCCAAATCGTGGTGCTTGGCTCGAGCTAGAAACTGACGCCAAGGATATCATCTATGTGCGGATCGATCGTACTCGGAAAATTCCAGTTACAGTATTGGTTCGTTCCTTAGGCTTTGGCAGTGATCAAGACGTTATTAACCTACTTGGAGATAGCGAATATATCCGTAATACTTTGGATAAAGACAATACGGATACGGCTGAGAAGGCTTTAATCGAGATCTATGAGCGTCTTCGTCCGGGAGAGCCTCCTACGTTAGATAATGCTAAGAGTTTATTGGTGGCTAGATTCTTCGATCCTAAGCGTTATGATCTCGCGAATGTTGGTCGCTACAAAATCAATAAGAAGCTGCACATTAAGAATCGTTTGTTCAATCAGAGATTAGCTGAGAATTTAGTCGACACCGAAACGGGTGAGATTATTGCTGAAGCTGGACAGATGATTGATCGTCGATTGCTGGATACCATTCTTCCGTATCTTGAGAAGAATGTTGGGTACAAGGATTATCCGGTTGCAGCTGGTGTTTTAGATCACGACATCATTCGTTTACAAGGTGTGAAGGTTTACTCACCTGAAGAGGAAGGTAAGATTATTACTGTCTTATCCAATGGTAGTATCGATAAAGGAGTTAAGCATATTACTCCTGCAGATATTATTGCCTCGATCAACTATTTTATTAATTTATTACATGGCGTTGGCAATACCGATGATATCGATCATCTGGGTAACCGTCGTCTGCGCTCCGTAGGTGAATTGTTGCAGAATCAATTCCGAATCGGTCTATCTCGTATGGAGAGAGTAGTACGCGAGAGAATGTCGATTCAAGATGCTAACGTCATTACACCACAAGCGTTAATTAATATACGTCCCGTCATTGCTTCAATTAAAGAGTTTTTCGGTAGCTCCCAGCTTTCGCAGTTTATGGATCAGACGAATCCTCTTGCAGAGCTTACTCATAAACGTCGTCTGTCTGCTTTAGGACCCGGTGGATTAACTCGGGAACGTGCGGGATTCGAAGTGCGTGACGTACATCACTCGCATTATGGTCGGATGTGTCCGATTGAAACACCAGAAGGACCGAACATTGGTTTGATCAACTCTTTATCTACATTTGCGCGTATTAATGAGTATGGTTTCATTGAAACCCCTTATCGTAGAGTAGATGCCAAGACTGGTATCGTGACGAAGGACATTTCTTATTTGACTGCTGATGAAGAGGATAATTATATTGTCGCTCAAGCGAATGCAGAGCTGAATGAGAACGATGAATTTGCGAATACAACGACGATCGTTCGTTTCAAAGAAGAAATTATGGACGTTCCGAGGGAACGCGTAGATTTCATGGATGTATCACCGAAGCAGGTTGTATCTGTTGCTACGGCGCTTATTCCATTCCTTGAGAACGATGACTCTAACCGTGCACTAATGGGTTCGAATATGCAGCGTCAAGCCGTTCCATTGTTAATTCCAAAGGCACCGCTAGTTGGTACGGGGATGGAGCATAAAGCTGCTAAGGATTCAGGTGTATGTGTTGTATCTAAGCATGATGGATTTATCGAACGAGTAACAGCTAACGAAATTTGGCTTCGTCGCCAAGAGATGGTTGCTGGTAAGCTTGTTAACGGTGATTTGGTTAAGCATAAGCTGCATAAGTTCATGCGCTCTAACCAAGGTACTTGTATCAATCAACGTCCATTAGTTCACAAGGGCGATGTCATCAAGGCTGGAGATATTATGGCTGATGGTCCATCTACTGAGCAAGGTGAACTAGCACTTGGACGTAATATCATCGTAGCATTCATGGCTTGGGAAGGTTACAACTATGAGGATGCGATCTTACTAAGCGAGAAACTAGTGAAGGAAGATGTTTATACTTCCATTCATATTGAAGAATACGAATCAGAAGCTCGTGATACAAAGCTAGGACCTGAGGAAATCACTCGTGACATTCCTAACGTAGGTGAAGATGCACTTCGAAACTTAGATGAGCGCGGAATTATTCGTGTCGGCGCAGAGATCACTGCTGGTGATATTCTAGTTGGTAAAGTAACACCTAAGGGCGTTACCGAGCTAACAGCTGAAGAGCGTCTACTACATGCTATCTTCGGTGAGAAGGCTCGCGAGGTTCGCGATACAAGCTTACGCGTACCGCATGGTTCCGATGGAATCGTTGTTGATGTGAAAGTGTTCACTCGTGAGAACGGCGATGAGCTACCTCCAGGCGTTAATCAATTAGTACGTGTATACATTGCTCAGAAGCGTAAAATTTCTGAAGGCGATAAGATGGCTGGTCGACATGGGAATAAGGGTGTTATCGCTCGAATTCTACCTGAAGAGGATATGCCTTTTATGCCAGATGGTACGCCCGTACAAGTTGTACTTAACCCACTTGGAGTACCTTCACGTATGAATATTGGTCAAGTACTTGAGGTTCATCTAGGAATGGCTTCGTTAGCCTTAGGCATACATGCCTCAACACCTGTATTCGATGGAGCTAAAGAGGTTGATGTATTCGACATCATGGAAGAAGCTGGTATGCAACGTAACGGTAAGACGAGACTGTATGACGGACGAACTGGAGACATGTTCGAACGTGAAGTTACCGTCGGTGTTATGTACATGATCAAGCTAGCACACATGGTTGATGATAAGATCCATGCGCGTTCAACGGGTCCTTATTCGTTGGTTACACAACAGCCACTGGGCGGTAAAGCTCAGTTTGGTGGACAACGTTTCGGAGAGATGGAAGTTTGGGCGCTTGAGGCTTATGGTGCAGCTTATACATTGCAAGAAATTCTAACTGTTAAATCCGATGACGTGGTAGGACGTGTGAAGACATACGAATCTATTGTCAAAGGTGAGAATGTACCGGAGCCTGGTGTTCCAGAGTCCTTCAAGGTATTAATCAAGGAGCTACAAAGCCTTGGTATGGATGTGAAGATCCTTTCTGGGAATGAAGAAGAGATTGTGATGAAAGAAATCGATGATGATGACGAGCATGGTAGCGACAAATTGAATTTGAACTTGGAAGGTACTGAGCTTGGAATCGAGTAACATGCTGGAAACGGCTTACACTGTAAGTCGTTTCCTGTACAACTCGAATAAAATCTGCACATTCTAAAGGAGGGTGCTCCTTGATGGACGTTAACAACTTTGAATTCATGAAAATCGGATTAGCCTCACCAGAGAAAATCCGTTCATGGTCACGTGGCGAAGTTAAGAAACCGGAGACCATCAACTACCGGACGCTGAAACCTGAGAAAGAAGGCCTGTTCTGCGAGAAAATTTTCGGGCCTACAAAAGATTGGGAATGCCATTGTGGTAAGTACAAACGCGTTCGCTATAAAGGCGTAGTTTGTGATCGATGTGGTGTTGAAGTAACTCGTGCTAAGGTACGTCGTGAACGTATGGGGCATATTGAGCTTGCTGCTCCTGTATCACACATCTGGTATTTCAAAGGTATTCCAAGTCGCATGGGACTTGCTCTTGATATGTCTCCTCGTTCACTTGAGGAAATCATTTATTTTGCATCTTATGTGGTTACTGATCCTGGAGATACGCCGCTTGAGAAGAAGCAGCTATTGTCCGAGAAGGAATATCGTAGCTATCGTGAGAAATACGGTTATGCTTTCCATGCTGGCATGGGCGCTGAAGCCGTTAAGAAATTGCTGCAGGATATAGAGATTGCTAAGGAAATTGAAGGACTTAAGGAAGAGCTGAAAACGGCTCAAGGTCAACGTCGTAATCGTGCGATCAAACGCCTTGAAGTCATGGAGGCATTCCGTCACTCCGGTAATTTCCCTGGCTGGATGGTCTTAGATGTACTACCGGTTATTCCCCCAGAGCTTCGCCCTATGGTGCAGCTAGATGGTGGTCGTTTTGCAACAAGTGATTTGAACGATTTGTATCGCCGCGTAATCAATCGGAACAACCGTCTTAAACGGTTACTCGACCTAGGTGCACCCGATATTATCGTACAAAATGAGAAGCGTATGCTTCAAGAAGCGGTTGATGCCTTGATTGATAACGGAAGACGTGGTCGTCCTGTTACCGGCCCTGGTAATCGTCCGTTGAAATCCCTAAGCCACATGCTTAAGGGTAAACAAGGTCGCTTCCGTCAGAATCTACTCGGTAAACGGGTTGACTATTCTGGTCGTTCCGTTATCGTTGTTGGTCCTAGCTTGAAGATGTATCAGTGTGGATTACCAAAGGAAATGGCGCTTGAGCTGTTCAAGCCTTTCGTAATGAAAGAGCTTGTTAACAAGAGCCTTGCTCATAATATTAAGAGTGCCAAGCGTAAGGTTGAGAAGGTCAGCCCAGAGGTTTGGGATGTACTCGAGGAAGTCATTAGAGAGCATCCAATTCTGTTAAACCGTGCTCCCACTTTGCATAGACTAGGTATTCAAGCATTTGAGCCTATTCTGGTTGAAGGTAAAGCGATCAAGCTTCACCCTCTTGTTTGTACAGCATATAATGCTGACTTTGACGGAGATCAGATGGCGGTTCACGTTCCACTATCGGCGGAAGCACAAGCAGAGGCTCGTATTCTGATGTTGGCTTCTGGTAACATTCTTAATCCTAAGGATGGTAAGCCAGTAGTAACTCCTTCACAGGATATGGTACTAGGTATGTACTATCTGACGATGGAGAACAAGGAATCCAAGGGCAGTGGTCGTATTCTGCGCACGATGAACGAAGCAATCTCGTCTTATCAATCTGGTGAAAGTGCTCTGCATGCAAGGGTAATTATACCGGCTAAAGCTTTGAACAAGACATGCTTCACTCCTGAACAGCAGAATGCGCTATTCATTACAACCGTGGGCAAGCTCATTATGAACGAGATATTCCCAGCTGATTTCCCTTACATCAACGAGCCAACAAAAGTGAACTTGTTAAAGGGAACACCTGACAAATATTTCATACATGATAAGGGTGCCGATTTAACAGCGATTTTGGCGGAGATGCCTGAAGTTGGTGGATTGGGTAAGGACTACCTAGGATCACTGATTGCAGAATGCTTCCGTATTTACCATACAACCTTAACTTCGATGATTCTTGATAAGATCAAGGAGCTAGGCTTTACGTACTCAACTAGATCCGGTATTACCATCGGCGTTTCTGACGTTGTGGTGCCTCCAGAGAAGGTTAGCTTACTTAAAGAATCTGAGGATAAAGTACTCGTTGTTCAGAATCAATTCCGTCGTGGTCTGATTACGAATGACGAGCGTTATGATCGTACGATCACGATTTGGGATCGTATGAAAAGCGATATAACCGAAATTCTCATGAAATCTATGGACAAATATAACAATATCAACCTGATGGTTGAATCGAAGGCTCGGGGTAACAAATCCCAGATCACTCAATTGGGTGGTATGCGGGGTCTGATGGCAAACCCTTCAGGAAGAATTATCGAGCTACCAATTAAATCAAATTTCCGTGAAGGTCTTACCGTATTGGAGTACTTTATCTCCACTCACGGAGCGCGTAAAGGACTTGCTGATACAGCGTTAAGAACTGCGGATTCCGGTTACTTGACTCGACGACTTGTTGACGTTGCACAGGATGTTATCGTTCGTGAGGATGATTGCGGAACGGATAAAGGCTTCCTTGTTAGCAAGATCCAAGATGGTAAAGAGGTTATTGAGGATCTATTCGATCGTATCGAAGGTCGCTATTCCTACGAAACGGTTAGAAATCCTAGTACCGGCGAGATTATAGTAGGTAAGAATGAGCTGATCGATACGACAATAGCAGAGCTAATGATATCTGAGGGCATCGAGAAAGTGCAGATTCGTTCCGTATTAAGCTGTCGTACGCATCACGGTGTGTGTAAGAAGTGTTACGGACGTAACCTCGCAACAGGTAAGTTCGTCGATATTGGTGAAGCTGTAGGTATTATTGCGGCACAATCGATTGGCGAGCCAGGTACACAGCTTACAATGCGTACGTTCCATACAGGTGGTGTTGCCGGTGATGATATTACACAAGGTTTACCACGTATTCAGGAATTGTTCGAGGCTAGAAATCCGAAGGGTCAAGCGATCATATCGGAAATCGATGGAGTCATTAAAGACATCCGTGATGCTAAGGACCGTCGTGAAATTGAAGTTGAGGGTGAAGCTGAGTCGAAGAACTATCCGGTTCCTTACGGTTCACGTATTCGTATTACCAAAGGTCAGCAGGTAGAAGCTGGGGATGAATTAACCGATGGCTCAATCGACCCGAAAGATATGCTGCGGATTAAGGGAATAAGAGGCGTACAGAATTATATCCTCCAAGAAGTACAACGGGTTTACCGTAACCAGGGGGTTGAAATTAACGATAAGCATATCGAGGTCATGATTCGTCAGATGCTTCGTAAGATTCGTATCGTTGATGCAGGGAATACAAAGCTGCTACCAGGTGCCTTTGTAGATATTCATGAATATGAAGCATCTAATAGAGACGCATTATACAATGGACTTGAGCCCGCAGTTGCTAAACCAGTCCTACTGGGGATTACTAAGGCTTCACTGGAAACAGACTCCTTCCTGTCTGCTGCATCGTTCCAGGAAACCACAAGAGTATTGACCGACGCTGCTATTAAAGGGAAGGTCGATCAATTGCTTGGTCTCAAGGAGAATGTCATTATCGGCAAGCTTATCCCAGCGGGTACGGGAATGGGACGTTATCGTAATATCAAGGTAGCCAACCCCGATGATCAGATCTTAGCAGGCGATGGTAAGCTTAAAGAGACGGTTGCAGTTGAATAATAAAGTCTTACTGTGCAGGAGTAACAACAAGACATTACGGGGTAAGTCCATCGAAGATTGACTTACCCGAGTAAGCTTTATAAGTAGTTTTATCGATCATTTATGTGATCGATAAAACTTTCAACTTGACAACCTAAAATTCAAAATGCTACTATATCGAAGTGTGCCAAAATGAAACCCTGATCTTAGGAGGACATCAACATGTCTTATGAGAAGAGTTTACAGGCACAACCGATCAGTATAGGCACGAAGCAAACTACCCGTATGGTCGAGTTAGGCTTGGCAGTAGAGGTGTTTGTCGCACAAGATGCAGACCCGCGCATTACGCTAAAAATCATAAACCTTTGTAAGAATAGAGGGATTAAGGTAACTTACGTAGATTCTATGAAACAGCTTGGAAAAGCATGTGGAATTGAGGTAGGAGCGGCTATGGCCGCCGTAGTGATTGAATAAATCCATCCGTTTTTATTTGGTTCAATTCTAGGAATTCCGGGGATTGGACCGAGTAAAGACATTTCCATTGTTCATTTATGAACCGCCTGGATCTGTGGACTTAATATAGCGGGTTCGAATTAAGAGATCACTGCTTATCAGTGGAAGGAGGTGGCAATAAGATGCCAACAATTAATCAGCTTGTTCGCAAAGGACGCAAGGCGAAAATCGTTAAATCGAAATCACCAGCGTTGCAAAGAGGTTTTAACGCCATGAAACGCGAGGAAACTTCAATGAGTGCCCCGCAAAAACGTGGTGTATGTACGCGTGTAGGTACAATGACTCCGAAGAAACCAAACTCAGCGCTTCGTAAATATGCGCGTGTACGTTTGACTAACCGTGTTGAGGTTACAGCTTACATCCCGGGAATCGGTCACAATCTGCAAGAGCATAGCGTCGTTCTAATTCGTGGTGGTAGAATCAAGGATCTTCCGGGTGTTCGTTATCATATCGTTCGTGGTGCTTTAGATACTGCAGGCGTAAATAACCGTAAACAATCGAGATCGAAGTATGGTACTAAGAGACCGAAAGTGAAAAAATAATTTCAATTTACTAGAATCAAATTCATCTAAATGCAAATCTGAAATTGATTCGTGGATGAATCATTATGGAAAGGGGGATAACTATGCCTCGTAAAGGTCCAGTTACTAAAAGAGATGTATTGCCAGATCCGTTGTATAACAGCAAATTGGTTACTCGTTTGATCAACCGTATTATGATTGATGGTAAAAGAGGGGTTGCAGCAAGCCTTCTATATAACGCATTTAACTTGGTGCGTGAGCGCTCAGGTAAAGATCCTATGGAAGTTTTTGAAGCAGCTATTAAGAATATCATGCCTGTGCTAGAGGTTAAAGCACGTCGTGTTGGTGGATCGAACTATCAAGTTCCGATCGAAGTTAAGCCAGAGCGTCGTACTGCACTTGGTCTACGTTGGTTAGTAAACTATGCGCGTAACCGTGGTGAGAAGACCATGCAGGAGCGTCTTGCAAATGAAATTCTTGATGCTAGTAATAACACAGGAGCTTCAGTTAAGAAGCGTGAAGATACACACAAGATGGCAGAAGCGAACAAAGCGTTTGCTCACTACCGTTTCTAGATTTTATATCGTATTTCAAGATGTGATGAAAGAAAGGAGACGAGATCATTATGGCTAGAGAGTACTCCTTGAAAGATACACGTAACATTGGGATTATGGCGCATATTGATGCTGGTAAGACTACAACCACTGAACGCGTATTGTTCTATTCCGGTATTACTCATAAGATCGGCGAAGTGCATGAAGGCGCCGCTACGATGGACTGGATGGAGCAAGAGCAAGAGCGAGGTATTACAATTACTTCGGCTGCAACGACATGTGCTTGGAAAGCTCACCGTATCAATATTATCGACACACCGGGTCACGTAGACTTTACGGTTGAGGTTGAACGCTCCCTACGCGTATTGGATGGAGCAGTTGGAGTTTTCTGCGCAAAAGGCGGAGTTGAACCACAATCGGAGACGGTTTGGCGTCAAGCTGATAAATATCACGTACCGAGAATTGCATATGTAAACAAGATGGATATTACTGGTGCGGATTTCGAGGGTGCTATTGATCAGATGAGAGATCGATTACGAGCCAATGCAGTAGCTATTCAATTGCCAATTGGCGCTGAGGCTGACTTTATTGGAATCATTGACCTCATTGAGAATGATGCACATATGTTTAAAGATGATTTAGGTAGAGAAGTTGATATCACTGAGATTCCTGCTGATTATATTGAAAAAGCAGCTGCATTTCGTTCTGTGATGATCGAGAAGATTTCTGAGCTTGATGATGAGCTTATGGAAAAATATCTGAACGGTGAAGAACCAACAAAAGCTGAGCTGAAGGCAGCCCTTCGCAAAGGCACTTGTGAGGTTAAAATTACACCTGTTCTATGTGGTTCTTCTTATCGTAACAAAGGTGTTCCGATGATGTTAGATGCAGTAGTTGATTACCTACCAGCACCAATTGATGTTCCTGATATCAAGGGTGTTTTGGATGATGGTACAGAAACAACTCGCAAATCAAGTGACACCGAGCCTTTCGCAGCACTTGCCTTCAAGATTATGACGGATCCTTATGTTGGTAAATTAACATTCTTCCGCGTATACTCCGGCACATTAAATTCAGGTTCTTATGTTCTGAATTCAACTAAAGGTAAGCGTGAGCGTGTAGGTCGTATTCTTCAAATGCATGCCAATTCTCGTCAAGAAATTGCCATGGTATACGCAGGTGACATCGCTGCTGCTGTAGGTCTTAAGGATACTACAACCGGCGATACATTATGTGAAGAGAAGAGTGTAGTAATTCTTGAGAGAATGGTATTCCCTGATCCAGTTATATCCGTAGCTATTGAGCCTAAAACTAAAGCGGATCAAGATAAAATGGGTATCGCACTTTCCAAATTATCTGAAGAAGATCCTACCTTTAAGACTCACACGGATGAAGAAACGAATCAAACCATTATCGCTGGTATGGGTGAGCTTCATCTGGAGATCATTGTTGATCGGATGTTCCGCGAATTTAAAGTTGAAGCGAATGTAGGCGCACCTCAGGTAGCGTACAGAGAAACCTTCAAGACTTCAGCTAAGGTTGAAGGTAAATTCGTTCGTCAATCCGGTGGTCGTGGACAATACGGTCACGTATGGGTTGAGTTTGGACCTCGCGAGCCAGGTGAAGGCTTCTTGTTCGAGAATAAGGTTGTCGGTGGTGTTGTTCCTCGTGAATTCGTTCCAGCTGTTCAAGCGGGTATCGAAGAATCAATGAAGAACGGTGTGCTTGCTGGATTCCCACTAGTGGATATCAAAGCAACAATCTATGATGGTTCATACCATGATGTAGATTCAAGTGAGATGGCATTTAAGATCGCCGGATCCATGGCACTAAAAGCCGCTAAAGATAAATGTAATCCTTGTATTCTAGAGCCGCTCATGAAAGTAGAAGTGACAGTTCCTGAAGAATATATGGGAGATGTTATGGGTGATCTTAGCTCCCGTCGTGGTCGCATCGAAGGTATGGATGCTCGCGCCGGTGCTCAAATCATTCGCTCCAAGGTGCCGCTCGCTGAGATGTTCGGATATTCCACAACATTGCGTTCTAGAACACAGGGTCGCGGAGTATTCTCAATGGAGATTTCTCATTATGAGGAAGTTCCTAAATCAATCGCCGAACAGATTATTGCTAAGAACAAAGGCGTTTAAGTATGACTCGCAAAGCGTGTAAGAAACTACACGCCTTGCGAAAAAAACCAAAAAATATTCGAAAATTTAAGGAGGCATTGTTCCCATGGGAAAAGCGAAATTTGATCGTAGCAAGCCACATATTAATATCGGTACAATTGGTCACGTTGACCACGGTAAAACAACTTTAACTGCAGCAATCACAATGGTATTGTCCAAAAAATTCGGCGGTGCTGCTATAGCATTTGACCAAATTGACAAAGCACCAGAAGAGCGCGAGCGTGGAATTACAATCTCCACAGCACACGTTGAGTACGAAACTGACAAGCGTCACTACGCACACGTAGATTGCCCAGGCCATGCTGACTATGTAAAGAATATGATTACAGGCGCAGCGCAAATGGATGGAGCAATTCTAGTTGTTTCCGCAGCTGATGGTCCTATGCCACAAACGCGTGAGCACATTCTTCTTTCGAAACAAGTTGGTGTTCCACACATCGTTGTTTTCTTAAACAAATGTGACATGGTTGATGACGAAGAATTGCTAGAGCTAGTGGAAATGGAAGTTCGTGATTTACTTAACGAATATGATTTCCCAGGCGATGACACTCCAATCATTCATGGTTCCGCTCGTGAAGCACTTAGTAATCCAGAAGGTCCTTGGGCTGAGAAGATTATTGAGCTATTCGAACAAATCGATACTTTCATTCCAACACCAGAACGTCAAGTAGATCGTCCTTTCTTGATGCCTGTTGAGGATGTATTCACAATCACAGGTCGTGGTACAGTTGCTACTGGTCGTGTTGAGCGTGGAATAGTAAAAGTCGGCGAAGAAGTTGAAATCATCGGACTTGCTGAAGAAACTCGTAAGTGTGTAGTTACTGGTGTTGAGATGTTCCGTAAGTTGTTGGATCAAGCTCAAGCTGGAGACAACATTGGTGCATTGCTTCGTGGTGTTGAGCGTAAAGATATTGAGCGTGGTCAAGTATTAGCTAAGCCGGGTTCGGTTAAGCCACATACAAACTTCACTGCACAAATCTACGTTCTTACTAAAGAAGAGGGTGGCCGTCATAAGCCTTTCTTCACTGGCTACCGTCCACAGTTCTACTTCAGAACAACTGACGTAACTGGAATTATCTCCTTACCAGAAGGTACAGAGATGGTTATGCCTGGTGATAACATCGAAGTTACTGTAGAATTGATCAGCCCGATCGCTATCGAAGAAGGTACACGTTTCGCTATTCGCGAAGGTGGCCGTACTGTAGGCGCAGGCGCTGTAGCAACAATTCAAAAATAAGCTTTTAACTTATACGAGAACCCTTCACTTCGGTGGAGGGTTTTTGGTTTTAAACAATTCGTTTTGTCTCATTACGAGTGAATACATGATTTGTCCTAGCTCAAACAACTTGCTTTAAGTTCCTCTATTATATAAGGGATTAGCGGTATGGAACTTAAATGCAAAACTCGCGACAAACCATGTATTCACTCTCCACTTTCCAAAACTTATCCTATTTTCCGAACCATGTTCCGAGATGTATTCTCATATGAGTTGTTTACCAGTGCGCCCAACAATATTCCATTTGGCGGAGAAGATTGATGAACAAGGTTTTTATTCTGGAAATACGATAAATTAATCTACCATGAAATTTCATCGGAATTGTTATGGATTGATATCAGAGTTTGGAGAGTGTAGAGTAAATAGATGGTTTGCCGCGAGTTTTGCATTTGAGTTTCATCCTATAAATTACTTATACAATAAAGAAACTTAAAGCAAGCTGTCTGAGCTTGGGCAAGCCAACTATTCACTCGTAACGAGATAAACGTTATAAAGGAAGTCTTTAAATGCAAAATTTAATATGAGTTAGTTATTATATAGAAGGAACACAATTACTTCTTCTTACCAATAATATTTATGAATAATATTTCTTGCAATATGTTCTGGGTTTTTGTATAATAGTGAACGTTGGTCTGTGACGTTGCGATGATGCGAGAGGTTGCCGACACACCCGGACCCTTTGCCATAGGGCGGGAAGTCAGGATATTCACGCGGAGTATGTCCGATTATCTAAAATTGGGCGATAGAAGGAGGAAATTAAAATGGCTACTGCTAAACAAAAGATCAGAATTCGTTTGAAGGCGTATGATCACCGTATTATCGATCAATCTGCTGAGAAAATTGTAGAAACTGCAAAGCGTTCGGGTGCTAGTGTATCTGGACCAATTCCACTTCCTACAGAGAAGCAAATCATTACAGTGCTTCGTGCTGTGCACAAGTACAAGGATTCACGCGAACAATTCGAAATGCGCACACATAAGCGCTTAATCGACATCATTAACCCGACTCCGCAAACTGTAGATGCTTTAATGCGTCTTGACTTGCCGTCTGGCGTCGATATCGAAATCAAACTATAACTTATGATTTTATAAATCATTTGTAATTTATTCAAGAAAAGAGGTGTCAACATGAAAGGTATCTTAGGTAAGAAATTAGGAATGACGCAAGTGTTCGCAGCCGATGGCACTGCAATTGCAGTGACAGTTATCGCAGCTGGTCCATGTGTAGTCCTCCAGAAGAAAGATGCAGACAATGACGGCTACGAATCGATCCAGCTTGGTTATGACGACAAGAAGGAAAGCAGATCGATTAAACCGGAGGTAGGTCACGCTAAGAAAGCGGGAGCAACCCCTAAGCGCTACATTCGTGAAATTCGCGGTATTAGTATCGCTGATTACGAAGTTGGCCAAGAGTTGAAGGCTGACGTGTTTAGCGAGGGCGAATTCGTTGACATTACGGGAACTTCCAAAGGTAAAGGTTTCGCAGGAGCTATCAAAAGACACGGTTACAGCCGCGGTCCGATGAGTCACGGTTCCAATTATCATAGAGGACAAGGTTCCATGGCGGTTATTCGTACAGCGAATCGCGTTCCTAAAGGTAAGAAGGGCGCAGGCCACATGGGTCACGATACAGTTACAATGTTAAACCTAGAGATCGTTAAGATTGATGCAGAACGTAATTTTATTCTTGTTAAAGGATCTGTACCTGGTCCTAAGAATGGCTTTGTAGATTTGAAATTGACTCGTAGAGGTCAGTAAGCAGTAGGAAAGGAGGAGCAATTATGCCAAAGATAGCAGTATTTAATGTAAGTGGAGCGCAGGTTGGTGAAATCGAATTAGCAGATAGTATATTCGGAATCACACCAAATGATCACGTACTCCATGATGCCATTGTTATGCAACAAGCATCACAACGTTCAGGAACTAGCAAGACTAAAGGCCGTTCTGAAGTACGCGGAGGCGGACGTAAGCCGTGGAAACAAAAGGGAACTGGTCGTGCGCGTCAAGGTAGTATCCGTTCACCACAATGGAGAGGCGGCGGTATCGTTTTCGGACCAACACCGCGTAGTTATGCCTACAAATTACCTAAGAAAGTTCGTCGTTTAGCTATTAAATCGGCTTTATCTTCAAAAGTCATCGATAATGAAATCATTGTTCTTGATCTATTGACGATAAATCAACCGAAAACTAAGGTTATGCTAGATGTTCTAAAGAACCTTAAGATCGATCGCAAGGCGCTTGTTGTTACTGCTGAGTATGATGATAACATTGCGTTATCAGCTCGCAATATCCCGGGTGTTAAGCTAGTTGTCGCTGACGGAATTAATGTGCTTGATGTTATCGGTTATGACAAAGTGATTATGACTAAAGAAGCTGTACAGAAAATAGAGGAGGTGCTTGCGTAATGAAAAATCCTCGTGATATTATCAAGCGCCCAGTTATCACTGAACGTACTAGTGATTTGATGGCTAACCTGGCGTATGTGTTTGAAGTGGATAAGCGTTCGAACAAAATAGAGATCAAACAAGCGATTGAATCTATTTTTAAAGTAAAAGTTACAAAAGTTAACACAATGATAATGCCCGCCAAACCAAAGCGTTATGGCAAATATAACGGTTATACTTCCGAATGGAAGAAAGCAATCGTTACATTGAACAAAGATAGCAAACCGTTAGAATTCTTCGAAACAGTATAATAACGGATCTTATGAGTTAGGAGGTCATCAAATGCCAATCAAAACATTTAAACCGACATCACCAAGTAGACGTCATATGTCCGTTTCCACTTTCGAGGAAATCACAACGTCAACACCGGAGAAGTCATTACTTTCGCCTTTGTTCAAGCATGCTGGACGTAACAACCAAGGTAAAATTACGGTTCGTCATCATGGCGGAGGACATAAACGTAAGTATCGTATCATCGATTTTAAACGTACGAAAGACGGCATACCAGGCAACGTTGCTACAATTGAGTATGATCCGAACCGTACCGCTAACATCGCATTGATCAACTATGCTGATGGCGAGAAGAAGTATATTATCGCTCCTAAAGGCCTTAAGGTTGGCGATGTAATTATCTCAGGTGCTGAGGCTGACATCAAAATCGGTAATGCATTACCGCTTGAGAACATTCCAGTAGGTACTGTAATACACAATATCGAGCTGAAGCCTGGTAAAGGTGCGCAACTTGTTCGTGCAGCTGGTACAGAAGCACAGCTACTTGGTAAGGAAGAGCGTTATGTTGTTATACGTCTTTCTTCTGGTGAAATGCGTAAGGTTCTTAAGAACTGTCGCGCTACCATCGGTTCCGTAGGAAATCAAGATCATGAGTTGATCAAGATCGGTAAAGCTGGTCGTTCACGCTGGTTAGGCAAACGCCCAACAGTCCGTGGTGTTGTTATGAACCCGGTTGATCATCCGCATGGTGGTGGTGAGGGTCGTGCTCCTATCGGTCGTAAATCACCGTTGTCTCCTTGGGGTAAACCAACTCTTGGTTACAAAACGCGTAAGAAGAACAAAGCATCAGATAAATACATTGTGCGTCGCCGCACGAAATAATAGCACACGTAATAATACTTTTTCACGATTGGAGGAACTCAGATGGGACGCAGTTTAAAAAAAGGTCCATTCATCGATGCATACTTACTTAAGAAAATAGATGCATATGAAGAAGGAAGCAAGAAAGTGGTCATTAAGACATGGTCACGTCGCTCCACCATTTTCCCACAGTTTATTGGACATACAATTGCCGTTTATGATGGTCGTAAGCATGTACCTGTATATGTAACTGAAGATATGGTAGGACATAAATTTGGTGAGTTTGCCCCTACTAGAACGTATAAAGGGCACACGGATGACGAGAAGAAGACAGGACGACGTTAATCATTAATATGATTAATGAACGATTTGACCTGAAAGGAGGCCAATCACATGGAACAAACAACGGCAACAGCATCCGTTAATCATGTGCGGATTGCACCACGTAAAGTTAGACTGGTTATTGACTTGATTCGCGGTAAAGAAGTAGGAGAAGCGATTGCTATCCTTCGTCATACACCAAGAGCAGCGTCACCTATCATTGAGAAAATACTAAATTCGGCCATAGCTAATGCGGAGCATAACTATCAGCTGAATCCGAATAACCTGAAGATCGAAACTGCCTTTGTGAATGAAGGTCCAATCATGAAACGTTTCCGCCCTCGTGCAATGGGACGTGCAAGCAGAATTAACAAACGTACGAGCCACATTACACTAGTGGTATCTGAGAAGTAAGGAGGAATTACGTGTGGGTCAAAAGATAAACCCCGTTGGTATGAGAATCGGTATTATTCGTGATTGGGAATCCAAATGGTATGCCGGTAAAGATTTCGGTACATTATTAATGGAAGACGTCAAAATCCGTCAATACCTAAAGAAGAAGCTGAAAGATGCAGCTTGCTCCCATATTGAAATCGAACGTGCAGCTAATCGTGTGAACGTAACGATTCAAACAGCTAAGCCTGGTATGGTTATTGGTAAAGCTGGGGCAGAAGTTGAAGTTATCCGTAACTATATTGCTGATATGTCAGGCGGCAAAAAAGTTCACATCAACATTGCTGAAATCAAGAATGCTGAGCTAGATGCTATTCTTGTAGCTGAAAGTATCGCACAACAATTAGAGCGTCGCGTATCATTCCGTCGTGCTCTGAAGCAAGCTATTCAACGTAGTATGCGCGCAGGCGCAAAAGGAATTAAGACAGCGGTAAGTGGTCGTCTGGGTGGAGCTGAAATCGCACGTAGCGAAGGTTATAGCGAAGGAACTGTTCCATTGCATACACTTCGTGCGGATATCGATTACGGTACAGCCGAAGCAAACACTACTTATGGTAAAATTGGTGTGAAAGTTTGGATCTATCGTGGAGAGGTTCTTCCTCCAGCGAAGAAAAAACCTACACCGGAAGTAGCAGAAGTGGAATTGGAAGGAGGCAATTAAACCATGTTGGTACCTAAACGTGTTAAACACCGTAAAGAGATGCGCGGTAACATGAAAGGTCAAGCAAAAGGCGGCACGGAAATAGCCTTTGGCGAATTCGGATTAAAAGCAGTTGAACCAGGATGGATCACTAATCGCCAAATTGAGGCTGCTCGTATTGCAATGACACGTTACATTAAACGTGGTGGTAAAGTTTGGATTAAGATATTCCCTTCCAAGCCAGTTACTCAGAAACCTCTTGAAGTGCGGATGGGTAGCGGTAAAGGTAACGTTGAGAAGTGGGTTGCTGTTGTTAAACCAGGCAAAATTCTATTCGAATTAGCTGGAGTTCCCGAGGATATTGCTCGTGAAGCGATGCGTCTGGCAGCTCATAAGCTCCCGATCAAAACGAAGTTTGTGAAAAGAGAAGAATTGGGCGGTGAAGCAAATGAAAGCTCTTGAGTTTCGTAACCTCACCACGGCTGAGATTGAACAGAAGGTCAATGGATTCAAAGAGGAGCTATTCAACCTACGTTTTCAATCGGCTACTGGTCAATTGGATAACCCTTCGTTAATTCGTGATACTCGTAAGAACATAGCCCGAGCCAGTACTGTTCTTCGCGAACGGGAACTTGGGATCGTCTAAAGGATATGAACGTTAAATAAACCTATCCAGAGAGGAGGGCATTCGATGAGCGAACGTAATAACCGCAGAGAAGAAATGGGTAAAGTAGTAAGTGACAAAATGGACAAAACAATTGTTGTAGCTGTAGAAACTTACAAAAAGCATGAATTGTACCATAAACGCATTAAGTACACGAAGAAATTTAAAGCTCACGATGAGAACAACCAAGCCAAAATCGGCGATACCGTGCGTATTACCGAGACGCGCCCACTGTCCAAGGACAAATGTTGGAGATTGGTTGAGATCGTTGAAGTAGCTGTAGTCATTTAGTTTCATAGTGAAGGTATACCGGAAGGAGGGAATCAAGAATGATTCAACCATTTACACGTCTGAAAGCTGCTGATAATTCCGGAGCCAAAGAATTAATGTGTATTCGTGTGCTCGGGGGTACAGGTCGTCGCGTTGGCTATATTGGGGATTTAATTATCTGTTCAGTAAAAGTCGCAACACCAGGCGGCGTTGTCAAAAAAGGTGATGTAGTTAAAGCGGTTATCGTTCGCACTAGACGTTCTACTCGTCGTAAGGATGGCTCTTACATTACTTTTGATGAGAATGCAGCGGTACTTGTGAAGGATGATAGATCTCCACGAGGCACTCGGATCTTCGGACCTGTTGCTCGTGAACTACGTGATCGTGATTATATGAAAATTGTCTCCCTTGCACCAGAAGTAATTTAATACGACAAGGCCAGTTAATGTGAAAAGAGGTGGAACGAAGTGCCTAGATTGAAAAAAATCAAAGAATCTCACAATAATAAACTTAATGTGAAAAAAGATGATACAGTTGTTGTCATTACCGGCAAGGATAAAGGTAAGAAAGGCCGTGTAATCGCTGCTTATCCGCGTGAGAATCGTGTATTGGTAGAAGGTGTTAACATGGTGAAGAAGCATGCTAAGCCTACACAAGCAAATCCTCAAGGCGGAATCTTGAATCAAGAAGCACCGCTTCACGTTTCCAATGTTATGCCGGTTGATCCAAAGAGTGGTAAGCCGACTCGTGTTGGTAACAAGGTATTGGACAACGGTAAGAAAATCCGAATTGCCAAATCCGGAGAAGCCCTAGATTAATTGATATGAGCGGAAAGGAGGCATATGAACCATGGCGGCAAGAATGAAAGAACGATTTCTAAATGAAATAACCCCTGCATTAATGCAGAAATTCAACTATACATCGGTTATGCAAGTGCCGAAGATAGAAAAAGTAGTTATCAACATGGGTGTCGGTGAAGCAGTTTCTAACTCCAAAGTGTTGGATGCAGCTGTACAGGATATGCAGATAATTGCTGGTCAGAAGCCCGTTGTTACTCGTTCGAAGAAATCCATTGCAGGCTTTAAGCTTCGTGAGGATCTTCCAATCGGTGTTAAGGTAACACTTCGTGGTGAGCGTATGTATTACTTCCTTGATAAATTGTTCAACGTTGCTTTACCGCGCGTTAGAGACTTTCAAGGTGTGTCCTCCAAAGCATTTGATGGACGTGGTAACTATACATTAGGGATTAAAGAGCAATTGATTTTCCCGGAAATTGAGTATGACAAAGTAGATAAAACTCGCGGTATGGATATCGTTATTGTAACGACAGCCAAGAGCGACGAAGAGTCACGTGAGCTACTTACTCAACTCGGTATGCCATTCGTTAAAGCGTAAGATAATCTGTAGTAAATCGGAGGTGTTAATAAGAAGTGGCGAAAACCTCGATGAAAATCAAACAACAGCGTACTCCCAAGTTCAAAGTGCAGGCTTACACCCGCTGTGAACGTTGCGGACGTCCGCATTCAGTATTGCGTAAATTCAAGATTTGTAGAATATGTTTCCGTGAATTAGCACATGCAGGCCAAATTCCTGGTGTGAGAAAAGCTAGCTGGTAAACTACCCGTTCTGGGAAGGAGGTTCTTGAGTATGGTAATGTCAGATCCAATTGCAGATATGTTGACTCGTATACGTAATGCTAACGTGGTTCGCCACGAAACCGTTGAAATGCCGTCTTCATCAATCAAGAAGGAAATAGCAGAAATCTTGAAACGTGAGGGCTTCATACGCGACGCTGAATATATTGAGGATAACAAACAAGGGATTATCCGTATTTTTCTAAAATATGGCCCCAACAATGAGCGTGTTATCTCTGGTTTGAAGCGTATCAGCAAGCCTGGTCTTCGTGTATACACGAAATCAACAGAGGTACCTAGAGTTTTAGGCGGCCTTGGTATAGCTGTTATCTCCACATCCAAAGGCGTAATGACGGACAAAGAAGCTCGTCAAGCTAAATCCGGCGGAGAAGTTGTTTGCTACATTTGGTAATTAGGTATGTAAAGAGTTTAGAATGTTAAGAATGGAGGTGCACCATGTCTCGTATCGGACGTAAACCGATCCAAGTGCCAGCAGGCGTAGATATTAACTTGGACAACAACAATAATGGTATTACTGTAAAAGGACCTAAAGGAACGCTTAGCCGTACACTACACAAGGATATGCAAATATCTGTAGAAGCTAACGTGATTACTGTAGAACGTCCTAGCGACAATAAATTACACCGTTCATTACACGGAACTACTCGTAGCGTAATTGCTAATATGGTGAGTGGGGTTACAGATGGTTTTGCAAAAACGTTAGAGTTAGTCGGTGTTGGTTACCGTGCTAATAAAGCTGGAGATAAGGTTGTGCTGAATGTAGGTTACTCTCATCCAGTAGAATTCTCCCCAGAGGGCAATATTGAATTTGAATGCCCTACGAATACTAAGATCATCATCAAAGGTATTGATAAAGAACAAGTCGGTGCTATTGCAGCGAAAATTCGTTCAGTACGTGAGCCAGAGCCTTATAAAGGTAAAGGGATCAAGTATGAAGGCGAACGTATTCTCCGTAAGGAAGGTAAAGCTGGTAAGAAAAAATAATAAGACCAGACTAACCGAAGCTATTTGAAAGGAGAGAACTTGGCATGATTAAGAAAGCTGATAAGAATAAAGCCAGAGTTAAACGTCACCTACGTGTGCGTAAGAAAATCAACGGTACAACTAGCCGTCCGAGACTCAATATCTTCCGTTCTTCCAAGCATATGTATGCTCAAATTATAGATGATACCAACGGTGTTACAATCGTAGCTGCATCTACTTTAGATAAAGATCTTAAAGTAGATTTAGGAAACGGTGGTAGTGTAGAAGCTGCTCGTAAGGTTGGTGCATTAATCGCTGAACGTGCAAAAGCTAAAGGCATTAACAATGTTGTATTTGATCGTGGTGGATACTTGTATCACGGTAGAGTGCAGGCGTTGGCTGATGCAGCCCGTGAAACTGGGTTAGAATTCTAAAAAGCAAAATTTATAAGAAGGAGGTTAACGACTTGCGCGTAGATCCCAATTCAATAGAAGTAACTGAAAAAGTAGTTCATATCAATCGTGTATCGAAAGTCGTAAAGGGTGGACGTCGGTTCAGCTTTAGCGCATTAGTTGTTGTCGGAGACGGCAATGGCTGGGTTGGTGCGGGAATTGGTAAAGCCTCCGAGGTTCCAGATGCGATCCGCAAAGGAATTGACGATGCTAAGAAGAACATGATTCAAGTTCCAATTGTAGGCACAACTATTCCTCATCTAGTAAACGGTCGTTACGGTGCAGGTCATGTTCTTCTTAAGCCAGCATCGCAAGGTACTGGAGTTATAGCAGGCGGACCCGTTCGTGCGGTTCTAGAGCTAGCGGGTATTGGTGATATTCTAACTAAATCGTTAGGTTCATCAAATTCCATTAATATGGTGAATGCAACATTGGAAGGTCTTTCTCGTCTGAAGAGAGCCGAAGATGTAGCCAAACTCAGAGGTAAAACTATTGAGGAACTTTCACTCAGAAAATTTAAGTAAGTTGAGGAGGGAAAATAATGGCTAAGCAACTGCAAATTACCCTCAAACGTAGCTTGATCGGTCGTCCTGAAAACCAACGTAAGACGGTTCAGGCGTTAGGTCTTCGTAAGTTGAACCAAATCGCTATCCATCAGGACAATCCAGGTATACGTGGTATGGTAACACAGGTTATTCATTTAGTTGAACTGAAAGAAATAGAAGCTTAAGTTGTAGGACAAAAATTTTAGGAGGTGGACCGATGAAACTGCATGAGCTATCACCAGCTCCGGGTTCCCGTCATTCGCGTAAGCGTGTTGGACGTGGTATCGGAAGCGGTATGGGTAAAACCTCAACTCGCGGTCATAAAGGTCAAAAAGCTCGTTCCGGCGGCGGTGTTCGTCTCGGCTTCGAGGGTGGACAAAACCCACTTTATCGTCGTTTACCTAAGCGTGGATTTACGAATATTCATCGCAAGGTATTCGCGATAGTCAACTTGGAAGAACTAAATCGTTTCGCTGATGGCACAGAAGTTACCCCGGATACACTACTTGAGACGGGGATCGTTAAAAACCCAAGAGATGGCATCAAAATCTTGGGTGACGGGGAAATCACTGTAAAGCTAACCGTTAAAGCGAACAAGTTCTCCCAATCTGCGGTAGATAAAATCCAGGCTGCCGGCGGTAAAACCGAGGTGATCTAATGTTTAAAACAATTTCGAATATTTGGAAAGTTGCAGATCTAAGAAATAGAATTCTTTTTACACTAGGTGTACTTATCGTCTTCCGGATCGGGGCATTCATCCCGGTTCCTAATATCGATACTGAGCTTCTAACACAAGCAACAGATACAGGATCAGCTAGTGTATTCAGTCTACTTAACACGTTTACAGGCGGCGCTTTGTTCAATTTCTCTATCTTCGCGATGGGGATTATGCCTTACATTACAGCCTCCATTATTGTGCAGCTACTTACTATGGATGTTATCCCTGCATTTGCCCAGTGGGCAAAAGAAGGGGAAGCTGGTAAGAAGAAGCTTGCTCAGATTACTCGTTATGGAACGATTGTATTAGCCTTTATACAAGGTTATGGTATGGCTATTGGATTTAATCGTATGTATAATTTTGATTTCGTACAGAATGCCAGCTTTACCACATATACTTTAATTGCTATCGTACTCACAGCAGGTACAGCGTTCTTGATGTGGCTCGGAGAGCAGATTACAGAGTTTGGTATTGGTAACGGAATTTCAATTATTATCTTTGCTGGAATTGTTGCGGGGATCCCGACAACAATAAGCCAAATTATACAAACTGAGTTTGATGGCGGTACCATGTTCTTCCCAATAGCAAAAATGATCATTATTATTGCAGTGGTTATCTTAATTATTGCGGGAGTCATATTCATTCAACAGGGTATTCGTAAGATTCCAGTTCAATATGCGAAGCGTGTTGTTGGGCGTAAGATGTATGGCGGACAATCTACACATATTCCTCTTAAGGTAAATGCGGCCGGTGTTATACCAGTTATCTTCGCTTCCTCACTGTTATTATTCCCGGTGACGATTGCAAGCTTCTGGACAGGTAATGCATTCGCTGATTGGATTCAAAGAGAGTTTCTATTTACTAGACCTCTTGGTATGGTACTGTATGTTCTTCTTATCATTGGTTTCACGTATTTCTATACATTTGTTCAGATTAACCCTGTGCAGATGGCAGACCAGATGAAGAAGAATGGTGGTTATGTTCCAGGTATTAGACCGGGTAAGACCACAGCGGTATACTTAACAAGAATTATGACTCGCATTACATTGTCAGGTGCTTTATTCTTGGCTGCAATTACGGTTGTACCTATATTCCTTGCAAGTCTTGCAGGTTTACCACAATCGGTTCAAATGTCAGGTACCTCACTTCTTATCGTAGTTGGTGTTGGACTTGAAACAATGAAACAAATTGAAAGTCAATTAATCAAACGTCATTACAAAGGCTTTATTAACAAATAGTGTCGCGTTCGCGAGAAAGGAGAAAGCAAGTGAACATTATATTCATGGGCCCTCCTGGTGCGGGCAAGGGGACACAAGCCGAACGTATTGTCGATGAATTCCATACACCACATATTTCAACTGGTGATGCATTTCGTTTAGCGATGAGCCAAGGAACACCATTAGGTATCAAAGCGAAGGAATACGTTGATCAAGGGTTGCTTGTACCTGATGACATTACTATCGGTATCGTAAGAGAACGACTACAGAAGGATGACTGCCAAGAAGGTTTTCTACTTGACGGATTCCCTCGTACAATCTCTCAAGCTGAAGCATTAGATGACATGTTGAAGGACATGGGCAGACAAATTGACAATGTTATGAATCTCATTGTCGATCGTGATCTGTTGTTAGCCAGACTAACAGGCAGACGAATTTGCAAATCTTGTGGAGCAACGTATCACTTAATTTTTAATGCTCCTAAGGCTGCAGGCGTCTGTGACAAATGTTCCGGAGAACTTTATCAACGCTCTGACGATACGGAAGAGAAAGTAGGAACGCGACTTGATGAGTATCTCAACAAGACAGCACCCTTACTTGATTACTATCGAAATAAAGGTTTGCTCCGTCAGGTCGATGGAGAGCAAGAAATCGATCAAGTGACTTCTGCGATCTCAACTATACTGCGAGGGCAAGCTTAATGATCATATGCAAATCCGAGATGGAATTGAATCATATGCGCATAGCAGGTCGGATCGTGGCAGAAACTCACCGTCTTATGGCGAATGCAGTTACACCAGGTATAACGACGCTCGAACTGGACCAGATTGCTGAGAAGTACATTCGAAGTCAAGGTGCTATACCTTCTTTTAAAGGCTATAATGGGTTCTCAGGAAGCATCTGTGCCTCGGTTAACGAGGAGCTGGTGCACGGCATACCCGGACAGCGCAAATTACTTGAAGGGGACATCATCAGTATCGATATCGGTGCTGAATTTCAAGGGTATCATGGAGATTCGGCCTGGACTTATCCTGTTGGGGTTATATCAGAGACTGCTAGCAAGCTGCTAGACGTCACTGAGAGGTCTCTATACGCAGGATTGGCTGAAGCCAAACCCGATGTTCGTCTATATACAATCTCGCATGCCGTTCAAAGGTGTATCGAGGATGATGGATTATCAGTTGTACGCGAGTATGTCGGTCATGGTATTGGAGCGGATCTTCATGAAGAACCGCAAATTCCGAACTATGGCATCCCAGACCGCGGTCCGCGGTTGAAGGTGGGAATGGCATTAGCCATTGAGCCCATGGTTATCGTAGGGCAACGATATGTCCGAACATTGGAAGATAATTGGACTGTGGTGAGTGTTGACGGATCGCTATGTGCGCATTACGAACATACCATAGTTATAACACCGGATGGTTATGAAATCCTGACGAAGTTAGGAACATAGGTGATAACATGGATAACAACGATCGTGCGCAGCTTGGGCAAGTTGTAAAGGTGCTACGTGGGAGAGATGCCGGAAAGTACGCCATTGTTATTAGACCAATCGAGGACAAATTTGTCTGGGTTGCTGATGGCAATTTGCGAAAATTCGATCAGCCTAAGAAGAAGAATATCCTGCATCTAGAAGTTACTAATGAAATCAGCAAAGAGGTTGTTGAAAGTATTCGCGAAACCGGAAGAGTCACGAATGGGAAGATCAGATTTGCCTTAAGCAGGTTTGCTGAACAGCTGCAAACCGATGCCACATAAGAGAGGAGCAATACCTTGGCCAAAGAAGATGTCATTGAAGTCGAAGGAATAGTACTTGAGCCTCTACCGAACGCAATGTTCAAGGTAGAGCTAGAGAACGGACACCAAATCTTGGCTCACGTCTCTGGTAAGCTACGCATGCATTTCATCCGAATATTGACCGGAGATAAAGTAGTCATCCAACTGTCACCATATGATCTGACAAGAGGACGAATTACTTATCGTAAGTAAGACGGAAATTTAGGTTAATATTGTTGTCACGATAGGGAGGTTTTATCAATGAAGGTTAGACCATCGGTCAAACCCATTTGCGAGAAATGTAAAGTAATTCGCCGCAAAGGTAACGTAATGGTAATTTGTGAAAATCCTAAGCACAAACAAAAACAAGGGTAAGGAGGTGGCGTATCATATATGGCACGTATAGCTGGCGTAGATTTACCGCGTGATAAGCGTGTAGTGATTGGTTTAACTTACATCTTCGGTATTGGTAAGAAGACATCTCAACAGATTATTGCTTCTACTGGTATCAGTGAAGAAACTCGTATTCGTGATCTCACCGAAGAAGAAGTTAGCAAGTTGAGAGAGGCAATTGACAAATCCGTCAAGGTTGAAGGTGACCTTCGTCGTGAAGTGGCTATGAATATCAAGCGTCTGATCGAAATTGGATCTTACCGTGGTATGCGTCACCGTCGTGGATTGCCAGTTCGTGGACAACGTACTAAAACGAATGCGCGTACTCGTAAGGGTCCTCGTCGTACAGTAGCAAACAAGAAGAAGTAAGAAAGGAGGATAACCGTCAATGGCTAAACCAAAAAAAGCAGTCCGTACGAAACGTCGTGATCGGAAGAATATTGAAAGCGGAGTTGCACATATCCGCTCAACCTTTAACAATACGATCGTTACGATTACCGATCCGCACGGCAATGCGATCTCTTGGGCCAGTTCCGGAAACCTCGGATTTAAGGGTTCCCGTAAGAGCACGCCTTTCGCAGCACAGATGGCTGCTGAACAGGCAGCAAGAGCAGCAATGGAGCATGGCATGAAAACCGTTGAAGTGATGGTTAAAGGACCTGGAGCAGGCCGTGAAGCAGCAATCCGCTCTTTGCAAGCAGCTGGTCTAGAAGTTAACTTGATCAAAGACGTTACACCAGTACCACACAATGGTTGCCGCCCGCCGAAACGCCGTCGCGTGTAATCTTCTGTATAAGCTACAATAATTCAATAAATAATCGTAGTATAAATAATCATCACCTTTGTGAATAATGATGGTGATGCTTGTATATACTACTTGGTTTTATCGAATGCGAGAATGACCGGTAACGACGTGTTGAAGGAGGTTTGTCAATGATTGAAATCGAAAAGCCGAAAATAGAGACCGTAGCAGTGAGTGATGACGGTACTTATGGGAAATTTGTCGTAGAACCGTTGGAAAGAGGCTATGGTACTACGTTGGGCAATTCACTTCGTCGTATTCTACTATCATCGCTGCCTGGTGCTGCTGTAACCTCAATCCAAATTGATGGAGTACTTCATGAATTCTCGACAGTACCGGGCGTCTTGGAAGACGTAACGGAGATTATCTTGAATTTAAAAGGTCTTTCCATTAAGATTCATTCAGACGAAGTAAAGGTATTGGAAATCGATGCGGAAGGCGAAGGCGCAATCACGGCTGGAGACATCCGTACGGACAGCGATGTAGAAATCCTTAATCCGGATCTTCACATTGCGACTCTTTCATCAGATGCACGTCTGCATATGCGGATCTGGGCTAATCGCGGAAGAGGCTATGTATCGGCAGATAAGAACAAGAACGATGAATTGCCGATTGGCGTTGTTCCGATTGATTCGATTTACACACCAATTACTCGTGTGAATTACACCATTGAGAATACACGCGTAGGTCAAGTGACCAACTATGACAAGCTAACGCTTGAAGTTTGGACGGATGGCAGCATTCGACCAGAGGAAGCAGTTAGCATTGGCGCCAAAATCCTCAATGAACACTTAATGTTATTCGTTGGACTCACCGATGAAGCCCGCGATGCGGAAATCATGGTCGAGAAAGAAGAGGATAAGAAAGAGAAAGTCTTAGAGATGACTATCGAAGAGCTTGATCTTTCAGTTAGATCTTACAACTGCTTGAAGCGTGCGGGGATTAACACGGTTCAAGAGTTAATTACGAAGACTGAGGAAGACATGATGAAGGTACGAAACTTGGGACGTAAGTCACTTGAAGAAGTACAAGAGAAGCTAGAGGAACTCAGTTTAGGATTACGTAACGAAGAATAATCACATTTCACATGTGTTTACTCGTTTGAACAAAGCTTAGTAATAGCTGTAAGGGAGGGAAATACAAATGGCAGGATATCAAAAATTAAGTCGCAATTCCAGTAACCGTAAGGCACTATTTCGCGACCTAGTAACAGATTTGTTCTTATATGAGCGCATTCAGACTACTGAGGCTAAAGCCAAGGAGTTACGCTCTGTAGCTGAAAAGCTAATTACATTAGCTAAACGCGGTGATTTACACGCCCGCCGTCAGGTTGCTTCCTTCGTTCGTAGGGAATCTATTGATGGAGAACAGGATGCGATTCAGAAGTTGTTCGCTGACTTAGGACCTCGTTATGCTGAACGTCCAGGTGGATATACACGCATCATGAAGCTAGGACCGCGTCGTGGTGACTCCGCTCCAATGGTTTATATTGAACTAGTGGATCGCGTCTAAGTGACCGATGGAAAAGGGTGGACAGAATCATCTGATTCTGAACAAGCCCTTTTTTTGTCTTCGAATTGTCCATAAAGTTTGAGGTGTAACCGTGCGTAATATCTATTTGGTTCTTAGCTATGATGGTACAGCATATAATGGCTTTCAATCTCAGCCTTTTAAGAACACTGTGCAGGATAAGCTACAAGAAGCGATCTTCAAGTTAACAGGTGATCATATTGACGTAGAAGGATCGGGGCGGACGGATTCGGGTGTTCATGCTAGAGGTCAGGTAGTTAATTTTAAGACTGACTCCGATATCCCGATTGAACGATGGCGGATGGCCATTAATTCCCGTCTACCCCGGGACATCATTATTCGTGAAGCCAGAGAGGTGCCATTAACGTTCCATGCCAGACGGTCAGCGAAGAGGAAAACCTATCGGTATACGATAAGTAATACGAGAGTGCCTGATGTATTCCGACGCCAATACCAATATCATCACCCTACTCCATTGAATGTGAGTGAGATGGAGATAGCACTTCGTTGTATGGTAGGAGAGCACGACTTTTCTTCCTTCTGCTCAAGGCGATCTACCAAACAATCACATGTAAGAACAATCTATCGAGCATATCTGGAAAGGGAAGCCACTACCGAAAACCCATTAGATTTAGCGGATAATCGCTGTGGTGTTCTGCACTTGTATATTACCGGTAATGGATTCCTATATAACATGGTCCGAGTGATCGCTGGCACGTTGATTCAGGTGGGTGAGGGTAAACGTATGGCTAAGGACATGGAGCTCCTCTTAGATGCCAAGGACAGGCTTAAAGCAGGTCCGACAGCCATGGCTCATGGGTTAACCTTATGGGATGTAGAATATGATTTTCCTAAGGAATAATATATATTAAATTATTTCTTGATTATTATCTGAATATGGTATAAAATATGTTTTGGCTTTCTTAATGGCTATCCCACGGCCCCCAGTTAAGAATAAGAGCCGTGTTTTACAATAAATGATGTTATAATTTACGACTTTAATTGTCACAATGTAATGATTTTGAATAGGAGGCAACATTATGCGCACGACCTTTATGGCTAACGAATCGAATACTGAACACAATTGGTATATCGTTGACGCAGCCGGTCAAACACTAGGACGCTTGTCCAGCGAAGTAGCAAGTATCATTCGCGGTAAATACAAAACAACTTTCACACCTCACGTTGACACAGGCGACTTCGTTATCGTGATCAACGCAGAACAAATACATTTAACAGGCAAGAAATGGGATCAGAAGAAATACTACCGTCATTCACAATATCCAGGCGGTTTGAAAGTAACAACAGCTAGAGTTCTACGCGATACTCGTCCTGAACGGATTATCGAATTTGCAGTTTACGGTATGCTACCTAAGAATCGTCTTGGCGACAAGATGAAGACGAAGCTTAAAGTATATGCAGGTACTGATCATCCACATCAAGCACAAAATCCTGCTGTATGGCAGCTTAAAGGTTAATAAGAGGGAGGTCTTCGATTCATGGCTCAAGTTCAATATTATGGAACAGGTCGTCGTAAGCATTCGGTAGCTAGAGTTCGTCTAATACCTGGCGAAGGACGTATCATCATTAACAAACGTGATATCAACGATTATTTCTGCCTAGAAACACTGAAGCTAATTGTAAATCAACCATTGAAGCTTACTGACACTGTTGGTAAATACGATATATTGATTATCGCAGCTGGTGGTGGAACTAGTGGTCAAGCTGGAGCGATCCGCCATGGTATTTCACGTGCATTGCTTAAAGTTGATCCGGAATACCGCGGTTCACTGAAGAAAGCTGGCTTTCTAACTCGTGACCCACGTATGAAAGAGCGTAAAAAGTATGGATTGAAAGCAGCTCGTCGTGCTCCTCAGTTCTCAAAGCGTTAATACAAGATATACACGCAAGCAGCTTCGAGTTCATTCTCGAGGCTGTTTTTTTTATGCACTTCGCCTAGACTATTCGAATACCTATACATAGAGATTGTTGAGAAATATACATTGACAATAACGAGGAAAGTATTATAATAAAATAATCCTATCAATTCATACCTATTTACTAGGAATTCAGTTCGGAGGTTTTGTCAGATGAACTTATTAGAAAAAGAAGCGTTCGCAACACTAGGAGCAGAACAGTTTGAGAATGAATCACCAGAGGCTATTATTGCCTATGCAGCAGAGAAGTTCCAGAGCCTCACATTAGCGTGTAGCTTTGGTGCTGAAGATGTAGTGTTAGTTGATATGCTTCAGAAGATTAGCCCGAAGACAGATATATTTTACCTAGACACGGATTTTCACTTTCAAGAAACATACGAGACAAGAGATCGTCTTGCTGAGCAATACGGCATCAAATTTGTTCAGGTTAAGCCCAAGCTGACTCCAGAGGAGCAAGCAGAAGCACATGGTGATGAGCTGTGGAAGCGTGAGCCGAATGCATGCTGTAATATTCGAAAAGTAGATCCTTTAATAAACATACTAGGTCAATACGATGCTTGGATTACTGGAGTTCGTCGGGATCAAGCACCTACAAGAGCCAATACCAAGAAGGTAGAATATGATTACAAGTTTGGATTAATGAAATTCAACCCAATCGCATCTTGGACGACAGAGGATGTATGGAATTATATTCGTAATAATAACATCATCTATAATCCATTACATGACCAGAATTACCCTAGCATTGGTTGTCATTATTGCACACGTCAGGTTATGCCTGGTGAAGATCCTCGTGCGGGTAGATGGGCAGGGTCTGAGAAGACAGAATGCGGTTTGCACAAATAAAGAGTATAAAGCTGAAATCTTAAAGCGAGGAGTCTGGTTATGGACACAGTAAAGGAAACAATAAAACCTCATGGAGGTACGTTGGTGAATCGACTCGTACCTGAGAGTGATCGAGAAAAGTGGTTGGACAAAGCTCGTTCCCTACAATCCATTAAAGTTAATGCATGGACCTTGTCTGATATTGATTTGATTGCCATTGGCGCGTTTTCACCGCTTACGGGATTTATGACAGAGAGGGACTACCACTCCGTAGTGGATCACATGAAGCTGGCGAATGGCCTAGTCTGGAGTATTCCCATTACTTTCCCAGTAGCTGAAGAGATTTCTAGTGACCTTCGTATAGGTCAACAGGTAGCTCTTGTTGGTGAACAGGATGAAACGATCTATGCGGTTCTTGATGTAGAGAGTATATATAAAGCCGATTTTTCGGATGAGGCTATTAAGGTGTATAAGACCGACGATCAGCTACATCCAGGCGTTAAAAATCTATTCAATCGTTCGAATACGTATGTGGGTGGAGCGATTCATGTCTTAAATCGTCCAAAGCATGATAAATTTGAGGATTTCTACTTTGACCCACAGGAGACAAGGCGAATATTCTTGAATAATGGCTGGAGAACTGTGGTAGGTTTCCAAACTCGTAATCCTGTGCATAGAGCCCACGAATATATCCAGAAGAGTGCAATGGAAATCGTCGATGGATTGTTCCTTAATCCCTTAGTAGGGGAAACCAAGTCTGATGATATCTCCGCGGATATTCGGATGCGCAGCTATCTTGCCATTCTAGAGCATTATTATCCAAAAGACCGTGTATTCCTAGGTGTATTCCCTGCCGCTATGAGATACGCTGGTCCTCGTGAGGCTATATTCCATGCCATGGTTCGCAAAAACTACGGCTGTACTCACTTTATTGTAGGTCGTGATCATGCGGGTGTTGGTGATTACTATGGAACGTATGAAGCACAAGAAATTTTCAGTAATTTCACTGCAGAAGAGCTAGGGATTACACCACTATTCTTCGAGCATAGCTTCTACTGCAAAAGATGTGGCAACATGGCTACTAGCAAAACCTGTCCACATGATGCCTCTGATCACATGCATCTATCTGGCACGAAGGTTCGTACGATGCTACGAGATGGTGTATGCCCGCCACCGGAATTCTCAAGACCTGAAGTCGCAGAAATCTTAATTGAAGGTATGTCTGAGAAGCTCATTTCTGCAGCTGGTATCTAACAATCCTGATTTGAATTTCCATATGTTCACTTAGATTTTATTCAGTAGGCATAATCAACCATCCTGTCCCATATTCTGTAATGGCAGACTTCTATAAGGGAGTCGCTGTTACAAATGGACGGGGTGGTTTTTCTTATGTTTAGAAAGCGCAGAAAAATGTTTATCTGGATCTCATACAGGGGTATGTACAGAATTTTGCTAAGCGCAGCAACGATCATCCTTCTCTTCACTCTGATTACTTATGATTTCTCTTCAACACGGACGTGGACGCATTGGACATTGCCATTATCGGGGAAGATCATTGCCCTAGATGCTGGACATGGGGGAGTGGATGGTGGGGCAGAGAGCACTAGTGGCATTACAGAGAAGGATATCACGCTGAAGCTTGCCTTACAGGTGAGAGACTATTTGCAGCAAGCTGGTGCACTAGTAGTGATGACTCGTGAGTCTGATCATGATCTGGCGTCCCCAGGAACGAAAGGTTTTAGTAGGCGTAAGACTGAGGACCTAGTTAATCGAGCAAAGCTAGTGATGAAGAAGGAAGCGGATTTACTGATTACGATTCATCTGAATAGTGTACCTTCATCAAGATGGAGAGGCGCACAGACGTTCTACTATCCAAAGCGTGAGGAAGGTATGCGACTAGCAACTTTCATACAAGAGGAAATACGTTTGAATATGGGCAATACAAATCGAAAGGCCAATACAGCATCGACCTTATATTTACTGAAGGTATTACCCATTCCTACTGCGCTAGTTGAGGTCGGATTTCTATCGAATCCAGAGGAAGCTCGTTTATTGAATGATGAACTATATCAGAATAAGCTAGCTGCATCCATCTATCGAGGCATTCTTCGCTATAACTCAGGCGAACAAATTGGAACCCCATAGATGTCATGGTATAATGGAATCTGGTACTAGCAAATACAGAGTGATGGGATGTTGATATGATGACTACAAAAGAACAGGTTATTGAAGCATTAGTCGAACTACGCGATCCACAGCTGGATCAGAGCTTGGTTGAGCATAATCAAATACGAGATATCTTAGTTAAAGATACAAAAGTGAATATGACATTGCTATTGTCGCTTTTGAACGATGACATTCAAGCAACGGTCAGGAATCAAGTGGAGGAAGCATTGAAGCCTTTGGGCATTGAGGAATGCCATTTGCGTTTCCGTGAGCTACCCAAGGATTCGGGATTGGATGAGATGCAGAAGCGCCAGCAGGCAGAGCTGAAATCTCAAAAAGAGGGTATGCCTGCCTTGTTGGCACCGGATTCGCAAACAAAGTTTATTGCTGTTGCAAGTGGCAAGGGTGGAGTTGGGAAATCTACAGTTACGGTTAATCTGGCAGTAGCATTAGCCCGAAAAGGTAAAAAGGTCGGCATTATGGACTGCGATATATATGGATTCAGTGTTCCGGATATGATGGGAATTGAAGACCAGCCAGAGCTTGTTAATGAGCGTCTTGTACCTTCAAGTAAATTTGGAGTGAAGGTTATATCCATGGGTTTCTTCGTTCAAGATAACGCTCCTGTTATCTGGCGTGGCCCTATGCTGGGGAAGATGCTCAAAAACTTCTTCAATGAAGTCAATTGGGGAGATATTGAATATATGTTATTGGACTTACCCCCGGGGACAGGTGATATTGCCTTAGATATTCACCAGATGATTCCGAATAGTAAAGAAGTTATCGTTACAACACCGCATGCTACAGCCTCCTTCGTAGCTGCTCGTGCTGGAGCCATGGCATTACATACAAATCATGAGATTATCGGTGTCGTAGAGAATATGTCTTACTATGAATGCGGAGCTTGTGGTGAGAAGGATTATGTATTTGGTCGTGGTGGTGGAGCTAAACTTGCAGAGGAGCTGCACACGGAATTGCTTGCACAGATCCCGCTGGGTGCTCCTGACAATCATCCATCTGAGGCAGACTATGCCCCTTCGGTTTATAAGGAACAATCAACAACGGGGCAAATTTATCTAGAGATGGCTGATCAGCTTATAGCGAAGTTCAACAAATAAGCTTGGAGCTATACAATAATCGCCTAAATATGAACCAGCTGCGGTGAGAATGTCTCAATGCGCAGCTGGTTTAATTATTTTCATTGTCCCTCTTCTTTTTTCTTCGGCTTAGTTTCCTCTTCCAGAACCTTCTTCATTAGCTCCATCAATTCAGTTTTGAATAATGGGTTTTCCAGTGCTTCTTTGAATATCGTCATTGCTTCTGCACGGTAAGCTTTACCTTTTAAGGTATCTATCAATATTTTCTCGAATTCGGGGTTCTTCATAACTTCCACAAGCATCGTCTGATATTCAGGATCCTTCATTAAGTCCTTGTGTAGCTGCTTATTGTCCTTAGATACAGCCTTAGCAAATTCGCCAGCGAATTTCGGATCCGTCATCATCTTCTCAAGGTGCTTCGGATAGCTGGGATCTGTAAGCACGTCTTTTACAGCGATTTGAATTTGTTTTCCTTCAGGCGTGCTGAGAAGCTTGATTGCACCACCGCCACCTTCTGAGCCCTGCTCCTCTGAGGCCTTCTGGATTGCTTTCTTTGCTTCCTCAGATTCAAGGATGTCGAGGACCATGGATTTCGCATCTTTATAATTCTGCATACCCCCGGATTGACTATTGGACCCGCAGGCGGTGAGTAACAGGAACGCACAAACGATAGGTGTGAATCGACGTAAGCTCTGTAAGATCAATGTGATCATGCCCCCTCATATATAGGAACAACCGATTGATTACTCCTAAAGGTAGTGCTCTCGTGTATTATGTGTATTTTGTCATTAATTATGTTGGGTGGAAGGTATTGAATCTGTTACAATATTGGAGGTAATCACCAAAGCAACGGCCGTAATGAATGATTCGGTTGTTCCATGAAGATATTAGGGAGAGATTCTAATGACGATAAGAAACTGGGTTATCATGTTCTGGTCAACACTTCTGATCGGGGGAGGTGCTGCGGTTATAGTCGGGCTGATGTTAGCCCTAAATGATGGGGAATTGAACCAATGGAATGGATTGGAGTTTGGATATAATGTACTATCCATGACTTTAGCTGGATTTATGTTCAGTATTCTGAGTCAAATGTTCTTCTTTGCCTATATGACGTTAAATTTTATAGCGAGGGATATGTTCCGTAGACCATCAACCTGGAAGCTGATACAAATCTTCTTCATCATTACAGTTCCCTTCGAAATTTATATGTTCTTATGGCAGGGAACAACCATCAAATTTGTGCTCGAGATAGGGATCATGCTGTTGATTTCCCTAGCTGTTGCTTATTGGAAAGTGAAGATGACCAATCCAGGCGCTTTTATACCTAGTTTATTCTTCATGTTCGTCTTTACATTAGTGGAAACTGCGATTGCCATTCAGGTGAGTAATGATGAAGCTACACTGCTTATGGCTACAACCCTGTTTGCTTGTAATGCTTGGCAGCTCCTGCGACTACATAAGGTAGTTAAGAAAATAGAGAGCTGACATAACGTCAGCTCCCTTGATCTGGTACCTTTGTGCCTTTAAGCTCTGTCAGTTGGAGCATCTCTGAAACCGTTGCAAATTCGAATCCCTTTGCGGTTAATTCATCAATGATTGTAGGAAGGGCAAGATGGGTTTGTTTACAGGAGTCACTGGCGTGCAATAATACAATATCACCAGGGTGAGCTTTGCTAACAACACGTTGAATGATATTATCGGCTCCTTTGTTCATCCAATCATGGGAATCTGTATCCCATTGAATGACTTTATAGCCTAGATCGTTTGCAACCTGGAGCACTCTCTTATCAAAGTCTCCATTGGGCATTCGTATCAGATTGGGTGTCTTGCCGGTCATCTCGGATAAGACACCGTGGGCGGTTTGGATCTGCTTGCGAATATCCTCATTACTAAGCTGGCTATAATTCACATGCTTGTGACCATGGCTTCCAATCTCGTATCCAGCGTCGACAATCTTCTTCACAATCTCTGGGTGACTGCTACTCCAGGGAGAGGATAGGAAGAACGTTGCTTTTTTTACACCTTTGTCCTGGAGAATCTTTAGTATTGGCTCTGCTCGCTTCTCACCCCAGCTGATGTCGAAGGTAAGGGAGATCACCTTTTTGTCTGTAACTACACTATAGATGGCTGACGGCTCACTGTAAGAGAAAACGGAAATATGATCCTTCTCTACATAGACAACCCCGATGCTAAACAAGATGGCTATTCCTATAATGAAATAGCGCTTCAGCTTTCTTCCATTGACCACATAGAAAAAATTCACCTTTATTGGCCTCCTTCAATGACTGTGTTAGAGCTTGCTCCATATGGCGAGGATCTAGGATCTGACCTTAGCTCTGTTAATAACATAACTATGCTCGTACTAGAAACTTATGCGGGTTTTGTCCAAAAGTTGATGATGAAAGAGAGGTATCAGGATGAGATTGTTAGTTAAGGATTTATGGACCGACATGAATAGGTTAAAGCATTATTTCATCGCAGCTAGCTTGGTCTTTATCATAGGTGTATGGTTGGGAGCGACAGACGAGAGACTGATCAGCTTCTTGAATAAATCATTAGAAGGTATGGGTGAGATTGCTGGACGGATTCGAAGTAGTGACAACCCACAGCTGTGGTTTTTTCTTTTTATCTTCCTCAACAATTCGATTAAGTCCATATTCTTTGTGTTCATTGGTGCATTCTTTGCGATTCTACCACTCTTCGTATTGGTCGTTAACGGGATGACACTTGGTTATGTGGTATTCCATTCTACTATTGGCGACTTATCACCATGGATGATCATTGTGAAAGGTATTCTACCTCATGGTCTCATCGAGCTTCCTGCGATCATACTTGCATGCGCATATGGCATTCGATTAGGCACCCTTGTGATGAAGGGATTGATTGTATTTATGAATGCGGAGAGAAGGGCTAAGGTGGTCCTTGAATTAAAGCAATACTTTCGAATGACATTACCATTAGTGCTTCTTCTCACGATTTCACTTTTCATAGCTGCGGTAATCGAGAGTACATTTACGTATTGGCTCATGAGTGGGTAGTAGAGTAATTTAAATTCTCTAACATAAAACGATTCGAAAATGTGCATAACAATATACACGGGTAATGATGCCTGAATGATAATAATATGGGAGGCATTCCATCGTATGCTGGGTGTACTGTTCAATGATCGTGAGTGTAAGGAACTGAACTACATGCTTCGAAAGGAATTGGATGAGATGTTACTTGACNNCAATTCAGATATTAAGCTAGCGATCGAGTCCCGCTATAAGGTTATATTTAGAATGTATGCAAGATTGGTATCGTCGAAGGAGCTTTCGAAATACGCAAGGAATCGTAGTTATCGCTAAATAGACTTAATCATTGATAGAGAAACTTTAAGCCGTTGGGATAAGAGGGGGTTTTTTTTGTAAGCAGATGCTTGACTTGGCTTGTCGGTCTAT
>DFZX01000047.1 GCA_002383695.1 Caryophanales bacterium UBA4045
AATTTTCTGATCCTCCAATTAATCGACACTCTCATTTTCTACTCTGCAGCCCATTTCCTGCTCTAAAGTTACGTTCTAAGGTGAGCTGCTTTAAAAGTTACTTTGAGAGCTGGAAGAGTGAAATAAAGCAGATAATCTATCTTAATAGTTAGTGCGGAACTTGAAGAATAGAGCAGATTTTCTGCAAGCCAAGGAACTAAGGCCGGCTTATTGAAAAACGCTATGGCAGTCTCAAAATTACTCGCCTTTTAAGGCTTGAAGGCTTTACCATCAACGTGAATTGCCACTTACAGGAGAGCTCCCGCTTGAATGCGATCTTCGCCAATTCTCAGGATATCGTCTGGTTGAGCAGTTACCGAATTTCCTCATCAATCATGGAATGTCATTCGTATAGCCATTTGATGTAGTTTACCTCTCCTCGATAATCTTTGATCAAATAAGACCACCACTGTATACCAAGTGGTGGTCTTATTTGCCAGTATTTGAGACCATTCTGGAGGGATATTGCGAACTGCCGATGTAATTGCATCTGTCTCCATAAGAGAGTACGAGAGACAACGAGAGGCGAGCTTGTCCAAGTTGTCCTTTTTTGTTCATTCCCCTAAACTTTATTTATCACCAAAAAGGAGGAATGAACAATGAGACATCCTAGTCATGTCATTGACCAAACCAAGGTTCTAACGGTGAACAATGTTCTGGAGGTTCGTGAGAAGCTCGAAGAGCTGGTGAACGAAGGCTATTCCAAAGGTAACCTATTCGTCCTCACACATAATGAACGTCGAACAGACCACATCAGCGAGAATACGGATGCAACGAAGATAGGTATTCTAGAAGAGGGGCCGATCACAGCGATAGCTAATCTGTTCCGCTCCAAGGGAGACGAGCTTCGAGCCAAGCTGCGAAGCGTTGGTGTTAGCGAGGAGCACGCAGAGCAGCTAGAGCGTGAGCTAGACAAGGGCATGGTTGTCATTGTCGCCTGGGGCGGCATCTCATACAACGCTTATGATTATGACCCCCAAATCATGTACTATTGGCCTTGGATTTAGAAGCAATATTAATATCTGCTATAAGTAATTCTGTACTTAGGAGGTACCTTACCGATGAAAAAATTCATGCAAACATTAACATCTAAAGTAGCAATTCTAACTCTTTCCCTTACGCTCATAATTCCTGCTGTGGCATCAGCGGCCCCGTGGCAATGGACGGGTGATGCTTCAAATGCAGCAGAGCTACGTAAAGAGCTAAGCGGACTATTCGGAGAATATGTTCTACTGAATTCATCATTCGGTATGGAACTGATTGATAATGATAGTGATATACAGCAGGAGTTTAAAGCTCTAAACGCTATTAACAATAATATCGACAATATCTATACGCAATTAAAAAAATCAGTAGGCGTGGAGCAGGCAGTCCTATTCACATTACAATGGGAAGTTCATAACGATGCATTCCAAGAATACGCCATTGCTATACAATCTGATGTAATAGCAGATAAGACACAAGCTCGTAGAGATTTGATAAGAAGTCAAGAAGAGCTCTTTCAATTTTTTGAAGAGTGGAATCTTGTCATAGACCAGAGCAACGTCCACCTCGTTTTGGAGGCTGTTACTGAACAATTGACCAAATCCATGGATCAATATGCACTTGGTCAATATACAGAAGCTTATAGAACCATTAGTCAGGCTTATCGTCAGGCTAGTCAGTTTGGAGAGCAGCTTGCAGATGCATTAGCAGCCAAATATAATGAACAATACGCTGGCGATGTCTATACCTCAGCTTCGGATTATCGTTTGCGAATGGCAAGGGAATTTGGAGAACACGCATTCTTCGTTAACGTTGTAATGACCAACAAGCTAAGAGGGACACTTGCTGAGGACAAGTTCACAGCAGCTCAATTTGTTCTGCAAGAAAATTCGAATGACTTGGCCGATACACTAGCTTATGCTTACGGTATTGATCAAGCCGCCCAGTGGGAGCGATTATGGGAGAGCCATATCACGTACATGGTTGATTACGCCAAAGCATTGAATACAGATGATACCTCAGCTGTATCACAGGCATACGATGATTTCAGAGTAGCTCATGAAGAGATCGCTCAATTTGTAAGAAACTTAAATTCCGGATTAAATGTAGATTTATTCATTGATTTACAAACGAGTCATGCGTATAAAGCCGCATTGTCCGCTAGTTATTTTTCCACCAATAATTATGCCGAGGGCTATGATTCCCTAAGGGAAGCATACGTCAATGCGTTTGAAACAGGGTTCTCAACAGCTAAGGCTACCACCGAGCAATTACCGCATAAATTCGGAATGATAACACTAGACCTAGATACACAAGTTCTGAATGTAGGTAGTACAGATTATCTGATCGATGAGGATTCGATTATCGAAAGCGGTAGAACTTACTTGCCGATGAATGAAGCGGCTCTCGCTCTAAATTCGAAGGTCGAATGGAATTCCGACAATGAAACGCTTCAGATGACAACCGAGGACGGTATCTTAACTGTCCGCAACGAGGATCAGGTCACTTATGGAGGAAACACGCTTGTATTGGAAGGTGGACTGATCGTGGAAGGCCAGGAGGTTAAATTACCTTTAAGAGCTATCGCTGAGCTTGTTGGCTGGACCGTTATTTATGACAAAGAAAATCATCAGGTGTTTCTCGCTAAATAGATGAACACCCCTGTTAGAACAATATCAATAGCTCTATAAAGTTCGAGGAAACCTCGAAAAAACCCCCGCCAAGGATTCATCCTCGGCGGGGGTTTTGACAATCACATGCTGGCATATACAGCTTGGAGCACCTGATGTGATGAATTACCATTCAAATTTTTCGGTAGTATTCTTGTAGTATCAAAATTCATTTCCTTAGATACAATCGTAGTTAAATTCTTCTCACCCGTAAGAACGATTTCGTCCCACAGATGCTGTTTACCATGCTTCTCTAGAATAGGGCACAAGCCCTTTAACCATCGTGATCGGTTATCCTCGTAGCGGTCGTTATACTGCTCCTTGTGGCTAGAGCCTGATGCTACACGATTGGCATGAGATATGCCTTTAAATTCCCGCCAATCCTCTTGCTCCAAGTCCCATTCATATTCCCACTTCTGTTCTAGCTCACCTAGAAAGCTACTCGAAACAGTAACCTCCTCGCCACCAACCTGCACAATCCCGATGGGTGGATATATGTTCATTAAATCGTATAGTTCCTCAAGGTGTAGCTTATCCTCCCAGTAAAAAGCATTCGTAACCGGAATCTGCAGCGTTTCAAACAATAATATACCTGATGAAGCACCTGCTACGAGCACCCAGCTTCTCTTCATCTCCAAGATGTTATCTTCAACCGTTTGTTCAACTAGCTTCTGTAGTTGCTCATACTGTTTCGTATGTTCCTTGACACCTTCGGCCTCAGCATATTCCCCAAGCCGCTTCAAGCCGTTCTTCAAGCGAGTTCTCCAAGCATCCTGCTTACTTCCAGTAGGTTCGGTATTCATGTAGATTGTCAATATTCGACCTTCCTGCGCAATATCAACATGGTTCAACTTCACAATCCGATCTTTTATCTTCAAAATGACTACCTCCTTAGTTTTCTCTCAAGAGAGTACCTGAGAAAGAGTCATTCTATTATAACACATTCTAGTAATTTGGTTTTAGCTTGAGCATATCACACACCGATTTCTACCAGCTACCTTCGCTTGATAGAGTAATTGATCCGCTCGTTCAATCCAATCCTCCATAGACAAACCTTTCTCCCACGTAGTAATACCAGCAGAAAAAGTAACATGGATTTCTTCCCCACCCACCACTGCTAGGCTTTGTTCACGAATATGATTTAGCACCTGATCCATGATTTGCAGAGTAGTACGCTCTGGGGTTTTGACAAATGCAATAATAAATTCTTCTCCACCATAACGGGCGACAAGATCAAATTCACGTAACTTTTCTTTTAATAATCGCGAAACCCCACGTAGTACTAAGTCACCGACAGGGTGGCCATAGGTATCATTCACTAATTTAAATCGGTCAATATCTAACAAAGCTATGGTAATAGGCTCATCGGTTCGCTGTACTCTCTTTAGCTCGATCATGAGATGATTCTCGAAATATCGACGATTATATACACCCGTTAATCCATCTCTAAACGCCATCTCTTCAAAATCTCTAGATCTGGTCAGCAGCCGATCTACCCGAGCGATAATCTCCTTCGTATTGAAGGGCTTAGTAATATAATCGTCGGCTCCTAATCTCAGGCACCTCACTTTATCATCAATATCATCTTTACCGGATAGCACAATTAATGGAATCCACTTAAACTTCTGATCGCTTTTTAAGAACTCGAATAATTGATAGCCTGATTCAGGTATCATCATAAGGTCTAGAATGACAAGGTCATAGTCTTTGTCATATAGCATTTTCTTAGCCCTACTTACACCATCTGCCTCATCTACAAGAAAATTAGCCGAACTAAATTTCCTCTTAACTAAAGCTCTTAAATCTGCATCATCATCTACGATAAGTATACTACCCAAATTCTGTATTGGAGCAACGGCTATCACCTCGAGTTGTGTCATAGTTCTATATATTCGATTTCTATTGCATGTATATATGTGTGCAGTTTAGCTACGAGCTCTCTTATCTCTTCACTCGACTGACCAATAGCACTGATTTCAATTTCTTTCCCTATTTCAGAAATACGCAAGAATCCGTAACCTCCTCCACTGCCCTTCATACTGTGTCCAATCACTCGAATCGATTCATAATCTTTCTTAAGTAACGCTTCTGATATAGCTTCGATATCTTTTTGTCTATTGCTTAGATAGCCTGGTATCAAATCCTCAAGATCAATATCAATCTCAACGGTGATTTTGTTAATGTGCGGTTCGTTTAATGAATGCATATCTATTCCACCTCAGCATACGTTTGGATAAAATCAATCAACGTTCGTTTATGAATGGGCTTGGTCAAATAGTCGGTACAGCCTGCATCTAAACACTTCTGCATATCTTCCTTTAACACATGCGCTGTCAATGCGATAATGGGTAGCGGTGTAAGAGCCCCTTGCTCCGTTTCCCAAGAGCGAATCGTACGTGCTGCGGTATAACCGTCCATAACCGGCATCTGCATGTCCATGAAGACGAGATCATAGCTAGTCTGTTTCACTAGATCACAGGCAATCTGACCATTAACAGCTAAATCAATTTGATGCTCTGTTCTCTTCAAGTATGATCTGAAAAGCAGCTGATTATCTTCATTGTCCTCAACAAGTAGAATATGCAGAGGACGGGCTTTCGGCTGAGCTACGGTCTCTAATTCAGTTGACTTAGCAGGTAATGATATAGACTCTCCTATTACATTAGAGATGGCATTTAACAAGGTTGCCTTCTTAATAGGTTTGACCATATAAGAAGCTACACCAAGCTCCTTACAACGTTTAATACTCGTGAGCTGATCATCTGAAGTGAGCATCATAATCGTTAATTTCTCATGATTAAGGTTGGCTTTCATCTTCTCTAGCATTTCGAAGCCATCCATCTCAGGCATCATACAATCAAGCAATAAGAGAGAATAAGGATTACCTTCTTGATTTGCTCTTTCTAGCTCAAGCAGACCTTCACGAGCATTATCAACCTCCGTAATTACAACACCATATTTCGTAAGCATTTCTTTAAGAATAAATCGATTGGTATCATTATCATCAACGACAAGCGTCTTCAAGCCCTGAATCGGTATTCCCTTAAGATGACTTGCTGGCTGGGATCCATTACTGATTGGCAGTATAGCGCTGAAGAAGAAGGTACTTCCTTTCCTCTCCACGCTCTCTACCCAGAACTCCCCATCCATCTTCTCAATAATTTTCTTGGAGATCGCGAGTCCTAACCCTGTCCCCCCATACTTCCGTGTGACCGAGGAGTCCACCTGCTGGAATAGATTAAAGATGGATTCAATCATATTCTCCGGGATTCCTATACCCGTATCGGATACTGCGAATATAATCTTATCCGGCTCCGTAGGATGCTTCTTAGCTCTGACAACAATCTCGCCCCGCTCCGTAAATTTAATCGCATTCCCGATTAAATTGAACAACACCTGTCTTAATCGATCCGGATCTCCACTTACAGTTTTAGATACTTCAGGATCGATATGGCACAATAGCTCTAGCTTCTTAGTATGTGCACGTATCGCTAAGATCTCTACCGTCTTCTCAATGACATCATTCAAATCAAAGTCGATGGTCTCCAATACCAAGTGACCTGCTTCAACCTTGGATAAGTCTAGAATGTCGTTTATTAAATTAAGTAGGTTATTACCCGCCTTCTGAAACACATCCACATAGGTTTTCTGTTCATCATCTAGTGGAGTTTCGATCAATAAATCAGCCATGCCAATAATCGCGTTCATAGGCGTACGAATTTCATGGCTCATACTGGCGAGAAATTCACTCTTAGTTCGATTGGCGACCTCCGCTCTAGTCTTCTCAACGATCAATTCCTGATTGATTCTTATTGATTCAGTAATATCTCGAGCAATGCAGTATATGACCTTCTCCTCAGGTGAGGTGGTGCAATTCCAAGATGCCCACTTCACGGATCCATCCTTACATACTAAACGATTAGTAAAATTAAAGGTTGTTGTGGCAGAGCTATTCAACCTCGTAGCTTCCTCTAGCGTTGCTTCGCGGTCATCTACATGTACAAATTCAATAATGGGTTTGTTTAGAATTTCTTCCCTGCTATAACCTAAAGTTGTTTCCCATGCAGGATTAATTTCAATAAATTGCCCCTCGAAATTAATGATGCAAATCATATCTATAGACGCGGAGAAAATTTGTTCCTTCTCCTTCATTAATAGGTGTTGCTTGTGACTTTGTTCGCTAATCTCTTCGCTCTGTGCCATAATTTCATCATTCTGAGCAATAATTTCTTCGTTCTGTGCTTCCATATCGTCTATCGTTGATTTTAAATTTAACGTCATGCGATTGACTGCCTTAGCTAGCTTGCCAAATTCATGCTTGGAAAGTCCATTCTCATCGATAGAAACGGTTAAATTGCCATTAGATATTTCATCAACGATCTTAATGGTTCGATTAAGAGGGTTTAACAGGCGACGTAGGAGAATGATCATACTTAATAGAATGAATACAAAGATGAGTATACATGCGAAGAATATTACACGCATCGTGTTTCTCAGATCTTCAAATACACTATCTCTAGGGAGAACAGACAAGAACGTCCAATTCTCATCCAAATCCTTGATATTTAATGATTGGAACACGTGGAGCGTTTCACCTTTATCATATAAAACTTTTGAATCCCCCGCAGTAAGATCGGGCAGATCAAGGCCTTTCATAGCAAATGAGGTGCCATTCTTAGCTTTATCCAAGCTATTGGAAACATAAGCTCCTTCATTGGTTAATAAAGCAGAATAACCGTCCAAATGCTTCAGTTGTTCGGTTAATTGTTGAATAGAGGTTAGGGGGAAATCTAATCCTGTGACACCAAGGAAATTCCCATCTTTATCGAGTATTGGGGTAATAAATGAAGTAATCAGTCCTTCTACTCCATCAATCGGATATAGATAAGGATCGAATAACACGGCTTTCTTCGTTCTCTTGGGTTCCTGATACCAGGCTGCATTAGGGTCCTCATAGTCAAGAATAGGCTCGAGCACGATCTGATTATCCTTCTTCAGATACCAGGTAGCAAGTCGACCTGTATGATCATATCCTTCCGTATTCGCATATCGCGTATCCTGTCCATCGAAGGCATTCGGCTCCCAAGTTACATAGACATCTAGAAGATTGGGGTGATTGTCTAAGAATTCATGAAGCAATCGATTAAACTGCTCTCTATTAATAGAATTACTCTCACGCAAAGTCATTACCGTTTGCATGAGTTGGTCTAGCTCACGCTTGGGATCATTGAAATTCTTATTGATTTCCTTCGCATTTAAGAGCGCATTCTGCTTTGTAACCTCTTCGGCATTCTGAACCGTGCTGTCGTAGTTAATTTGTACCAATGTATACAGCAGAATAACCAAACTGACTAAGAGAATAATCCCCATATCAGACTGATTTTATAGACTATTTTCCAATCCCTGAATAAACTCAACTCTGTATCCTCCTGATAGCCGAATATAAATGTATATTATTCGACAGGAAAGGAGCGTTTCCTTCTATGATAATAGATTAAATCATTGGCGTGGGACGTCCAACATCATTTCACCCTTGGACACGAAGTGCAGTAAGCCTGATTCATCGAAACCTGATAATAATAGCAGCAGGTTTGGCGAATACGTACTGGATGCTCGGATGATGTCACCATACATTTTGCAGTATTATATCGACTCAACGGATTTTCCGATAGCCCAAACAAGGATGCCGGCGCTTCCAGTAGAAATTGAAAATCTGCTTCAATACGGGATCTTAGGCTTTCATTATTCTCGTCCCCAATTCGTTTCTCATACAACCAATACACGTATATAGCTGTGTTCTCCCACAGTATAGCAATCGGAATCTTGGTCGCCTGTGAGACTGCCTGCCAAACCTTAAATAAATTTCCGGCAAAAATATTGTGCACCACCTGTGTCCGCCATGCATCACGATCATTACCTACTGGCTGAGTCACCGTCCAGTCGTTCAAGCGCACTTGTGGGAGCCAGGTCTTCTCTTGAAATCTAGATTCAATATGACAGTTCTCAGCGGAGAAATCTAAACCTTTGTTACATATGCTCATGGCATATAAGCTAGGTGCAATCATGGAAAAGCTCACTCTCTTGGAAAACTGTGATGCTGCAACGACTTTGGAGGATGTCTCGAACAAGGCTGCTACCCTATCCATATATTCAGAAGCCATTGCTTCACTCAGCAGCTCAGCTACGGAGAGCGAGTGCTTGTGGTCAAGCGATTCGGTTGTTGTTATTCGGAAATCAGAGGTTAAAACTTTAATTTCCTCAGGCTCAAACGAGGACAGCGCTAAGGCTTTCATGTGAGATCCTCCTCCCTCTTCCATGCGGAATGCATAGTGGCGTTCCGAATAACAAGTCAGCGCTAATCTCGCATTCCAATTGGAATACGCTGCGAACCATCTCGCAGGTGATGATGTCTTCGGGCTTCCCTTGTGCGTAAACCGTTCTATCATGAACAGCTACCATATGATGTGCATAACGGGAAGCCAAGTTCAAGTCATGTAGAACCATGACAATTGTCCGCTTCTCCCTCTCATTCAATTCGTACAGAAGGTCCAGGATGTCGATTTGGTGGGCCAGATCCAAATAGGTCGTAGGCTCATCCAATAGTAGAATCTCCGTTTCTTGTGCTAGCGTCATCGCTATCCAAGCTCTCTGTCGCTGTCCACCGGAAAGCGAATCAACCGCGCGATCCGCCAGATCCGTTAGCTTGGTATCCTCCAATGCCTTGTTCACCATAAATTCATCTTCCTTAGACCAATGCTGCAGCCACTTCTGATGCGGATAACGGCCTTGCTTGACCAATTGCTGTACGGTTAGTCCTTCAGGAGCCGTGGGCCCTTGTGGCAGGATGGCGAGATTCTTCGCCACCTCTTTGGTTGCTAGCTTAGAGATATCCTTCCCATCCAACAGTACCGAGCCTTGCTGCGGCTTTAACAAACGGGCAATAGCTCGCAGCAGGGTGGATTTTCCACAGCCGTTACTCCCAACAAGTACAGTAATCTCACCTTCTGGAATGATGAGGTCCAAGCTATCTATGATCAGTTCGTTTCCGTAAGTTAGCGTCAATGACTTCGTTTCGAGCATATGCATGTAACTCCCCCCTTGCCTATTGGTTGCGATTCTTATAGAGCAGGTAAATGAAGAAAGGCGCGCCAATTCCCGATACGAATATCCCTGCTGGAAGATCAAGTGGCAAGAAAGCCGTTCTGGCTACAACGTCTGCCGAGAATACAATCATACCACCAATTAGAGCCGAGACGGGAACCAAGCTGCCAAACGATCGTCCAACCAGTTTTCTTGCGATATGAGGTGCGATTAATCCAACGAACCCAATACCCCCAGCGAAGGCAACCGCTAATCCTGCCAGAACCACACTTATTGAGAGTAAGCCCATACGGCTTAATTGGACTCTTACACCTAGACCAGAAGCCATTGCGTCACCTAATTCTTGTGCATTGGCGGTCTTAGAGAAGATCAGGGATAAAGGAATACTAAGGAGCACCCACGGTAGCATGGCATAGACATTATTCCAATTTGACCCATAAACGCTTCCAGTTAACCAAAGATAAGCTTGCGTCGTCGAATAATTATTGCCTAGAACGATAACGAACGTAGTTAATGCCCCCATTGACGCCGCTGCGCCAATCCCAATTAATACTAGACGGTTAGACGTAACCCCCTTCTTCCAGGACAGTGCATAGATCAGTGCCGACACGATTCCCGCACCTGTGATCGCTGCCGCGGGAAGCCATTGAATGCTTACCGTGCCTGCATAATAGGTAATAAAAATAACGGCCGCCAACGAAGCACCGCCTGTTATTCCGAGAATATCTGGAGATCCCAGTGGATTTCTGATCATTCCTTGTAGGATTAGACCAGATACACCAAGTGCAGCCCCTGCAAGTAAGGCAATAATCATACGAGGAAGTCTAAGCGTATCTATAATAAAAGCGTATTCACCGCTTCCGATACCCAACAGATGCAAGACCACCTCGATCGGATTCAGCATCGTACTGCCGATTGACAAGCCAGCTAAGAATAGAATAAGGGATACGCATCCTAATACTGAGGTTACAAGAAGCGCTTTCTTATCGAATAGAAATGACACCGTACCCGAACGATTGCGGTAAGACACATACTTGCTCATTCCTTGTTCGCCCCCCTTCGGGCAATATATATAAAGAACGGCGTTCCGATGATGGCAGTCATTACACCAATCGGCATTTCCTGTGGCATAATGATAAACCTTGCTGCTACATCAGCTAGTAATAGTAAACTAGCACCAAGCAATGCGCAAAAAGGGATAATCCATCGATAATCCGTCCCTACAAGTCCACGAACAATATGCGGAATAATCAAGCCAATAAATCCGATAGAGCCTCCGATGGACACGGAGCCTCCTGCCAGAATAACAACAACCATTATCATTAACACCTTTACTAGAACGGTACGCTGTCCCAATCCCTTTGCGATATCTTCACCTGAAGTAAGAATATTCACAGGGTGCGCAAGTAGAAAGGCGATAATCCAGCCTCCAATGATGAAGGGCAGAATAGGGATCAGCATATCGATCGTTCTTCCTGCTACAGAACCAGCTAGCCAGAATAACACCCCCTCCAGGTTCTGTTGATTGATAACCAACAGCCCTTGTGTTAGAGAGACGAATAGAGCGCTAATCGCCGCACCGGCAAGCACGAATCGAATCGGCGACATGCCTCCTCTCCCGACTGAGCCGAGAAAGAAGACCATAATTGCCGCAACTCCGGCACCTAGAAAAGCGATCCACATATAAAGCGTTAGTGAAGATATAGAGAAGAGCGATATAGCTACTACTACAAAAAATACAGCCCCCGCATTAATGCCAAAAATACTTGGTGAAGCAAGAGGATTGCCAGTCAGTGCCTGTAGAAGCGCCCCAGCAATAGCCAGACTAGCACCTATTACCATAGCAATCACTGCTCGAGAGATTCGAGTAGTAGTAATGATCATATGCTCCGTTGAGGTATCATCATAATGGAAGAAGGCATCCCACACCGTTGCCATAGATATGGAAGTCTGACCAAAGGCAACGCTGGAAAGAAAGGATACAATGAATAGTACAACCCCAAGGATCAAGCCCATCAATTTCAAAGATGTACGGGGAAACAAATGTGTCATATTATTTCTCTAATCCAAAGTGCTCATAGAGCTGATCTAGCATGATATTAGCAGAGATGATACCTCCAGCCATATTCCAGGCAATCTCATCAATCTGATACACCTGCTCTGCCTTTACAGCGTCGAGGTTTTTCCATAGCGGATGATCGGTCCATTCTTCATAAGTCGTTTGAACAGCAGTATCTTCACCTGGGTCAGACAGGAATACGAAGAATACCTCAGCACCCATACTTGGAATGCTTTCTTTATCTGTTAGTTTAACAACGACTGTTCCTTTATCCGCTTCCTCTTGCTGATAGGCGGAGCGTACGAAGCCAAGCTCATTTAAGATATCGCCAGCATAGCCCGTTACATAAATACGAGCATGATCTGCTCTGAAATTAAGCACGGATGCTTCAATGGGCCATTCACTACCCAATTTCGCAGATATTTTAACTTTGAAATCCGCTACTCGACTATCCCAATCTGCAAGAAGCTTCTTAGCTTCCTCTTCCTTGTTCATTGCTTTCCCCATTAATTCCAATGTATCTTTGAACTTAAAGACGGTTTCATGTGTAACAGTTGGAGCAATTTGAGATAGCTGATCATAGATTTTCTCATGACGCAGCTTTGAAGCTATGATTAGATCTGGCTTTAGCTTAGCTATTTCCTCTAGATTAGGTTGAGTCTCTTGACCTACAATCGGTATGCCATCCAGATCATCCCGAAGGTATTGATATACGGGCTGCTCCAGCCAGGATTCAACAATTCCTACCGGCTTAACCCCTAGAGCAACTACAACATCTGTAGCCCCTTGATAGAGGGTAACGATTCTCTGTGGCGTACCTGTTATCTCAGACTTGTCCATAGCATGCTCGATAACACGGGTTTGTTCTGCTTGCTCTTCTGCTTGCTCTTCTGCTTGCTCTTCTGCTTGCTCTTCAGCTTGCTCTTTGCCCTTCTCTTCTACGTTATTAACGGCCTCATCCTGGTTCGCAGCGTTGTTCGTTGCTCCACAGCCTGCAACAACAATTACGAATAATAGCATACATACGATGGCAAACATGAATTTTGTTAATTTAAACATCTTTCTCTCTCCTCATAGTACAAATTATGTAGCTTGCTTACAGAGCTCCTAATAATGGTAATAGTAATCATTCTCAATGGAGCTCAATTAAAAACTCGTGATTAGCTTTCATCCACGAGCATACTTCAATTGATAATGATTATCACTTTCACTTCGAATAATATATGCCATCCTATTAATTTTGTCAATGGCACACGTCTAATTAAACTGCTTTGTTCATTTGTTCTTGAACATGATAAACAGCTTTGTTGCCCAATGAAGCTTAGATTCTCTGTTACCTATGATCCCGTTGATCTATAATGACGCACACCTATTTGCCAAACTAAATAACAAGGTAACAAGAACAATACGCTGGCAAGCGGCATCATCATATATAAGTAGACATTACCATGACTCTTGCCAAGAATGGAAAGTAGGGGTAAATAGCTAACAGCACCGAATGGGATAATAAAAGTAAAGAAAACCGTAACCCACTTCTGATAGATGTTGAGCGGGTATTGGGCCATCTCCCTCCCCCCATCCGTGAATATATTAGCTACCTCTAGTCCCTGAATAGTCCAGAAGCACAGCGCTGCGGTTAGCATGAAGATACCTATGAAGATTAGAACGCCACCACCGATCATCAACAGCAGTGTGATCACCTTTACCGCGCTCCACTCAACCGACAGATTAGTGATCGACCAGATGAGTACGATCGTACTCTGAAGGATGCGGCCGAATCGGGTAAACTCGAACTTCGATCCCAAAACCTACACGACCGTGCTTCGTGGGCGAACGAGCAAACGATCGAAATCCCCACCAGCAACAAGGGAAGAGAACGCATCAAACCCACGAGCGAAGCATTCACTTAACGAGAAAGCCATATGGATAATGCCGAAGCAGAGCGCGGCTTCGAAGAAGGTCCATCCTTGCAGCTGTCCGAACCGTTCGAATAAGAAGTACAGTCCAGCAAAGACAGAGAATGGGATGAAAAACTGACCCGTTGTCAGTAGCCAGAAGGAGGTGCGATATTGCATTTGTGGCTTGAATAGGATCAGCAGATATTTAAAATATAAAGTCATCCATTTAGCCCCCTTGAACAACAACTTGTCGTAGCGCCCGTATCATAAGCCAACTACCGACACTTACCAGTATGGTAAGCCACAGAATTTGCACCAGAATACCCCAAAGTGCTTCAGTTATAGGAATATGACCCGAGTAAACACGGAATGGAAAGTCCATCGTCCAGCGAAATGGTAGCACGTATACGATCTTCTGCAGCCATAATGGCATGAGCGGTACAGGGATGATCATTCCTGCCAGGAATTCACCTGCGACGGCTATCATCAGAATCGAGCCTGTAGGTGACATCGTCCAGAATACGGAGATATAAATCAGCATGGAGATGGAAACGATCACGAGTAATCCAAGCAGCAGCGTGACAATAAATACGAGCAATGTAATCAAAGAAGGCGGCAGACTAAACCGATAGGGTGCTGGGAGAAAAAAAACAACTAAAATAATCGGCGCACACCTAATTATCACACTAAAACTCCCCCATGAACTATTCATGGAGGAGTTAGTTGCTGTTGTTCCGATTATTTGTTCATTAGCTGCTTACCAATATGGTATCAATGGCATGCTTGTAAAAGGTATCCGGTTTGAGCTTGATTACGTAGCTATGATTTCCTTGTGGATTTACTCGAAAGGAATTCCTTCCAGTTTGTGCGTCTACTCGAGCGGTTCCTATCACGGCATCATATCCAGCAGCTTCTTCATCACCGATACAGGCAAGCAACACCAGCATAGGATCCCATGAGCTCCTTCCATGAAGTGAACCATGATCACACAGAGCTTGAGCTACCATATCCGTAGCTGAGGTTATAGTGCTGCCTGTGAGAATATCATTAGACACTTCCCACCCTAGGAATGTAATTGGCGTTGGCCAATGCTCACATACATAGCTGCCAGCTAATCTAGAGCATTCATTTCTCGCAAAATTATTCTCAAGGCCACTGCCCTGATCCCGCCAATTGCCTGCCATCATCCATAGCTTGTTTACCTTGCTTGTTATTAACTCTAGTCCTGTCATGGAGGATACGTCATCACTAGGACTTTGAAGGAGGTTTGCTAATACCTGTGGATAACCGATCTCTATGATATCTAACTTTCCAATCGTATGTGCTAAGCTCCTTCGATACACCCTCACTGCATCCTCACAATCATTATTACACATGCGTAGATGCGGCTTAGCTATCATTCTCTCTTGGTAGGGTGGATTGCCGCCAAAGTCGGTTGCTTGATGATCAATGCCTATCACCACGTTCGGCCTGCCCTCTGCCGTAAGGAAAGCATCCAATGAAGAAACCGAATACGCCATACACGCATTTATACCTATAGCAACGATATCCACCATCTTCTCTCTTTCTGCCCAGACAAGCACTCTCATGGCAACTACATCGTCACAATCCGTCCACCAATCAGTACCTACAAGAACAGGTCTACGTTTCATATCTAGCTCAGTCCTCCTTCCACTCATCGATCAATGCATTTGCATCAGCCGTGAGAACCGCTTTAGCTGCTTCCGACACATTCCCGCTCATCGCAGGATTATTGAGATGCTTCAGGAGTTTCTCCATATGCTTGGCGGCTTTAGCCTGATCACCCTTATCTATTTGGTGTTTCACCTGTGCCAGAATATTACTGAGCTGTGGTACCAGCGGACCTGAAACGTCACCGGATGCGATATATTGGGTGAGAAGCTCCTCAAGTGACGGAAGGCTTGTCGTTACCTGTATAGTGATTTCTGCTTCTATAAGGTTGCCAGCATGATCAACTGCCGAAATTTCAAGCTTATGTTCACCTAATCGTCCAGCAAAGCTGACGATTTGTTCAGACTCATATTGAATTCCATCTAGCATAAAAGTCGTTTCACTGACACCCGATATCAAATCTTCAGCAACAAGTTTAAAGGCGTGAGCTTGGTTATCCAGATATACGACGTTATTCTGAATGGTCTCTCCATCATTCGTTATCGACCAGGTTGGTGCAGTTTTATCAACGCCGAATGTCAACAAGATTGCCTCCTCGACATTACCAGCATAATCAATCGAACGGTAATCGATGGATTGGGTTCCTTCCTCTGGAATAATAATGACATGATCATATACAGTCCATGTTTGTTCATCATGAAGGCGATATTCGGTCTGCGCAACCCCTGTTCCTTCATCGGTTGCCGTTAACGAAATCAGTACATCCGAGCGATACCATTCACCGAATAGCTCGCCTTGAATCTCTACAACGGTTACCGGCGCAACATCGTCAGGAAGTGTCGGAGTTGTAAAGCTGAACGTAGCATCAGAATGCGTGGAGCCATTGGCATTATTCGCTATCACCTTCCAATAATAGGTGGAATCATATGCCAAATTATTGATCTGATGCGTAGTTGTAGTTACTGTGGTTTCGCTGATCGGATCCATAAACTCAGCATTATCGGCAACAATGAGTACATAGTCCTTCGCACCAAAGGGAGCAAATGACCTATTGCTAATTACTTGCGTCCAATTGAGCGTAACAGCTATATCCTCCACTGCCGCTTCGTTCGCAGGCGACATTAGCTTGAATTGTCCCGGTGCCGCGCCAAAGATATCCATATGTGCCACATCTACATTATTATTAGTTATCGCACTGTTGTTGTATATCTCGATAAGGTGAGTCCCTGCTGTAACCACTCCCAGAGTGCCCGTATAATCCACCCATTTCTTACTAAGACCCCAAGATGCACCTGGTATATCCATACCATCAATCCTCACTAAGAAGGATGTATTGGCACCTTCACCGAATACGCGAGTAGAAAAGTTATATTCACCGGTTTCCGGGAAATGGACAGACCATTTGGCCACACCCTTCTGCCATACCTTCCCCCAACCCTCAGGAGTTGCGGTCGCATTACCTGGCCAATCCGTAATACCTTTCCTTTCGTTTGCTCCAACCGCATATTGCCCAAGATAACGGGCAGGCTCACTCATAACAGGTGATGCTGGCGTAGTAAAGCTGAACGTAGCATCAGAATGAGTTGAACCGTTAGCATTATTCGCGATAACCTGCCAATAATATGTTGTATCAAACTGCAAATTCTCAAGCTGATAAGTTGTCTCCGTTACCAACAGATCGACAATGGGATTCAATAGCTCGGCATTGTCTGCGACCACAACGGTGTAATCATCTGCACCGAATGGAGCAAAGTGAAAAGGGTTATCTCTCCAAATGACTTCCTGTGTCCAATCGAGCATGACAGATGTCGAACTCACCGTAGCTTCATTCATTGGCGATTTCAATTGAAAATCACCAGGCAATGCACCAACAATATCCATGTGCGCAATATCAAGGTTGCCACTAATCGGGCTGTTATTACGCACCTCGATGATATGCGTTCCTGCTGAGAGTACCCCTAGACTGCCCTCATAGTCATTCCAGCCACCACTCAAGCTCCAAGCTGCATCTGGAACATCCAGCCCATCAACTCTCACCTGCATGGAGACTGCGCTTCCCTCTGGAAAAGCACGAACCACAAAATCATATGCACGTGCTTCCGGGAAAGTCACAGTCCAGGCTGCCTTGCCGCCCCTCCATGCTTTTCCGAATCCATCTGGTGAAGTAGGGTATTCATTTGGTTTCTTCCGTTCATTCACGCTTCCAGCGAATTGTCCTAAGAAGCGCGTGGGACTCGTAAACTCAGCTTCGGTTTGAATAGCAATAACATTACTCGCTTCAGAGCTCAGCTGCGTTTCACTGTGAGCTTTAATGTGGAAGTTAAACGCCGTGCCCGACATCAAATCAGTGACATCATAGTGGTATTGCTCCGCTGAGACGCTATTGATTAATAGCTCATCTTGATAAATACCGTACTCACTAACCTCACGATCATCCTCGGACGGTAACCATTCGAGCATAACGGTTGAAGCTGATCTCGTAACAGCGTGCAGGTTTCTAGGTGCAGTTGGCCTATCGAATGGCTCTGATGCAGGACTGACAACAGGTCCTGACTGAACGGCTGTCATTACAATCTCCGAAGTGGTATCCGTCGTCCTCACATAGAATTGGTGCGGACCTTGAACAAGTGACTTCGACAGCATATACTGCTTACCGTCAGCTACATTCTGATCTGTAGCATCCGACTCCATCATTTCATTAACGACTCCATCCGTTATTAGTTGAACGGTATGAGGCAATTTGTTATCCACATCTGAATAGGTGACGGAATAATGAAACTCCGTTCGTTCATCACCAGCTGCTTGATTTAGGGCTACATTCGTAAGCGTAGGTGCAGTCCCAGTTGCCTCATTACCTGCATATATGTCATCAATAAATATATCTCCTGATGCAGCTTCCCCCTTCAACCATATGGCAATCTGTGCCGTATGCTTGTCCAAACCTGCAATTTGATCAAGATCAATCTTTAATGTTGTCCATTCATTGGACGCCGTCGCATAATTGGTTGCATTCTTACCACTTACCTGTACCTTATATAACAATCCAGGGTGTGCGCCCGAATTCTTCAAAGTAACATACATGTAGCGATATCCAGACCAGTCCACCTTGTCATGCCATGGTTGGAACCTAGCTTGGGCTATGGCTGTAGAAGGATTATGTGTGAATTTACCCACGGTTCGTCCATCAAGCGTTTCCTTCGAATAAGTCCCATCCTTACTCCCATCCTGTGTATACCAATTCTGCCAACCTAAGCTCTGATAACCGAATGTTCCGTCTTTCCCAAAACCATCATACAACAACGGTGTAGATGGACTTGGCAGTGGTGGAGCTACGGAATAGTGAGCGCTGCTCTTAATGGTCGTCTGCCCTGCATCAATTTCACCTGTTACGGTTACCCTTCTATTGTCATAAGGCATATAACCATCCGTATTAAACGATGAGGTCCATACGCCATTGGATGCTTGCATCGTGCTTCCGCCATATCGAACATTAGAAACACCAGCCTCCTGGGCCACAATGACATTTACATCACCTGTAACAAAATCTCCGGTCTGCGGACTAAGAACAGGCAGCTGTGGGAAATTGGGATATACCGTGGAAGGCTCGTCTAATGAGGACATCGCCATAATCGTATAGAATAAACCAGCCTGAATACTAACACTATGCTCATTGTATCGCCACTGCGCGGTCCCATCCTGCGCTAAGCTACGGTCCTCATACCACGGACTTGTTACACTTGCTCTATTCGCAGGATCCTTGATTGTAGGACCGGCTACCATTGCGCCTGTGTGAACAATTCCCGGGTTCGTTGTGCCATAAGCATCTTGGTCAAATCTGCTGTGTGGATACTTGACATGATTGTCGCCTACTCCCGATACCCAGCTGATATTCCAAGGATTGTTCCCGAACACCCAGTACAGGCCCTTCTTCGCTGCAGTAAGGATCTCTGGTCCTCCGAATAATTCATAGTATCTTACGATATCCCCAATCATCGAGAACGTCGGCTCATTCACACCAAAGTTACTAAATTCATTGAGCACACCATATGGCGTGTCGTCCTGTGAGGAAATAAATCGATCAACCTCTGACTTCAGCAGCTGCTGTATCTTCGTTTGAGTTGTCGAATTTGCGACCGGATAGAAGTCTGCTAATGCGATTGGACGAACGTCCCAATAGCCCGTATTACGGATTTGCCCTGCGTCTAATATAGCAATTCGCTGCGTAGCTCTATCATAATACACCTGCTGATTGGTCAATAAATACAGCTCGACCTCGGCCCATAGGAGCGGATTCGTAAGATCATTGGTCGTGTAACCCGAGCCTTCATTCTTATCTGGATTGTTATAGGCGAATTCATAAGCTTTGATCGCACCTGCCGTTGACCTGGATATGAAGTCATCCACATCCGGTATGTTAATCTGCTCCTTCACTTTCCAAACTTGATATGAACGCGCTGTTGCCGCCATCATCCCTGCGGCCTTCGCAGTACCTCCGACGCTTAGCTGACCTATCTCACGATCATCTGGATTTCCAGCAGGCGACAAATTCATACCGTCCGTTTCATAGATCGGATGCTTGAATCCACCTTTTCTTGGAATATCAAATATGGCTCCGTCGAAATAATCGACAAATTTCAACGTATATTCCCCATTCACACGAGCCTCTTCGATAATGTCGGGAACACCATTGCTATCATAGTCAAATTGTACAGCTGGAGAATCGCTGTGACGTAGGTAAGCTAGGGCTAGCTGTCCGCCAACCCATTGATTCCCTGCATACTTGCCGTAATCGCCTGCATCATAATGACCACCTGTTAGATCATAATGTAATCCCGCTGCAGGCTGTGTGCCATCGTCCAGTGTGATATCCCATACGTCGAATACACCATCTCGGTCCCAGCCATCGTCCATGTGTCCCGCATCATGATAGGCTTCAGGGGACAAGGGTGTATCCGTATAACCCGGAGGAAGCACATCCGCTATATCCACACTAGCGCGCAGAATCCGATAGTACGCCGTCATCTCGTCCCTGTACTTCAACCATATGTTATCTTCAATGGAGAAAGAGTGCGATGAAGCACCATTAGATTCAACCATAAAGTTGCTTCCTATCTGCTCAAGAGATGAAAAGTCTGCGGTATACACATGCTTTCCCCAAGTCTTCCCCTCATAGCTTAAGGTATCCGAATACACTACGGTAGCACCCTGCTTCACATCGAATGTTACATCCTGTAGATATTCATCTGTAATCACCGACCCTACCTTCATGTCCACCTTACTGAAGCCGGCCTGAGAGGTGACCACTGTCACCATACCTAGCCCAGCTGCTGACGCTGATTGCACATTCATTCCAAACGGAGTAAGCATGGAGCATGACAAAATAAGCACTAACATCAAACTAACGGTTGTCTTAACTAATCTCATTAAATACTGCCTCCTATTCATAATCGAATTTAAATTAAGCGCTTACAATTATTGATCGATCAATCTTGAATTCACTATACGGTCATACTCGGACGACCACAATCCACATGATTCTCGATTCATACTCAATATTCTAAATGTTCAAAAAAAAGCTGCTAGGACTTCCATCCTCAGCAGCTCTGCTCATGCACAATTTTCACATTTCATACACTTTTCGTTTTCCTATGTCTGGCTTTAGGAATGCTTCAGACACTCCACCAGCATGAGCAGCGTCATCGACTGACCATATGGCATTGGACATATAGGAATGTTGTGATAGTAGACAAGGTCCCTTCCAAGTCCAGTGCCATAGGAAACCCCCTGCACGGTGCCATTCTCGTCAATCTGACTGAGTACACCTAGCGTGGCCTTCCAGCCTATAGTGGCATAATGCTCGGACAAGTAACCTTGCCTTACTGCCTTTAGAATACCGTACGCGAACGCAGCCGTCGCTGAGGTCTCCTCGTAGGATGACGGGTCTGTCAGCAACGTATACCATAGACCGCTGTCAGCTTGGAGCTCAGCAAGCTTCTTCACCTGCCTCTCGAGAGACCCGAGTAAGAAGTCTTTCACACCCACAGGTAGCTCTACCATATCTAGATAGTCGACTAAACCAGCGGTATACCATGCATTCCCTCTTCCCCACAGGGCACCTGCATAATAGCTTTGGTCGACGAACGACCAGCCATGGAAGAATAATCCGGTAACGGGGTCGGTCAAATACTTCAGGTGAACGAGAAACTGCCGCACACTTTCCTGTACATAGTCCTCCCTATTGAGGAGTACGCCCATCCGAGCGGTGAATAGCACCGTCATATACAACGTATCATCCCATAGCTCACCTTCATTGGCATGTCCCGAGACAACATGCTGGAAGCCGCCCTCTTCTGTACGGGGGAGCTCGTTCATGACATATTCGACCCATTCCAAACATAGCTGCTTAAAGTCATCACGACCGGTCTCTTCGACGAGATAGCTAAGCGTTAGCATCGGACACATCGTGTTGATATTCTTCTCGGGTACGGTGCCCTCCGTCAGATGCCGATCGAACCAAGTAATGAGGAATTCGAGGATGTCCTTCTTACCGCTCTCCTTGTAGTATTGGTAAAGAGAGAACAACGCCACGCCCTGCGGCCACTCCCAATTGTCCATCGATATGATGCCGATAGGGATATTAGCCTCGTCTCGATCGGACTTCAGGTGCAACATCTGATGAATAATCTTGGTGATCTTCTCCTGAAGAACGACTACATCTGTTTGCTGTAACTCCGTCATTGTGCTTCCCTCCATTATTCTCAATATAAATAATGAAGCATGCTAACCACCACATCATTACCTTTGCCTACCGCTCAGGTAAACCATATGTGACGGTCGAGCATGCTTCGTAGCTACTTATAATGAGGAGCAATTATTAGAACTTTAATTCGTAAAGATCCTTTGCTAAGATTGCGTCTTGTCCACTCGTTTTGTACCATTCAGCATACCAGGCATCAACCTTTGGTCCACCGGCTTTTTCCCAGAAAGCTTTAGCATCTTTTTCTGCTTGCTCCACAGTATACTTGCTTCCTCCAAGAAGCGCTTGCTGATAGAAGGCAGTCATTTGTTCCTGAGAGTTAGTAATGATCAATTTCAAGTCATCTGGTAGTACTGGCATATGCTCACCATGTGTGAGTTCGGCAAGCGGAGTTGCTGGATTCAAGTAAGCTGCATCTGCTTGCTCGATTAAATCAATAAATTCTTTATGGAGTGGATTGTTAGCATCATACTCATTCTTTTTGTGACGACAATCACCGAACAGAGCTGGAGAAACCAACATACGCATATCACTATTCCAATTTTGTTCTATTTTGTTCTTATCGACATCGATCGGCACTGCACAGCCCTTGTCGTTAATTTTGTAGTGCTCACCTTCGATACCGTAGTTTAGTGTCATCATTGTAGATTCGCGAACAAGGAAATCAACGTACTTCATTACAGCTACTGGATCCTTCGCATTCGCATTAATTACGGCTGTTCCCTGTGCCGGGTTATTAATAACCGGGCCGAATTGTCCGAATTCGCTTGCTGGAAGAGGAATGGCAATGACCTTCGCGGTAGGGACATTCGTCTTAAGACCTTCGAAGATATTAAAAGCATCGCCGCCATTGACGCCGTAAACCCCTAACTTACCAGTAATGAAATCCTGTTTAGCCTTCTCGCCACCATTATCTGTCAAGAAGTCTTGATCAATGAGCTTGTCGGTATATAATTTCTTAATGAATGTGCTTTTTGCAAAGCTATTTTCCCATGTGCGAACAATCGTATCTCCTTGAATTTTGTAGTTAACATCCTGGAACATCTGATTCAGAAGATTTCCACCAACAAAGGAGACTCCCATACCAAGCGTATCTTTCTTGTTATTCTTGTCAGGGTCATCATTCACGAATGCATCTAATACAGCATACAGCTCTTCAGTAGTTGTAGGTACTGGAAGGCCCACATTCTCCAACCAATCTTCGCGAACCCATAATAGATGATTGGTCCCCAAGCCGTTAAGGCGACCAAATTCATACATGTTTCCATCTGCGCGAGTTGCTAGTTTGCGAAGAATTGGATACTGCTCAAGAAGTGCTTTATACTCTACACTATGCTCTTCAATAAGGTCATTAATCGGCATAAGCTGCTTCTGAGTAATCAAGCTGTTACGATATGTCGTATCAAACTCGAAGACTAGGTCGGGTGCACCACCAGAAGCGAACAAGACATTATACTTCTCTCTGGATTCCCAACGCGGTATAACTACGAATTCTACATCCGCCGGTCCATTCTCGATTAGAAAGTCGGTCCAACGGTTTTTGTCGATGGTCCCTTCCTCCGGTGGCACGCTACCTCGATCGTATACAGATACCGTGATATCTCCACGTTCTTCAGGCTCCACTACCTCTGATGTATCCTTCTTCTCATCGTTCGGAGCTACGTTCTTATTATTGGATGGCGTATTCGCCTCGTTGTTGCTACAGCCTGCAATAGCTAATACTGAAATCAATATGACAGATAAGAAAATTGTCCACATTTTATTCTTGCTCATTTGATGTCCCCCTAATTAAATGTAGTTCATATTAACCTTTTACCGCTCCAATCATAACTCCCTTGACAAAATACTTCTGCAGGAATGGATAGATGATCAGCATAGGTACAATCATTACGAATACACCTGCGGATTTGATCGTTTCTGGTGTCAAATTCTTGATATCCTCCGGTTGTAAGGTCGATAGCTCCTGTAACAAGGATTGACTTCTTATCATCTGCTGTACCATGACAGTCAGGTTTTGCTTTAAAGGATCTGTTAAGTAGAGCAATAAGCTCAAATACTGATTCCAGAAGCCCACCGCGTAGAACAGTGTTAAGGCAGCCAACACTGGCATTGAGAGTGGTAGCATGATGCGCAGCAAAAATTGCAATTCGCTGCAGCCATCCATCTTTGCGGCCTCTTCCATCTCGATAGGCTGACTCTCAAAGTATGTTTTTAGCACCAGCATGTTGTACGCGCTTACTAGCCCTGGTAGCCAAATTGCTGCATAAGAGTCAAGTAAGCCTAACGATTTGACTACTAAGTAGCCTGGTATCAAGCCACCTGCAAACAGCATAGTGAATACGATAGCCAGCGTGAATGCTTTTCTGCCATACATTCCCCTACGAGACAGCGGATAAGCAGCAAGAATCGTAAAAAACATACTAAGTACGGTACCCACAACAGTAATGATCATATTATTCTTGAAGGCATTCACAATTCTAGTTCCTTTATATAGCTGCTCATAGGCATCAAGTGTCCAACCAATCGGCCAGAACACAACATCACCTGACATCACAGCGTGCGGGCTACTGAAGGATAACGCCAAGATATGGATCATAGGTAATATACAAGTTAATCCAACCAGTGTTAGGACTGTATAGTTTATCCCATAGAATAGCTTCTCTCCGAATGTAGCTTTCATGTTCTCATCCCTCCTACCATAGGCCCTGCCCGAAACGACGGGCTACAGCGTTTGTTATGAGCACCAATACAAGCCCGATTAACGATTCGAAGAAGCCCATCGCTGCGGTCAAGCTGAATTGCAATTGCTGAAGTCCAACTCTATACGTATAGGTGCTTATCACCTCAGAAACCTGATATACCGCAGTATTGGCCAAGGTGTACACCTGATCGAAACCTACCTCCATCACATTACCAACTGATAATATAAATAGTATAAAGATCGTTGGCGCTATACCCGGCAGCGTAATATGGTAGATTTGTCTAAATTTATTAGCCCCGTCAATACTTGCCGATTCGTATAGACTTGGATCTACTGCGGATAATGCCGCTAAGTAAATAATAGCTCCCCAGCCAGCTCCCTTCCAAATACCGGACGCAATAAATATCGTGATCCATGAGTATTCATTGTATAAGAAAGAAACAGGCTCTCCAAGCCATCGTATAAGAAAGTCATTAACTAGACCTTCCATCGAGAAGATCGTCACGACCATGCCGGATACGATCACCCAAGATAAGAAATGGGGTAAATAGATGATGGTTTGGACCCAGCGTTTAAACCATGTTCGTCCTACCTCGTTCAGCAGAATGGCCACAATAATTGGAAAGGGAAATCCAATGATGAGGGACAATACACTTAGAACTAATGTATTCCGAATGATTTGAAGCGTTTGCGGGCTGCTGAACAGCGTCTCAAATTGTCCGAAACCAACCCACGGACTTCCGAAAAGCCCATCTGCGAAATTGTAATTCTTAAAAGCGATAATAAGCCCGCCCATCGGTGCGTATTTAAAGACTAGGAAGTATAGGATGACAGGGGCGAACATGATAAAGAAGGGAACATTTTGTTTCAGCCGTTTCAAGTCGACCTTGTGTCTTTGTTGCCAGCTAGTACGACTACTTACGGTCTTCCCGGCTGTGTTCAATTGACTCACCTCACCTTCCGTGTTTATTTATCGATCGATCTTGAGTCTTACTATACGGGCTCATACTGATGCTCGCAATCCGCATGATTCTTGGTGCGTACACAATATTCTATATAGACTAGAAAAGAGCTGTAAGGATTCATACATCCTCAGCAGCTCTCTATATGCACGATTTTCATATACTACGCATTTTTCATTTCTTTATGCTTTATCATACTGTAATCATTGTCCTGTTCCCAATGGGCTCGCCTGCTTGCGGTAATCGCCCGGCGTCAGCCCAACGGCTTTCTTAAAGACACGAATGAAGGAAAAGGAGTGTAAATACCCGACCAGTAGCGCGACCTCTTGAATAGGCAATTCCGTTGATATAAGCAGCTCCTTAGCTTTCTCAGTACGAACGTTAGCAAGGTAATCGACGAACTTCTCGCCAAACTCTTCCTTGAATAGGTGACTCACATATTTGGGGTTTAAATTAAAGGTGGTACTCAATTGATTCAAGGACAAGTCAGGATTACTGAAATTATCGGCAATATATCTTCGCACTTCCTTCATAACAGATGAGTACGTTCGATCCTCCCTTAGGCTTGCCATCTGCTGCTGAGCATCCGACAGTATGCTATGAAGGCCTTGGTTCAGCTCTTCGAAGGTGTCGAAGCTCTTGAATAACCGGTTCAGCTGAGGCAATGCAACGTCAATCCATATACCCTGATAGTCAGCATTCAATTCCTGTAGCTCACGGGACAGCTGATATACTAGGTAATCCACTTGATGCAGAAGCTCTTCCTTTGGTACTAAGTCGGCGCGTAACTCCTGAATGAATTGGTCGTATTGCTCCTCCCACTCTGACTCCCCGAGCTTAAACGACTGCGTTAGTCTCCGTATATCCGATACAGCTTTTCGGCTCGCGCCTTCAGCCTGAGTAGGCACCTCCCAATGACCAATAACTCGATTGCTGCCTAGCATCATCTTATATTGTAATGCTTGAAGCGCCTGCTCATAAGACAAACAGATTTCCTCCACACTACCAACCGTGTTTCCAAGTCCGATTGTGACGTTGAAATCCAGATTGCTCTGAATCCACCCAACGGCTTGTTGTGCAATCATAGCCACGTCATCGCCAGTCTGCTCATCCTTTAATTGAAGGAAAGCACACCATTTATGTGCTTGAAGCCATTCCCCGAAGAGTAAATAATCCTGATGTTGAGCGATTTCCGCTAAGACGTTACCAAGGAGATATTTCAACAGTGACTGATCCCGCTTTGTGTAAACGTCGCAAAATTCAATATAACGGTCAATCTCAATAACGATGACTGCTACTTTCGTACGCGCTGCACTCCACCCAAATCGTTCGGATACCGTAGGCCACGCAACCCTTGATATGGTATCGTAATCGCCTTCAAGCGTCTCCTTGATCCATTGGCGCTTACGAATTTGCCTGTGCTCCTCTTGATGTGTTAACAGCTCATCAGACTGTTCGATCATCTGATCCAGCGCGGTCTCAAGGTAAGCGAACTCATCCTTTCCTCCCGTCTTGAGCAATCGATCCGCCTTTAACTGGGCATATTCATGAACCCGTTTAGTCAGCAAGGCAAGCGGGCGATAGTTACGCTTCGATATATAAGTAATATAAAGAACAGCTACTACGATAGAGACAAGTCCACTTAACAGCAATACTTTATTGAAGGTAGAGGCGAGCTGAAAGAAAGAGCCGCCTTGAATTTGGCTCTTGATCCTCCAGCCCGTATAATCCGACTGTACCTCCGTCATCGTCTGCTCGAAGAGAAGTGGGTCTACCTCAGTTGTGAACAGTAGATTCTCGTTATGATCGACGAGTAGTGCATGAACAAACCCAGAATCGAACAGGTCTCTTACAAGCTTCTGAAGCGCTTGAACATCTACATTGACAACAATAATACCTTGGTTCCCCGCCGGTAAAGGGTAAGACTTTACAAGGGAGACAACATCGGTTGTATTCTGGTGGGATAGCTCACGATATGGGCGGATGCTAGTCCATTTCGATACTGAACCACTATCCATGTAGTCCTCCACAAAAGCATGGTCCTCGAAAATCTCCAGCGCCATTGCCGAATTATTACCCAGCACCACCCCATCCGCCCAGCGCACCATGTACATGGAATGAATCAAAGGAAATTGCGTAGCTATGGTCTTCAAGTCCTCGGAAGGAAGCACCATGCGTCGATACGGCTCGTCCCACAATGTATCGTTGTAGAAATTCTGAATGTTATTATTTGACATCATTTCTCTAATCATCGTATGCTCGATAATTCGAAGCGAATGGTCAACCACCTCAAGCGTATGTGCAGCGGATTGACGGTTAACCGTCTCAGCAGCCTCGCGGGTCACATCGCCCATACTGTAGAAGAATACCGCGATCAGAAAGGAGATGACAATAAAGAAAACTGGCAAGTAGGAGAATAGCAGCTTAAGAAACCAAGATTTTCCCATATATTCATACTCCTCTCCACGATTGGTATTCCCATTCTACCACGAACGATTGAACCTTGAACCAGCGACCTCTTCTTGGCTTACGTCAGATACGGATCTATATCCATAGTCAAGACATGCTTTCCCTGATCTTGAATATCTATCCTTCGAAGAGACAGATGTGGCTCTCTCGGAACCTCATCATCGAATAAAGTCTCATCAGATATTTGAATAGCCTCAAGCTGCGTTTTAAGCTCTTGAGCACTATCCACGTCATCCCACCACTTGACAACCCAACCACTCTCCAAGCCAGGTTGAATGCATAGCTCCTGCTCTGAATGTTCCTCATCTTGATAGAGAAGCTGTGAAATCAGGGTACGGTCACCTTTATCTATACTTGTTAATGTCACTTGCTCTCGCAGAGAGGAGCTTGCACGAATCCCCTGTAGCGCAGTGAAGGTTATTGCACAGCCGTCAAAGAATACAGCAATCCATTGCCTGCCATTGACCTCATAAGATGTCACTTCATCGTAAGGATGAGAAATCACCCATTCATCACTTATAACATCCGCTTTATGATGTAAACCATGCATCCATCGTACGATACAGAGGAATGGTCCACTCTGCTCTGCACGACTTTGAATGTCTGGGAAATATGACTCTTGGAATAAAGCAGGAGATAAGTAGGCACTGTTCTTATTTTGTGCAGGATGTGTTCGCGTTACTTGGCCATCCTCCACACGCCAGCGAAGAAATCCAAGCTTCTCGTCTCCCACCCGAAAGCTATACGGGAACGATTGCCATCCTAACCCCCACCTCGGATACTGGTAACATCCCTTAATAACAGGAAATCGATTAATGCTACCTATACGCCCTCTATGACCAATCCATGTCGTTGCATATGCATGATCAAATAGTCGTTCAACACGCATCTCCTGTTTACCTAATTCATGCTGTTTGGTTTGATTCAACTCATGTTCAAACAATAAGAAGGATGGCGCATTATGTGTAGCCCATGCATCCATATTCTGTTCATCCTGGACCTCTTCATGAATATCAGCGTTCCCCGATATAGACCAGAGCACACTCGGATAATCACCCTTTCCTTGGAAATTGTAGCTGCGAATTGTTGGAACTAATTCGCCTTTGCCATGAAATCGCAGGTTACTAAAGACCTGCTGGATAAAGCCCTCCAGGCGAGTACCTAATTGAGGATTGATATTAGCTAATAGAAGACTGGCAAGCCTCAGTGCATTCACAATAATCAAGCTGTAGACTACACTGATGTTCTCCCCCCAGCCCCAGCCTCTCTCCTCGGTGTACGTGCACCACCGCTCGAAGAAACGAATAGCGTTCTGAATTCCCTGCTCATCACCCTGCAGCTTACTGAGTGCCAATAGAAGAGCACCATCGTTCAATATTTTATTGGAATAATACAGAATTGGATGTTCGAGCTCATGAGAGAACCAACGAATGCTAGCACTCATTAATCCATCCATAAGAATCAGATGACTTGCTGGAATGGCCTCGGGCGCTTGTAATCGAAGGACGGCAAGAGGGAACAGGATGAAGAAAACGGCATTCGTATCCCCGACTTGGGTTTCCTCCCGATACCACCTCATAGCGCCATACTGCGGTGATTTCTCATCCAACACCTGAAGCTTGGTAAGCTCAAGCAGCATCAAACGCCCTTGCTCAGCCTCGAGCCGACCCAGGTAGGATGCCAGCATATAATATTCCGAGGTTGTTCTGCCGGGGTGCACAATATCCAGCTTGGACACGGGACCGGTATGACCAGGTCCTTTCACCTCCACCATGTTCGATGTGATTGGACTATTCCCAAATTTGTAATCAAAGTAGGTTTCTAAACTCCTATGCAAGCTCATCGTTTCACTCCATCTCCATCAGATATTGGTGCAATCTTCGCACAATAACAAGCCTATGTGAGATGTGTTCGAATAACAATGAACACAATTCCAATCGTCCACAATTTTCTCTGCCCTATCACTCAATCCCTTAGTTCCCTTAACTCCCTTAGTTCCATTAGCTATCGCTCTCATCGCCCATATTCCAAATCTGTCTCATCTCATCATTGGTTTGCAGTAATTCCACTAATGTACCCTCAGCTTCAATCCGACCTTCCCTCATAACCATAATGTGGTCAGCCTTCTGCAATATGGCCTTGCGATGAGAGACAACGAGGCAGGCCGATTCTCTGCTCTGATGCAATCGTTCCCATAGCTTACGCTCCGTCTCTACATCCAATGCACTTGATAAATCATCGAAAACGAGAAGCTGTGCATCCCTAACGAACATGCGGGCAGCAGCCGTCCGCTGCGCTTGACCTCCAGACAGCTTAACTCCACGCGGACCAATGACGGTTTCCATGCCGTAATGCAAATGCTCGACATCGTGATCCAGCACCGCAGCGTGAATGGCATCCTCAATTCGATCTGGGTCATCTGGTAAGCCTAATAGAATATTATTCTTTAGCGTATCACTGTATAGTCTAGTCACCTGAGGTGTATAAGCCGTTCGAGGTGGGACGAAGAAGCTACCCAGATCACCTTCCACAACCTTGTTATTCCACCTAATCTCGCCGCGATCCAGCGGAAGCAAGCCTAATAAGGCTCGAACGAGCGTTGTCTTTCCTGAGCCTATCTTGCCAGTTACGACGTGTAGTGAATGTTTGTGAATGCTCAGATTTATGCCTTCGATACCTCGATCCGTTCCTGGGTAATGATAGGTCAGATCTCGAACCTCCAACCGATCTAACACGTCAGACTCATGAATGATTGGTCGGATCAGGTCAGGTAGCTCGCCTCGTAGAAACAAGGGATGAGCTTCTACTAACATCTCTGCTGTCTCATCCTGCATGAGAAATTTCATGCGATCCAATGAAACTTGATTCTGCTTGAACAAGGTCATAAATTTACCGAAATTCTGAATAAACTGCGTCACGAAGGTCAAGTAGTATACGAATAAAGCGAATTCACCTAGGGTAAACGTGCCTTCTCGCATGGACTCAGCCCCAACGAAAAGGATAAAGCCCGTACCTATATTAACAGTATTAGAGAATACCGAATCCAGCAAGGAATTCATCAGCTTATCCTTGAGCATCGTCACTCGTCGAGTATCATTTAACTGCTTGAATCGATGGATGACACGCTGCTCAGCACCAGCGATCTGAATCGCTTGCACCGAATTGAACATCTCGTTAATTGCCCCGGTCACCTGACTCGTTGCTTCTCGGCTCGCCGCTCGATACTTCTGCAATCTGGAGGTTGCCAGCTGGGCAGCCGTAACTACAATGATAAGTGGAAGGAATACATATAAAGTCAGCTGCGCATGAATGTTATAGAGAATGTAGAACGATATGCCAGCGAAGAACGTCATACCCACAGCGTCCGCCGACCAGCTTATCGTCTCCTCCACATGCTCAACGTCCTCCCTGAATTGCGTAATTGCCTCTCCAGGAGAGCAGGGAATCGCTCTGGCTCCAGGCTTCTTCAGAATATGCTCCAGCATATTCCGGCGAAGCAAGCCACTTATCCGGACACGAAGGTTCACATCGGTTATAAATCCAACAATAATGAGGATCGATCTCGCTAGAGCAACCCCGAATAATAGAGCAATTAATCCACCTACTCCAAAATGATAGACCGACTTCCCTTCCAGCGTGTCGAAGAAGTCCTTCATGATGAGACCAGGCAGGATAGGACCTAGTGTAATCAGTGTCCACATGAGGACATTCAATGTGTATAGGGAAAAGCAGTATTTCGTTAGCTTGAATAAAAAAGAAGCGTTCGTCATACTAACACCTCCTCTAGCCCTGTTGCTAATACTTGGCTGAAGCGCGAGCTCTTATTATCAACGAGCTCCGTTCTAGACCCATACTCCACGATCTTCCCATCATCTAACATCAGGATTTGATCTGCGCGCTGTAGTGTAGACAATCGATGAGCAATAATAATACAAGTGCGGTTATGCAGCAAGCGATTCATCGCTCGCTCCATCCATTGCTCTGAAGCTGGATCCAATCGGGAGGATGCTTCATCAAGAATAATGAGACCCGGATCGGTGAGGAATACTCTGGCGAATGCCAGCAGCTGTGCTTCCCCTGCAGATAATCCGCCACCCCCAGATTCAAGCGGAGAATCAAGTCCACTCGGCAAGGCAGTAAACCACGATTCAAGTCCAAGCTCATGCAACACTTCTATAATATAGAGATCTTGGATCGTCTCATCGAAGAAAGTCAGATTATCCCTGACCGTACCTTGGAAGATCTCAATCGATTGTGTGACCAATCCAACTCGCTTGCGTAGCTCATGCACATAGGGATCCCGAATATGAACATTACCTAGCAGAATAAGCCCCTCGTCCGGATCATAGAACCGCATTAAGAGGCGGGTTAGGGTTGTTTTGCCACTGCCGGTTCTGCCAATCACTCCTAGTACCTTGCCTGGTTCAAGATGAAAGTTAATATCGCTTAATGTGGTGAGTGTTTCTTCGTACCCGAAGCTAACCTGCTGAAAAGTAACCGACAATGGTCCCGCAGGCAGAGGCGTTCCAACACCATCTTGGATCTTAGAACGTAAATCTAACAGCTCCTGGACTCGATGAATACTCGCATCCGCTTTCTGCAAATCCTCGATTTGTGTTCGTAGCTTTTCAATAGGCTTTGCTAATAGCTCGGTATAATGGAATATCATATAGACAGTACCCATTGTGACTGCCCCTTGTCTCCACAAGTACGCGCTTACCCCAAAGGCCACAGCTGTACCTAATGTAAACACGATAATCGTAGTAATCCACATCGCTGCCCAGCCCATGAATGCCCGAATTCTAACAGGGAGCCACTTACGCAGAAGCAGATGATATTGATGCATGACATAACCTGTTGCCCCGTTCGCTCTCGTATCCTCCGTACCCTCTAAATGCTCAACGAGAAAGCCAAAAAATCTGCCATTCATCTGCCGAAGCTCTGCCCAATGCGGTACTGCAAATTTACGAATATATTGGATCGCTGCGATAGCAACAATAATGAATACGAGCATCGCCAAACCAATTAACACATTCTCACGAAATAAGAGTACGATAATTCCGATCATCAGCAGCAGGTTACTCAGAAGTACAATGACAAAGCTAGAGAAGAAGTTGGCCAAAGCATTGATATCCCCATCTACACGCTCCACACTTTCACCAGACGTACGGTTTTTGTGAAACGACATGTCGAGGCTCAGGCTATGCGCTGCCACATCGACACGAAGCTGATTGGTAGCGGTCCAGCCTACATTCTCTCCGATATACGTCGCAACAACCAGGATTCCCTGATTCAGCAAGGAAACCCCGATGAATAATAAGGCCGCATAGAGCAACAGCTCCATGCTTCCACTCTCTTGCGACGTATCGATAAAGTAGCGAATAATCTGTGGATTGACTAGCTGCAGCGCGGTTCCACTCACTAGTAATAACACTAGCCATACGATCGCCAGCTTCTGTGTCTTTAGATAGCTTCGTAGTAGCATGATATATTGCTTCAATGGTATCTTGATTTTCATGACCTTCACTGATTTTCCCCCGTTAACCCCATTATTCATTATGCAAAAAAAAGAAGAATAACCCTAAGGTTAGACCACATGGTTAAATTTATGATTTGACTATCCCATTAGTCAGGTAAATGATTTTAACAGACAATATTTCCGTTAACCATAATAATAAGTGTTGACAGGACCATTTAGCGGAAATATTTTCCGTTAAATATGCGATTTGACCAATAATAATCACATTTTGTTTAAATAACGGAACTTTTTTCCGTTACCGCATGCAGTCTTGGCAAAATTATATTTTTAACGGAATTTCCTTCCGTTAAAATATAGAATTGATGGATTTCTGAGTTAATTGGATAGTCAGAATTTATAATTCCTTCTCATGATCTCCCAAACCATTGTAACACAAAGAAAACTACACAAATGTTGCAATATACATATAATAATTTTTTACCAAAGCGAACCACATAAAGAAATCCCATACCTAAGACTAATGTAGTTGTTGCCCATCGACCCGATGCCGATAACCTGGGTAAGCTTCATCTTCTGCTTCACCACGCCGAACCATCCGTTACTATAGATAATAAAAGTCAGACACAGCTGGGCAATGAGTATAGCTGATATCGTAACCGTTACACCGACCTTATGAATAGCAGTCACATTACTGAAAATAATGATCGCTGCTAAGGCTCCACCAGTCAGATATAAAGGTTTTACTTGCTTAAACCTTTGCCATTGTCCATCTCGGACGAACATCAAGATAACTAAGGCCATCACAAATCCGGTTAACTGGGTAATCGTCGCCGCTTGCCAAGTTCCAATATCTTGACTAATCCGAGAATTGGCAACTCCTTGTAGGGTAATAAAGGCTCCCGCTAGAAATGCAAATAAACTCCCTCTCATTTCTTCTCTCCCCAAATTAACAAACTTCTCTCTTATTGAATGATATATCCAGATCCATACATTGAGAAGGACAAATGTCCTCAAAGCAAATAATAAGCACTTGGGAACCAGCGATCTTAGTCTGGTTCCCTTTGTACAACAGCAAAAAGCGCAGACCCATGGTCTGCGCTCCTTGTTTTCTTGTAAATTACCTATTAATTAATGAAGTCAGTATATTGCATGAAGCCTTTTAACATAACAGCTGCTTGTGCACGAGTAGCATTCGCTGAAGGAGCAAATGTGTCAGCTGTCATACCAGATATGATCTTCGCATCAACGGATTGAGCTACAGCTAATTGCGCCCAATTGCTAATGGAGGATTGGTCCTGGAATTTAGCTAATAATTCATTTTGCTTTCCAGTAACATCACTTGATTTGCCTGCTGCAGTAATCGCATTAGCAACCATAACAGCCATTTGCTCACGGGTAATCGTATCATTCGGTTTGAAGGTTTTATCGCTAAAGCCTGCGACTAGCTTCGCTTTAACTGCCGCACCGATTGCACCGGCATACCATTCAGTGGATTTCACATCTGTGAAGGCTGCTGAAGCAGCATCCGATGTTAATCCTAATGAACGAACGAGTAATGCCGCAAATTGTGCTCTTGTGATATTGCTCTCAGGAGCAAAGCTTGAATCCGTCACTCCGCTTATAACAAGCTTTGATGCCAATAGCTCGACGTCCGCTTTAGCCCAGTGACTCGTTACATCCTCGAACGTTTTAGTTGAGGACAATACGGTATATATACTGTTCCCGTTACGCTTGAAGTTCACTCTTGTGGAGCCATCAGCTTGTGGTTCAAATACCGCTGGTACGAAGGAAAACTCACCGGATATTGGATCATATAGAACGACGGTTGCATGAGTATCATCAATAGCCATCGCCATGACAACAGTTCGTTCCACATAAGTTGTTCCAAAGTTGTTCAGCTCAATGGTCTGTCCGTTACCTGTTGCAGTAACAGAGAATTCAATGGCGCCTCCAAGCTGAGAGGTACCAGAATTACCTGCACTTGCAGCGATATCTGCATTGGTATCCGTATCTACTGTGGAGATATTCACTTGAATACTGATGTCACTCATATCCGTACCTAAGCTATTAGCAATAGCCGCAAAATTCAACACACTTATCGGTAATGAATATCCACCATCATTCGATTCGAAATTTACGATCGCATTAGGTGTATTCGCAGCAGCATCGAACAGCGTGGCTGAAGGTACATTAATGCTAACTCCAGTACCAGCTGCGTTATTGACTGTAATGGTAACCGAAGGTGCAGCACCTGTTGGGTTATTCAAATTTGCCATTTGCCCGAATGCAGCTGCAAGGCTTGCTGCATCTTGATTCACTGTTGTTGTTACACGTCCATTAGCACCCGTGTTTTTTGTTTCAACATTAGCGCTAGTATCAACGCCAACAGAACCCGGACGAGTTGGCGGTGTCACTGGCGGTGTCACTGGCGGTGTCACTGGTGGTGTCACTGGCGGTGTCACTGGTGGTGTCACTGGTGGTGTCACTGGTGGAATCACTGGTGGAATCACTGGTGGTGTCACTGGTGGTGTCACCGTTCCAGGGGGTGTCACTGGTGGTGTCACTACTGGCCCAGTTCCAGGATCAGGCACTGTCGGTGCAACTACAACAAATTGTGTAGTAGCAACTTGATTTGCCTCTCCAACTATGACCGTATAGGTTCCCGCTAACTCATTGGATCCCAATGTAAAGGAGCTTGAATATTGCCCACTTGTAACCGGAACAATATCGTAATACACAACACTGTTATTAGGACGTACTACCTTAACAATCACTTTAGTTAGTGTAGATGAGCCTGCTACCGTAACCGAGCCTCCCTGTTGAATGGGCGATATGTCATTCACAGAAACAGTGGCATTAGCCAAAGCAGATATTTGGAATAGCGGCAATAGTAGCGCTGCAATTAGAATTAAACTTATCTTACGTAATTTCACTTGTATAGGCCTCGCTTTCTTAAATATAATTTCTATTAATAATCATCATAGCCGTTATCGTTATTACGAGTTCCACTCATAATCAATAGATCTATTTCACTTTGAGTTTTTACAGTAGCTAGATTCACACCAACACTATCTAGGTCATTGCTGTATGAGCTAACAACATAGACTCGAACCGAGTAAGAGGTCGTATCCGTATCTACTACATTAAAATTAGCTGTATACGTTCCAGTTCCAATTTTTAAAGTGGAAGCTGCAATACTAACAGGTGTATTACCATTCATTAACTCGAAAATAATGGTTTGAGTTCCCGTTGAAGTATTAGCACCCTCACTACTAGAAAGTGAAAGACTCCTATAATTATCTTCATCATTATCATAAACTGGCGTAGTATTGTTGAATAAATCAATCGTAGCCGTAATTCCGTTTTCTGGCGTCACTGTAGGTGTAGTCACATAGAATATCTCTGTCGACTTACGTGCTGTTCCTTCAAAATATTTGCTGCTATAACCTTCCGCATTTATTGTAACGTAGTACTGATAACCTTCTCGGAAAGTACCACTATTAAAGGTTAGCTTGTTTGAGGTAATTGTATAGTCCGAGCTGTTCAATCGTCTTTCATAGCCGTTATACCCAGAACGTTCGTATACATAAATGTCTCTTACTTTGCTACTCCACGCTGCATTGGTTGCGAATTTAAATTCGCTAGCTGTATCGCTTAATATGAATCCAGTAATGTCTGGCGTATTGTATGCGATTAATGCAGTTATCTCGGAGTTGTGAATATTGTTGCCTGGATCACTTAACACTCCCGGGGCAATTCTAACTTGAACAGAACCAGCTTGCTTCCCATCATGGAATAATACAGATAACATATTCCTATGGATAGACACAACATCAAGCGGGTCTAATGCGGTGAAGGTAGAGCCCTGATCCATAGAAATCTCAATGGACTCATGCAAGTGTGATACTCCATTATCGTCAATGGTTAGATCAACTAAATCGTTGACATAGTCATTGAAATCAAACTCCAAGCTCATCCAACGACCATCATACGAGAAGAATCCATCATCAAGATACATATAATAATTTGATTGTAGGTAAAACAGAGAGGTACTAATCTCATTTAGTAGAACATTACCGCTAGTATCTTTAATAAGTTTACTGGGAAAGCTGAAAGAATGATAAGAATTACTTTGTAAAGCCTGTGGAAAGCCAATAGTCACAATATTCCCTGAGAATGTGAGAGATGTTCCTACAAGGCCCGTATTAGAATACACATTTGCTAAGAATAATGCTTCAGTAGTAGCATTTAATACCTCTTCATCAAATACTAGGTTTAGATTTTTATTAGAATTACTTAAATAATAACTTAAATATTTAGGAGCAATTGTATCCTCACTATCACTTACTTGAATATATTTTGTTAATCTACTATCACCATCGATATTTCCTAAGCTATCCTTAATGGTGCCTCCATTAATATATATTTGAATGCTTGACCCTGACGCTTCTTCGAAGTTTATGACCAGTCTGCCATCAACCATGGATGCTGTATCGCCTTCGCTCAAATAATCCCTAACATTCTGTCTCACTATTCGAATATTATCTTTTAGCAAGTCATCCGTATTATCATAAGCATAAACATTATAGGTAACCGTCACCTCTTTAAAGTCTTCGCTGATTTCTACGCTTTGGATTGTTGGAGGGTTAACTTCAAAGATAATCTCTTCATTCAAGTTACCGACTCCATCAACAATTGTGCCGCTTGCAATTTTAATCTTCGTTTCAGTGCCTAGAATGACTTGCATACCATTCTCATACTCTAAATAGATATATGCATCTTGATGTTCTTCATAGTAATCATATGCTTCGTTGAAGTCTACATCACTATCTACCATTAGGGGTGAAAAATTCACTCCATCTGTCGCTATACTAATGTTATCTCTCAAAAAGGTTTCTAATTCAACACCCTCATTATTTACAAAAGAGTCTTCATCAAAATATAAATACACATATTCGCCATTATCGTAAGTTTCAGTACCCGCTTTATCGGGAGCTTTAACATCAATACCAATTTCTACTCCATCCCCACTATAAGTCACGCCATAGCTATTCATTAATGCATTCGCAGCAATTTGTAAGAAGTTCGTGTTGCCAGTTAGCGCTTCTGCGAACGTCACTACTAATGTAGTTGTAATATTAGATTCATCATGTTCAAAACTTACTGTATCCTCGCTACCAAGAGCAGCAGGTACTTCCTCACCCGATCTTTGAATAATTACTGCAGCTTTAAACTCTTCAGCTGTACCCACTGGTGTTGCATAAACACTCATTGATACGGTTAATATTGTAGCATCATCACTAATGATCGCTGTTGTTGGACCAATGATAGGAGCAGCATCAATCGCCGAAGCAGGTGTGCTAAACGAAAATGATGAGAATACCATTATTCCTAATAAGAAACTAATAAAGACCTTTTTAAATTGTGTTATGTACATAGTTCTTCTTTCACTCCTAGTATAATTTTTTTTGATACAATTGTTGTATAATATGCCGCTTTACTAGTGACTCCTTTCCTATGTAATGGGCATTGAATAGTTCTTCCTATCCATATGATTATTAGTATACACACCCTCAATGACAGTATAATGACAAACTTCGACAGCAAAAAAGAGCCCTCGAGTCGGGCTCTTCTCTTAGTCTGTAACTATTTCAACCTTCCACAGTGTCCCATCGACTTCGATATTGCTCTAATCGCGGATGAACATCGATAGGCTTAGATGACAATATCAGTCTAATCTTAACGATCCATACTTCAAAGTCAGAGAATGAAGCGAACAAATTCGCCATATCTGGAGAGAGGTAGATAAAGTGAGGGGCAGGTAGTGTTTCTGTTAGATGGCGAAGCGCTGCCTCGATTGGCGTATATTTCTTCCGCTTTCCCTCCCATCCGTCAATCGTAGCTTCTGTACATTCACATTCTTCCTTCCACTCGAATAATCGCTTCTCTCTTTTAAAGTATGGACTTATAATTGTAAGCTTGGACATTCTCTTCATCGTTTCCTCATGTATCGGATACAACACGAAATTCGCGAATGAACGGACTCTCGCAGTGTCCGCTGCTACGTACAATTCCTTATCCGAGGTTGATTCAAACGAATCGTAATAGATAAGCGTACCTTTGGGTTGATCCTTCGGTGTCTCATAGCCGAAAGGAACTCTTTGCGATAGATTAGTCAAATTCTACTCACCTCATATCCTCTATGCCATATATCTTTTCCTTTATTTTCAATAATAACCAAGAGTAGCACGCTTGCAAAGAGAGATTACTACATATGCCTAACAAAATCACCACTCATCGATAAATCGTAACTTATTCTAGGAATGACTTACAAATCTCAGCAAATTCAAAAAAATGAAATTTATATTGATATAATATTGATAATATGAGAAAATAATTTTCAACAGCCATATATGATTTAGTTAAAAGGAGACAATTACCTTGAGCATACTCCAAGCTATTCAGGATAAATTCGAATCACTCTCTCCTCAAGAGAATAAGCTAGCAAGCTACATCCTATTACAACCAAGAGACGTCGCACAGAAGACAATTACTGAGCTTGCCAAAGTGGCTGGGAGTAGTACGGCTACCATATCGCGATTCTGTCGATCATTCCAAGTTGAGAATTTCTCCGAGTTTAAGCTAAGACTCGCCATGGAGCTTGCTGACCAGCCCACCTCCAATCAATATCAAGATATTATAGCGGGGCAACCTCTTGATCGTATCATAACCGCCATAACCGCTAATCATGTTCGCTCTATCTCAGATACTGCACGATTGCTTGATATTGGTCAGCTTAGGGAAGCCATAATAACCTTACACCGCGCCGAGCGGATCCATCTATATGGTTCGGCCACATCAGGAGTCGTAGCTCAAGACTTTTATCAAAAATTGATTCGGATTGGCAAAGCGGTAGCTCACTTCTCCGACCCCCATATGCAACAAACCTCGGCCGTATCTCTATCAAGTGCCGATGTTGCAATTGGATTCTCGTATTCTGGGGAAACCCCTGAGACAATAGCTGCCCTAAAAACCGCATCCGAGCAAGGCGCCACAACCATCTCAATCACCAAATTTGGTGCTTGTACACTGGCAAAGGCTGCAGCAATTAGCTTATTCATCTCATCCTCTGAAGCAAGCATGCGTCGCGGTGATATGGCATCTAGAATGGCCCAACTGCATTTGATCGATATCCTATTCGTTGGCCTAGTTAGTGAACACTTCGATGTTTATGTACCACGATTAGAAAATTCTTTTCAAACCGTACAACAATATACTGGCAAGAGGGGGCGCAAATAACAATGAATATCTTAACCTTCAATTCGGAGAATGAGCTCCACGAAACAGCTGCTGGCATCATAACTGGCATTGTACAGACGAAGCCTTCTGCCGTTCTTGGATTAGCTACCGGTGGAACGCCTGTCGGTATTTACGAACAGATGGTGAAAACCTACAAACGAGGACTTGTCAGCTTTCGTAAGGTAACCACATTCAATCTCGATGAGTATGTAGGTCTTCCGCAAGACCATCCCGAAAGCTACCGTCATTATATGAATACACACCTATTCAATCACATAGATATCCCTGCAGACCAAGCACATATCCCCAATGGGGATTCTGCCGCAGATTGTCTGTATTATGATGTGCTGATTGAACAAGCCGGGCAATTTGATATGCAAATTCTTGGATTAGGCCATAATGGTCATATTGGCTTTAACGAGCCTGCTCATGCCCTTCTTGCCGCTACCCATATTGTAGAGCTTGCCCCTGAGACAAGAGCTGCTAATGCTAGATACTTTTCCACCGTGGATGAGGTTCCTTCAAGAGCCATTACAATGGGAGTTGGAACCATATTAAAGGCTAGAATGATTATTCTAGTTGTAAAAGGTGAAGATAAAGCCCGAATGGTAAGTCGTGCGCTTAAGGGTCCAATCAGCACGGATTGCCCCGCTTCTCTATTACAAACTCATCCGAATCTGACTGTCCTATTGGACCGCGCAGCAGGACAATACTTATGAGCAATAATGAGCAGCTTCTAATAACGAACAGTAACATTGTTACACCACAAGGTATGATCGAAGGCGGATGGATTCATCTACACAATGGAATTATTGTTAATACAGGTTCAGAGGAAGCTACAATTCCTGAGGTTTCTCCTTCGGCCACGCATATCAATGGTAAGGGAAGCTATATCCTTCCTGGGTTTATTGATATCCATGTGCACGGTGGAGCAGGGTTAGATTTTATGAACGCTGGCCAAGAGGAATTACAATCGATTACCAAATTCCATGCGGAGCATGGTACAACGGGTATGCTTGCAACCTCCGTCACCGCTTCACGAGAGGAATTAACAAGCTTACTTAAAGAGGCTGCTGATTTCATTCGGAAGCCCATGCCCTTCGCACAGCTTCTAGGCGTCCACCTTGAGGGTCCCTTCATTAGCGAGAAGTGGAGCGGTGCCCAGAATCCTAGCTTTATCGTCCAGCCCCAACTGGAATGGCTAGAGGAATGGGTGCGCGAATTTCCTGATCTGATAAAAATTCAAACACTTGCCCCAGAGATACCAGGAGCTTATGCCTACATTGAACGGCTATCTCATTATGGCATCGTCCCTGCATGCGGACACACTGATGCTACCTTCGAGCAGATCAAGCAAGCTGTTAAGGCTGGTCTTAAGCATGCTGTTCATACCTTTAATGCGATGACCCCTCTTCACCATCGAGAACCTGGTACAGTTGGAGCAGTCTTGACAGATGATCGGATCGTCTCAGAAATCATTGCAGATGGAGAGCATGTTCATCCTGACGTCATTCGACTTCTACTTCGGAGCAAAGGCTCTCATAACGTTATCCTAGTAACAGATGCCGTATCCGCCGCTGGCATGCCAGATGGTCAATATCAGCTTGGCGGCTTGCCCGTAACCGTCATGAACAGCGTAGCACGATTGACGGATACCGGCAGCTTAGCAGGAAGCACATTAACCACATTAAAAGGCTTTACCTATATGGTGAAGGAAGTTGGAGTTAGCATAGAGGAGGCTTCGCGTATGGCTAGCCTCAATCCAGCTCGTCAGATTGGTTTAGGTGATCATTATGGCAGTCTGGAAATGAACAAGAGAGCAGATGTATTAATACTTGATGCACAGCTGAACCTAAATCAGGTGATTATTGGCGGTCGGATTATTGCATAAGCATATTAGCGCTATACTTGGCGCTAATATGCTCTGCAATTTCGTTAAATCAGTCCCAAAATCCAGAATATCTAACAACAGCGCAAGTTTTAGCGCTATAGCTCCGTCTAGACGGTATTGTAGCGAAGAAACATGCGTTATTCACTCCCACACGTGGCTTTCAGGGATTTTTAATGCATATTGACAGTACTATTGCGCTAGATATTGTGTTATTCCGTTGTGGGAGAGAATAGCCGCATGTTACTTCCTCATAAGAGAAAGCAGATCAACATCATGCCAAGTCTTCATTCCATCATGCCACAGGTGCTTCTTATAAACGAATTTGTCCTCTTTGGACACCACTACCTTCTCGACCTGAAGCTCCTTCTCTAGATGACGCCTCTTCGATTTCACTTGTTTATCCATACGTTTGGCGGCTGTTCGATAATATTCCTTGTAGCCTTCTTGTTTGGTAGAATCCTTATGGGCCTTCTCAGACCAACCAGACAGCTCCGCGAGCTGTAATTCAATTCGGGTAATCTTCTTCTGTTGTTTCTCATAAGCTCGTTCTGTCGTAAGTTTCACATGCTCACGCCACTTCACATACGTACTATAATTCCCTTGCAGGACATCAACCTTACCATTCTCAATCGCCCATATCGTTGTTGCAGCCTGATCCAACCATGTACGATCATGCGATACCATAATCACTGGACCCTGCAAAGGCTTGGATTTGTGATTGCAGGAGAATGTTGGCTTGGGCTGCGAATGCAGCGCCTAATCGCAGTAAGAATGCAATGTTAGCCTACCATGCAGGTTTTCGAGAACAAATGTCGAATAATATTTATTCAACTTTGCTCCAATAGGGAGGCAGCCTGCTATCGCACACTACTTAATACCCTTCTTCATATATATCCTACCTTCATTCTTCCTCTTCTATATGTCTTTTGAAATTTACTCGCGCAATCGGTCAGGCAATATCCATCGAATTTCCGCCCTATTCACCCTTGGCTTTACTCTGTTATTCCTCTCCCAATATTTGATTATTATTGTCCCCGCATCCATTGGGCAATGGCTGCTTGTAGGATTATCAATTCCTTTGCTAATTCTATTATTCGGATTAAACTTATTGTTCTATATACGACTTGTTCCTATCCATTGGAGACTACCTAATTGGACGCTATACGTACTCTGCAATTCTTTTTTCATTTATTACATCGGTACGATTATCTATTATTTCTTAACAAGAGTTGACCCTGTAAGAGATTATTACGAACATACACTTGCACACAAAGGGATTTATTCGATCAGCACAATGATTGCACTTTTATATTCCTGCATGTATGTATTCCTTTTATTTAAAGCATGGCGCAGATCGCAAGACTTTACTAACAAAAAAAGGTATGCCATTTTACTGCTTGGAATTGTACTCCAAACGCTTTGGATTTACTCTGTCTTGTATATATTCGATGATATCTTCCCTACAGAATGGAATATCCAATACATGGGTATATTCTTAGACCTAATCTGCATTCGCATCGCAATTATCCGATACGATTTTCTACCAGCCTATGAAAAACGCTTTAAAATCCTGTTTGATTCATCGCCATTCGGAATATTCATGGTTGACTATAAAGGAATTATAAAAGAATCGAACCTAAATGGGAACAAATTACTTGGTTTTGCAAATAACGAAGCCAATCATACCTCCATTATTAATTATTTCATACCAGAAAGGAGAGATTCATACTGGGCCTTTCACCAGTCATCATTCGTTAACAAACGCGTTGAGAGAAACCAAGAAGGTAAACTCCTAGTGAAATCAGGTGAACAATTGGATATTATATTCGATTGCGACTTCTTGGAGGTAGAACAAGAGGATTTGATGGTTGTTATCATTCGAGATATTACCGAACAGAAGTCTGCAGAAGCACAGATCTACTATTTGGCTTATCATGACATCCTGACAGGATTATTCAATCGCTCTTATTTTATTGATAGTTTAAACAAATTATCAGCGGAGCCCATTCAAACGGCTACACCCATATATCTGATGCTACTTGATTTGGATCATTTCAAAACAATTAATGATACATTCGGCCATCCTACGGGTGATTTACTTTTGAAAAAAATTGCTGCTGTATTATCCAGTTACTCCGAAGAGCACGATATTGTAACAAGATTAGGTGGTGATGAGTTTGTCATCCTATTCACCTCTATCCAACGCAGAGAAGACTTAATCGTCATTGTTGAGCATATTCTTAAAGATTCATGCATCAGTTACTGCTCAAACTCTAAAAGCATACACATAACCTCAAGTATTGGGATCAGTGTGTTCCCTACAGATGGGACGGACCCTAGCCTATTGTTAAAAAAAGCCGACATCGCTCTGTACCAATCCAAAGCACAGGGACGCAACAATTATCATTTCTATATATCAAGTTGAAATAGAACTACCATTTACTCCGTTATCCAATAATAATCTTTTCTTCAGGATATCTAAATTTAGCTTCAATCATTTTAGCTCTAAACAAGAATAATATGGAAAGTATCCCAATTCTCCCTACAAACATGAGGTTAATAATTATTATTTTGCCCAAACCTGATAACTCACCTGTAATACCCATGGATAAACCCGTAGTTCCAAAAGCAGAGCATACTTCAAATACGATCTCCATTAATGTAAATCTCTCTCCTTCAGTCCCTAACAATGCTGCAATACTTATCGTTACAATGATAATGGCTAAGGTTACAACAAAGAAGCTGTTCAAGGAATCCTCTTGGCTTACCCTGCGATTTAACACCCTTACATCCTTTCTGCCGAGCGAGAATGAATATAGGGAGAGCATGACGACTGCAAAGGTTGTTGTACGTATTCCTCCTCCGACACTAGATGGGCTAGCTCCAATAAACATGAGTATAGACATAATGAGTTGTGTTGGCTCACTAAAATCATTTACATCCATTGTAGCAAGTCCACCATTCCTAGCGGTTGTCGAATTGAATAATGAATAGAATAGTTTCTCGTGCCATGCCATATGCGAGAAATACATGTGGTTCTCAATAAGCAATATACTTAATGCCCCAAAGAGTAATAATAAGAAAAAAGTGATCGTAGTTACCTTTGTATAAAGCGAAAAGCGGAAATTCTTATGTTTACCAAACAAATACTCTCTAAGCTCAATAAGTGCCGGAAATCCGATAGCTCCTAATATGAGGAGGACCATCGTTATGAGCTGAACAAAGTAATCGTGAGAGAATCCTATTAAAGAGTCTCCGAATATGTCAAATCCCGCATTCGTGTAGGATGACACAGCGTGAAAGAGCCCATTGAAATATGCTTCCTGCCAAGAGAGGTAATATCCAGCAAGCAAGAAGTACGTTCCGAATATGAGAGTTCCAATAGCTTCGAAGAGAATAGCCATGAACAGTACGATTTGCATAAGACGCACAAGTCCGGATAAATTGTTCCTGTTCTGATCAATCATGATTAATCTTCTTTGCGAAAGTCCGATATGACGACCCATAACTAACCAAAGCAACGTTCCTAACGTCATTATACCAATTCCACCAAATTGTAGAATGAATAATAGGACAACAAATCCAAATTGACTAAATGTATCAGACGTACTAACTACGCCTAAGCCAGTCACACTTATCCCGCTTGCAGCAGTAAAAATCGCGTCTAACCAGGTTAATTCAATACCAGGCTTTAAGCTTATTGGTAATTTGAGAAGTAATGTTGAGACAATAACTGCGAAGAAATATCCCATTATTATAAGCTGAGTTGGAGTTGATTTATTTAGAAATGCTTTTATCAATTTCTACACCTACAATAAGAGAGTCTTTTTAATAGATACATAACGGATATTTTACTAAAAAAAGTATAAAGTGGGTGTGAAGAATGCTATTCATCGTATAAAGATTTTGTGAAGATTTGGAATGTTTAGCTGAATATGATCTATCTTAACCGATCGTTATCTTACCTTCGGGATGCCGGTATAATTCCTTCTCGGACCTCGGTCCAAGTGAATACGCAAAGGTTACCGGACCCAGTCTACCCAGGAACATCATTAACATAATCATAATTTTCCCAATATCCGACAATTCCGGTGTCAGTCCCATGGATAAACCCACAGTGCCAAACGCCGAGGTCACCTCGAACAGGATCTTCAGGAAATCCTTGTCCTCTGTCGTCGTTAGGATCATCGTTGTGGACAATACCAGTAGCATGGCAAACAGAGTCAGCGTGAGCGCCTTAAAAATTCGATCCTGAGCCAACCGAAAACGGAAGAGAACTACATCCTGCTTACCCCGGATCATAGCGATCATGGCTCCAATTAGGATTGTGAAGGTCGTAGTCTTGATACCACCGCCAGTAGAGCCTGGAGATGCACCTATAAACATGAGGATAACTAAGAAAAATTGAGTAGCTTGACGAAGGCCAGCGATGTCCAGGGTATTAGCACCGGCAGTCCGGGGTGTGACCGATTGGAAAAGGGCTGCCCATATCTTACCTAACGAATCTAGCGATCCGAGTGTCTTATCATTCGTAAACTCGAAGATTAAGATAACAATAGCTCCGAATACAATGAGAAATCCAGACATACTTAATACCACTTTAGAGTGAAGCGACAGCTTTCGTCTTGTACGGAATCCCAGCATATCTGATATAACGATAAATCCAATACCACCGAATATAATAAGAAGCATGGATGTCAGATTGATGATTGGATCGTCAGCATAGCTGGTTAAGGAAGTAAATTCACCGGATATCGGACCGAAAATGTCAAAGCCAGCGTTATTAAAGAATGAAATCGCGTGAAAACATCCATAATACATCGCTTGACTAAACGGCATATCGAATGACCAGCGAACTGTAAATATAACCATCGCCGTTAATTGTATGGCCAAGGAGTATGTAATTACTTTCTTGATCAACCGTACGATCCCTTCCATGGAGCTCTGGTTCAAAGCCTCCTGAAGAATTAAACGATCTTTCAATGAAATTCTTTTCTTTAGCGCCAGAGCAACCAGTGTTGCCATCGTCATAAAACCCAATCCACCTACTTGGATCAACACCAAAATTACAATTTGTCCGAACAGATTATAATAGGTGCCTGTGTCTACAACCACAAGCCCAGTAACACACACGGCGGATGTTGCAGTGAACAACGCATCGAGGATTGGTGTAGACAGACCCGAATGAGTGGAATATGGCAGAGAAAGAAGAAAGCCTCCAATGAATATGATGATAGCAAAGCCAGATACCAGAATTTGAGGAGGCGTCATTTTCATTCTAAGCAGTCTCTTTAATAGATTCATAAAAGATATCATACTTGAGAATATATAAAGTAGGTGTGAAGGATGCTTTCGAATGTATAAAGATGCTGTGAAGATTTATATCGAAGGAAATCCTCGCAATTTGATGATTTTAGAGGTTAATTTATTGTGCTTGCTTCAGAGCTCACTTTACTCATCTACCAAGCGATACCCTACACCAACCTCAGTCAATATATATCTGGGCTGTGCGGGGTCTCTCTCAATTTTCCTGCGTATATTCGCCATGAAAACCCGAAGTGACTGCGTATCATTGCCCGAGAAGGTACCCCAAATTTCATTAAGTAAGAACTTATGGGTTAATACCTTCCCCACATGTTTGGCCATAAGCATCATAAGCTTGTATTCCATGGGGGTGAGGTGGATTTCTTCTTCCGATAGGAACATACGACGTTTCTCAAAATCAATCCTGAGATCATTCACGATAAATGGCTTAGATAATTCATTCGGATGCTGCACCGTTTCGTTCAGATGTCGGAATGCAACCCTAATTCGCGCCAAGAGCTCGGCAACACTAAACGGCTTTGTCAGATAATCATCTGCCCCGCTGTCTAACACCTCCACCTTCTCCCTCTCAAGGCCCCGTGCTGATACAACAATAATGGCGGCTTTAGTAATTGGCCTTATTGTGGTAATCACCTCTAATCCATCGATGTCTGGTAGGCCCAAATCCATAATAATCATATCTGGATTATGAGAGCTAACTAAGGAAATTGCCGTCTTCCCATAGGGGGTCTCCATAATCTTATAGCCATGCGCTTCAAGGGATATACATATAAAGTTACGAATTGGCTTATCATCCTCAACGACCATAATTAAGGGTTTATTACTCAAAGAAATCACTCCTTCTCTAAAGCAAATCTAAATACTGCTCCCCCGGAGCTACGATTAACAGCTGTAATTTCTCCTCCGTGTGCAATGATAATCGATTTGCAGATGGCTAGGCCTAATCCAGTCCCTTGCCTTCCTGAATCATTCATGGATGCTGCTGTATAAAAACGATTAAAGACGAAAGGCAGGATCTCTTCCGATAGCCCGTTCCCATTATCACTAACCTCGAAAATCACCTTGTCCCCATCAATCTGTGTCTTTACTTCTATAATTGATCCTTTAGGTGTGTATTTAATCGCATTGTCCAGGAGGTTTACGAGCACTTGAATAATAAGGTTTCCATCCATCGGCAGCATGATGAGTTCATTGGGTATGTTGATCCTTATGATATGATTTGCTGACAGTTTCTTGATTCTTGACACGGCTTCGGCTACCACTTCCTCTACCGCCTCCATAATCTTCTTAATCTCGATATTACCTTCATCTATCCTTGTTATGCTCAATATATTCTCTACCGAGTGAATGAGCCAGCTTGCATCCTCATAGACACCTTGTAGCAATTTTTTCTGAACCTCACTATCAAGAGCATCACCATGATCCAGAATTGTTGCCGTTGCTCCCAGAATGCCGGTAAGCGGAGTTCTTAAATCATGTGAGATCGAACGTAGTAGATTCCCGCGAAGCCGTTCCCTCTCTACCTCTAACTGTGACTCTTGCTGTTGTTCCAGCAATCGTTCTCTTTCCATAGCCAGTGCAATTTGTGTAGTAACCGCCTCAAGCAATATTTTTTGCTCATCCGATAAGAGCTTTTGGTTATTGCAGGAAACACCTACAACACCAAGAATACCACTTTGACCTCTAATCGGAACATAATAGGCAGAGCTATTTGCAAATACGTCTGTGCCCACTCCTATTGGTTGACCACTCTTAAATATCTCTGAAACGTCTTGTATGTGAACGAATGATTTAAAAATATCCGTGTGTTCATCATTGTTATATGCGTAAATATAAGGTTCATCCAAACCATCAGATGCATGAACCGTTGCTATGAACACCGAACGATTAAATAATTCAGCAATATCCTTGACGCCAACCTCAACGATTTGTTGAAAGCTTCTAACTTTCAAAAGACTCTTGCTAATTTGATATAGTATTTTTACCCGCTTCTCACGAACTATGGATAATCTCGTCTCTTTTTTGGCCTTGGTGGTCAATGTACTCGTGATCATTGCAATGATCAGCATGATGACTAAGGTAATCGGATAGTCCGGCCCATGGACTGCCATTGAATAGTTAGGCTCTGTAAAGAAGAAATTAAATGTCAACACACCAATGAAGGAAGCGACGATCCCAAACATATAACCTTCTGTCTGCTTCGCGACAAACAATACACCTAATATGTAGGCAATAATAATATTGGTTTCTTGAAGGCCAATATACCTGAATAAGAAGGATAGAAACGTTGCTAGCATCATAATACCTATGGTCACTAGGAAATTCATAGCTATCCATGTTTTCTTATGATGATTTGTATAGCTATCGAAGGAGATGTTATCTATATCACTTGACTTCATACCTGTCTCACTCATTTCTATAGCTTTCACTCTCAGCATGTATAGGTATCCCTGTTCCATTATATCATTGCCGATCTATACGAGGAATATTGTTGACAAACCACGCTAATTTAACTATTATCTAATTTATATATGTTTAAATTAGATAATAGTTAAATTGTTTGACATGGAGGTTATTTTATTATGCAGCTAGATAAGATTGTCAGTTATCATAAGGCCCTTGCCGACCCTACAAGAATCAGAATCCTAATCCTACTCGCGGAAGGAGAATTAAATGGTCAAGCATTAGCGGAAAAGCTATATGTTACACCCGCCACGATCACACACCATTCAACGAAGCTGAGAGAAGCCAGTTTGATTCATGAACGACGGGATAAGAATACGATTTATTTTTCACTCAATCATTACTTCATAAAGAATAACGCAGCTGCTACCGAACAGCTCATTTACAAGAATATCAATAACACTGGGGGTACGGACATCGTGCACGATGAACAGAAAAGAATGAAAGAATCCGTCATTAAAAACTTCATCTCCTCCGAAGGGAAATTGAAGAACATTCCTGCTCAGCTTAAGAAAAAACTCATCGTACTGGAGTATGTAGTGACTAAGCTAGAAGAAGGGCGCAAGTATACGGAGAAGGAAATCAATGACTTCATCAAGGATTTCCATGCGGATTTCGCGACGATTAGAAGGGAATTTATTATGCATCAATTCATGTATAGGGAGAGTGAAATTTACGAATTAAACCCACGGGAAATGTGGGCGAGGTGGGAGGACCTGTCCTGACGTTTCCATGCATGTGAATCTCCCCACCTGCACATCAGATGTAGGATCTCCTTAAGGCTCCAGCCATAGTCTGTCAACTCATACTCTACTTTTGGTGGCACCTGATTGTACGTAATCCGCAGAATAATACCTTCCTCTTCAAGCTCACGAAGGTGTTGTGTTAATACCTTCTGAGTAATAGCAGGAATCAAGCTTCTGAATTCACTATTTCGTTTCTTGCCGAGTGTCAGATGGAAGAGAATAATAGGCTTCCACTTCCCACCAATTACCTCAAGCGTTGCTTCTACAGCTGTATTTTAAATTTTTTCGGGACTTTCCACGGTCTATGCTCCCTCCATTCTGTTCGCCTGAACTCACAGCGTTATGACCACATTTCCCTTCTTACGTCCTTTATCGACATATCGATGAGCATCGGCTATCTGCGCTAAGGGGTAGCTTCTATCTATAACCGATTTAATCTTCCCAGCCTCAGAAAGCTCTCTGAGGAACACTAAATTTTCTTTACTCTGAATTAAGCCAGCAGTCACAAACATTGCTTTTTTGCGACTACTCTTTATAGTCCATAACATTTGAACAACAATAGCAAGCGATGGGGCAGTTGAAAGATAGATGCCTTGTTGCCCCATCACAGACACCGGCAGCTTCCTCATAGTTCATATTGACCGGTTTTATTGCCAGAACTCCAGTTTCAGGCAGACATTTGTACTCGGCATGAGTACCAGAATTATAGGCACTAGTACCAAAAACCTGGTCCCCTACTTTAAAAAGCTTCACATCCCTGCCTACTGCTTCAATTTCACCAGCTAATTCAGTCCCTAGTATGGAGAACCTCGATCTTCTGAGTCCATAGATTAATCTGACTATTCCGATACCTCTGAAACACGTAAATAGAATAGAGCGCAAAAATTAGTGTGGTGCTGAAAAAAGATACGATATTCTTCTCTAACGCAACAAGAATAGACTCATTTACTTCAATTTTCCACCAATGCAATTTACGATTATCGTTACGTTATTCGAATATTATAAGCACAATCGTACTCGGAAGATCACCGATGGTATTGCAATCAGGAATGGTGAAGCCTTTGATTAACCTCTACTATATGAAAAAATAGTAGTGCGAACCAATGTCTTGGTCTGCACTACTAATCTTAATATTTTTCTGATTTGCACTACAAGTAGTTATAGGTCATGCTGCTTAGAATGTCTTCCAGACTAAGCTCGACGCAAGCCATGGATGTATCTGCTACACCGTAATACATAGTTACGACATCCCCTTCAACGAGAACGCCACACGAGAATACAACGTCTCCGAAAAATCCATTTTTCTCATATTCAGCTTCCGGTTCTAGGATCGGCTTATCTGAACGCGCGATGACCTTCGTCGGGTCATTCAGATCAAGTAGAATCGCTCCCATGCAGTATCGATGCTCCTTCGTTGCCCCGTGGTACAGCTCCAGCCATCCGTTGGCCGTGCGGAATGGGACGGCACCGCCGCCGATCCTACCACCGTCCCACATTCCATCACGCAGACCGGCAAGATGTTTATGATTTCCCCAGTGAATCAAGTTTTCCGATTCTGCGATCCATATTTCCGGTGAACCAATACTTTTCAGCGTTGGTCGATGAAGCGCATAATATTTGCCGTTCACCTTCTCAGGAAAAATTAACACATCCTTATTATCGGGACAGAAAATCATACCGTGATGCGTGATACTAACAAAATCCGTTGTCGAAACCATCGATTCTCCGATGCCAACCGGTGAAATGGCAGAGTAATAAACGTAGTATGTTTCTCCAATCTGCGTAACACGTGGGTCTTCAATCCCGTACGTTTCTAATGGGTTGGACGGATACACGAATGGTTTGTCATCAACAGTGAACCTGTGGCCGTCCGTGCTTCGAGCAATTCGAATATAGGAAATCGAAGTCAAGTAGGCAAACCCTGTGTTCCGAGTAACGTCCCTGACAACACGTGGATCGGAGTAATCGTACCGATCATCATCCAGCCTCAATTCAACGAGCTCGATTCCATTTGTTTCAGTTCTGTAAATAGGCACTTTGACGATCTTCGGGTCCACACTAATCGGACGTTCTGCTACTCGAAGTAACATCAATACCTCATCCTTGTATTTGGCAATTCCAGCATTGAATGCTCCAATCACTTCGAATCCATCATGAAATGGGGTTACATCCGCCGGTGTAATGAGTGGATTCTCTTCATACCGATAGCTATTCATTAGCGTACCCTCCCCGTATTAAGCTTTCGAATTTGATGAAGGGGTCCGATATCGAAATCCGATGCGCCTCCGCGTCACCTATCCCGGCATATAAATCTGCGGTTCCGTCTGCCTTACGGATCAAGCCACCGCTGAAGACAACGTCGACTAGATCGCTTCTCTTGGCTTCACCAGGCAGAAAGCGGCTCCTCACGGCTACCAACTCGATATCGGAATACCACCCCGTTTCTGGATCTAGAACAAAGACCATTGGATAATAGTGCCGATTGTTGTAATCATCATAACAAGCTATATGACCTAGAACGCCAACCCATCCATTAGACAGGAGGTGAAGCTCGTTCGCACCGCCCCACTCCTCATCCGTAAACTGACCTTCTAATAAAGGTGCATCTTCAATAATCTGCAGACTCAATTCACTCAGAGATGGAATCCGGGTAAACCCTATTTTCCCTCTTCCTCCTTTTATACCCTGCGGTCTGGTAAACACACCAAGGCTTCCGTCATTCAGCTCTATGAGCCGAAGATCCTTCATGCCATCAGGTCCATTGAAGAAAGGCTGTAGATCGATTATTCGGTCCCCTCTATAGAGCACTGTACGCCATGACAGGAAACCCTCCCGTTCTGGGTGCGGATAAATCTGTACGCCTCCCACGATGAGTTCACCACGAATACGGGTAAAGAATGGATCCTGAAGATGATAGACAGGAGAACCTTCACGTTGCTTCCATAATCCATCCCTCTGAACGAAGAATACGATCTTTGAATGCTCGCTGTCTCTGGATTCCATACGCCCGGCTATGACAAGCTCGCCTTCATCTTCAAAGGGGGCACATATATTATATACATCATGATTTGCAACATCTTGAAACACCAGCTTTATTGGATCTGTAGCCGTCTTCTGATCCGTTTCATATTCGCGGAGAAGCATACTGCAATTTTTCTTTGTGATTTCAAGGGGAATGTACAAGACACATGCTCCATTTCTGTCATAAATTCATGCAAACCCGCCTTTCCAATTCCTATGGCGGGCTCGCCATCCTTATTATCGTTTCAACCTATCGATTTTTACCTTTAACCAACGATCACTTCACAGTAATCCAAGACGTTCCTTCACCGGAATCAGTCTTAGTCGTCACCTTGTTCTGTCCTTGCAGAGTGGTTGATTGCAGCTTCAATGACACGGTAAACACACCTTTATTCGACGTTCTCCCAGTTGCAGAGGCGCTACCAATCGTGACTGTCACTGTCCTGCCCGATACCGCTTTTCCTTCTGAGTCGGTTACTTTTCCGCTCACAGTTACTTTCTGCTTTCCACGTATGCTTTTTGTTATTGGATTTATGGCAATTCGGTCACGCGCTTCCGCTTGTTCGGGTGTTCCCACGAATAAGGTCCCACTGATGCTGTCCCGTACCACTTGGGTTCTCATGCCATCAGGTGTCGCAATGATCGCATTAGATTCAACCGGATACAGAATAATTGCATCTATGCTGGCTGTTACCCTATTGCTTGCATTATTCAGGTGTAGCTCATGCTCTCCAGCCGTCAATGTAACCGTATCGATTCGTCTCAAGCTGACATGACCCGATGGCGTGTTATTCAACAAAACAGCTTTCTCTTTATTGTCATCGAATCCGATGGACACCTTCGGTGCAGAGTCGTCTCCCCCTGCAGCAACTGAGCTTAGCATAATATCATATACACCATCCTGTGGAACTTCAATGGTATACGTTTTCCGCTGCCCCACTGGCATCTCCACATAACCGCCACCAGAAACGTCTGGATTCGCATATCGCACCTCTGGAACCGTCATCTGATAAATTTTGGCAGCTGCTATCGAGGCATATCCTTCATGAGGGTTCGGATTATCAGCAGCAACGATAAAACGCACAATCAGCTCTACCGAGCCTGCTGGTATCGTTGACCTTGGTGTCGTCTTAATCGCACCAGGACCTGAATACCACGTCCGAGCATGATAGCTCATATCGTTGGCGTCAGCGACAATCGTTTCTTCTCCCGCGCTATTAACCGCGACCACTTCCGCTCGAAGCGAAGTATCGAACTCAACTCGTCCGTTAAACTGCAGCTTGACGGAATCACCTGCATGAAAGTGGCCTTGCTCTGCATCGACGGGAATTCGGGTCTGGATCGTCCCCTCATCGAACAGTCGGATATTGTTGTGACCGCTCACAGCGACGAAAATCGATTTCTGTCCATGCCAGTTCGGGTAGATCAACGTATCCGCACCTATAAGATTGGCATCCTCATAGACCTTCCCTTCATCAGAACCGGAATCCGCATCCTGCATCACCACAGCTTTATCCGGATCATTCAACGCTCCTTCAGGAAGCTGCATCTCCGTATCGGGCGGTGCGGCGTCCATATACAGCTTCTCGATTTCAATGGTTTGTGCTTTATTCGCGCTTGTAGTTACACCGAACAGATATGCTCGCGCGATCGGGTTTTCATTAATTCGCAGCAATGCGCGAAGCGCTTCGTCCAGTGACTCGGCCCCGCTATTCATATTAACCTCAGTATCATACAGACCGTCATAGGCATACCCATTCTTCTGATCGAACATGGGAAAGCTCCTTACGTTGTTGCCGGTCCACCACGATCCGGCCAATCCGGCCATTACGGCATATTTGGTTTTGCCGGTCGTTTCGTACAGCGCCAGAAAATTATCCACGTAGCTGGCCGTACCATAATTGAGAAGTGGATAGGGCTTCTTATTCGGATGAAGATTCTCCGCCCGACCAGAAATGAGTAAATCACTCAAGAAAGCGTCGGCCGCAAGCTCAGCAGCTTCGCCCCATTGGGGTTGGTCCATAATATGGCCCGCGTTAGCGAGTGCCCGCACCTGAACGCTACCCCATTCATCCCAACGATCAGGATTCGTCATACCCACATAGTGCTGCATAATGCCGCCATATGGAAAATCACGGAACGATGTTCCTGAACTGGCCAAGTAGATGCCTTCTCCCAGCTTGTTTAGCGATTCTCGGATTGATGCTCTTACCAACGCATCGTCTATTGCATTATAATGCTCGCTTAATGCATTGACTGCAATCGAGGATACCCATACATCTCCCATTAGCAGCCACTTCGCCACCTTTGTATCACCAAGCGTATAATATTGTCCGTAATTAGGATCTGTGTTCTGTTTAAGACGGTCCAAACAAAGATTGAGGCTCGCCAGCACACGAGCTTCGAGCTCATGATCCGTATCCTTCAATTGAGGTAATGACGCTCCAAGCGCCTCATATGCTCGCACAGCCCAGTAACTAAAGCTTTTCTGAGAGGAATGACTGTCTTTCGTATGAATCGTACCATCTGGATCCTGTACGACAAAGTTATCAAAATCCCCGTCGTCATGCTGCATCCACATCAGGAATTCGAGTCCACGCTTGATCATGTCATAGCTGAAGTCATCATTATAGGTTTTATAATGCTCAACATAGGCGATGACCGCCCGCGATACATCGTCAACAGCCGCAAAGCCTTCCTGAGGGTCTCCGACCCATTCATATCCTTTGGACAAATCATTGCGGTCGATCGGTTCAGAATATAAGTGCGTAATGAACATGGGGATGCTATCAATCGTCACCTTCTCGTTCATGAAGTTAAAATGCTTTAAGTTCACATATAGCTCATCCTCATTAAGTAACCCATACTTGCGGAAGAAGGATAAATCTTTACCCGTAAGCTGCCCGTCATTATCGTAATCGTATAATAAATCCGGATTTTCTCCACTTATCATGCTGCTCAATGCTATCTCGTCATTCACATCGATCAGATTATCATGATTGATATCATATTGAGTCATTGATTCTACTCGCTCAGCTGATATCTGGACATTACGGATCCGCACAGGTTTGTCCGTGTCATTGTGCAGCTCTATCCAAATTTGCAGGGCATTATCATGCAAGATACCGCCGTTCGTCGTGGCTCCCTCCTGCACATTGAACCAAGTGCCGCGCGGTGTACTAGCGATATTATTAATATCGATCTGTGTTCCCTTAGCATCATGAACCCGAACGAATACGCTATCCGTCCGATTTACATCATCATCAATGAACAAGTCGGATGCCACTTTTACTTGATCTTCTGCTTGTGGCTGGTCGCTCTCTATTCCGAATGGAATGCTGCGCCATGCCGCTGCTCCAGGTTGCATCAGAAGAGAGTTCGTCAGATAAGATTTGTCAGCACCGTTGTTCTCCCAGCCTGCCATGTCTACAGTGAAATCGTAAGTTGCGTAATTCTTGACTACTCCTGCTGCTTCACCCCAGACCTCGATCTTGGAAATTTCGATTGTCCCAGGCGTATCGTTATGGATTTCGATCCATAGGTCGCTCTGCCCCGCTGGAATAATACCACTATTCGCAATAAACGCTGTTTCCATTATAATTTCTTGCCCACGCGCAAACCCACTGAAGCTGTTAATCTCCGCCAGCACGCCTCCGGCGTTCATCCGGATCAACACATTATCCTGGACGGTTACGTCGCCGCTCAGAATGATAGTCGCTGTTGCATGAACGGTGTCCCCTACAGCGGGTGCGTTCTCGATACCCGTTATCGGGATTGGCCGCCATAATGCGGCACCCTGCTTCAAGGTCAAATGCTGCTGAGCAGTGAACTTATTGGCATCACCGGTATCCCAGCCTAATAACCCTTGGCTCAGATCACCGTTCTCGACCGTATAATGCACAGTGCTCATTTCCGCAGACAATCCAGAGGGAACAACAATGCTTGAAGCAATCAAGCATAAAATCAATATAGCTATAACTTGTTTTCTTAACATCCTCCAACCTCCCTTATGATCTGAATAATTTACTCTGCCAAGAATGTGCCGCAGGCCTTGCTTATAAGCAAGGCCCCTAATTTCTAGGGGCCATCTTGTTATTTCACTATTGTTACTTCAATGTTACCTTATAAGCATCTAATTGCTTCTGATATTCGGCAATAACCTTTTCGATGCCTGCAGCCTTCAATTTGTCTTGTGCTGATTTGATATTCTTATCATAATCCAGAACCCCACGATAAACCGGCGTTACGTCAGACGTAATAACCGCCTGTACATTGCCCATCTCCGCTTTTACTGGTGTTGGATCGAAGAAGAAATCGGCTGCGAAGAAGTTTTTCGCTTCTGGATTTGCATCGTACAGCTTCTTCGTAGCGGATAGCAGATTCTGATCGACCCGGATGAAGTTCAGATTCCCAATCATCCAGTCATCCTGCAAATACAAGGGAGAATTTGTCTTCGGGTCGATAACCGTCTCAAGCCCTTTTTCCCCTACTTTTTTATACGTTGTTCCTTCTATCCCATACATGAACAGGTCATAGTTGTCTTGATTGTCATACAGCCAGTTCAAGAATTTAACCGCTGCAGCAGGATTCTTGCTGTTTGCTGCGACAACGTTGATATTCTTAGCGTTGACCATTCTGTAGCTCGGCTTTTCCGGATTAAATTGGAACAATTCAAAATCTTCATCCTTGGCATCCGGGTACGTTTTTTGGACATCTAAGAATTTGTTGCCGGTACCGAACGTGAACACATATTGGCCGGATTTAATCTGCTGCTCAACCTGCTCCTGTTTAACTGTAAGCACGTCGGGGTGGATCAATTTCTTCTCATATGCTTGACGGAACCATTCGGCATCCTGCTTGAACTCATCCGTTTCCACCCAGTTCTTCACAACGCCATCCCCAGAAATGTACGCGATATTATCTCTTACAGTGAAGGGATAGCTGTCATAAGTACGTTGGAAAATATCAGCCGGCCCAGCAGTACCGCCACGAATTGGAATATTCAATTTCATATCCAGCTTTTCGTTGACCTGTGCCATGGCATCCAGCATTTCCTGACGGTTATTAAAGCTGGATAAAGCGCCTGCTTTATTCAATAAGTGCTTGTTGATCGTAATCGAACCGTCAACCGCTGCTTCATACCAGTAAGCTGGAACGCCGTAAACCTTGCCTTCTTTATTCACGCTGCTCCAAACCGACTCTGGAATGACCTTTTTCAGGTTCGGGCCATATTGTTCGATCTCTGCGCTAATATCCTTCAAGGCACCACGCCCCGCATAGTTAGCAAGCTGGATCCAATCGTTCATTACATGGAACATATCGAAATCATCGTTCGTTGAAAGCTTGAGGTTGATTTTCTGTTCCCATGCACCCCAATCGATGTACTCCTTCTCGATTTGGACGTTTACTCCGTCCTCAAGAAGCTTCTTGTTGACGGCTTCTTTCACCGCTGGCCATTCGCTCGGTTCTGTTCCCGGAATGACATATTTGATAGTGATAACTTCCTCCTCGGGTTCAACTTCCACATTGTTGTCCTTATCCTTTGTTGAAGAATCCGGCTCTTTCACCGTATTGACTGGCTCATTGTTGTTGCTACAAGCTGCCAGTACCAATCCCAATATCATACAGAGTACCATGACCATGGATACCTTTTTCAACTTTACCCTCTCCCTTTATAGACAATTTGTATATATACACCTCTTGCGAAGGATATATCAGCCTTTAACAGAACCAACAATCAAGCCTTTGACAAAATAACGCTGTAGATACGGGTAGAGGAATACAATCGGACCTATCGTTAGAATGACTGTCGCCATCTTGGTAGATTCGGCTGGCAGCGTGTATCCTGAATTCGCTCCCGTCGGCAGCATCTCCAGCATCTGAATATTGGAACGGAGCTGAAATAGAATATATTGCATCGGATACAGCTCCTTGTTATCTACAAGCATGATGGCGTTGTACCAATCGTTCCAATAATTGAGCGCGTAGAATAGCGATATGGTTGCTAGCACTGGCATGCAGAGCGGCATATAGATTTGGAAGGCAATCCTCATATCATTAGCCCCATCGATATAGGCGGATTCCCGAAGCGCGCCCGGCAAGCTCTCCATGAAATTCTTCACTAAGAACATGTTGAACGCACTGAACATTAGTGTTGGAACAATGAGTGCGAATATGTTATTCGTAAGACCCAGCTTGATGTTCATTAAGTACCAGGGAACTAGGCCACCTTGGAATAGAATCGTAATGAAGAAGTAAAGCGCAATTGCATTCCGATATTTCACATTCGGATTGGACATCGGGTACGCGGCCAATGCCGTAATGATTAAAGCTAATAGGGAGCCAACCACCGTAACCGTGATAGAAACCGCATATCCTCTAAGTATAAGCCCCCAATTTACGAAAATCGTTCGATATCCATCCAATGAAAAGTTTTCTGGAAATAGACTGTATCCGTTTCTAATAATGCTATCCTCTTCGGTAATCGAAACCATTAAAGTCAGGAGTATGGGCAGCATACAGGCGAAAGAGAACAGCGCCAATACAGTATAAACGGTCATTGTACCTAAGGTTAAACGTCCTGTAACTCTCATTAGTACAGCGCCCCTTCCTTGAAGAATCTACGTGTGAGCCAATTTGCAATGAATACGAGCAGCAATCCGACCGTCGATTGGAACAAGCCTATTGCTGCGGCGTTGGAAGGATCTCCGATCTGGCGCAGAGCGCGGAATACATAGGTGTCAATGACATCCGTTGTCGAATATAACACTCCGTTATCCCCGATAATGGCATAAATCATTACAAAATCACCATAGAAAATTTTCCCCAAGCTGAGCAGCGTCAGAATAGCAATTGTCGACGCGATAAGCGGCAGCGTTATTCGGGTCATCTTCTGCCAGCTAGAAGCCCCATCCATATCAGCGGACTCATAAAGCGATTGATCGATCCCAGAAATCGCTGCCAGATAAATGATCGAAGCCATACCCGCATCCTTCCATACCTTCATACCCACCAAGATCCATGGCCAAGCCTCGGCTTTCGAATACCAATTCACAGGCTCCCCGCCAAAGACCTCAATGACTTGGTTGATGATTCCGAAGTCCATGGTAAACATGCTATACATCATATAGCTGACGATAATCCATGAGAGAAAGCTAGGAAAAATCATCGCGGTTTGTGCAAATTTGATGAAAACCCTATTCTTGATCTCATTGAACAACAAGGCCAAGGCTACCGCAGAAAAAGTGACAAAGACCAGAAACAGAACATTCAGTTTAATGGTATTCATGGTTACGGTTAGCGCATCGTTAGAAATCAAGAAAAACCTGAAGTTTTCAAACCCAATCCATTCACTGTTAAACAAACCCTTCTGATAATTAAACCTCTGAAAAGCGATAAGCAAATACGGATACGTTGCATAAGAGAATAGAAAGACATAAATCATGGCAGGAAGGACAAGAAGATACGAATATCGGTTTATTGCTATTTCGTGAAAGAAGCCCTTTCTTTTTTTCATCTCAACACCCCTTAACTTACTCGATGCTTGAATCATACAGGGGCTTCAGCTACATTGTAAATTTCAACTATCGGCTATGCTTTCACAATTAAGGAATTAGACTTTCAAAATAGCGCACTCACTATTAAAAAAAGCGACTAAGTGGCGTTAGTTCGCCATCCTTAATCGCTTAGAATAGATGTTGGTCTCTTCACCCTTGCTCCCTGAACTGGGACGGGGTTATACCATATTTTTTCTTGAACAAAGTAGTAAAGTATGGAACATTGTATACGCCCACTCGTTCACCGATTTGTGCAATGGAATCGTTCGTCGTGATCAGGAACAGCTTGGCTTGCTCCATACGAATGTGAGTGACATAGTCGTTAAATGAGGTGCCGGTCATATGCTTAAATAGCTTTCCACTATAACCTGATGAGAAACCAACCTTCTCCGCTACTGCTTCTAACGAGAGACTGTGTTCAGCGTATTGTTCGATTACGAATTGTTGCATTTCTTCTACAATTTTCTCGTTTTTGATAACGCCCGTGTTTTTCTTGTGTTCCTCGAGTGTGTCCTCGATTCTGGAGCTAAGGTCCGTCAGCATCCTCTTGATATCATCTAGTGTCTCAACATCGCGGATTTCATCCATGGTTCGATACATCTGATCAGAATCGACGCTCCACCATTCAGCCATATATTCGAATTCTTTAATAATCCCAAGCACTAAGAAGTTCGTATATTGAATCGCATTAGGAAACGTACATCCCGATAAAAAAGTGCTAAAATCATCGATTTCCTTTTGTATCTTCTTCTGATGGCACAATTTGATCGCTTCGTTCAACCGTTTTTCTATCGAAATGGGGTAATGAGTCGGCAGCTTTAGCATTTCGTTCACTTTTCCTGCATCTACCAAACAGCCGTGCCCCATAAACAATCGAGACGACATGTAGACTTGCGCGGATTTGTAAGAATCTCGTATTTCGCTGAGTGAAGCACATGGATCTCCGATACTAACCGACAAACTGACTTTATAATAATCTTTTACTGTATCCTGTATTTCTCCAATTAACAGGTATAGACTATCGTGAAGTAACTCAATATCCGATTGGAGGATTAGGACAATTTCATCATCTTCTATATTCGCTACATTACTGGTGTAAGATTTCCCTATTAATTCATACGCAATATTACTGATTGCAAAGCGGATAAGTCCACGGTCAAAGGTGTTATATTGCTCCTTAAAACTCCTGTAGCTGTCAATCTGGAATAGAATAACCGTCAAATAAGATTCGCCTAGCTGACTCTCCCATTCGCGTTTCATTTCAGTTGAAGCTGCAATTTTACTTGCGTTTCCTTTTAACAGGTGGGAGATATAGCTGTCCTTGAGCACCCGTGAAGACCGGTTGAGGTTCAATTCCATCGATCTAGCAGTTTCGATTGTCTGAGTAAATGCGTCTGTTAGTAATTTGTATTCATCAAACCGTAATAAAGCTGATCTCTCCACCCCACCCACTGAATTCACTTTTTCCAATAAGGCCTTAATCGGATTGTATATGTTACCTGTCAGTAACAACGAGATTACCACAGCAGTAATAACGAGTAAAATGACGATAAGTATCGTCCAATTTCGAAGCTCGGTAATATTGGATATAAGCTCCGCATAGGGCCTTACAGTTACAAAGCACCAATCTAAATCCGTTGATTTCACATAGGTTACGAGATGCTTCTGCCGATCGATAGTATGGATGAAGCTCCCTTGACTTTGGCTGTCGCTTAATATTCGTTGAACATAATCTTCCCTCGAGAAATCCTCCATAAAATATTGGGGCTCTGAATGCGATAACACCGTTCCCGTTGCATCCATCACAAAGGTAAGTGAGTCACGAGAAGAGGAGCTGATGCTCTGCATGTAGTTACGTATATACGTTTCGTCCAAATCCACCACAATGGCAGATCTCGGCTCTTCGCCGAAGGAACGATCCGGTATAATTTTAAACGTCAATAACCGCAAGGTCGGTTTTCCTGCGATTTCCACCTCTCGCGGAAAAAAACCATAATAACTTGCTTCGTCCTTCTTTATCATATCTGGATTGGAAGGCAACCCAAGTGAGTCGATGTATACGTCAGTCGTAAGATTATATAAGCTTAAATTTTTAATAAAAGGGTATACGCTTTGAATCCGGGTCAGAAACAAGCTGGCAATATAGTTAACTCTCTTGCTTTCTTCCTTTGCGTACAAGAAGGACATGATCTCATTATCAATTAGCAATTGACCCGTTACACCTTTTACTTGTCCTAATACAACATTAGCCGTGTAGCTAACTTGCGACAGCATCTCTTTGGAGGAGCGATCAATTTCTTGAACAGCTCTAGCGGAGAACATGGCATATAGGATGAATGAAAGCAAAATAATGGTGACCACAGAATGCAGCAAATAAGACAGCACTAGCCTTCGGTAAACCCGATATTGCATGATCCGTCTTAAGAACATCATATAGCAGCATCCCTTATAAGTCATTTTGTAACGTTACAAATTTTATGTTTATTTAGAAATTTACGTTAATTATTAATGACAGGTCATAGATTGTCAATCAAAACCGTGTATTTGATCAAACACTACCTAAGAAAATTCCCTTCTCACGCACAATACGATATAATTTGTAACGTTACAATATTATGATCGGAATAGTTATTTGGTTTTATTGGAGGGATAAATTAATTTGAAACAGAAAAAAATTACGATGCAACTCATTGCAGATTCTTTGCATATTTCTAAGAACACTGTTTCTCAAGCCCTTACAGGAAAGGATGGGGTCAGCGATGCAACACGACAATTGGTCACTGAAACAGCAGCCCATCTTGGATATATATACGCCAAAATATCAAAAAAAGAGCAAACAAAGCGAAATGGCATTATCGCTTTGATCGCTTCCGAATTCGCTTTCTCACAGAGGAATTTTTTTGGAGAGATTTATTTATCCTTAGAGCAGGAGTGTTCGAAGCATGGAATGACATTGCAAATCCAGTCTATATATCCGCAAGCTAGGGACGAGCTCATTATGCCTTCTGTACTGCAAAACCAAACCGTCGAGGGTTTACTGATCCTCTCTCATATCAGCACCGAATATATCAACAAAGTCCTATCAATTGGAATTCCCACTGTACTGATCGACCATCATCATCCACATATTCATGCTGATTGCATATTAACCAACAATCGTTTTGGCGGATTTGAAGCGGCCCATCACTTAATCAAGCTTGGGCATAAGAAAATTGGCTTTCTAGGAAATGTTTCTTTCTCCCCTAGCTATTACGAACGATTGGAAGGATACCACTTAGCCATGAATGAAGCAGGTCTTACTGTAAATCCTGATTGGCTTGTGAAAGATGCCTCTGAAGCGATGACTGATTTAACCAGCAAGCTATCTAGGATGGCTTCCATGCCGACAGCTTGGTTCTGTGTCAACGACGGGTTAGGGTTTATGTTAATTTCGTCCTTACAGCATATGGGCTATAAGATTCCTAACGATATCTCCGTATGCAGCTTCGATAACGGTCAGCTCTCTCAAATTCATACACCCACAACAACTACAATGAGTGTGGATTTAAGCAAATATGGTCAGAAAGCCTTTCAACAGCTACTCTGGAGAATGAATAACCCTTCAGAACCATTCATCGAGGTTCATCTTCCCGCAACATTGATTGAGAGAGAATCTACGCGTAGTTCATAGGAAACAGCAGCGGCTTCCTCATAATTGGTTTTGCTACATACGAATGACAGATATTAATTCCCCTACTTATTTATCCTTTGAGAATTTAATGCGTTTATGTTAAAGCCCTTTACGATCAGCCATATTGGGAAAACAAGCTCAAATATCGCCCCTGGAATAAACAGGGTCATGCCTACCCTAACACCGAATATTTCTAAACAGCTGCTTGCAATCAAAGCCACATATCCTAGAAAACCAATGACGGATAGAAATCTGGGAATAAGCTTTGAGGTATACAACAGATAACAGAACATCAGGCTACCTAGCCCAAGAACTAACATAGCGAATTGAAAGGCCATTTCATGCCCTTGTATAGCTAGCTTTCCTACTGTTTGGTAATATGAACTATCTGTCGCTCCTGTGGCTATGAATTCTTGACTTAATGGAATGAGTAAGAATAGGCTTAGTAGACTCATGATGAGCGCTGCGGCCTCAATAACCCTGGTACCAAAATACCCAATTGCTATAGCCCCACTATGCTGTTTAAGAATCGGAAACATCAGCATACCAATACCAAAGATGAATACAGCATCCATGAGCTCAAGGAGGATGCCTACGATTAGCTTTGTTTTGCTTGAATATATGTCGTTCAGATACTCTGGATTTCCTAGGACGGATTGTATAAGTCCACTTCCTATCATGAATGTTACCGTCGCACCAAGCATCAATATGCCAACCATGATTGCAATCTTTCTGTTTGAATTCATATTCTCACTCCTCGTTTTGACTTGCTACGAGAAGTGTAGCGAAAATAGGGTACTGACAAATAGACACTAAAGTATGGCTTTAGGTATTGTTGTGGGGTATTGTTGTGGGGTATTGTTGTGGGGTATTGTTACAATGGAATTCCAAATAGGTGAACATCAGATCTACAGCAGACCCAACTCACGGGCACGTGCTATAGCCTCGGTGCGACTCTGGACGCTCAATTTGCCAAAGATATTCCGATTATGCCCTTTAACCGTACTCAGGGCGAGGAAAATCCGCTCACTAATCTCTTGATTCGAGAGTCCTTCTGCAATCAGCTGTAGAATGTTTATCTCACGTCTGCTTAGTGGTTCAATAAGAGGCTGAGCAGCTGGAGCTATACGCGGATTGACTTTGTCATCACGCTGCTCTTCCGTAGCATCAGAATCAAACATAGCCAGCACCTTGCCTATATAATCAGACATCATCCCATGACTAGCTGCTTCGGACAATAGCTCAGCCATCCGTGTACCTTCATCAATAAAAATTTGGATGAAGCCACCTTGCTCAGCTTGCATCAACGCGGCAGCCAGTAGCTGCAAAGCCTTGTCCTTCTCGCCATGTTTATACAGAGCAGCAGTCTGTAGAACCGTTACTTTAAGCAGTTCATCCTTCCAATCCTTTGCCTCCATTCGCTCTCGCAATGACTCCAGCGCCACCAATGCTGCCGATGTGTCTCCACGTGCAAGATCTACCCGCGCCTGACTAATAGGGAGATCGTGTGCCTGAGCAAGATGAGCGGCTGCTTGCAGATTGCCTTGATGAAGCCATATAAGCACCTGCATGGCAGCAACCTCAGGAATCCGATGAACAAAGCTAAACTCACGTATGAATTGACCAGCCTTAGCTACAACAACTGCCGCACCAGCCAGATCACCCTGAGCGAGCTTCAAGCGGGCGAGAAATACCTGACAGGAAACCAATCGATCCGTATTTCCTAACTGCCGTGCTAATTGGAAGCTCTCTTCCGCGTGATGCTCGGCGGAATTCATGTCGTTCCATTCGTAATAGATACGTGCTAATCCAAGATGCGCTTCGCAGGCAACTGGCTGTAGCGGATCACCTGCTAGCTGCAGGACACGACGGTAGGTTTGAGCAGCCAGGTAGAGCTGATTTTCACCTTCCTCTACATTTCCCAAACCGATTGAAGCCGCAATAGTGATGATGTTATACCCTAGCCTTCGGCTAATTGTAATAGCGTCGATATAAGCCTGTTTGGCCGCTACTCGATCTCCCTTAAGCTGGCAAGCATGCCCCAGCATCCAGGTAGCTGCCGTACGGACAGGCAGATTATCAGGGTGCAAATACGCTAGAGCGCGGTGCGACTCGGTAATGATGGTTTCCACCTGATGCTGATTGATAACCAACGTGGTCTGTATAGGGGCAATAAGTCCAACAAGGTCATTGGTTTTGTCGTCTGGCTCTGTGCCTTGCAGGGCTGCTTCGGTAGCTTGAAGTATCTGTTCTACGCCGTTTGTCGATTGCCCTGTAATGACTAATAAAGCCAACGTGGCACGTGTTGAGGCAATAAGTCCAATTAGATCTTTGGTCTTGTCATTAAGCTCGGCACCCTGCAAGCCTGCTTCAGCAGATTGCAATTTCTGTTCGATACCGGTGGGTTGGCCGGCAATGATTAACACCGAGGCGTACATCACCCACAACGAAGGCCTTGCATCCAGAACTGCAGGTGGCAACGATTTAAGCCATTTCAGTACAGGGGTCACGCCGCCTCGAATATGTAGGGGCATCCCATCCCCTTCCATTAAACGTGCGGCCCGATCAATATCATGAGCTGCAACAGCATGGTGAAAAGCTTCAATCTCTAGCCCATTGTCCTCATACCAGACACTAGCTCGTTTATGTAATTCTGCAATCCTACCCTCATTCCCAATAGACGAAGGGGTGCCCTGTTTCACTCGCCACCTTAGTAAATCACCGAAGAGATGGTGATAACGATACCAACATCGATCATTGTCCAGAGGGATAATGAATAGGTTGGCACGTTCGAGATATTGGAGCATGTCTTGCCCAGAAACAGATGAGTCGACTAGAACGGCATCACATAGTGGCCCACACAGGCTGTCAAGGATGGAAGTGTGCAGCAAGAAGGTCTGAATACTTTCGGATTGCAGCTGCAGAACCTCTTCTATTAGATAATCCAGCACAAAATGGTGGCTACCATTGAACGATTGAATGAAGCTGCTAGCATCCTTATGTCCCTGCATGGAGAGTGCAGCTAATTGCAGACCTGCAATCCAACCTTCAGTATGGGCTTCCAAGGCTGTAATGTCATCCGATGAAAGGCTTAGGCCCATCACCTCATTGAGAAATGTAGCAGCCTCCAAGGAAGTGAAACGCAGGTCTGCGACACGCAGCTCGGTTAATTGACCTCGGCCCCTTAACCGAGCCAGAGGCAAATTCGGATCCTCACGGGTAATAAAAACTAGGTGCATCTGTGGTGGCAGGTGCTCGATCAGGAAAGTGAGAGCGTAGTCAATTGTTCGATCATCTATAACATGGTAGTCATCAAGGACAAGGATAAAATTGTCCGTAGCGGTGTTGATTTCATTGATCACGATTGTCAATACCGATTCGATTTTCGGTGGCTGAGGGGAATCAAGCGCACTGAGTACGCCTTCTTTAATGCTCACCCCCATCGTCTTCAAAGCAGCGAAGAGGAGAGTCAGAAAGCGCGTGTGGTCGTTATCCCCAACGTCTAACGACAGCCAGGCGGCCGGTCGCCCACAAACTACGAGCCATTCGCTAACCATCGTGGTTTTACCAAACCCAGCAGAGGCAGAGACGAGGGTCAGCTTGCTGTGCAGACCCTCGTTCAGCCGCTTAATCAGCCGTGGACGTAAGACCACTTTGTGCCGAGGCGTTGGGATATATAGTTTAGTGGATAACATTGGAATATTCATGGTTTCAATATACCACACTTACTTCTACATAAGTCATTCAGCCTAAAAGTCATATACAAACAACCTAAAACGCACTCTCCACGAAGGAAGAATGCGTAGGTTCTAATCTATTATTTCTGGCTTTGTTGTAGCATATATATGTCATGGTCGTGTTGGCTAGCCTTGGCATTCAGATATTGAAATGATTTGTCGTGTTGATAGCAAACCCGATCCACACGTTCGTTTAAACAAGTAATGTTCGTCTTTATTTTTACAATATCTTCTTTCATTTCTACAATGTCTTTCTTAATTACTACAATATCTTCTTTCATTTCTACAATATCTTTCTTAATTACTACAATATCTTCTTTCATTTCTACAATGTCTTTCTTCATATCGTTCTGGCTACTTATTACGTTTCCTACCATGCCAATCAGTTGATGCATCATGTCTTCCATTCGATCCATTCGCGCCTCAGACATTGAACTTCCTCCCCTATTTAAGCGTATTCACAGTCATTAACGTCGTTTTTTGGGGGCTGTTTTCGACGTGTTACCTGTTCTATATATAATAACATTCTGCCAGGGGCCTATCTATATTAACCATTGTTCACTTAACTTAACCTATAAAAAACCGAGCAACTCAGAAGCTGATAACTGCAAATCGCTCGGTTGATAAACAGTTTTACTTTTCTAATAGAGTAGGATGATAATTGGACGTGAAAAGGTGAGTTAAAGACCGTCCAGTTTCAGACTCACAATTAAGCGGGAATTTTCCCCGCTTATTGCCCCATTCTTGCTCCAGACTGCAGTAAAGGGGGAATAGCCAACCAAAGTTTCTGGCTGACCTTATCCATACAGATTCGCGGGAAGCGAACCGGGGCGGCTTGCAGGAGATGAGCAGATAACGACCAAATTGAAAATATAAACTCACAAGTCCTGGATCATCGAACCCTTCCTTTACCATTGTCAGTCTCTCATCCGTTGGTAAATTAGACGCTGCTCGATATCACACTTACTGTCCTTGTATTGGCACGTCTCCCTCAGGTCTCTGCATGCCTTCTCTAGGACTCGGCATGTCGCCATCGGGCATAGTACGACCTCTGCCGCCGCCCATTCCCCTACCACCTTGACGGCCAGCGCTGGCTTCGGTGACGCCGGATTCGTTCAACCAGGTGACGGAATTTGCTATCTCAAAATCGACCACCTTGCTCTCGTCCGAGTATAGCGTGTATGTCGCACCTTCCTGCAGATCTGGTGAGCTGATGACGGCAGTTTGATAGACCTTCGTCGGCGAAACTGTCGTGATGACCTTACCGTCCTCGTCTTCTAGACGAACCGACGTGCCTGCCGCCTGCATCTCGGAATAATTCATGATGATCGAGAATTGACTCGAGCTTTCGGACGGAGTTGAAGCCATGCCTGCACTTCCCACAGCTACCAAGCTGCCACTACTCATATCGAAGGTTCCATCATAGTCCAAGGCACCGTTACCACTGGCTGTCGGACCATTTACGATGACGGTTCCACCGCTCATCTCGATCGATCCATTGGAGTCCAAACCGTCTCCCGAAGCATCCACGTTGACGACACCACCTGTAATTGTAAGCATACTGCCGCTATTTATACCGTCGTCGCTAGCGACAAGGCGAATGGTGCCTTCTGCGATCGTCACGACCTCACTTTCGATTCCTTCGTAGCTCTTAGTAATGTCAATGATACCGCCTTCGATCATAATCGAAGCGTCCGCATGGATACCGTCATCACCTGAGGAGATCTCCATCTCTCCACCGCTAATGGCAATCGAACCGTTGCTGTGCACAGCATCGTCTGCTGAATCGATCACGAAGGTTCCGGCGGTAACCATAATGTTAGATGTTGCTTTCACCGCTTTCATGCTTGATGATTCCGTTTCTGCTTCTGTCGTTTCTGCTTCTTCCGTAGTTTCCTCTGGGCGTTTCCCCCAACCTCCTTGTTCGGTTCTAATTTCACCGTTGACGCTTCCACCACCAGAGATGATCTCGAAGGTTCCGCCGTCAACTCTTATGGTCGCAGCCGCTTGTAGGCCGTCGCTATTAGCATCGATGTCGAATGTACCGCCCTCTATGACGATGTTCCCTTTCGAAGCTTCGGAATCGTTCGTCGATTTGATACCGTCTCCGCCTGCTACAATGGTCAGCGTTCCATCCTTGACCGCGACCAGATCGCGGCCAATTAGCCCGTCGTCCTTAGTATGAATTTCGATTGTGCCTCCCGTGATGATCAGATCGTCTCTACTTGTTAATCCATCTTTATAGTTTCCGTTCACGATCAGAGAGCCTGCACCGTTCAAGGTGAGATCCGCCTTACTGAAGACGGCCGCATTTGGTTCGTCCGTGGACGCATCTGCGTATGTGTATGTCGTACCGTCCGAGACGATGTTATTCGTGCCTTCCTGCAGGGTGATGATCGTTTTCTTCGCTTCTTTGATAAAGATCGGAGCGCTGTCACTGTTATGAAGCTCCACACTGTTCAGAACTAATCGCACCTTATCTTCCTTCGATACGTCTACGACGATCTGTCCATCATCTAGCTTACCGCTAAGGACATACGTTCCAGCAGACGTAATTGTAACCGATCCATCTATCGCTTCAGCGCCCGCACCGTCGATGCTCACATCCGTTCCGTTAAGCTGGATCGTCGTCGGGTTTTCGGTCGTCCAATCCGCTGCGAAATCGTCGTCTGCATAACTCACTTTCTCTGGCATATCGCTACTTACGACTGTCGCGGTCGCAGCTGTAGCACCCTCATTCTTTTGCGTTGCTGCGGCTTCAGTAATAGCTTCGTTGGTGTTGCTACATGCGGACAAGATGGCCAAGCTCAAGATTACAATGAATAGTTTCTTTCGATGAGTCATTTTCTTCATTATCTTTCATCCCTCTCTGATTGTTTAATAGTCGGAAGACGTTGGACTCATCGTTAAGGTGATGTCCAAATTCCCATTTCTGCATCGAACGGCGTCCAGGAACGCCTTTTGATTCGTCTGTTTGTCCATGGTGATGTCATATATCAGCTCATAGAGACTGCCTAACTCGGTCGTTCGCACCTTCTTAAGCTCATAGGCGATGTCGTAGCTACGGAACACTTCAGTGAAGGCCTCCTCGTATCCCAAATCCTCGGGGATTGTCACCTTGAGTAATCGCTGCGTCGTCTTACGTTGACCAAATTTAAAGATGCTTAGGATAAACATCAGCGTGCAGAGAGTTACTGTGAACAATACAGCATACCCGAACGATCCTACACCGACGGCAAGGCCAGCGGCCATAGTGAATAGGACGAAAGCGATGTCCTTCGGATCACCAGGTGCGCTACGAAAGCGGATGATAGAGAAGGCGCCCGCAAGACTAAAGGCCCTTGCGATATTGCTGCCGATTAAGAGGATAATGATGGCGACGATGGCGGGCAGCAGCATCATGGTCAAGGTGAAATTTGCTGAATAAATGTTATGGTTGCTTGTCTTCATATAGGTAAAGCTGATCATTCCACCTAATAAGATTGATATCAGAATGGTGAGTAAAGCGTGAGTTAACGTGAGCTCAGGGTCCGTGGTGGACGATGTAAAGATGGATTCAATGGAATCAAGCATAAAGCGTGGCCTCCTTCATTGTCTTGCCGTTGGTTATATATTTCTTGTATTCATTGCCGTATTTCGAGAAGCTCGTCCGGTACATCTGGTGCTCCGACAGCATCCGCGACAGCCAAATCGGGATCGTCTTCTCCGCCTTTACCTCCATTAACCACCGACCAGGCTCCAGCAACGGTTCACCATGATCCCCATACTCGAGCTTGAGATCGTATCGCCTTGAACGAATATTGGTATCGAACGTAATCCGCAAATCGCGGCTATTCTTACAGAACAGCGCTCTCCTGTCATAAGCGAGATATACCTTCGGCTCGAGCTCATACCGTTGTAAGAAATAATGAATTTCGTGAAGCACTTGTTTATTCATATAGTCTTCAATCGGCGGCATCATGCCAGAACGTACGAATTCATAAGCTTCATCTAGCCGGAGAGGCGTCCTCCGTTTGTTCACTAAGCCGAACACCTTCTTCTTCAGCTCCAGATATCCCTGTGCTCCTTGCTTCGGAACACCGTATGCCCGCAGCCGGAGCTTCTCCTTGTACTTCGGCTTCGCAATGCTCTTGCGGATCAGCGTGTCATGCTCGGTATCGAAATAAATATTGCTAATCGCATACAAAGGATGCTGCTTGTTATATTCGTCGAGCTCCATATATGCGAGCAGTCTATCGTTAAATTGTTGATAGGCCGTATCATCAAGCAAGTATTTGTTCTCGTATCGGTTGAATACCTCAATGGCCATAGGATGACATCCTTTCATTTCATTCATGTGTTCCTTCACTGAACCTATCTTACGTCCTGAACCTTTAACGAAACTTAACGAATTTACAATTGCTTCATATTTCCGCTGTTTATGCAAAAAGTAGCTTTACAACAAAACAAAAAACCGGCTTTCCATAACGGAAACCGGCTTGTGCTTTTATTCATAATATCTACTTTTGATCAGAAGCCATTGCAATTACTAAATGTCCAATTTTTATTGGTATCACCACAAATTCGCGAAGAACAAACGAATAATGTCCGCTCCAGCAATCAATGTACCTGCGGATGCGCCAACATTCGTGAGTGTGACAACAAGTAAAATTCGTGTCACCTTATTGTGCCAAAAGCCTTTTACGCTGAGTACATCCTCAGATAGGTTTTCAAAATCACGGATGTTCGGACGGTGGAAGTAAGCTTGAACGATGCCAGAAAACCATCCTGCCGCAAGGAGCGGGTGCAAGGCTGTGAACGGCGCCGCGACAAATCCCGTCACAATCGCGAGCGGATGTGCAAAAGCGAGTGCGGCACCGATCGCCGATAATGTTCCTGTCCACAGGACCCAGCTAAGCGTCTGCTGGATTCCAACGGAGGGATTCATAACAAATGTATACGCAATAAGTGCAAGAATGACGATTGGAATTGCCCAGCCTATGATCGTTGGAATCTTGGATTTCGGCGGCAGCTTTGATAAGGCAGCTAGATCCTGTTCGTGATTGATCTGTACCTTGATGCCAGGAACATGCGCGGCACCAAGAACTGCGACGACCTTATTCCCTGGGGCTTCTTTAATTTTTTGCGCCAAATACTGATCCCTCTCGTCAATGAGCGGTATCTTTAAGCTAGGAAAGCTATCGGTAAGCTCCTGCAGCATCGCATCTAGCATGTCCTGCGATTTCATCTTCTCCAATTCTTCTTCCGTGATACTTTCGTTACTAAATATGCTATAGATGACCTGCATCATGAGCCTCGATTTTCCAGATAAACCTACATTGTTCCATATACGGGAAAACGTGATTTGAATATTGCGGTCAGCAAGCACCAGCGTCGCGCCTACTTCTTGAGCAGATTGAACGCCTTGCACCATTTCCTGTCCCGGCTGGATATCGAACTGCTTGGCCAAACGCCTCTGAAAGGAAGAAATCGCTAGGTTAATGAGCATTAAAGTTGCTTTCTTGTCCTTTATTACCTTGAATATATCCGTATCCTTCGCCTTACTTCCTTCCATGATCGATTGGTATCTTTGTTCATCCAGCTCGATACATACGGAATCCGGTCTCTCAGCCTCGATCACTTCTTTGACCTGCTGTGCGCTTTGCTTTGACACATGGGCAGTTCCAATTAGAATGAATTCTCTATTGTCCATATAAATTCTAGTTATATTATCTTCTGTCATTACTACCATCCTTTGTTTTCAAGCCTACACACTATTATACTGTAAAATGATGCTCAGTTCACGAACACATAAAAAGCAGCAGTTTTGGACTGTGAATAAGGTCCAAAACTGCCGCTGCGTTAAGCTAACCGGCTTTACAATTTCATAGAATTTCAAAACGTCTCTTACATGCTTATTGTGTATCAACATAGTTATGGTAAGTTAGGACCGACCGGTAACCCTAAACCAATCGAAATCACCGAAACCACCACGCGCCTCCACAGCCTGTGCAAACAACCCGACCTTAGCACCTACCCACTTGCTAACCGTTGCCTGAAAGGTGTAATGCTCCAGCTGTTCGAACTGCTCATTATCCAGACTATATTGAAACCTACAAACAGCTCCTGGCTCAACAATTACTTTCAACCACAGTGTCTCCAATGCGACAGAACGTTCCCACACAACCGTTTCCGTCTCAGCATCACCTTCAATTAACTGTAATCGCAAATCGCCGTTCGAAACCCGCTTAACTACCAAGGCTGCGTAGTGATAACCGAATACAATTAGACCAGCTCTATCTTCACTACGTAAATTTGCAGCGTCTAAGTGGGATGCTGCTTCAAATGTCAGGGCCGGGAATTTCTGCATAATCAGATACGGCGCTTGGAACAATGTACCCTCGCCTTTATTATTCAAAGCGGTATACAAGCGCAGATGTCCAGGACGTTCCTTGAGCGAACTCCAGTCATCGGAGGGATTCGCCTGCCATTGCCATTGCAGGCCAAGCATTGAAGAATCAAATTCGTCAGAGGTTTCTGGTGCTTCAATTGCATAAACGGCTCCCACTTCCGGTTTCCGTATGCGCATAACAGGCTCACCAATTCCATCTCCGTTGCTGTCTACGCCCATCATTGGCCAATTGTCGATCCAGTCAACCGGCTGCAGATGTACGATTCTACCGTAAGCGTCTTTATGTTGGAAGTGAATGAACCAAGATTCACCCGATTCAAGCTCAACCCAGCCTCCTTGATGTGGACCGTTTACCGTTGAGTCACCTTGCTGCAGCACGATCCGATATTCATAAGGCCCAAAGGGCTGTCTGGAACGAAGTACTGTCTGCCAGCCCTCTTCAACCCCACCAGCAGGAGCGAATATGTAATAATATCCATCCCGCTTATACATCTTCGGTCCTTCAATCGTCGGATGAGTTTCCGGATCATCAATAATATCAACACCCTCTTCTAGCAATCTCATTCCATCGGCTGCCATTCGGCAAACACGAAGACGATGTTTAATGCCGCTACGGCTCTGGGCATAAGCATGTACCAGATAGGCCTGCCCGTCCTCATCCCAGAATGGACATGCGTCGATTAAACCCTTTCCCTCCTGAACGAGATGTAACTCCGACCAACGACCAGCCGGATCATCGGCAGTTGTCATGAATATACCTACATCGGGATCACCATAGAATATCCAATACTTCGAATTATGATATCGAATGCTGGGAGCCCACACCCCATTGCCATGCTGTGGCTGATCATAACCAGGTAGTGACATACGTGGAATCGCATGGTTGATCAAGCGCCAGTTAATCAAATCTTTAGAGTGGAGAATCGGTAAGCCGGGAATATGACCGAAGCTCGAGGTCGTCATATAAAAATCCTCGCCCACTCGAACAACATCAGGATCCGAATAATCGGCATGTAGCACGGGATTTACAAAGGTTCCATCGCCCTGATCGGATATCCAGGGGCTGCTTGTTAAAGCTTCATGATTAGTGTTCATTATTATCGCTCCGATCTTGAATTTCTTGAATTTGTTTGTACTCACTCGGACTTTTACCAGTGTATTTCTTAAAAACCTTCGAGAAGTAAGCACGATCCGAATAGCCGAGCATATATGCGGCATTTTCGGCCGTCTCATGCTTTTGTGTGAGAAGCCGTTTGGCCTCTGCCATCTTGATTAGGTGTACATTATCCGTAAAATTGATGCCCGCCATTTTTTTGAAGTATCGCGAGAAATAGCTTGGATTTAAATGAAGATGCCTGGCAATATCAATAGAAGTAATATTCTTATGGATATGCTCTTGAATGAATGCATTGATTACCTTTAGATCGGGATTCGAGAAAAAGTCCTCATCAGCATGCTGCTCCGCATCTTCCGTTATCCGGTCTCCGAACCAGCGAACAATGCGCAGGGCTTCGTCGAGTCGATTCGTCTGTCGGATTTCATGCACCAATATTTCCATATGCTGCTGTTTACCAAGCCTAAACACAGCTTGCTGCAGCAGTCGAACTAATATTTCCTTCGTTTTTTCGGGCTCCGGTTGATGCTTCAACAGCAGCTTTTCTATCGCTCCCAGATATATGGAGAGCAGTGAACGATTGGACTCACTCAACGCGTCCACCCAATTTGTTGTTAACTCTGCCACATCAGAAGCCTCAACCTCACCCCAACTCTTCTCCATTGCCTTTCGTACTTCAACTATGTTGATCTGATGTCTGGCATCGTAATAGGGAATGCTCTGAAGCTTTTTAATAGCGTCAATTTTCCTTCGCAAATCATGTAGAGATTCTGATTGATCATCGACTGTAAAGAAGCAGTCCACCTTTAGAAATTCGTTCAGCTTTTCACGCAGTATTGGCAGAAAGTTATCGAACGAAGTGATAGATGATGAAGTATTAGATGTGTTGCCAATGATCCAGAGACACTCTTCCCGCGATAACATAGCAGTAAGATTCGTGCCGATCGCCAGCTCAGAAGCAATATTCATAGCAGCGTAACGGACCAGCTCAATATCTTCTAGGTCATAAACTTGAAGTAGATTACCGAGGTCGAGGTGACAGAGTGCAGCTGAGAATCCAGAATACTTCCATTCGATGCCAAGTCTTCTTCCCTGAGAAAGCATAACCTCAGGTTCTGAGGCGAGAAGTAAATCATGAAAGAAATTCTGTGTTAGCAGATCTTTGTTTCGATCAACGTCACTTTTATAGGCGATTTTCTCAAGCTCAATTTGTACGGAATTCATACGACCCAGCGCCTTACGAATACTCTCGGTTATATTCTCTAAATTGAGCTCATCTTTGACAATATAATCATCCGCCTCAATGCGAAGTGCCTCCTTAACGTAGTGAAAATCCTCATGACAGGTCAAGAAAATGACACGGAGATCTGGATAGTCAGACCTAAAATCACGGGCCAAATGAATTCCATTCCCATCGGGTAACCCGATATCCGTGATCAGAATATCCGGGCGTTCTGTATCGAATAGCTCCTTAGCTTCTTCCGCAGAATAAGCCTCAGCGCACACCTCTAATCCAAGCTGATCCCAGGGGACCAGCTTGCGCAAATATTCGACAACAGGAACGTCGTCATCGAGCAGCATCACTTTAATCATAACGATTACCCTCTCTATCGATGTCATTCATCGGAATGAACAAGATACTAACAAATCCAGCAGGATGATTGGAGCTGACCGTAAAGGTTGCCTTATCTCCGTAGCTGAGCTTCAATCGCCGCATGACGTTATGCAGACCAATGCCTCTTTCACCTTGATGCTCTGCGCCACTGCTCAGCTTTCTGTTCAACGCTTCAACCTGTTCACCAGACATTCCCTTGCCGTTGTCTTGCACGCGAATCTCAACACCGCCCTCTACCTCACCTACGCTTACCAGTATGCAAGGCCGAATGCTCTGGCGGGAGAAACCGTGTACAATGCTGTTCTCAACAAGTGGCTGCAGCAGCAAACGGGGAACACTAATCGTGTCATACCTTTCAGGAAGATCAACCTCGAAATCGATAGTGAGACGGTTCCTCATTCGCATGATCGAGACATAATGAGTGAGCAGCTTGCATTCCTCTGCAAGCGGCAAAGGCTCATGAACACGCAAATAGGCACGAAGTAGTCCCATCAGAGAATCGATCGTCTCACTGTGCACCTGATCTCCTTCTAGTGCCAGGTTGCACTTGATGGAGTTGAGTGTATTTAACAGAAAGTGAGGCTGAATCTGCGAGAAGAGAGCATTAAGCTCGATTGTCCGCTTTTCTTCTTGCTCCGCTTCGACTTTTCGGATCAAGCTGTTAATATTGTCGAGCATGTCGTTGATCGTATTACCAAGCATCGATATTTCGTCGTTGCCCTTGATGTTATAACGGATCGAACTATTACCTTCCCCATATTGTATGGCAATTCTCATTAGCTTCTGAATCGGACGATTCAGCCCCCTAGCAAGCACGACAGAGATGAACAGAAATACGAATAACACGATCAGCACAGCCATCAGTATAAACGAATAGCGTTGTGTCAAATCACCGGTCACCGCATCTTTGTCGATATCGTAGGTCAACGACCAGGGAGTGCCTGATACCTTTGTCTGCTCCCGTATCCATCCCTTCTTAGTCCCATTATTCAATTGCTCTGGACTTCCATCCACACCTGCAATCAAGGTCCCGTCCTCTGTATATAATGAGAATACACCTTCACCCTTTCGAAAAAGTCCGTCGAAATAGGATTCCGGTATTCCGATAAACAAGCTACCGATCACTTCGTCACGAAGCGGATCATAGACCGTTTTCTTAATAAAGAAATAAAAATCTTCACCTAATACACTTCCATAGCCATTAGACTTCTCAGCACGAAACCATTCAACAATACCAGACGCCGCATCCGTCTCGGACATGTGATCAAACCTATTGTCATCGCGCAGCAAAGCAATTTCATTGCTGTTAAGCGAACCGACAATCGGATAATAATTCCGATTAACGAAAAAAACACTAGCACGTACTAGAGATAGCTTGCCAATTAAAATGGTTGAGTTTTCATTTAGGCTGGAGTATTCCCGGTAATTTCGAAAATTCTCAAATCCGTTTAGGTTCTTAAGGCTCTTCAGGTTGTTAAAAATCCCATTCGGCTGGAATGCCGTATATTGATTGACCGTATACGTAACATCATTCGCTGTTTTGGAGAGATCATTAGCAAGAATGCCGAGAATCCCCTTCATATTCGAACGAACATTTTCTTCATTTGCCTGCTTGTTCGTCAGATAAGAAAATCCCGATATCAAGAGTAACGGGATAATAAGGAACAACAGCAGCGTCGCTTGTAGTCTGTGATAGAATGAAATGCGATAGAGCCAATTCAAATCCCACTCACTCCTTAAGAACTGCTTTCCTACTTACGATCATAACATATTATTCGTTTCAATAAGAAACAGGGAAATCGGCGATAATGCCGACCTCCCATACGTTCTTTGCTAAGTTTACTTATTGTCGTCAATAACCTTTTGGCCCTCGTCCATCATAAACTTCTGTGCTTCTTCAAAGGTAGTGTTATCGAGAAGGAATTTGTTAATACCGCCCTCAGCAATCTTCTTCAGCTGCTGTTGGTAGGGAACACTAACTACAGAGGATTCAGGCGTACTTACACGCTTGTCGAACAAAGTACTTGTCAATGCCTCGACATCGATAAGATTCGCTTTATCCCCTACCGTTTGAGTCAAGATCTTACTGCCGTCTGCTTTTTTCCAGCCTGGGATTCTTCCCGACAATTCGGAGCCCTCCATCGTAGCATAACGGATAAATTCAAAGGCAGCTTCCTTATTCTTGGAATTCTTATGCATCGTCAGGAAGCTTCCGCCAATGCTAGTTAGGCCAGGTTCCGTAGTTGTTGAAGAACGCGGCAATGGAGCAAAGGTGATTTTGAAATCACGCGGATAGCTTTCATCATTCAAGAAAGCTTCATCTATAGCGTAGGTGGCAATGGGCATCATGCTTGTTATGTCATTCATAAAATCCGTTGCCCAATGCTGCTTCGCCGCGAGCACGTCCGCAAGTGGTCTGACCGATTTATCATCCAATTCCATACCACGACGCATATTGAACCAGCTCTCGAAGCTTGGGTCGTCAAATTGGAGCGTTCCGTCTTCCTTCAACTGAGGGTTCTTGAAATCCGTATAAGCAACGATATTCGCATATTCGCCGAAGGTGTGGAAATAAGCTCCAAAACGGTTTTCTCCGCTTTCCTTCAATTTCTTAGCATAAGTTCTGAAGTCATCCCAGGTCCATCCAAAGGTAGGCACTTCCAACCCAGCATCTTTCAGATGAGTCTCGTTCAATGCTACGAACCAGAAGCCTGCATCTGTCATTGCACCATAATACTTGCCATCATATACTGGGTTCCGATAATATTCATCTTCCGGTGTAATACTACCTGCTTGGAAAAACTCATCAAGCGGGTAAAGCATACCGTTACCTGCGCGTTCCAACACAAAGCCTTCATTGTTGAGGAGTACGATATCCACTTCTTCACCGGATGCCGAGAGCACATCCAGCTTTTGTAGCATCTCACGAGAATCGTTATTCTGTACGAGCGCCACATGCTCCACCTTCACATTCTCACTTTGCGCGTTGAAGGCCTCCACAACCTTCATCATAGGCTCGCCAGGCTCACCTTTTGCGTTTGAATAATATTTAAGTGTAACCTTTTCCTGCGGTGCTTCGTTGGTCTTCTCATCCCCAGCTTTGTTCGCGGGAGCGTTATTAACAGCATTGTTATTGTTCTGACTACAAGCCGACAAGATAAGCACCAAACACAAGATAACAAGAACTGATATTTTCTTCATTTTTTTCATCCCCTAGTTTTCTTTTTTACTTCCGATATTAGCTTAATCTAGTTGAGATCATTACACCGTGTAATCTGATTGGGAGTTTTCGTGCATTTTTTTGACTTGTTACTTAACCCTTTACTCCGCCCACAGTGATACCGCTGATCACTTGCTTCTGTAAGACAACGAACACAATAATCAATGGAAGAATGGCCGATACGGCCGCCATCATCATCAACGAAACATTATTGGAATATTCCTGCCGGAAAAACTGAATACCTAACGGCAACGGTAGCAATTCTTTCGTGTAGAGAAAAATCAGTGGATTCTGATAATCATTCCAAGTCCATATGAACTTGATAATTCCCGCCGTAGCCAGAATGGGTTTAGATAACGGTAGCATGATCTGCGCATAGATTCGAATATAACCCGCTCCGTCAATTTTAGCAGCCTCGATAAAATCATTATGGATACCCATCATAAATTGTCGCATGAGGAAGGTGAAGTACATCGAGAACATCAGCATCAGGATAATGCTTTCATGTGTATTATACAATCCCATCCATTTGATCATGATAAATCGGGGTACTAGCGTCGCTTGCTCTGGTATGATCATGAAGGACATCATCAGGCCGAACATAATTCCTTTACCTGGAGCACGGAGCTTCGAGAAAGCAAAGGCCGCCATAGATGAGAAGATCAGCGTGGCAACTGTAGCAATCACGGCAAGCTTCAGCGAGTTCCAATAGAACAGCGAGAAGGGAACCTGCTCCATCCATACCTTATGGAAGTTAGCATACCAGTTCCAATCCTTCGGAATCCACTGAATGGGATAGGTCATAACATCACGCTCTAGCTTAGCCGAAGCAGATACCATCCAAACGAGCGGTATGATAAAGAGAATCGAAAATATACCAAAAATTACAGTGAAGAATACACGACTAAAATCCAATTTTTTTGTAACCAATTTATGAACCTCCCTTAAGCATTCTTCTCTCTCGCTTGTATAATCCAGGTAATCGAGGTCACTGCGATGACGATCAAGAAGAGTACCCAGGACAGCGCCGACGCATAACCCATTCTAAAATTAATAAAGCCTTCTTCGTAGATACGATAAACCAATACGGTTGAAGCATCATTAGGTCCACCGTCTGTTAGGAACTTGATCAAATCGAATACCTTAAACGACCCAATAATCGTTGTTATCGTCAAGAATAAGGTCGTAGGCGCCAACATCGGAACCGTAATATACCAGAACTGCTGGATGCCTGTAGCACCATCTATATCCGCAGATTCATACATTTCCTCCGATATTTGAGTAATTCCAGCCAGAAAAATGATCAGCTGATAACCAAGCGCCTGCCATATAGCGATAATCATGATCGCCACAATCGCATACTCCGAGTCAACCAACCATTTGGGCGGATTATCGAAGCCAATCTGCATCAGAAATCGGTTGATCGGACCATTTGAGGGCTGATACAAAGCCGCCCAAACCGCAGCAATAGCGACCGTCGAACAGATGTAAGGGATGAAGAATAGGATCTTGAATAAATCCTTGGTATACACCTTGGTATGAACGATAACGGCCATAATCATGGACATGACTAGTCCAACCGGCACCGTAATAGCCGTGAAGAAAATATTGTTTTGTAATGCTTTTAGAAACTTAGAATCACTAAACATACGCTGGAAATTGTCAAATCCAACCCAATCCATTTCTTCAAACCCACCAACAAGATTCCAGTTCGTAAAGCTTAAGAACAAGGAAAAGATCAGCGGGAAAATGGCTAATGTGATAATCCCAATGGCCTCTGGCGCAAGGAAAAGCCAGCCAACCACAGCCTCTTTACTATTCTGATTCCACCACTTTTTCTTATGCCGTTCTTTCGAACCAACAATCGCCATCGACATGATACTCCAACCTCCTGCATGATTCCCTTAAGGATAAGTTTATTATAGTTAGAATCGCATGCGATATCGGCTTAGAATTTATACTACTTCGCGTGTAGAATTTTTACCTGCTGAGATGAGTTCAATTCATCATTCACCACCTCGACCTCGAACATCCCATTTAACAGAACGAAAATAACGAAAATACACTAAATCGCATCAACCTATTCTAATCGAGTAGGAGGGAGTGATTA
>DFZX01000037.1 GCA_002383695.1 Caryophanales bacterium UBA4045
AACAATTTATCGCTCGCTCGGTGTTTGTTTTGTTACGTTTGCCCCCGAGGCGACTTTTATATAATAGCACATTGCAATCTCTCAAATCAAGTCTTTTTTTTAACCATTTTTTTCTCGACTAATTTAAGGTTTTCTGCAACGTTTGCTACTGTAACACGCCATCGACTAATAAGTCAACACCTATTATATTAATGTAAGTTTAATCACTATAAGTAATACAAGTCCTGGTAATCCCAATATAACTAGTGTGAATAATGTGACTATATTTATAGGGATATAAAACTCTCCAAACCAGCCTGTCCCATTAATAAGGAATAACCCAACTGCCGCTATGACTAAGTGCAGCAACGCATAGCCAAACCATCGATAGTCGACTCTTGCTCGAATCAGAACAATTATCAGCAGCACGGTGCTCAGTATCAACAAAATCAACCAGCCCTGATGCATTGGACTCCTCCAATCTCTCACATATCTATCGTATTCTTAATTGGATCGGATAACCGGAAACCGAATTCCGACATATCTAACTCTTGCTCCCTAGCTTCACGCATTAACATATTAAAACGCCTCTCCGTTGCTTCTCTCATATAGATCGCATAGTCAATCTGATCTGGCTCCACAGCTTCATTCAGATTTTGCTCAGCAGCTTTCCAGTCCCTATGTGCTTCCCACACCTCTCGCGCCAAAGCTCTAGCCTGATTACTAACCTGCTCTGACCGCTCTGACTTGCCTAACCAACGTTTTAGCCACTCCACTCCACAACACCCCTCGAAAGCCGCCTATTAGACCTACTCTACATAGATATGGACAACTTCTCAGAAGTAGAACAACTAAAAACAATGCACAGGTCTTCTATTAAGCAAAAAAAAGCCAACATCCGCATTATGCAGACATCAGCTTCGGTTCTTGCTTACTAAACAATAAAATTACCTATTGATATATGATTATCAATAAATTTCTCTTCTACCCTCGAGCGCTTTAGACAAGGTGACCTCATCCGCATACTCTAAATCTCCACCTACAGGAAGTCCGTGAGCAATACGAGTGACTTTAATACCAAAGTTCTTGACCAATCGCGAAATATACATAGCAGTCGCCTCCCCTTCTATATTGGGATTTGTGGCAAGGATCATCTCTTGAACCGTATCATCGCCCAGACGTTTTAACAGCTCGGTTATTCGAATTTCATCAGGTCCAATGCCTTCCATAGGTGATATAGCACCGTGAAGGACATGATAATAACCATTAAACTCTCTAGTCCGCTCCATTGCACCAATGTCTTTAGGCTCTTGTACGATACAGATCATCGAAGGATCTCGACTCTTATCCTGACATATTCGGCAAGGGTCCGTATCCGTTATATTGAAACAAATGGAGCAATAATGTAAGTTTCGCTTAGCATTAACTAATGCCTTGGCAAATTCAAGGACATCCTCTTCTTTCATCCTTAATATGTGAAAGGCGAGACGCCCTGCTGTCTTAGGACCGATACCAGGTAGTCTGGCGAACGAGTCAATCAGCTTAGCTATCGGTTCTGGATAATGCACTAGGTCCTAGCTCCTTCCTAACTAAACAACAACACCTAGAATAAACCAGGAATATTCATACCGCCTGTGAATTTACCCATATTCTTATTCGCCAGCTCGTCCGCTTTCGTTAATGCATCGTTCACTGCGGTTAGTACAAGATCCTGTAACATCTCAACATCATCAGGGTCAACGGCTTCTGGTTTAATGTTAACTGCGATAAGCTGCTTGTGTCCGTTTACTGAAACCGTTACAACGCCACCACCTGCTGTTCCTTCAATGGTTTCGGTACCCAGTTGCTCCTGCGCCTTCATCATATCTTCCTGCATCTTCTTGACCTGTTTCATCATCTGGTTCATGTTCTTCATACTAAAAACACCCCTTCAAGTTTATATTGGTTATTATACTACTACTAGTCTTCTTTAATCACCACAAGCTCTTCTCCAAACAATTCAATAGCCTCGTTAATCCATTGTTCATTGGCTTTACCTTCTACGATATCCTCTGGCTCCAACATGAGTAATTCCGCCCCTTGAGAAGTACCCAGGTCGCTAGACCCTCGACCGTTCTGTTGAGTAGGTTTACTCGCTATTGCTTCGGTCCACTCTCTGACCATCACCGTACGTAAAGATAAGCTCTGACCATACACATCTTGAATGACCTGCTCAATTAATTGGCGATTATCTGGTTTTTCTGTTGTTTCACGATGAATCGTATTCTTGAATGCTACCAGAATTGCACCATCCACCGCAGAGACAAGCTCACCATCGACTAACCAAGCGTGTATCGTAATCTTACGCTCCTTCACCTTCGAAAGCACTTGATGCCACTTAGGTAACAGCTGCTTGAAAAGCGTATCATCCCCACTTAGAACGAAAGGTTCAAGAATAGACTTACTCCGTTTTTCATTCATCGCAGACGCCTGAGAGCCCCCACGCGACCCAACTACTGGCTTGCTAGACGCCGCTGGCGGCTTAGACTGGATAGATGAACCTTCTTGTTGGGCTACTAAAGAAAGCTTCGCCTCAAGCTCTTTGATCCGTGTCTCAAGCTGTTCCAGACGCCCTACAACTGCTGAAGGAAGCTCAACAGGTATTAAATTCGCGTTCAGCTTATCACACAGCTTCATCATTGCAACCTCTAACAGCGTCCCAGGATGAGCAGAATACTTCATTTCACCTGCAAAATGATTCAGCAATTCAATCGCCATGAACAATTGTTCCTGTTGATAAATCAAAGCTAACTTCCTCAGACCCTCATCTATCCCACCTTGCAGAGCCAAAGATGCATCAGGTAGCATTCTAACCATCAGAATATCACGGTAGAAGTGAATGAAGCTCTCTATACACTTCTCGACACTCTTGCCCTCTTGCATGAGAAGCTCGATCTGATCTAATACGCTACCTAGGTCGTTACGCTGTAACGCCTCTGCCATATCTTGAAATTGCTCTATAGCAATACTACCGGTGATGGCGATGACATCTGCATAGACGAAAGACATACCCGTGTATGCAATAATCTGATCTAACAAACTTAATGCGTCACGCATACCACCATCAGAGAGCCGAGCTATGTGCTTGAGCGCCTGCTCGTCTGCATGAATACCTTCCTCCGTGCATATAAGCTGTAATCTACCTAATTGAGCTTCAAGGGATACTCTGCGAAAATCATAACGCTGACAGCGTGAAATAATTGTCACCGGTAATTTATGAGGCTCCGTAGTCGCCAATATGAAGATCACGTGCGCGGGCGGCTCCTCTAAGGTCTTAAGTAACGCGTTAAAAGCTCCTATAGTCAGCATATGCACTTCATCAATAATATAAACTTTGTAACGAACTTCAGTAGGCGCATATTTAACCTTGTCTCGAATATCACGAATCTCATCAACACCATTATTAGATGCAGCATCTAATTCGATGACATCCATTACAGCACCATCAGAGATCCTCCGACAAGCATCACAAGTATTACAAGGCTCAGGAGCAGGTCCATTCAAACAATTCACTGCCTTGGCTAATATTTTAGCAGCACTCGTCTTTCCCGTACCTCTAGGTCCACTGAACAAATAAGCGTGGGTAAACCGCCCTTCCGCCAATGAATTCTGTAAAGTTTGAATAATATGATCCTGTCCAACAACGTCCCCAAAGGTTTGCGGTCTCCACGATCTATATAAGGCAATATGACTCATCATGTCTCTCCAATGCAAGCTTTAATTCACTAACAAGCTTTACTTATTATACTACAACTCAACTCTCGGAGAAAGGAATACTAATTGTAAATGTAGTACCAAAGCCTTTCGAGGATACTCGAATTGTTCCACCGAGGTCTAGCACGATTCGTTGACAAATGGAAAGACCGAGACCGGTCCCGTTTTCTTTTGTCGTAAAAAAGGGGTCGAATATCTTATCAATTAAGAATGAAGGGATCCCAGGACCTGAATCATGAATATCGATATTCACTTTTTTCTCCTCCATATCAACCCGTTCGACGATTGTTAAGATGCCCCCTTCAGTCATTGCCTCAATACCATTCTTCGAGATATTCAAGCATACCTGCTTGAATAGCTCTCGATCACCTAATACATTAGGAAGCGTACCTTCGGTTATATATTCAACGACTACACCATGTAAAATCGCTTCATTATGAATAATAGGTAATATTTCACGAAACACCTTGGATATATCCATCAATTCGAAGATGACATTCTTCGGCTTACTTAACAATAGGAATTCGCTAACCAATTGATTGATGCGATCGATTTCCGTGAGCATGATCTCCGTATAGCCAAATTCTTTGTCCATACCTTTGATTTTAAATGTTTTTTTCAATACTTGGAGGAATCCCTTGATCGACGTTAATGGATTGCGAATTTCATGAGCAGTACCTGCGGCAATTTGTCCAATCATGGACAAGCGATCACTTCGCTGAACTTGTTCCTCTAGAGATCTTAAGTTGGAAACATCCTTGAAGATGACGTAACCCCCTACAATAGTACCCGTTTCATCCTTCAACAAGTTAGAATCCATAAGCAGCTCATACCTATTATCGTTGCTCGTCCACGAGAATGCATGATTTCTCACCGTATGTCCATGAAGAATGGTTCGCTGTACTAGCTGGTGATCGATAGGAACACCCTTGAACACAATATCCATTGGTTTATTCATGACCTCATCACGAACAAAGCCCAGAACCTGACAGGCCATATCACTAATATCTATTAATCGAAATTCAGTATTGATCAGAATTACCCCTAAATTGACATCTCTCATAAAGGAATCGGAGAAGCGTTGGAATAAATTGAGTCCACCACTTAGATTTATATCATGAAATATAAGCATATATAATTGATTCTCATCCGAACTGTGATGAAGCTTTTCAATTGAAAACTTGGTATATATACTTGGCTTACTATTCAGTTTTTTCACAACAACTGAATTTTCTGGATGAGGTGGATTTATCGGAATAGACTCGAAGTATTCACTGATCCACAGCTGCACATCATTAATTTGCGGCATAAACTGTTTGATTGACTTATGAACCACATCCTCCATAGCATAACCAGTACTAAGAATAAAGGTTTGATTACAAAGTTGAATAGTCCCATCCTTGTCTATTAGGATCACACAGCTTCTATTCTTCTGCATGATCAGATCTACTTCGCCCATTGTTAATAAGTACTTCGGATTACCTTGTTCCATTCCATTCATCTCCATGTGCATACTAACATACCTACCACATATGAATTCTATGATAAACTTCATAATCCTTCCAAAAGCAAAAAAATAGCGTAAACGATTCCAAAAAGAATCATTTACGCTATGGTATATTATGCGTTGAAAAGTACCGTGCACCTGTTATTGATACTTACGATCCGAGCGACTCCTTCGTCGTTAGCTCAAGTTAGGCACTCCCCCGGCACATGAATAATCCTGCTTACGGCTGCTTCCTTCCAGACCTGACCGGGTTCACAAGCATTCATTGCGGAGGACCCGACTCTCAACACTACGTGCGAATGTCAGACCTTACATCGATAAGACCTCTAACAGGAATTCAACCCCGCTGTAGCGGATTGCGGGCAACAGGGCACCGCTACCTCCCCGTCTAGCACGGCGTAGATAAGTATATCCGAATCTAGGTGAAATATCAACCGGGTGGGAGATATTACTACCCATCAACTGTAACTTTAATTGCATAGTATTGAGGAATCATCTCCGACAATGTCTGCTCAGCGCGATCCTTGATGATATCAATCTCTTCATCTGACAGCCCTTGAGCTACATGGATGTGAATATTTGCATTACCTCCATCAATCACAATCCTAGACTTCCTTATATCCGGAACTTCCCTTAACGCTCGTTTAATTGCCTCAATATCATTTGTATAATTATGGGAGTTTGGAGTTGCAACCAGACTGGGATTAGCGCTAGTCATTCCCATGTATCCATCTTCATCATAATGCTCCTCATTAGCAGCACCGTTATTGTTATTCCCCACGCATCCACTTATGACGACGAGCATTATAATGATATATAACAATCTGCGCATAAAAAAACCTCCTATGTCATTAGCATGACCACGGGAGGTTATCTTATTCAATGCATTAAATGCCATATTTCTTCTTAAACTTATCAACACGACCGCCTGCGTCCAAGAACTTCTGCTTACCTGTGAAGAATGGGTGGCATACGGAACAAATTTCAACGCGAAGATTCTGCTTAATTGATCCAGTTTCGAACGTATTGCCACAAGCGCAAGATACAGTCGTTAGCTGGTAATTCGGATGAATATCAGTTTTCATTACTACTTCACCTCTTTCCGCCCTGGAACTCATGTGGAACCAGAGTTATATAAGACACATGAGCGCATTATAGCACGATGTATCGACATAAGCAATAAGATTAATAGGATGCTAGTTTATTAACTTTTCATTTGATGCGTACGATTAGGCGGCACCCGACTGAATGAGCCCAACACAACATCAGGTAATTCGGTTCTAAGAATGTCCAATGATTGCTTCATACCAAGAAGCTCACCCTGCGCTTTAGGGATGATTTCAAGGTAACGTTCCGGATCAATATTCAAGTTGCGAAGCTGTATGAGTTTTAGCCCGGTTCTTCGAGCAAATCCAATCATCGCCTCGAGCTCTTCCTCGCGGTCGGTCACTCCAGGGAATATCAAATAATTGATCGATGTGAATACACCCTTATCCGTTGCATAACGTAAGGACTTCTCCACATTATTCAATGTGTAGGCTCGTGGTTTGTAGTAAGCATTATAATGCACCTCCACGGCACTTATGGTGCTAACCCTGATTAAATCCAGTCCCGCATCAACAATACCTCGAATATGATCGGTGAGACCCGCATTCGTATTAATATTGATGTAACCTTTGCTGTTGGTCTGCCTAACCTGTTTAATCGCATCAATGATCATCACGGCTTGTGTGGACGGTTCTCCTTCACAGCCTTGCCCAAAGCTAATAATACTATCATCCTGCTTCAGATGCTCTTGCATGATCTCCACCATTTCTTGAACGGTCGGCTTGAACGTCATTCGTGTCTGAGGAGAAATAAAACCACTACCCTCTGGCTGCTCAGAGATGCAACCAAAGCAGCTAGCATTACACATCATTGAGACCGGAACCGCACCCTCCCAACGTCCGAGGAATGTGTTGGAAGCCGTTAGACATTCATACCCTAAGGCACAATGGGAAAGATGCTCGTATAGCCGGTTATCCGGATACTGAGCGGTTAAACGATTGACCTGTAGCTCAAGCTCTGTCACATCACAATTGTCAGGATTCCATCTATGTGCGTCATCACTCTGTTCGGCGGCTACGTAGAAACCGTCATCCTTCCAGACAGCAGCCGTATACCCGAATAACGGGAAGTTCATCGTTTTGTCTGTCTTCACGTAGGCTGGTAGGTATAAGCGTGTGTAACCCTGTGGCAACAGCGCCCCTACAGCCGTGAATTCGTCACCTAACGAGATCATTTCGCCAGTTGCAGCATTCATCCCGATCGCTCGCGTATTTGGTAAGCTTACCATTGTGGCTCCTTCAGGAAGAGGAATCCACTCATCATCCATAATCTCGGTAAGCATATCTGCACCTCGACCAAGCCCATTCAATTCTGGATGATCGTATACATTCCCTTTTAAATCTGCATAGAGTAATTTCATAAGTTGTCTCCTCAAAGCCTACAAAGTAGGCTTAGGCTGGGAAGTCGGGGTTTTGGTTGCCCTCTTCACCGTACTAGTATTGGTATTTACATTCGGGGTTCTGGTGCTATTAGCACTAAGTACATTCGGTGTCTTCTCTTTCATTTCCAGTGTAGCTAGAAATTCTTCATTCGTTTTCGTCTGTCCTAATTTCTTGAAAAATCCTTCTATATACTCATGGGAATCGTTCATGGTTTTACGGATGACCCAAACCTTATCGAGCTGCTCCTTGGTCATAAGAGCTTCCTCACGGCGAGTACCCGATCGACGGATATCAATAGCAGGGAAAATTCGACGCTCTGACAACTTACGGTCTAGGTGCAATTCCATATTCCCCGTACCCTTAAACTCTTCATAAATGACATCATCCATACGTGACCCTGTCTCAATAAGCGCAGTCGCTAGTATGGTCAGACTACCACCCTCTTCCACGTTACGTGCCGCTCCGAAGAAACGCTTAGGTCGGTGGAATGCTGCAGGATCGATACCTCCAGAAAGTGTACGTCCTGATGAGGGGACTACTAGATTGTAAGCCCTAGTTAATCGCGTCAGACTGTCAAGAAGAATAACAACATCCTTCTTATGCTCTACTAGTCGAAGTGCACGCGCTATAACTAGCTCAGCTACTTTAATATGATTTTCTGGAAGCTCGTCGAAGGTAGAAGCAATAACCTCACCCTTTACAGAGCGTTGCATATCCGTAACTTCCTCTGGCCGTTCATCAATTAGTAATACGAATAATTCAATATCAGGATGATTCGTAGATATACTATTGGCTATTTCCTTCAATAAAAGTGTCTTTCCAGCTTTAGGCTGTGCAACAATTAAGCCTCTTTGTCCTAATCCTACGGGTACTAACAGATCCATAATACGTGTGGATAATGTATGGGAGGCAGTTTCAAGTACAATTCTTTCTTGTGGATACAGGGGGGTTAATGCAGGAAAATGAAGTCGTTCCGAAGCAACCTGTGGGTTCTCACCATTAACAGCCTCAACTTGAAGTAATCCGAAATACCGTTCATTCTCTTTAGGAGGTCGGCATTTCCCTGATACGAGGTCACCTGTCCGAAGATCAAATTTACGAATTTGCGAGGCAGAGATATAAATATCTTCAGAGCTTGGTAAGTAATTGATAGGACGCAAGAAACCGAAACCTTCACTAAGAACCTCTAGCACACCTTGCATGAACATAAGCCCACCCTTTTCCGCTTGGGCTCGCAAGATTGCGAAAATCAATTCCTTCTTCTTCATCTGATTAAATGCTACGATCTGATGCTCTTTAGCCAGCTTGTACAACTCCGTTAACTTTAGCCCTTCTAATTGAGCTAATGGCATGTCCATTCCATGCACACCGCCTTTCTATTCGCTTTCATCACTTTCATCACTGCCGTCGTTTTCTCTCCATACTTCTGCACCGAGGCTCGTTAGCTTTTCTACTAGATTATCATAGCCGCGATCAATATATTCTAAACCTGTCACTTCTGTAATACCATCCTGCACAGTCAAACCAGCAATAACTAGAGCAGCACCTGCACGTAAATCAGTAGCTTTAACCTTAGCAGCATGCAGCGGACTTCCTTCTATAACAGCAGATCGCCCTTCGATTCTGATCTTAGCACCCATACGCATTAATTCAGGGACATGCTTAAATCTGCTGTTGTATACATGGTCAGATAGGATGCTAATTCCATTAGCTTGGGATAGGAGACTTGTCATTGGTGATTGTAAATCAGTGGCAAAACCGGGGTAAACCAAAGCTTTGACATCAACACTCGCATAGGTGGGTTGTCCGATTACACGGATGGCTTCGTCCATCTCATAAATGAGAACACCCATCTCTTGTAGCTTAGCCGTAACAGCTTCCATGTGTTTAGGTATAATATTGTCAATGACCACATCTCCACGAGTCGCTGCAGCTGCTATCATATAGGTACCCGCTTGGATACGATCTGGAATAATAGAATGCCTACAGCCATGCAGAGAATCCCGGCCTTCAATACGTATGGTCTCTGTGCCAGCGCCTTTAATACTAGCTCCCATTGCGTTTAACAAAGTAGCTACATCAATAATCTCTGGCTCTTTGGCGGCATTCTCTATGAGCGTAACACCCTTGGCCCTAGAAGCTGCTAACATAATATTGATCGTCGCGCCTACACTCACTACATCTAAGTATATTCTTGCACCTCTTAACTGCTTAGCAACAATGTGAATGGAACCATATTCATTCCGCACCTCAGCACCCAGAGCTTCAAAGCCCTTAATATGCTGATCAATAGGACGAGGCTCAAAGTTACAACCGCCCGGAAGACCAATAATCGCTTCACCAAAACGCCCTAGCATGGCCCCCATTAAATAATAAGAGGCACGTAGCATCTTTACTTTGCCATTTGGCATAGCTGTGGATTGTATATGGGTAGGGTCGATCGTCAATGAATCACCTTGCCAGTATACCTTCGCCCCCATATCTTCAAGTATTTCTGTATAGATGGCTACATCGCTAAGTATTGGAAGATTATCAAGAACAACTGGACTTTCAGCCAATATGGCTGCGGGGATCAGAGCAATTGCACTATTCTTCGCACCACTGATCTGTACAGTGCCACGGAGTGGTCGTCCGCCAGCTATATAAAGTTTTTCCATGCTGATGAAATCCTCCTAAAGGTTTTGTGTAGCAAAACCACTTCGTAAGCATAAGCTGTGTTTTGTGTAGCAAAACCACTTCGTTAAGTATAAGCTTTATGTAACAGAAAGGGAAGTCACCTAGAGCATACGAGCCCCTGGGTAACTTCCCTGTATCACTCTACCTACGCTTTATTACTGCTACCGAATAGTACGATCTTCGAACGAACAACATCAACCATAGCTTTTCTTGCAGGGGTTAGATATTTGCGCGGATCAATTACATTAAGATCCTTATTCAAGGCTTGTCGAATTGCTTCCGTACAAGCTACTTGATTTTCTGTGTTCACATTAATCTTACCAACACCCGCTAGAATAGCGTTACGAATATCCTCGTCCTTAACACCGGAACCACCATGAAGAACAACAGGTACAGGTATTGCTTCTGCAACCTTCTTGATGATATCAAAACGAATATTAGGCTCAGCTGAATACATACCGTGAGCAGTACCAACTGCAATCGCTACACAATCTACGCCTGTTTCTTCGTAGTAACGAATAGCTTCTTCAGGATTAGCCAAGCTTGCATCTGCTTCATCCACACTTAGGTCATCCTCAACTCCACCAATTGTGCCAAGCTCTCCTTCAACGGAAACGCCCATTGCACGAGCCGCTTTAACTACTTCCTTGGTGAGACGAACATTCTCTTCATATGAATAATGGGAACCATCGAACATAACAGATGAGAATCCTGCACGGATACACTTCATCGCAACTTCGAAGCTGCTACCATGGTCAAGGTGAAGCGCGATAGGTAGGCCGGATTTCAGTGCTGCTGCTTTCGCCATTGCAACTGTAAACTCGATGCCCATATACTTCAAAGCCCCTTCACTGACTCCATAAATGAATGGGGAATTTTCCTCCATAGCTGCTTCCATAATAGCTTGAGCAAATTCAAGGTTATTCATGTTAAATTGACCTACTGCATACTTACCAGTTCTTGCTTGCGGTAAAAACTCGTTCATAGAAACTAATGGCATAGTTTTTCCTCCTAAGGTTTTTGTGGATCTTAGCTTTATGAAGCTTAGTGGCTTACAAAGTAAGGACAAACTCACAAAACTACTTCGTAATTATATGATTTGTTTTGTGTGACAGCTGTGACAAATTGGACACCCTCATTTACTACTGACATATTATAGCACAGTTAAATCTGAAAGAGTAAGTAAAACTTGTGTCATTCTATATAGAAATTCAATAAAAAAGATCCTGAACAAGTCAGGATCCTACAGCCATTCTTGAGGATGGTCCTCGTAATTCATTGTTCACGACCATTCTCATTTCATCAATATCGAATGGTTTGGTGAAGTGCATGAGTGCTCCCAGGTCTGTAGCTTCTTTAATAATGGCTAGTTCACCGTAGGCTGTCATCATGATTACTTTTATGGAGCGGTCAATATCTTTGATGTGCTTTAGGATCTCTAACCCGTCCATTCCCGGAATCTTCATGTCCAACAGCACAATATCGGGTGCTTCTCGTTTAACTAATTCCAAAGCCAACTTCCCATTGGAAGCTTGAAAGGTACTGTAACCTTCGTTACTGAACACTTCAACTAACAGTACACGAATTCCAATTTGATCATCTACAATTAGTACCTTTTTGTCATCCATCAAGGTCCCCCCAATCTTAATAATGCCATAAAATAAATTAATATTTTATACATTATTCGCCAGAAGTAACCACTTTCCTGCCACTTAACTACCCATGTTAGGTTTTTATTACCAACTTGGTAAATTTAGGAGCTTAAATTTTTAGCTGCTTTTACAAACTCGCGGAATAATGGCTGCGGGCGATTCGGTCTCGAAGTAAATTCAGGATGGAATTGCACAGCTAAAAACCAAGGGTGATCGGTAATTTCAACAATCTCCACTAATCTACCATCTGGGGAGGTCCCCGAGAAAATCATTCCGGCCTGCTCCAGCACTTCTCGATATTCGTTATTGAATTCATAACGATGTCGGTGACGCTCATAGACCAATTCATCCTGATAGCATGAGAAAGCTACGGAATCAGGAGTTAGCTTACAAGGATACAATCCAAGACGCATCGTCCCGCCCAAATCCTCTATGTCCTTCTGTTCAGGTAGAAGGTCAATAACTGGGTAAGTCGTAGTCGGATTAATCTCAGAGCTATTCGCACCCGCCAGCTTGACCAGAGAACGCGCAAACTCAACAACAGCCACTTGCATACCCAAGCATATTCCGAAGAACGGAATCTTCTGCTCCCGAGCATGTTTAATCGCACAAATCTTTCCCTCTATACCACGATCACCAAAGCCACCTGGGACGAGTATTCCGGCAACACCTTGAAGAGCTTCTGCTACATTATGGTCTGTCAAATCCTCGGCGTGAACCCAACGAATAATCACTTCTGTATTACAGTCGATACCAGCATGTCCGAGCGATTCCACAATACTCAAGTAAGCATCATGAAGGGCAACATACTTGCCCACGATTGCGATTTCAGTCTTCTCAGTCAGTGACTTCACACGATGAACAAGCGCTTCCCACTCAATCATATTCGCTGGAGGTGCTTCAATTTTCAGATGCTTACAGACAATATCATCCATTTCCTGTGCTCTGAGGAATAATGGCACTTCATAAAGGGTCTCGGCATCAATCATTTCTATAACTGCATTCGCATCGGTATCACAGAACAAGGCAATCTTCCGTTTCATCTCTTCAGATAACGGATGCTCTGTTCGGCAAACAATGATATTAGGTTGAATACCAATACTACGCAGCTCTTTCACGCTATGTTGAGTTGGCTTTGTCTTCACTTCGCCAGCAGCCTTCAAATACGGAATAAGTGTTACGTGTATGTACATGACATTATCACGACCCATATCCGATTTCATCTGTCGAATAGCTTCGAGGAAAGGCAAGCTTTCGATGTCACCCACAGTTCCACCGATTTCAGTTATAACCACGTCGGATTGAGCTTCTCTGCCTGCCCTCGTTATCCGATCCTTGATCTCATTCGTAATATGCGGAATAACCTGTACGGTTCCTCCCAGAAAATCACCTCGACGCTCCTTGGTAATTACTGAGGAGTAGATTTTACCCGCAGTTACATTGCTATTCTTGGAAAGATTAATGTCAATAAAACGCTCATAATGTCCTAAATCTAAATCGGTCTCGGCGCCATCATCTGTTACGAATACCTCTCCATGCTGGTACGGACTCATCGTGCCTGGATCCACATTTATGTACGGATCGAATTTTTGAATCGTGACTTTCAGCCCTCTGTTCTTTAGCAATCTACCTAGCGATGCTGCTGTTATGCCTTTGCCTAAGGAGGAAACCACACCACCCGTTACAAAAATGTACTTAGTCACTAAATACTACCTCCTATTCGTAATCACATATTTGTGACAAACGAGAATATTGATTTGCAGCCCAGAGCTATCTGGTGGCAAAAAGTTTCTATAAAAAAAAACAAAGTGCCCCCGCATTATACGGGGCACTTGTATAATCTAATAAAAGATTCATGAATCTTTAGCCCATGGAATAGTTTACTCTGTCCACGGTGTCGTGTCAATACAGGTTTATATTGTTATTTGTCATCATCATCGTCTTCATCTTCCTCGTCTAACTCATCGTCCATATCGTCGTCATCCGATGAATCTTCATCATCAAGATCATCATCCAATTCATCTGATAATTCCTCTTCGATTTCTTCTTCAGCTTCGTCCTCAACTTCTTCAGCATCAGCATCGAATGACTCGGTATCATCATCTGTCGCATCAAAGTCATCGTCCTTCTCATCCGCAAACAGGGTCTCATCATCCATATCATCATCATCTTCATCATTAATAATACGCGGATGCTTTGTGTTGCCTCCCATTGCATCTTCAGTGCGTTCTACTGGATACCAACGCTTTAATCCCCAAAGATTGTTGCCTACACAAGCGAAGCGACCATCTATATTGATTTCGGTGTAAACCTGGGCAATAACTTGCATAACCTGCTCATCTGAAATATCCTTGATCTTGGCGATTTCCTGCATCAAGTCTCTGTAATACATCGGAGTATTCACAGCTCGGAGTACGTTGAAAGCTAGATCGACCATTGGCATTTCTTTAGCGACATCCTGAGACACTTTTAATGTAATCTGACTGCTCATAATAAAACCACCTTCACGTCATGACGTTTTTCATACCAATAAGTAAACCTTATTTTATTGAAAAATGCAACTATCCTGGAAATTAAACCATCGCGATTAGCGATGTGCGTTTAATTGTAAGTCGACCTGTGTCGAGAAGTCCTGGAAATTAAACCATCGCGAACCCAAATGTACCTGCCCGATTATCTAAAATAGGCAACACTCCTATACTCCATCGTATGCTCGGTCATATATTACTTCATAGTTTCCCATATGGGAGGGAGTAATACCATGGTGCAGCTTAAAGCGATTATCCATCTGCCTAATGGCGGAAGGCCATCTTCTCATGTTGATCTTTCAGAGCGTATCCCCTGGGGCATATCCGCAATCCAAGCACCCAAATTGTGGCCGAAAACTAAAGGTCAAGGAATTCGAATTGGAATCGTCGATACGGGTGTTGACTTCTCACATCCAGATATTAACTCCTCTCTGTATAGAGGAGTTAATCTTCTGAATCGTTATCAGCTTCCTATCGACGATAATGGACATGGTACCCACATTGCCGGAACCCTAGTAGCTTCAAACGCTGCTACTGGAATTCGAGGCGTCGCTCCGCGAGCTTCTTTATATCCCATAAAGGCTTTCGATCATGATGGAGCCGCGTATGTATCCGATATTATTCTGGCCATTCATTGGTGTATCACGAATCGTATGAATATTATCAATATGAGCTTTGGCATGGACTCATACAGCTCAGCTCTGCATAATGCAGTTAAGCTTGCCTATGAGCGGGATATTATTATTGTTGCATCAGCAGGGAATCAAGCTAAACGGAATATCATTGATTATCCAGCCCGCTTCCCACAAACGGTCGCCGTCGGAGCAACGAATAAAGGAAATCGCATTGCCGCTTTTAGTAATCAAGGAGGGTTAGTTGATGTTTATGCACCAGGAGAGGCTATTTATTCTACATGGATCCATGGTCAATATAACGAATTGAGCGGGACATCCATGGCAACCGCACATGTTTCGGGTGTAATTGCGCTACTGCTTGCCAAAAAACCTACAATGACCGCTGCGAAAATCAAGGAAATCCTCACGCGCTCAGCCATCACTATAACTTATAGAAATAAGAAGCTCCCTCGAAGAGGGAGACTCGATGCAATTCGCGCTTGGAAGCTATTGGGTCGCAATAAGAAGATAAGCTCACAGCTACTCCCTACGAGAGCCAAACGGTCACGCGGCGGAGTGAAGAGGGTTCTTCCTGAGTAATCAGGTGATAAGCCCATATCAGCCGACCTTTACCTTCATGCAGCTCTATAAGAATTTCCGTTGTCGCTGTCTCAAATGGCATATGAATGAGTGAAGATGTATAGAAGCCAGGGTGGGTAATACCCACCTCAAAGGTCATGTCCGACTCAACTGCACCACGACGCATCAGCTTGATCTGTCCCTGTGTACACTTAATGGTAGCCGTTATTATTCCTTGGTCACGCTCTGGCTCCTCATAACGCAGAAACCACCCTTCTGATTTCTCAAAAAGGTCGCCCTGAGCAAGCTGCAGGGTTATTTCTTCTTCCCATACACTTTCCATCTTTATGCTCACATGATGTTTATTATCCATCGCTACTACTTCACAAATCCGAGCAGCATCTCACGAACAAGCTTGGCCGCTACGATCTGTGTCTGTTCCGTTGGATCATACACAGGCGCAACCTCAACCACATCAGCCCCAACTACTTGGACCTCTGAACGAGCGATTGCGTGAATTGCTGCTAATAGCTCCTTGCTTGTAATCCCGCCCGCTTCTGCTGTGCCTGTGCCTGGAGCTGCCGATGGATCGAGAACATCGATATCGATCGTCACATAAACAGGGCGCCCCTTTAATTCAGGTAAAACCTGACGCAAGGGCTCTAATACATCAAAGGGATAGAAGTTAACTTCCTTACGCGCATATTCGAATTCCTCTCGTGAGCCTGAGCGAATGCCGAATTGATAAATATTCTTCCCGCCCATCAAGACAGAAGCTTTTCTTATTGGCGTGGAGTGTGATAAAGGCTCTCCCTCGTAATGCTCACGTAAGTCAGCATGTGCATCGATGTGAATGATCGCCAAATCCGGATAACGCGCATACACCTCACGAATAACGGGCCAGGATACCAGGTGCTCTCCACCTAGTCCAAGCGGAAATTTCCCTTCTGCTAAGAGGCCCTTTACATATTCACCTATCAGGTCAAGACTTCGTGCTGCATTGCCGAAGGGAAGCAGTAGGTCACCTGCATCGAAGTAAGCTACCTCTTCTAATCCTCGATCTAGGTATGGACTATATTCCTCTAGCCCTATCGATACCTCGCGGATGCGTGCAGGACCGAAACGAGATCCTGGGCGGAAGCTTACCGTATAATCCATTGGCATTCCATAAATAACTGCCTTAGCTGAGGCATAATCTTCAGAGCTGGCAATGAACACATTACCTGAATAAGCTTGATCATGACGCATCGTATCCCTCACCTTACCTTCTGGAAATTATTTCGTATGGCACAGCTCTTCAACAAACTTAGGCAGCACAAATGCTGCTTTATGCAATCTTGGTGAATAATATTTGGTATCTAACTCAGGAATTTGCGTTTCGTCTACCTTTAATGGATCATACGTTTTACTTCCCATCGTGAATGTCCAAAGTGCGCTTGGATAGGTTGGAATATTAGCCATATATAATCGCGTAATTGGAAAGATCTCTCCTACATCCTTCTGTACCTGACGAATCAAATCCGCCTTGAACCAAGGGTTGTCCGTCTGAGCTACGAAGATACCATCTTCCTTTAATGCGGCATAGATCGCGGCATAGAAGCCACGCTCGAAGAGCTGAACAGCAGGTCCAACGGGTTCGGTAGAATCCACCATAACCACGTCGTAGGTATTCTTATTCTCATGGATATGTAGGTAACCATCATTCACAATGACTTCTACACGAGGATCATCTAACCAGCCTGCAATACTAGGCAAGAACTTTTTAGAATACTCGATTACTTTGCCATCAATATCTACAAGAACTGCTTTCTCCACACTTGGATGCTTCAACACTTCACGGATAACTCCACCGTCTCCACCACCTACGACAAGTACGTGCTTAGGATTTGGATGTGTATACAACACAGGATGGGCAACCATCTCGTGATATACAAATTCATCCTTCTCCGTAGTCATGACCATGCCGTCAAGAACGAGCATTCGACCGTATTCCGCTGTATCGATGATCGCTAAATCCTGAAAATCGGTCTTCTCTGTAATTAGCGTCTCTTTGATCTTCATAGTTATTCCAAAGTTCTCCGTTTGCTTCTCCGTATACCATAATTCCATGTTTGCTACCTTCTTTCTTCCAATCATGAATTGGAATGATTCGTCTATTCCTTACGTTCAGTTTGTATTATAGTGCAATCCGCCGAAAAAGCAACTTAATCTTACATAATCTTTCACTCGTATTGAATAGCCTCTTCTATTATCTTCCATACTAAAGAATAAACAATAAATATGATTTGCTCATTCTATGGTATTAGAAGGAAGGTGATCTACGTGACCAGAACTGCGTCAAAAAAGAAAGTGCGATGGCTTTCCTCTATTGCTTCTTTCCTATTCGTTACAGCTGTTGTGGGTGTGCTCTGTGCGATTCTTTACCTATTATACCTAAGAAACCAAACCTTGCCTGTGGCGATCGTAGCACAAACCTCCTATATCTTAGACTACCACGGGGACATTATTGATACCCTCGATGCTGGGCAGAATCGTCAGGTGGTCAAGCTAAATCAGATTGCACCCTCTGTAATTAACGCAACATTGGCCATCGAGGACCATCGCTTCTACAATCATTATGGCATCGACCTTCGCGGCTTAGCTCGTGCGGTTGCCGTGAATGTCAAGAATATGTCTAAGGTTCAGGGTGCGAGCACGTTAACGCAGCAGCTTGCACGTAATCTTTACCTCAATCATGACCGAACCTGGTCTCGCAAAATAAACGAAGCCACGCTAGCCATTCAGCTTGAGATGAGATTTACGAAGGATGAGATTCTGGAAAAGTACCTCAACCAGATTTATTATGGGCATGCCACCTATGGGATTCAGGCGGCGTCTCGTCTTTATTTTGCCAAGGACGCTTCTGAATTGACGCTGGCCGAGAGCGCCCTGCTCGCTGGTGTACCGAAAGGACCGAAATATTATTCGCCTTATATGGATTTGGACAATGCGAAGAAACGCCAGCACACTGTACTGCAAACAATGGTTTTGCATGGTTTCATCACTTCTGATGAAGCAAAGCACGCTTATGCAGAGCCTTTGTTGTATCAATCACTTAGCGGTGGTCGACCCTCTGAGGCACCTTACTTCCGTGATTTCATTAAGCAGATCGCACTAGATCGACTGGGGATCAGCGAGCAGTTATTGAAGGAAGGCGGAATTAAGATATATACGACGCTGGATTTAAATGCTCAACATCATGCCGAGCAGGTCATCGCTAAAGAGATGGAGGAGGAAAGTGAGCTACAGACCGCATTAATCGCAGTTGACCCACGAAACGGTTACATCAAGGCTATGGTCGGAGGAACGGATTATTCGAAAAATCAATTCAACCGTACGCTTGCTGATACGAGGCAGCCTGGATCTTCCTTTAAGCCCATCGTATATTTAACTGCGCTATCCAAGAATGAATTCACGCCGCTAACACGTTATCGGAGTGAGCCAACATTATTCACCTATGATGAGGGCAGAGAAACGTATATGCCGAGTAACTTTAATGATAAGTATACGCATGATCTGATCGATATGCGGCATGCGATTGCTCGTTCCGACAATATCTATGCGGTGCAGACGATTATGAATGTCGGTCCTGAAGAGGTCATTACGATGGCAAGGGCACTCGGCATTAAATCCGCGATGAAGCCCTTACCCTCACTGGCCCTAGGGACATTCCCTGTAAGTCCACTTGAAATGGCATCTGCCTTCGGCACAATCGCAAACTTAGGTGCTCGTGTCGAACCGATAGCTGTTCTACGAATTGAAGATCATCTCGGAAATCTCCTTTATGAAGCGAAGCCGACTGTACAGCAGGTCATCGCTGCACCCTACGCCTATGTACTCACACATATGATGGAGAGTGTATTCGAGCCTGGCGGTACTGGAAATCGCGTAGCTTCGATGATCAAACGCCCCGTTGCTGGCAAAACAGGGACAACGGATACTGATGCCTGGATGGTCGGATTCACACCTGAGCTATCCGTAGCTGTGTGGGTTGGCCATGATAAGAATCGGACGATCACCTCGGTAGAATCACATAAAGCGGCACCGATCTTCGCTCAATTCCTAGAGCAGACACTAGAGCCGGTTCCGCCGAAGATCTTCCCCATCCCTGATGGCGTAGTCTCCGCCTATATCGATGTGGCAACAGGTACGATCGCGACCGCTGCTTGTCCAGATTCACTGCTGGAGGTGTTCGTGAAAGGAACCGAGCCTACCGAGCTATGCTCTGAGCACGGAGCTCCTCTGAAGACGGAGGAAACGCCACTGGAGGAGAACAGCACCTCTGAACGTAGCTGGTGGAGGGATTTGAAGCGTTGGTGGGCGGAGTGATCATTTGCGGGTGGAAGAGTTGGGGTATGGTGGAACGAGTATTCATTAGTTGGTGGACGAAGTGGTGGCTATGGTGGACGGAGTGTTCATTAGTTGGTGGACGAAGTGGTGGCTATGGTGGAACGAGTGTTCATTAGTTGGTGGGGGATGGGGTCTTTGGTGGCTATTCACTACTCATGCTGAGGCTTTCTCCGATTAACGAAACCGCAATTGCTTATATGCTTGAACAAGGTACTCTGGGTGTAATTAGCGCAATGAGAATAGATTAATCTCACATACTTCGGCTGCGTCTAGTTAATTATGATTAATTAGTCTATTCCCATTGCGTTAATGATGGCCATATATTAGTTTGACCACAATTAGCCTATTCTCATTACACTAATCTATGCACAATACACAATAAATCGAGACTATATCCATATTTCTCACATTTAGATAACATTTCATTGTTCAATCTTACATAGTTACCAAATTTATGCTAGAATATATTTACAAATTAAACCTCATGCTCGGCGTGAAGCACATGCCGCTCTTCCTCTATAAGAGGACTGGGCGGCATTTTTATTTTTCGAGGTCATTTGTGCACTGCTGAGCGTGAAATTTTGAGTAGGAGGCGTTGAGTTTAAGTTGTGAGTTTGAGAACTTGGGGAGGGATGTAAGCGTCGTGATCTGTAGTTATTAGGTTGAATATGAGGAGGAGCATTTGTGAATTTAGAACAATTAGTGGGTAGTTGGTTGAAACAGCATATTAGCTTAAGAAAAGGTGAGTGCCGTCGGCGTCTATTAAATGGACTAGGGTATGCGGAGATGTTATTTCTGGAGAAGGTGTGGATACCTGTGTTTGGGCACTTAGTTGATCTACATCCAGAATACGAGGTTACTGACTTTAGAGATGCTTTCAGGTATATTGACTTCGCTTTTATTCATCATTGGTTAAGAATTGCGATTGAGATTGATCCATTCGGAACACATTTACGAGATATGTCACGTGATCAGCATTCAGATGACCGAGACCGTCAAAACGACTTAGTTATTGATGGTTGGAAAGTGATTCGATTCTCACTAGACCGTATACGCGATAACCCTCGAGCCTGTCAGCGTCGTCTTCAGAATCTGATTGGTAAGTATCTCGTTGAGTGGCAGAGGTTAAAGGAACTGTCTCTGGCGGAACGAGAAATCATTCGTATGGCTACTAGAGTTCGTCGAGAGGTGAAAATGCAGGATGTAAAGACGTGGTTGAACATTAGTGACCCTTATGCGAAGAGGTTGCTGCATGGATTAGTTGATAAGGGTGAACTCTTTCCTGCTTCCGGGACACAAAGAATCACTGCATATCGTTTAGTTTCGAATAATTATGAGTATTTGTTGGATTGATGATAAAGATAACGCAATGAGGATTGACTAATGTGCCAATTCGAAGGGTTATTAAGCGCCATTCGATGGATTAACCGATCCTCATTGCGTTAAAAAGTACAAGTAAGGCATAGAAGCAAAATTAGTTAATTCTCATTGCGTTAATTGAAAAAACAATCCTGATTCGGCTACGCGGACTATAATAGCTTACCTAAGCCTAAGCCTAAGCAAAAGCCTAAGCAAAAGCCTAAGCAAAAGCCTAAGCCAGCTTCTCCTTCAGCTCCTCAGGTGAGCGTTCCCACCACTGGGGATTGTGCTCGATGAGCAGATCTTTTAGCACGGTTTTCTCAGTATCACTCAAGCCTTCTATTATATAACGTCGCTTTAATGCATAATCTAGCTTGTTCACGTGGTCTGGTAGTATCTTCCAACCACGACGTGCTTCGGTATCCACTAACATCTCACAAGCGGTTACTCCCGCGTAATGAGCTCCCTCTGTATCTCGCTCCACGGCAATCCATACGATCCAACAACGACGGCCGTTCGGCGTATCTTCCTTATTAGGGCTAAATTTCACACCCTTCTCCACTCGGCTCTTAGCATGAATGGCACCGATATCTATATACGCTTCGTCCCCATCAATAATGATGCTGGACAGATTACTCAAATCAATTGCACCCTGCCCGAAGCCACGATGATCAACCTTAGAGCTAACTACATTCAAAGCAATATTCTTAAACCCTTTTTTCTCTGTATCCATGTGAGGCTTCACCTTCCTTAAAAGCAATGTTTCCATTATGATAACACAAATTGCTGAAGAAGATTAATTAGTTAAAGTGCAACTTGGGTGCAGGAGCGTGACATGGCTAAGCACGTATCTGCCAAAAAAGCCATCCATGCGATCACAGAATGATCACACTGACAGCCCAGCAATTCACATATTACATAAAACTGATTGTATATTATTTAACTGACTTTAAGTATTCGAGATTCTTGGTTATCAGTTCGTTCCTAGCTTCGACCGATGTGTATGAACGTCCTAGATCCTCAGGTGTATGGATGACATAGTCTAATAATTGATCTACTGTGGTCGTTGCAACATGGATACGTGTATCTGAGGATGCGTAATAGATAAATACATTGCCATTTTCTTGCGCAATCACACCATTACAGAAAACAACATTGGATACATCGCCTACTCGCTCTTCACCTTCTGGTGCGATCAGATGTCCACCTGGAGCATGGGTAATTTTCTCAGGCTGCTGAAGATCTGTTAGGAACGCATACAATACATATCTTAAGCCAGCTGCCGTATTCCGCACACCATGTGCAATGTGAAGCCAGCCTTTATCTGTCTTAATTGGTGCCGGACCTTGTCCGTTCTTAACTTCTTTGATCGTATGATATCTTCGTTCATCAACAATAATTTCTTCATTAACAACTGCATTCTCAATCGATGCTGATAAGCCCCAACCGATTCCTCCACCGGAGCCCGCTTCAATAAAGCTATCCTGTGGTCTTGTATAGAAAGCGTACTTCTGATCAATAAATTCAGGATGAAGCACAACATTCCTCTGCTGCTGTGATCTTGTAATTAGATCTGGCAGACGCTCCCATTCTACTAAGTCCTTCGTTCGAGCTATACCACATTGTGCAATCGCACTGGACAAATCCCCCTTAGGTGCATCGGGATCCTTGCGTTCTGTACAGAACAGTCCATAAATCCAGCCATCCTCATGCTTAACTAACCTCATATCATAAACGTTAACATCAGGAATATCCGTCTCAGGAAGCAAGATTGGATAATCCCAGAACGTAAATTGATCGATTCCCGTTGCACTCTCAGCTACTGCGAAGAATGACTTACGATCTACACCTTCTACACGAACTACAAGATAATACTTGCCATCTAACTCTATGGCTCCTGGATTAAAGGCTCCGTTCACACCTAGACGTTCCATTAAGTATGGATTTGTTTCGGGATTTAGATCATACTTCCATAGAAGAGGTGCATGACTTGCAGTCAGAACTGGATTCTGATAACGATCATAGATGCCATTACCGTTCTCAACCCTCGTGTTCTTCTTCCCAATAATTTCTTGATACTGTTTCGTTAATGAAGATAATCTTTCTTCAAATGAAAATTCCATGGCAGATTACATCCTCTCGTGTTATGCTAACTGTTATTATTATATCTTTGATTTTATGCTAACAAAATAGATAAGTCAATGAATGAAAAGTGTCATTATCTAGTCGTCTAAGAGAAGAGAATGGAGTTGAGAAGCATGGATAATAAAGTCACTATGCAGCACATCGCAGATTATATTGGCGTATCTAAATTCGTTGTATCTAAAGCCCTCTCAGGTAAGAAGGGTGTAAGTCTAGCTACACGAGAAAAAGTAATTAAGACCGCAACACAGCTTGGATATTTCGCGAATAAAGGGATGAGGTCATCCAATGCTCAATTAGGCATGCGAATAGATCCATCCAACGCGAGTGATAAGAAACAGACGTTATTAGTCCTTATGCCCAACGTAAGGTTTCAAACCAAGGAATCGAGCTATTGGGGACGTATACTTGAAGGTATCTCCGCTGCTCTTGAAAGCAAGGATATAGGTATGGTCATCATAACCGATGACATTGCAGATAACTTCGCTAATATTATTAATCCCGATGGCTATATTGGTATTATCGGTGTTGGACTCATCACGACTTCCCAGCTCCTAGTGATCCACAACTTAAGTATTCCCTTAATCCTCATCGATCATGAGGACCCTTTAATTCCGGCAGACTCTGTGTTCGTTAATAACGCTGAGGGGATTTCACGAATAACACAGTATTTGTTAGGTCTAGGTCATACCTCTATGCAATTTGTTGGTAATACATCGTTTTCCAGAAGCTTCTATGATCGCTGGAATGGCTTTAAAAGCTGCTTGGAGGACAATCATATTATTAGTCCGAGTACAATTGACCAAACGCTTCTAGCTTTATCCGCTTCAGATATTCCTCAGCTTCAACTTGAACTCAACCCCATATTAACCCGACTTGTCAAAGCAGACTCCCTGCCCACGGCTTTCGTATGTGCGAATGACAACATTGCTATTTCCGTCATACAGGTGCTACAGCAATTAAATATATCTGTTCCTGGCCAAGTATGTGTTACTGGATTTGATAATATAGAGGATTCAATGATCATCGAGCCTAGCTTAACAACCTTCGGTGTTGCTAAAGAATTCCTTGGCAGACAAGCGGTCGAGATGCTTCTATGGCGTAAGAGCAATGAAGATTACCCCATCATGAAGGTTTCTCTCTCAGGAAATATGATCATTAGAAAATCCACAGCTCCTTATATCAACAAATAAATTCACAACAAAAAAGTGAATACAGAAATAATCCCCCTTGTACAAACATATATATCGAGTAAAGCTTGTCAATGGGGTGAACCAATGGAACCGATGAAAGCCAATCCTTCTACTGCCAGACGCATTCTTCTCATCTTCTTATGTTTAGTGTTCGTTGGGACTGTAGCTTACTTCATTGAACCTACTCGCGATCTTCCCGTGACTAAAGAGGTCACAGAACTACCCGTCCGACCCGATGCTATCGTAATACCGGTCAAGCCCAAGCCTGTTCATCTAAGCAATCATGTGGTGGAATACCACATCAACGTAATGTATGACAATGAGCAGAGAAAGCTGCAGGGTGTACAAACATTAACGTGGAGCAATCCTGGCAAGAAACCGGTCACTGATCTGTACTTTCACATGTATCCCAACGCCTTTGAATCTATGGATACCACCTTCATGAAGGAATCTGATGGTAAGCTGCGGACAACCTCTATGGTCGATGGTAGCTTCGGATCTATGCATGTAAGTATGATCAAAACCTCAGACGGAAGTGAGATTAGTCATCGGATGACCTTCATTCAACCTGACGATAACAACAAGAACGATCATACCCTGATGAGGTTACGGCTCCCCAAGCCTGTTATTGCAGGAGAGAAGATCACGCTTAGTATGAAATTCGACGTGCAGATGCCGCATGCTTTTGCCCGAATGGGTGTTGTCGATGATTACATTATGGCTGGCCAGTGGTTTCCTAAGGTCGCTGTGTATGAGCCCGCAGGTACAAGGGATCGCAAGGAAGAAGGCTGGGTGCTCCATCAATACCATGGTAATTCTGAATTCTACGCAGATTTTGGTATCTATAATGTTACCATTCAAGTCCCGGAAAACTATATCGTCGCTGCTACGGGCTTTCCTACTAAGACTGCTACGGTGAACAAAGCCACAGGACTGAAAACCTACTTCTTCTACGCTGATGATGTTCACGATTTCGCCTGGGCAGCATCCCCTAAATTTGTTTATGCCGAGGAGCCGTTCTCAGATAAGTATGTACCCGGTGTCAGAATTAAGCTGTATATGGACCCTAAGCATGAACACTTGCGAGAGCGCTACTTCCGTGTTGCCAAGCTAGCCCTCTCTCGCTATAGCCAGTGGTATGGCGCTTATCCCTACTCTACGCTGTCTATCGTCGTTCCCCCAGAGGGTGGCGGAGGAACGGCAGGTATGGAATATCCTACATTGATCACATCTTGGGAAGCTGAGACTGCAGAGCCAGACTTGGAGCTAGAGCAAGTCGTCGCTCACGAGATCGCTCATCAATATTGGTATGGTATGGTCGCTTCTAATGAAATGGAGGAGGCTTGGTTAGATGAGGCGTTCACCTCCTACTCCGAGCTTAAGCTCTTACAGCTGGAGTACGATGTACGGCCCAATCTCGCCCTAGAATCAAGTCATATGATAAAACCTGCTTCATTACAACAGAATGCTTGGGACTATACTAACCATGATCAATACGCCGAGAATGTATACACCCGAGGCAAGCTTGTGCTTCTAGCAATTGAGCGAAAGATTGGGAGTCAACGGATGAATAAAGTCATGCGGACCTACTATCAGAAATTCAAATTTAAGCACCCGTCTACTTCCGACTTTCAGCATGTACTGGAAGCTACGACCAAACAATCCTGGGCACCCTTCTTTAAGCAATTCGTATATGGAGGCGCAATGCTGGATTACGAGGCTAAACATATTCGCGTTGAGCCAATATTGAAAGATGGGCAAGCTCAGTTTGAGAATATTGTTCGTATTGTTCGTCATGGGGGGCAAGATCGGATCGTCCCCATCCTCTTCTACTTTCAAGATGGGACCTTTATAGAACGAGAATGGAAAGGTACAGATGCTAGCATCGATTACAAAATAATATCTACATCCCCACTTGAATGGGTCGCAGTAGACCATCAACATCAGCTTATCCTTGAGAACAAGCATTATAACAATATCCTGCATGCTAACGTAGATCAATCTTGGAAAATACGCTGGAACTTAATCATCGAGAAATCGGTCGAGACGCTTGTTGGATTATTCCTATGATGAGGTGCTATATATGAAACTTTATTTGAAGGACGGCTATCAGTTAGCACGTAAACAATCATTTGCGATTGGCGTCATGTTCCTATTTCACTTTATCTGGAGTATGTTATTCTACCAATTCATTCAGAAGCATGTGGTATCCGTCATGCAACGCTTTCCACCTCAACAATTAGCAACGGAACGGGTCGACCTATTCTTGAATGAGAGTGCCTTACTATTGTTCGAAACGAAGCTAGCCCAACCCTTTCTATGGACATTACTCATCTTCGTTCTTGCTCGTGTCGTAATATCTCCGTTTATTACAGCCGGTGTCTATGATAGCTTACATACAGAAGGACCTAGAGGAACCATATTCATTCATGGCATGAAGCGACTGAGTGGTTCGTTCACCCTGTTGTTCTGGCTTCGCAATCTTCTAACTGCGATCCCCCTCTACTGGCTCATCCCTTATGCCGCGGACCGAATATTATATGCAGACTCTTACTTCTCATTAGTATTAGCAATTGTGCCTATCTTGCTTGGAATGATGGTATATAGCTCATTCTTAAAACTCATATTCACCTATATCCAGCTCGCAAAAACTACCGACTCCAGATTGTACCTTGCTCTCGTTGTTTCCTTTCGTCATCTGCTGCCCATTTGTGGATTAGCCCTAATCGTGTTTAGTATTACCACTTTATTCGGCCTGCTCATGTTCACTTCATCCTTGTATTGGGCAGGATTTCTCACCTTAATCCTTTATCTCGTTTACCCCCTTCTCCAGATGGCATTGAAGGTATGGGGCATTTCTGTACAGTACAAATACTGGCTGGAAAAAAAGCTATAATGCGGATTTATAAGAAGAAAAGTGTGGATCATACGGATTTTCCAGTCCTTTTCCTAAGAAAAGGGCTGGTTTTGGTTTTAAATCCGTTTAAACTCGAATAAGGTATGTACTAGTAGCTGTGCAAACTGAATACATAATCATTTTAGGAAATAAGGAGGATTTTATACTTTCATGACGAATTGTTAAGCTTGGTTAAAAAAAACATGCCGAATTCCCTTAATCGGGAAACGGGGGAACCATTCTGGGTGAATTGATCTCGCTTTAAGTGATCATAGGGCACCTTTCAACCGAACCCTCAGGAATCGCTTATTCTATTGTAAGCTGATCCACAGCTAACCTCGTAGGCACCGGAAGGAGTACCAGCTTTGATTCTTGTCAGAAGAGCAGCGGTTTTGCTGCTGGGGCTGACGTTGTTTTTCGCTTCGATTGGAAGTGTCCTCGCGGATGCTCCACTGAACGAAACTATCGACGATCTACTCGGCATCAAGTACAAGTATGGCGGGACAACGGAAAAAGGCTTCGATTGTTCTGGTTTTACAGGTTATGTGTTCGCAGAATTAGGCCTTAAGCTGCCTCGTACCTCTAGGGACCAAGCAAAGGTTGGTACTAAGATTGATAAGAAGGATCTCCGCAAGGGTGATCTCGTCTTCTTCAATACGAATGGCAAGAGTATCTCTCATGTAGGTATATATCTAGGAGACGGTAAGATGGCCCATTCTTCCTCGAAGTATGGAACTAAGATTGCCAACTTTAATGATAAATACTATGTGAATCGTTATGTAACGGCTAGACGTGTTCTGAGTGAGGATCAGTTTACTAAATTTGCTACTGAAATCGATAAAACTTCCGAAGCAGCTATAGAAACGATTACCCACATTGAGGAAGCTGAATCAGATGTAGAGTAAGAATAGGACATCCCATAGTACAAAACCCGTAAACAGCTGAATGATAGGCTATACGGGTTTTGTTTTTGCGAGGAATTCGAGAGGTAATAATGTAATTTTTACATGGTACATCGATTTATACTATTTAAGAAGAGAAGGAATACTACGATTATGAGAAAAATTGTCTGGATTGGCTGCTTATCTTATCTATTGATTGGTCTTGCCCATGTTGTGCTGGGTTCCGTGCTTGAGGAATTGATTGCGCACTATCATTTAAGCTATAGCTCAGGAAGTCAGCTGATCTTCAATCAATTTGCTGGCTTTCTTGTTGGTGTCTTGATTACCCCTTCGATATCCCGGCTGTTAGGGCGCAGAGGCGTTATCATCTTAGCGCTTAGCTGCTTGACGATCGCAGAGGTTGTCTACAGCTTTCTACCCTCTTGGGGTTGGATGCTTGCGGCTGCTCCGGCTGCTGGCTTCGGCTTTGGAATTGTGGAGGCTGCCATCGGTGCCTTAATTATTGAATTTGTTATGGATAATAAAGCCGTTGCGATGAGTCGGCTGGAGGTGTTCTTCGGATTAGGCGCTTTAATTATGCCCTCCATCGCAGGTTATCTCATATACGTCGGATTGTGGCAATGGTCATTCCCATTCGTCGCTGTTATATCCTTGATCACGCTCATCATATGGTCAGTTTTCCCATTCGGACAGTCCGGGAAGATGTTGAGAGCTGACTCTCATACGAACTACGACACGAATGGCAACAAACCACGCTATATGCGAGGCTCAATTCCTATCCTTGCCCTCATGATGCTCTTCTTCCTCATCTATGTAGGTGTGGAGATGAGCTTGGTACACTTCCTCCCTAGTATCATTATGAATGTAACGGAGGCATCACCCTCCATGGCTACAGCAAGCCTAACTCTGTTCTGGGGAACCATGGTTATTGGTCGATTATTCTCCGGGCATCTTGCTGAATATGCCGGATATGTGAAGTACCTAACTATTAGTAGTGCCGGATCCCTTCTCTTCCTTATTCTCTTCTCCATGATGACGGATTTATGGAGCAGCTTCGCCATGATTCTGTTGCTTGGATTAATGATGTCTGGCATATTTGCCATGGCACTTATCTTTGCTAATGAGCGAATCCCAGGGATGACAGAACGAACGACAAGCTTGATGGTTGCATTCGGCGGTATTGGCGGAGCGCTCCTCCCAAGACTGATCGGCTGGATGATGGATGAATATTCTTTGCAGGCCACACAGTGGGTGCTCATTAGCCTTATGGCCATGCTTCTAATTATTGTGATTATCGTTGCTTTATTGAAGAATGATAAATCCGTCACTCCTTAAAAGGAGTTCAATAAATTGTCATTTTGCAAACGCTTAATTAGAATTATTCTAATTTAATATTGACTTTAATTAAAAAAAGTAATATCTTTATAACAGTGAAAATGATTCTCACTCAGAAATTACACACACTTAAGGAGGCAACACAATGATGACAACACGATTAGTAGGTAAACAAGCTCCCGATTTCAATATGCAGAGCGTTTCTGGTGACGGCGAGAAATTCTCCAAGGTATCCTTGGCAGATTATAAGGGCAAATGGTTAGTATTCTTCTTCTATCCATTAGATTTCACATTCGTATGTCCAACAGAGATCACGGCTTTAAGTGACGCAAATGAGTTATTCCAGGACCTAGATACAGAAATTCTTGGGGTTAGCACGGATAGTCAGTACTCCCATCGCGCATGGATTCAAACACCTAAGGATAGTAACGGTCTTGGCCAATTAAATTTCCCACTGGCTTCGGATATCACTCAGAGCGTTGCTAGAGATTATGGCGTATTAATTGAGGATGAAGGAATTGCACTTAGAGGTTTATTCATCATCGATCCTGAGGGAGAAGTTAAATATCAGGTAGTTAATCATAACGATGTTGGTCGTAGCGTGGATGAAACACTTCGTGTGCTTCAAGCTCTTCAATCAGGTGGGCTATGTGCTGCAAACTGGAGAGCCGGAGATCAGAATCTGTAATCCGCTCATTCATTTATACTAAAGCTGGAAGAAGGACTGAGAATCTATGTCTACACCCGTTATTATCTATTCAAGCACAGGCTGCCCCCGCTGCCACCAAGTAAAGGAGCAGCTTCAAGAATGGGGTATCGCTTATGAGGAACGTAATATCAGTGATAATCTAACCTATTTCGAAGAGCTTCAGAATCGCAAAATATTCGGAACCCCTGCCACTTTCATCAACAATAAGCCGATTCTTGGATTTCAACCGGACAAGCTGATGAAAGCATTAGGCATCGAAGTAAGATCGAACGCACCTGTCGAAGCAGCTTCGTTCAAGGACTCAGATTCAGAAACCGCACAAGCGGCTAATAAGAATGACTTATTCCGAACTATGGATGCTTCAATAGTTAGTGAGGTATATGATTTTGTGGTCGTTGGCGCTGGTCCTGCAGGCGCATCAGCTGCACTATATGCTGCTCGGGGCAGACTTAAGACGCTAGTCCTCGACAAAGCTCCGACTAGTGGAACATTAGCAATCACACATAAGATTGCCAATTACCCCGGCGTTCGCAAGGAAGTTACTGGCTTAGAGCTGCTGTTAGACATGCAAGGGCAAGCCAAGGATTTCGGTGCTACCTTCGTTCGCACACAGGTAACCGCTGTTGACTTTAGCGATTCTGAGCTGAAGAAGATCATTACACCAGAAGGCATTATACAAGCCAAAAGTGTATTTATAGGCGTTGGCGCAAAAGCCCCTTCAAGTAAAATTCGCGGCGAGGAAGAATTCACGGGTCGAGGCGTAAGCTACTGCTCTACATGCGATGCAGCATTCTTCGAGAACCGTTTAGTTGTTGTAGTTGGGGAGAACGAAGAGGCCTTCCATGAAGCGAGCCAGCTAGCTAAATTCTGTAAAGAGGTGCGCTTGTTACTTCCAACCGGACAGATCAAAGGTGACGTTACATTAGAAGAGCTAGAGGAACTAGAGAATGTCCATATTTACAAAAAACATCGTGTCAAGGAAATCCATGGTGAGCACTCCGTTGATCGTATTGTTGTTCAGGACGATCAGAAGAATGAACACACTTGGGAAGTAGATGGGGTGTTCCTCTATCTTGTTGGTATGAAACCAGGAACAGACTTTATTGGTGATTCTCTGCTTCGTGACGATGAAGGATATGTGACGGTTGACGAGCAGATGAAAACCTCGATTGATGGTGTATTCGCTGGTGGAGATGCCCGGAGAACGATCGTGAAGCAAGCTGTTATCTCAGCTGCAGATGGATGTATTGCCGCGCTAGGTGCAGAGAAGCACGTTAACAAACGGTCGCAGATGCGACCGCAATATAGTTAATCTTAGAACCTAAGCATATGGGTTAGTCCATATGCAACACACAACTAATCATTCTGTATCGTAAGTTTGCGATACAATTAGCTGTAGAACTACATGTTCTGCAGCTAATTGCTTTTGCCGAACACACCTTGGAATTTGCCAGGGATATCCGTCTTGAAGCTCACTGGCTGTCCTGTTGTTGGATGGATAAATACGAGCACCTGTGCATGTAGACCCATGCGACCTAATGGGTTCGTAGAAGAGCCATACTTCTTATCCCCTACCACCGAGTGGCCGATATCCTGCATGTGTACACGGATTTGATTCTTGCGGCCTGTCTCTAGATGAATCTGGAGTAGGGAGTAAGCTTTCGTCGCCTTGAGTACCTTATAATGGGTTATTGCTTCCTGTCCCCCATTCGGCTTGGGACTCGAATACATCATGAGGGTCTTACTCTCCGTTAGCCAGGACACGATTGTACCCTCAGCCTTCTTGACCTCACGCTCTACGAGAGCTACATAGGTTCGTTCCAGCACCGCTTCCTGCCAATTATTCTGCAGCGTGAGCTTAGCCTTCTCGTTCTTCGCGAACACCATAAGTCCAGAAGTGTCACGATCTAATCGATGAACAATGAATACCCGATTGTCGGGATTAGCTCTTCTCACATACTCCAAGAGCTGACGATGAGCGGTTAATTCCTTCTGCTCTCCTCCTGCTATCGAGAGAAGTCCAGATTCCTTGTTGATGACAATAATATCCTCGTCCTCGAACACAATTTTCAGCCCAATGGGCTTGTCTTCTTCCTTCGCTTTCATCCACTCCACAGAAACCACATCACCCTGCTTCAGCGGATGATTGTACTTGGTCGTTTCCTTCTGATTGACGAACACTTGTCCTCTTGCTAGCTGCCCTTTAATGGTATTACGCCCTTTATTCGGCATGCTGAGCAACAGAAATTCCATAAGCTCTGTTGGCTGATCAACTGTATATTGAGACGCCTTAGCGGCAGAGTTAGTGTTAGCCGATCTCCCTCCCCCGGCCTTCTTCGTCGTATGGCTCGCTGCATTCTTCGATGACTTCTTCGTTGTATGATCATTGGGTTGGTTACGATTACGCATTGGACAAACCTCATCTCACTGATAATGTCAAAAAGGGAGCAACCGATTAAATAATGGTTGCTCCTTACTATAGCTCATAATTCAGAGAAATTCATCTTATGTGTAGCAATTTAAGCCCTTAACTGCTTGTAAGCATCTACAAAGGTCGAGAATATAATGAATGCCGATGCAGCGCCAGGATCAATATGCCCTTGAGCCCGTTCGCCAAGTCGGCTTGAACGTCCCTTCTGAGGTACCATATCCTTAGTTGATAACATGCCTTGCTCACCTGCAACAACTGCTAGCTCCAAGGAAGCTTTCCATTCCTCACCCTGTGCGAATGAGCTTTCTAAGGATTGCACAATAGGCAGCCAGGTGTCGACCATGGTTTTGTCACCAATCTCAGCATTCCCCAATTCTACGATCGCCATTACTGCAGCAGACCAGAACTTTACAAGCTCCTCGTGATTTAGCTCGAACTTGTCCTTTGCAACCATACTTCCACGTAGAAATGCCTTACCATAAAGGGGGCCCACCGATGCGCCTACTGCATTGAGAAATGACATGGCAATCGATCTCAGGACGATACCCAGATCGTTCTCAGATTCAAGCTCATTCAGCTTATCCGTGATCGCAGTCCAGCCAATGACCATCGTGACGCCATGGTCACCATCGCCAATCTTACGGTCTAGCTCAGACAGATAATCGCTTTCCTCTTGTATTCTAACAGCAATCTTCCTTAGAATTTGCTTGAATTCACTCGTTTGTAAGCTCACTCTCTTCCCTCCAGCTTCATCAATTCGTCAACTCTGTACGAATACCGCACTATCTACAGGATGATCAATCATGGTTGTCAGCTCTTCATCTAGCTTCAATACGGTAATCGAACAGCCCCCCATCTCGAGTGAAGTGAGATACTCCCCCACATAAGAACGATGAACGGTAATCCCTTGCTCAGATAGGATACTAGCAACTCTTCGATAAACGATGAACATCTCTAGCTGAGAGGTAGACCCGAGACCATTAACCATCACAGCCACTCGATCTCCATGAAGAAGCTCCAGATCACCTTGAATCATCTCCATCAAACGGTCAGCTACATGATCAGCTGTATCCAGCTTCCCCCGTTCTACGCCGGGCTCACCATGAATACCAAGTCCAATTTCCATCTCATCATCAGCAAGCTCGAAGGTCGGCTTCTGGGTTTGTGGAAGTGAGCAAGGGCTTAAAGCGACACCCATGGTTCGCATGTTCGCATTCGTTTTGTTACAGACCTTCACTAAGTCATCCAAGAGATATCCGCGATCAGCAGCAGCACCCGCTACTTTATACATGAATATAATTCCAGCAATCCCTCTACGTCTATTCGCAAGCTCCTTCGGCGCAGAGGCCACATCATCCGTAACTCGAATCGTCTCTACATGAATATCCTCCATGGATGAAAACTCAGCAGCCATATCGAAATTCATACAATCACCGGCATAGTTACCATATACATAGAGAACACCTGCCCCTTGATGGACAGCTTTTGTTGCTTCGAGAATAGGCTCAGGTGATGGCGATGCAAAAATATTACCAACAGCAGCCCCATCCGCGAGTCCCTTCCCTACATAGCCCATAAAGCCAGGCTCGTGTCCTGATCCTCCACCGATTACAATACCTACCTTACCTGGCTGCAATGTTGCTCGAACAAGTGCTCGTTTGCTGCTATCCAGCTTTCTTATATATTGCGGGTAAGCTGCCACATAACCCTCCACCATCTCATCTACAACATGATTCGGGTTATTCATAAGCTTCTTCAATAGTAAGCCTCCTCATAAGTTATAAGATGAATCCGCAAACCGTTAATGTAGTTTTGTAACTACTTCGTTACGTAAATATTTAATCGAATCAAGGAATATCATTGCCTCTGCTACTCATATATAGTGCATACCATTCTTCTCTTGTCATAATTTCCGATTGGCGCACAGCATCCCCACAGGCGATAATCCGCTCTGGATTTACTGTGCCAATAACAGGTTGAATCATAGCAGGATGCCTCATCAGCCAACCAAGAACGATTGATTCCGGTGTCGATTCCTTCTCATCGGCCATACGCTTAACAAGCTCTGTTGTTAAACGCTCCGTCTCGGTAGGCTGATCCATCGTACGTCCAGTAAATCGGCCTTGCGCTAGCGGACCCCAAGCTTGAAGCTGTACATGCTGCATGCGGCAATATTCCAAAGTCCCCTCAGGAAAGCGTACAACCTTATCTATCTTGCGATTTACGAGTACACCATGGTCCAGCCAATCCACTCGGTTCAAGCTCATATCCAGCTGATTAGCTACCAATGGTTCTTGAAGTGCACTTTGTACAAATTGGATTTGGCTAACGGACATATTCGAGACACCGAAGTGTCGCACCTTACCTGATGATTTTAATTGATCGAATGCTTCTGCAATCTCTTCTGGCTCCATGAGTGAGTCCGGTCTATGTAGCAATAAGATCTCTAGATGGTCAACATTTAGCTTGGTTAGACTTGCGTCTACGGAAGCAAGTATGTGCTCCTTCGAGAAATCATATCGTTTTCCGAACCTCTCATCGGGTATACAAATTCCTGTCTTAGACTGAATAACAATCTGATCCTTAAGCTCAGGCCTTCTTCTTAATACTTGTCCGAAGACAGCCTCTGCATTTCCTCTAGAATAGATATCTGCATGATCAAAAAAAGTGATGCCTACCGAGAGTGCAGCGTCAATCGCACGTTCAGCAATAAGAATGTCTGACTCTGATGAAGGGTTCAGAGCTTTGCCTAATCCCATACAGCCAAATGCGATACGACTATTCGTAATTCCACGTTGTTCTAATGGTATAGTTCTCATGACAGCCTCCTAATTAATAATTATATTTTTCCCATTATTTACAGATTACCCTCAACCCAAGTAGATGTCGATGCAGTATTATTATGATTTTGTTTGTTTATTTTGGCGATTTATTGTGCGGTTGCTCTTCTTACATATAGACTGTATAATCGAAGCAATTTCATACCCCATTCATATTAGGAGGACATACCATGGAATCTACTGAACACTTACTTATTGAGCTGCAGGAGCAGGAGACGGAAATTCAATTCACTACATTCGATCATGAAATTGCACTACAGGTTGGTCTGGCCATCATTAGTGAGGTTAAGAGTAGAGGGAAGTCGGTATCCATTCATATTGAGCGGAACAATCGTGTATTATTCCATTATGCGATGCAAGGAACTACTCCTGATAATGATGAGTGGTTACGTCGCAAATGTAATGTGGTCAAACGCTTCGAGATGAGCTCCTTCAGAATGAGTAATAGGCTTAAAGACCGCGAGGGTAATCTTGAGAGTATATATCAGGCTTCATTACTTGATCACGCTGCAAGTGGCGGTGGTTTCCCTATCATTATCAAGAATGTGGGCGTAGTAGGTGCTGTTGTGATTTCCGGACTCCCGGATCATGAGGATCATGAGATTGTCGTGTCGACGCTTAGAAAATTCTTGTAGTATATATATAAGGAGCTGACTTTATGATACATAGGCCCGCTGTTACGGAGCATCCTGCTTTCTTCACAAAGTATATTAACTGTGTCCCTTCTGATGATTTATTACAGGAGCTTGAGCATAATGGCAAACAAACAATCGCTACACTCAAGGATGTATCTGAGGAGCAAGCTAATTTCCGCTATGCACCAGACAAATGGAGTCTTAAGGAAGTTATTGGTCACATGGTTGATACCGAGCGGATTATGAGCTATCGAGCTCTTCGCATCGCTAGAGGTGACGTTACACCACTACCTGGATTCGACGAGAATGCTTATGTGAGCCACTCCGACTCTTCCGAACGTACGCTGGCAAATCTACTTAACGACTTCAGCATTGTTCGACAGGCAACCATAAATCTACTGGAGCCATTGTCCAACGCAGCTTGGTCGAGGGTCGGCGTTGCGAGTAACAACGAGATTACCGTTAGAGCTCTTGGTTTCGTTATTGCTGGGCACGAGCTCCACCATCGTAATGTGATTGTTGAGCGATACATTGGTGCATTGGGGTAATGAAGCTGATATCTTGGAATGTAAACGGATTAAGAGCATGTGTAAAAAAAGGTTTTCTCGATTATTTCAAGGATACGAATGCAGACATATTCTGTATACAAGAGACGAAGCTACAGGAAGGACAAATTAACTTAGAGCTAGGCGAGGAATACAGGCAATATTGGAATTATGCAGAGAAGAAGGGCTACTCTGGTACGGCCGTCTTCACTAGGGTTAAGCCGCTGACCGTGCTTTATGGCTTGGAAGAGGATGTAGACCAACCAGATTCTGAGGGTCGAATTCTAGCTTTAGAATTTGACAGCTTCTATCTTGTGAATGTTTATACACCGAATGCTAGACGTGATTTATCAAGGCTACCTTTACGATTGGAGTGGGAGGATCGCTTTCGGAGCTTCCTTCTGGGGTTGGATCAACGTAAGCCGGTCATTGTATGCGGTGACCTTAATGTGGCCCATCATGAGATCGATCTGAAGAATGCCAAGGGTAACCGCAACAATTCTGGATTCACCCTAGAGGAACGTGAGAAGATGACCGTATTGCTGGATGCTGGATTTGTAGATACATTCCGCCACCTCTACCCAGAACGTACCGAAGCATATTCATGGTGGTCGAATATGCCAGGTGTAAGAGAGCGGAATGTTGGATGGCGAATTGATTATTTTCTGACTTCTAATAGGTTAAGCCCTTCAATCATCGATGCACAGATCGATTGTGAAATTAGGGGTAGTGATCATTGTCCGGTTGTGTTGTTGATGTAAAACTACCTTGTATTCATAAGCTTAGTTCTTATAATACAAGGCAACAACTCGGCTTTCCTCGCAAAAGGCTTGGTGAAATTGCATACCTATAATAAAACAAAAAACACCCCCTATAACATTCATCATATGNNCATATGATGAATGTTATAGGGGGTAAGTCTCTTATTCGTTTATTATTAAATTAAATTCCTGTTACGGTAACAGTAAACACCTTTATCTGAGGTGCTAAATCGCCTACCGTAATTGTCGCTGTAAGTGTAGCAGTACCGTTTCCTACTCTAGTACCATTGTCAGAAATAATGTTAGTATCACTAGACACCCATGTCACTGTTGCATCATTTTGTTGTGCTGGTAAGTCTATATTTGCTGATACAGCATTTAAATCTATATCACCTAAGCTCAGATTAGCATTCGCAATGGCTAGCTTTCCTAGATCTGTTGTAGAAGTAGGTTCTACTACAGCATTCTGATCTAAAGTAACTGCCGTCTGTGCCAATAATCTGCCGTTTACTGTTGCGTTAGTTAGAACCGCTATATTGGTCATCCCTAGAATAATTCCCTCGAAGTGAGCAGTAGTACCAATGGTAACAGAACCTGCTACTTGCCAGAATATATTCTCAGCCTTAGCGCCTCCAATGAGGATAATCTTAGCACCACTTGCTTGGATGAGTGATTGACTAATTTGGAAAATCCAAACATCGTCTGCATCACCACTTAGTGTTACATCTGAATTGATTAGTACGTTGGTGCCCCACTTGTAAACACCTGGTACAAGCGTTTTTCCACTAACGTTTCCGCTATGCAATTCAGTAAAATTAGATGCACGTCCAGCAGCATCTGTATAGGCAGTTTCCATATTACTTATTGCTGTAGTCAGATTACTTGGTGTTGGAGAAGTATAGTCTGCTGCGTAAACACTTCCAACAACAGTAGCGGATGTTGAGAATGTTCCTTCACTACTAAGTGTAAGTCCAAATCCAGTTAAGGAGCTTGCTGCAGTTGGGCTAACACCGATATTCCCAGTGATCAAGGTGCTGCCAGTAGTAGAAATACCTGCTTTTGATAGAACTGCAAAGTTGCCAGCTATCCCAAGGTCAACTCCCCATCCTGCTGCTACTGTTAATGTTCCAACAGGTGATAATGTAACAGTTGGGTTTAATGCATCAGTAGCGTCCACCAAGAACAAGTTGTAGTTGCCCAATGTAGTTGGTGCTTCAATAGTAGCATCAGTTGAGCTTGACTTAGTGGCTCCTGTAGCAACAAATTCGGTTGCAATTAGTTCTGTACCCGTAGGTGCTAACCAAGCTGTAATATTGTTATTTGCTGGAGCATCAATCGTTACATTCGCTCCTGCAACTACAGTGGATGCCGCTGTAACCGTAACTACATAAGCGGAAGTCGAGCCATTCTCTGCAGTTACCGTATAGGTAACAGGTGTTGTGAAGCTTTGAGCTACTCCTGTATTAGGAGCTACACTCGTTCCTGTAGTTACAATGGTAGGAACCAATGTAGTGACATTCGTTCCGAATGGAACTGTAAGAGCGATCGTCTTCGCATCTTCATTAATCGTACCTACAACGTTAGGTGTAAGTCCAACAAAGCTAAAGCTCGTCATTGCTTTAGCACTGCTCTGTGGTGCTGGTGTTGGTGTCCATGTTGATGGCGGAGTAGGCGTTGGCGTTGGTCTTGTCGTAACAGCGGTAACTCCACCAACTGTTGCAATAACACCATCAGCTACCTCAATAGTCTTAGGCGTTTGTTCTATAGTAGCGCCAGACACATTCAGCTCTGCGCGATCAATAGTTCCTTTTCCGGTAATAGCGACTGCTGCATCTAGAAGAAGTGCATCAATATGCGCTGCAGCTTCTACATGTACTGAAGATCCAGTAGATGTTGCATTCATATCTAAGTTAGTCACAATTCCTGTCGGGATATCCATTGTTATGTTATTCGCATTCACATCAACGTTTACAAACTTTCCGTCCAATTGTACATTGGACCCATCAGGTATTGCTGCGGATACTACAACATCTTCAAATCCTGCGCCTGTTAAATTTGATTCTTCTAGTAATGCACTAGATTGAAGGGTAACTTCCCCAACAGTCGTAGTACCAGAAGCAACAATTCGGACGCTACCGATTGGTTTGTTGACGACAACAGGACCAATAGTTGAATTCTCAAAATGGATACTGTTCACACCTCCGCCTTCTACGACGGTTTTCCCTTCTACGGTTACATTCTTAAGGAATACATCACCTTCACCAATACTTGCTGCCAATAGAAGGTCGCCAGTAATGGTTACGTTCTGAAGGGTTACATCCTGAGCAGAGATAACTACATTACCTTCGATGGTTTCTACGCCAGATAATGGGCCATAAGTGCCTGCCTTATCATAGGTAGTCGTTTTAATCATCGTTGCTTTTACTTTTAATGCTCTGTCGAGGAGGACAACCGTTTCCGCGCGAGTGACGGATTGTTCTGGACGGAATGTACCATCTGGATAACCAACCATAATCCCTTGGTCATTGACTGCTCCAATAGCACTTTTACTCCAAGCAGCGCTGTTCTTCGCATCTGTAAACTTGTCGGCTGACGAAGAAACTTTCAACTCTAGTAAATTTGCTACAATAACCGCAGCCTCTTGACGGCTAATTTCTTTCTTCGGTCCGAACGTCCCATCTGGGTATCCGCTAATATATCCGGCCGCCTTCGCCTTTGATATATCCGAATAAGACCAATCTGTTGCTGTAACATCCGAAAAATCAATAGCGGCATGCGCTACAAAAGAGAAAGAACGATTAACGAATGCTGTAAACTCTTGACGATTCACCTTAACCTCAGGTCTGAACGTGCCATCTTCATATCCACTTACAAACCCTTGGCTTGTCCAGCTATTAATCGTGGGCTCTGCCCAATGGCCTTTCACATCGGCACTTGCCGCAGATACTAAACTAACGGATGATAACATTAGACATACAATTAAGACCCACACAAATGCTTGCCTGCTACTTCTTCTATTCATTCTTAGCAACTCCTCATTAAATCTGTATGAAACAAAAAAAATAGCATCTTAAAAAATAAACAAGGTGAGAAATGACCAGACTAAGCGTTAATAGTAACTCTTGGTCCCAATCCCTTCACACCTCGTTATCTTCTTAAACACGCTCTATCTACTTGTACTTAACCGGATATTACCATATTGAATCAGGTCAACTTACAAAACTTGAGATACTATAAAAAGTTCGCTAGAATATAAGGAATAGAGGAGGCGAAAGATATGGATACACAGGCAAACAAAATGGAGATCGGAATTAGTACATTTTTAGAAGCGACACCGGACCCGGTCACAAAAGAGGTTATCAGCCATGCCGAGCGACTGCGCAATGCGGTTGAGGAGATCGTATTGGCCGATCAAGTTGGTTTGGATGTCTATGGCGTTGGAGAGCATCACCGACCGGATTATGCCGGCTCCTCACCAGCCATTGTACTAGCAGCAGCGGCAGCCATGACCAAACGGATTAGACTTACAAGTGCCGTTACCGTGTTATCCTCAGACGACCCGGTTCGTGTGTATCAGGCTTTCTCCACAATTGATGCTATTTCAAACGGTCGAGCCGAAATTATGGCAGGACGCGGATCGTTTATCGAATCCTTTCCCCTATTTGGATATAGCCTTGATGATTATAATGAATTGTTCGAGGAAAAGCTGGAGCTGCTTCTCGCAATTAGATCCTCAGAGAAAGTGACTTGGAGAGGCAGGCATCGTCCCGCCATCGATAACCTCGGCATCTATCCACGATCCGCACAAAATCCGTTGCCGGTATGGATCGCTAGCGGTGGAAATCCGGATTCGGCCATTCGCGCAGGAATGCTCGGTCTTCCGATTACATTCGCCATCATTGGTGGAATGCCTGAGAGGTTTGCTCCCTTAGTTGACCTTTATAAGAAGGCCGCCGCGCAGGCTGGGCATGATCCAGAGAAACTGCAGATTGCTACGCATTCACACGGATTTGTTGGAGAAACAACTGAGCAAGCTGCAGATTTATTCTTCCTTCCTACACAGGCTCAGATGAATGTCATCGGACGCGAACGGGGCTGGGGGCAGCATTATACCCGTGCCACCTACGATGAAGCACGGAGTCTTCGCGGAGCTCTTTATGTCGGAGATCCCGAGTATTTGGCGGAGAAGATTATTCTACTCCGCCACAATTTAGGTGTTACGCGATTCTTCCTCCACGTCAATGTCGGTACAATGCCTCACCGTGAGGTCTTGCGCGCCATCGAATTGCTCGGTACCAAGGTCGCACCTATTGTACACAAAGAGCTTGCACGAATCGAAGCGCAGAACTAATCAATCATGATGATCTGATAAGTCATCAGAGAAGAAACCAAGCAAATCCAGAACCTTCTGTTCCACATGCCTATTCAAGCCCTGATAAGGAAAATTGTGTATATGTAGAGCCGGATTAAAGTTTAATTCAATGATGCCATAATTACTGGAACTCGGCTCTGCATGAATATCTTGAATCATCAGATCTGCACCGCAGATGGAAGCCCCAACCGCTTTCGTAGCTTCAACAGCAATAGCTTTATAAGCATTCAGCACCTCGTCACTATAATCTAAGCTGTCTCCACCTGTACTGATATTGGAATTTTCCCTTAAATAGACGGTTTCTCCCTTGTGAGGGATATAGCTTACGTCCTTACCCTGCTCTCGGATAAACGCCTTTTCGATTTCTCCAAGCTTAATTTTCTCCAATGGAGTAACATACCCAGTCCCTCTAAGCGGACTTTTGTTCTTCTCCTCCACCAGCTGCTCGATCGAAAGCACCCCATCCCCTGTTACATTCGCAGGAACTCTGTGCAGGACAGCGACTGTCTCATTACCAATAACAAGAAATCGGTATTCCTTACCTGTTAAAAACTGCTCGACCATAACGGAGCTATCATACTTAAAAGCATGATCTAATGCACTGCGATAATCTTCTTGGGAATCCAGCTGCTTCAAGATGACTATACCTTTTCCGAAATTGGTGGACTTAGGCTTAATGACGATACTCTGCCCAGCAAACTGTTGATATTGATTAATCGCTGCTTCAACCGTTTCAAAGGTAGAATCTGCGGGAACCTGAATGCCATGCTCTGCTAGCACCATCTTCGTTACACTCTTATTCTCCATGATCAGCGAAGAAATGTACGTATCTGCAGAGGTTTTTGTTGCCTGCTTCAGATATTCCACCTTACTACCTTTGGTCAGACGGATGAAGTTGTCACTTCGATCCAAGATCTCCACATTTATGTTTCTCCGTATTGCTTCTTTGATAAGGATTTGCGTCGAAAGCTCTAATCCTTCCACATCTATACGGTACATCGCTCATCACTCCTCTTTTTATTCGCGCATGCCCATCTGTTGCCAAATTCCAAAAAACTCTCTTTGTTCTTCTCCATTTCTGAGTAAATGCGCGCTGACGGGAGTAACGATGGATCGAGCACTTTGTTATATTCATGCTCTACGCTATTCAGATACTTTCTGCTGTTATCAGCCATATCCATAACGGAAGCAATAGATCTAAGCTTGTTGAATAGTTCATCCGCCCACTCCTTCAATAGTACTCCGTGCTTATTGTTGGGATAGAGCTTCAGATTGGGCTTCCTCCCCATTAGGGATACGAGGTGATGATTTTTGTTCATGACATGAGCCTCCGCATCCGAAATCATGCCGCTATCCTCTAAGAGGCAATAGAGCATGAACACCTGAAGGAACAGCAATTGATTCAACTCCATACCTGTCTTCTGAAAAGGATTCAAATCGAGTATGCGAACCTCTATATACTGAATACCCCTTCTATCCAATGCATCCAGCTGGGACTCACCATTGTCCGTGACCTGCTTCAGACGAATAGATGAGTAGAACTCACTTTCCTTCTGCAGAATATGATCGTTCAGTTGAATTTTTCGTCCGTTCTGATGCATGCCCATTCTTCTAAACTTACTACTCTTGTTGGACAGTAGCTTACGTATACCCGTTGTATATTCCCGTAAGCTGTTAAACATAAGCATGGAGTTGCCTTGACCAGCTCTCGAATATCCGAAGCGGCTTACCCGAAGCGAGACAGCATGCTTCTCATAGCTTGCAATCGGACTGTAGCATTCTGAACAGCAGCCCGCTACAAATTTCAGCTCCTGACACATCACGGAATAATAGCTAGAATCAATCGACGGTGACGCTCCGAACAGGTAAATCAATAGCCAGCGGTTCCTGAGAAAATTTCTTGCCGATGCCGTATATAATTCATTCGTGAAAGCCCGCAGCTCCTTGCCTTCACCGAAATAGCTGTACAAGTAAGCAAGCAGCTTATCCCCGAAGGAAAAATTATAATGGATACCGGATACCATCTGCATTTTCTTGCCGTAACGGTGCGATAATCCTGTGCGGTAAACCTCCCTCTCTCTGCCTTCCTCGGAATCCCCGAATTTCGCGAGTGGAATAGCTTCCTCTACCGGTAGCTTGGGTGGCATGCTGAGCGGCCAGAGCAGCTCTTCTCCGAGCTTACCTTCTGCATAAATCTGCAGATCATTCAGCTCCTCAAAGGCTCCTTCAATAGAAGTAGAGGGAGATGTAATCAGCTCCATCTGGCTTTCAGCAAAATCAACAGTGATGTGGGGATTCGTTAATTTATGGCCAAATGCTGCTGGATGATCGGTCATAGCTAGTAGTCCGGATGTGGTTACTCTCTGAGATTCCTTCTCGAGTCCCCACCTGCCATCCACCAATAGTCTACTGCTGTCACCGGTAAACAGGTCTAATCGCTGCGAAAAACTCCAGCTTGTATTTGTATGCATAGTCGCTGCACTTCCTTTATTGTCATCAATTATTATTTGCGAAATGCAAGTATGTCTTAAAGATGTATCCCAGTTATTTTGGAGGAGGACAGCATACATAGGATTGTAGCATCGCCTTATCCAGCAGCTGTAAAGCGTTAATGACGGATTGTTGCTCAAATTCGCTCAATTTTGCCAAAACCTGCTCCAAATCACTGTTTACTTGCTTATCAATTTTAGAATTTAATATCTCCCCTTCTTGCGTTAGAGATACGATATGAATGCGATTATCTTGAGGGTCGGGCGTCTTCTTCACAAATCCCCTCTCGATTAGCGTCTTCACTTGCCTACTGAACGTCGTGATATCACTTCCTAATGCATAGGCGATTTCCTGCATGGACGGATTATGCTGACGCTTAATTTCATGTAGGATATTACTCTGTATGAGTGTAACGCCTGCATCACAGCAGGTCTCACAGCAATTCTCATTTAGGGTGCTGTATCTGCGTATTAGTAGCTGGAAGGTCGTTCTCAAATTTGTAACCATTGACTCGCCTCCTCTTGATGTTAGTATAAGGAATATGATTGCATTTTGCAAGTAATTTCTATTGTGAAGAAAAGCCCCTCACACTTAGGCATGCGCTAATTGATTCGTAGCTGCTTCCTCATTCAATTTGATGCTTAATCCAAGTGCAATGGCTACTTTAATCAGAGTATCTAACCTCGGAATTTGTGAGCTATTCTCTAATCGTGCGATTTGCGCTTGAGTTAAACCCGATTTCTTGGCAACCTCATCTTGCGTTAATCCAAGCATTTTACGTCGCCGAACAATATCAGTCACCATATGTGCGATCTGCCTTATTGTCTCCGTCTCTATCGTATCTTCTCCGATTTCCTTCATATATTCATCGAATTTCATCATAATTCCTCTTTTCTTAAAGATACGAAGCTCCCAAATATCTTCAATAATATGTTTGGCTATATCCTCGGGTACATAAGTACCTTCCGATTTAATACGTTCTATTTCAAGCCCTTTCTTAAAGGGATATCTAATTTTTTCTCAAGCCAAAAAAAATGTTCAGAATGACTTTCCCTGAGAACAGATTCAATTTCTTTCTCTAACATAAATTCCTTCGCTTCTTCAATTGAGTCATAACCTAATAATTCAGATAAGGTAATGCTTTTTTGTAGTACTTAAATGATGTTATACCTATGAGTTTCTTAACCTGATTATTATCTCTATCACTGACATACGTCTATTACTGTACAATTCCTTAATCTAATATCCAAAGTGTTCCTCCTCAATAGCTTAATATTTATCCGAACTAACAAGTTATGGACACATAAAAAATCTTAGTAAACGTTACAAAATACTTGCTGTTAATAATTCCCTATAACTCTCCTATTTCCTCCTTTTTCGACATTTGTAATCTGGTTAGAAGCAAAAAAATAATGCTGCTATAGCGTTATTTTGGATTATATTTTATTTTCTCCATTACTTATGGTATTTTTCACCGCAAATAATCTTATCATATTCTTTAACACACAAATGTGAGCAGTTGAACTCCCCTCTCCGTTGCATTAGAATACCCTTAAGGAGATGACCCGCTAATATGAAGAATGAGATTATTAGAAGATTTACCTCATATGTACAAATAGATACACAAGCCGATGAGAGTAGTCAGACCTGCCCGACAACCTCAGGACAGTTAACATTAGGTAATATATTGGTCGAGGAATTACAAGAGATCGGGATGCAAGAGGTCACGATCGATGACAACGGTTATGTCATGGCTACATTGCCTGCGAATACAGAGAAAGAAGTTCCTACCCTAGGTTTCCTAGCCCACATCGATACAGCGACCGATCTTAGTGGTGCAAATGTGAAGCCACAAATCATCGAGGATTACGATGGGAATGATATTATTCTCAATGAAGCATTAAAGGCCATTCTCTCCCCACAAGATTTTCCGGAGCTAGCTAATTACAAGGGCCAAACCCTAATCACGACAGATGGCACTACGCTACTCGGGGCAGATGATAAAGCAGGAATAGCGGAGATTATGACCGCAATGGCTTATTTCATACAGCACCCAGAAATTAAGCACGGTCGAGTTAGAGTAGCTTTTACCCCCGACGAAGAGATCGGAAGAGGTCCCCATCGATTCGATGTGGCTGCTTTTGATGCGACTTACGCCTATACGCTGGATGGTGGTCCACTTGGTGAGCTCCAGTATGAGAGCTTCAATGCAGCAGTGGCTCGAATTACCTGCAAGGGTAAAATCGTTCATCCTGGAACTGCAAAGGGCAAGATGATTAATTCCGTCAAAATCGCCATAGCGTTAAACAGCAGATTACCTGCCACAGAAGCACCCGAGCTTACAGACGGCTACGACGGTTTTTACCATCTGATCTCCATGGATGGGAATGTGGAACAGACCAAGCTTCACTATATTATTCGCGATTTCAACCGAGAACGATTCGATGCCCGTAAAGCCAATATGGTGGCGATTGTACAGGAATTGAAGTCCACCTATGGCGAGGATCATATCCTATTGGAGATGAATGACCAATATTACAATATGCGGGAGAAGATTGAGCCTGTCATCGAGATCGTGGATATCGCTCATCAAGCCATGGTCAATTTGGGTATTGAGCCTCTAGTTCAACCGATTCGAGGAGGAACGGATGGCTCACAGCTCTCTTACATGGGATTACCCGCACCCAATATTTTCACAGGCATGGAAAATTATCATGGTCGGTATGAATATGTATCGGTAGATACGATGATGAAAGCGACGAATGTGATCATTGAGATTGTTAAGCTCTTTGAACAGCAGGCCGAATAAAGTAACTCCATCCTATCATCGTCTCCTATGGTTGTAACGTAAACTGGGTGGCCATGGACGACTTTATATTAATCAGAAGATAGGTCAGGATTGACCTGGAGCTGGCTAGGATTATACCTAGCTAGCTCCATATTTATTCTCCCATTACGATCAAAGACTACCCCTTCGTTCTCCAGATAGTGCCGCTGCATGTATCGTGATTCGTCATCCACTAGTGCGATTTCCCCTTGGGCATTCACCACTCTATGCCAAGGGAGGTCGTACTTTTCTCCCAGGGCGTGTAGAATACGTACGACCTGTCTCGCCCCTCTCGGGCTCCCTGCATGTGCCGCGATCTGACCATAGGACATTACATATCCATTAGGAATACCTTTAATGATCTCAATAACTTGCTGCGTGAATGGCGTCATTGGTTTTTACTACCTTTCTCTGTTTCCTTAATATCAAGGTAATACTATCATAAATCTCAATACCGTAGCATATAGGCTAATTATAATGGTTGGGTCTCCCTTTTATAGCTATGCCTACTATACATAGATAGATTGATTTATCGGGTACATTCTAGAAACCGAATGACCCGATGACGTCATAAAAAGGAGCTCCGACACATTCTCGGTGGCTCCCCAATCAAATTAATTCATCACATAAATATATACTGTTCCGTTAATCTCAATATGGCACATACTGAACATTGTACATAACTTCATTCTCAAGATTCTTAACCGCATTCGGTTTGAAAATTAGCTGTAGATTGTTCTGATTACTAAGTGACATCTGTGGGAAAGTGATGGTCAATACAGTGTTCGAATTATCCCACGTTGTCGAGGTGTAATTAACAGGGTAGGAATTATACTCCTCTTCCCCATCCTCGTCTAGATCTTCCAATAGTGAATAATAGAAAGAATCAATTAATGCTACCCCTTCTAGTAAGGTTGAATCCTCCGCAACTGGTTCACTAAACGTAATCGATATACTTGAGGCTTGGTTACTGAATTCTCCAATATATGCTGAGAAGGGTGTTGGATCTAATATCTTTGCATTTGATGCGTAAGGAAGGTCACTTAAGAATGCATAGATGTCTTCCTCAAAATAAATAGGATCAGAACCATCGTTTCTTACACTGACAGAATCAGCATAATACCAATCGAAGTCTAAATAGGTAGCGTCCGTTACACTGACACCTTCCTGCATGGCTTGATTCACACGCAATTGAGCTGCAGAATCTAAATTCGAGCTGAATTGTATTCTTAAATATTGATCAGATCCTCTCAACGGCAAAACACCAGGCCCAAAGTAAGTCCACGCTGCACTTACAACTGAAGGAGCAGTCTCATTAATGATCTCTACCTCTGATGAATCACCTGTCAGAACATTGCTAATCGTGTGAGCTCGAAGTTGAGATTTCGGAGCAGTTGGTCCAGATAAAGCTACTGGACGATCAGGGAATGTGAGCACGTTATTGGCATCCAAGTAGATATCTTGCGCTATATAGATATTATCTACCTCTGGATCCGCTAACGCTCCTAGAAATTGATTACTGTATGCAACAAAAGCTCTTGTATGATCTGTGCTTCTGTAGAACTGATTGTCAGAACCAATACGCTCTAATGTGCCCGTAAATCCATCTACAGTGTCTACATAGATATCCCCGGTAGTTACGAGGGCATCAAGTAATTCATCATGATTGGATACTTGCTTCAAGAAATTAACATTACTCCCCCATGAGAATCCTGATGAGCTTAGAATGTTGCGAACAGTGATCAGATAAGGCTCGCTTGCTCTGAACTCTACCTCATGATCAATACTAATTACAGCATTGGTATCCGTTATATTCGCTGATAATTTAATTTTAGTAATTAAGTTATTCGCTAGAGCTGCATTAAGCTCTGTCAACGTGGATACATTGGCTTGTAGGGTGATGTCATAAACTTTGCCAGTACTGAGAATCGACGCCTTCATATCACTTGTAACATCGCCTGTCATAACAGGAGTATTATCGGTCGCTGAGGTATGGATGACAACATCATCTTCAGGCAATAGCTTCGTAAGTAACGTCTCCACACCCATACCGTAAGGAACATAAAGCTCATCATAAAAGGCTTCTAGGTCAGGATCTGAATGATCCGTATTAAGAGCTACAATTCCAAAGTTATTAAAATTCCTCTCTGCAAGACTTAACGCCAATGATGCCTCATCAACTTGCCTTTGTGTTGCATTTACAAGACTATTTACCGTTTGGGCGGTAATGATAGCGCTACTAAGTGCACTTCTAAGATGCTCTGGATAGCTTGCCTTATAAGGATCCGATAAGGAACTCTGACTACTCACTATAACCAGCTCCAAATTATTCTTATCCACATTCAGTCCTTCAATTAATGACAATAGGTACTTCCTATCTGATAGATCGAAGCCTTCTGCTCCATATACATTCTGCGGACTTGCGGCTCTTATGTACGGTACGATGTGTTCGATAGATAGATTTGTCTTACTCGAATCCAATGTATTCTTAAGGTGAAGGACGCTTGCTGGAGTTTCTACTATGAAACCGGAGATTGTAGCATTCCCATTCTCAGTTTTACTTGTATACACGGTCCCACTAGCCATCCCTAAGGTTACTTGAGAATCATAATGAATCGATTTGGATAAATATAAGGTTATAATACTTCCCACAGCTATGGCCTCGACAATATAGGCGTTGGAAGTACTCGTAAGAGTGAAATCGGCAATATCTAGCTCGGTTTCTATCCCATAGCCATACTCATCTACAGATAGCAGTTGATCAAAATAAATATGTATGTAGTTTCCATACACATTAGTTGCGTACTTAGGGATTGGGACGCTTGATCCACTGGGCCCTGCTGCTAATCCCTGATTTGGTATAATCATAGAAATGATCAATAATAGAGCTATACATAGTGGCATTAATCTCTTCAACATCATTCACTTCCTTAGAATATTATAAAATCTGACTATTATCAGAATATTTTAACATACAAGAATGTCGAAATATAGCATTTTTAGGGGTCACCATCACTTAGGCCCAACTAGAAGCTGCTTATCAGGGAATATGCGACATGGGTTTCCTTAAACCAAAGCTACTCCCCTCCTTCGAAAACACTGCATAAACACAGTAATTTATAGGAAATTGGGCTTGTAATCACCAAAAAACTGCAATAGTGCAGGAATACATAACCTTCCTCTCTCCATGGTTGGATAAGCCGGAATATAACTGCACTTTTGCAGCCATTCTACTTATCGGAGCTAACTTAGGAGGGAATTACTGTACTTTAGCATGAATTTTGCACATTCCAGTCCATTTTCTCAATGATTGCTAATCGCTTCTCAAGCCGAGGGGGTAGCTACCTCCTAACATAAACTATAACCGCTGCTCACTTATTCCTAAGATGGGATCGAAGGTAAGCAGCCTTGTCGCAATCTTATCTATGAAAAACCGATCATGACTTACCGTAATTACCGCTCCAGGGAAATGGATTAGCGCCTGCTCCATGACCTGTATACTTGTCAGATCAAGGTGATTCGTAGGCTCGTCCAATATAATCACAGCAGCACCGGAGAGAAGACACTTAGCTAAAGCAACTCTGGCCTGCTGTCCACCGGAGAGATTGCCAATAACCTTACTTAAATCTATCTCCGAAAATTGAAGCATCGTAAGAAACTTACTCACTTTTTTCCGAGTTGCATTCAAACCCAGTCCAGCCGTATTGACCGCATGACTAACGGTATCCTTCAGATCAAGCTCGTCCCACATTCGGTTGAAATAAGCGTAGCTAACGCCCCTCTCCCAAATAACCTCGCCGGAATCCGGCTTTTCTTGTCCCGTAAGCACCTTAATCAGTGTGGATTTCCCACTTCCATTCGGCCCTACAATGGCTAATCGATCTTCCTTCTGAATGTCGAAGCTGATGCTCTGGAATATAGAGCGACCGTCATACGTCTGACCGATGCTCTTCACTTCACATAGCCTATCTGGAAAACGCAAGCCTTCATAAATATCTGTTATGAGTACATTCACAGGATGAGGCTCAATCCTCTTCTTCATATCCGCTAGTTTGCGTGATAGTCGGTCCTTCGGGGATTTCTTCTGTGCGCGAGTATCGATAGCCTCCGATTCCATAATAAGAAGCTCTTCCTCCCACTCGAACTGGCGGTCCAACACCTTCTTACGCATCTTCTTCTTCTGAATGTAATCGGTATAATTGCCTTCATACTCTTGAAAATGATAATTTTCAATCTCAATCGTTCGTGTGACGACTCTATCAATAAATTGCCGATCATGCGACACCAGAATCATTGCTCCATTGAAGCGGTGTAACCATTGCTCTAACCACTCTATACCTTCGATGTCTAGAAAGTTAGTTGGCTCATCTAGTAATACGACATCGGGCACCTCTATTAAAATTTTGGCTAGTGCAGCGCGGTTCCTCCAGCCTCCGGACAGCTCATCGACAGGCTGGTTTCTCGATCTATCATCAAACCCCAACTTTGATAAAACCGTATCGATCTCAACGGATACATTCCAACCATTCAAGTGCTCCATTTGTTCAAAAAGCTCAGCTTGCCGCGATAATAAGCTGTCCATCTCACCATCATCGGTTACTAGACCTAGCTTTTCTCCCACTTCACTCAGCTCTCGTTCTATAAGTCCGACCTGCTCGAAGCATAATTCTAACTCCTGTTGAACAGACAAACTTCCATGCAGCTCCGAAAATTGAGAGAAGTAGCTTATCTTAGCAAGAGGATCTACCTCCACTTTTCCTGCCGTAGGTAGCTCACTACCCATAATCATCTTGAAAACTGTCGATTTACCGGCACCATTCCGTCCGATCAGTCCGATCCGCTCCCCTTTAGTCACTCGAAAATATATATCACGGAATATCATTACGTCCTCATATTTCATCGTTACATTCTCTATACGAATTAAGCTCATGTGTATCACCCTTCTAGTTTTTCTCCCCAGATTATAACACGATGTATCATAAACTTGACCAATTCCATCACATTTCAATATACCGTAGTATGTTAAAATTGCTGTTAGAAGATAAAGCTTATGAAATGTAATTAATCGTGAAGGGAGCAGAAGAATGATATTGACACAAGAATCTACAATCACATTACGTAAGTTGGGTAATTCTGATCTGATGCTCACTCCGTTAGGGCTTGGCTGTTGGCAGTTTAGCAGCGGGAAAGGGCCTGTCGGAAAATATTGGTCTGTTCTCCCTCCAGAGGAAGTACTCAAAATTGTTCATATTAGCCTAGAGGGTGGCATTAATTGGTTTGATACCGCTGAGGTTTATGGTCGTGGAGAATCTGAACGAATGCTCGCTTATGCATTGAATGCATCCAACAGTCCTGCAGCAGAATCGGCGTATATCGCAACAAAATGGTGGCCCATATTGCGTACTGCAGGGAGTATTACCTCAACAATAGATGAACGTATCCAGTTACTTGATCATCGAACCATCCATCTCTACCAGGTACATCAGCCTTACTCCTTCTCTTCTGTTGCCAGTGAGATGAATGCCATGGCCAAGCTGGTTAATCAAGGGAAGATTAAGCATGTGGGAGTAAGCAACTTCTCCGCACGAAGAATGCGCGAAGCTGACCGTGTTCTGCGTGAGCATGGACTTCGACTAGCTTCAAATCAAGTGAAATACAATTTATTAGACCGAGCAATTGAGCATAATGGCATCCTAGATACAGCCAAAGAGCTAGGCGTTGCCATCATTGCGTACTCGCCACTTGAGCAAGGTATTCTGAGCGGGAAATTCCATAAAGACACCTCACTAGTTAAAGCCATTACTGGCATACGAAAGTGGTCTCCTTCATTTAGAGCATCTAAATTACTAAGGTCAAGACCACTGATTGATGTGTTAGACCAATTAGCAGTGAAATATGAAGCATCGCCATCACAGATAGCGCTCAATTGGCTCATACATGCAAACGGGGAGACGGTATTTGCCATACCAGGAGCATCGAAAGTCCGACACGCAGAAGAGAATGTCAAAGCAATGAGATTCACTCTTACAAGCGGAGAGATTGCAGAGATAAGTAGCGCATCTAAAAGGGTGCTGGAACACAACTAATGTGACCATCTAGATTACCTAAACCTGGATCACCTTGCCGAGGTGATCCTTTTTCTTCTTTTATATATCCATAGACAGGCAAGCCCTGTTAGAGCAATTGTGAGGATTCCCTCTGGACTTGGCATGACCACATAGCTAAACTCCTCTTGCACGTGAATATACTTATCCAAAATTAACGTATTGATAAAAGCATTCCCCACTGTGTGCATCACGACTGCTGGCCATACGCTTCTGGTCATCAATAGAATTTCACCATATAGAATAGCCATTGCAATGACACCGATCATCATACGGGGGATGTAGGTGATCATACTCTCTGTAGTGTCTACGAACATGAACAAATAAGGGAAATGCCATGCCCCCCAGACGACCCCAACGGCGATATGAACGAGAAAGCGATTATAGCCAAGCACGAACAGCTTAGGAGCCATATAGCCCCTCCAGCTAAATTCCTCGAATATATTCTTAATAAAGTTCGGAATAAGAGCCAAGAAGAATGCTGTCAGAAACGTAGAAGACATAGATGTAACATCAATCCAACCAAAGACCATACTTATTCCGACAACCATCACAGCCAAGATCGGGAATATTAGGATACTAAAGCCATAATAAAAAACATTTTCCTTTATCCGAGGTTTGATTCCGAAATCCTTCCATCCGTCTCCCATCCAGCTACGCATAACTACCATTACCAAGAGCGGGGACATAATCCAGATCAGCATCCCTAGACTACCATTCTCATCCGTTCCGACCTGCAGATCCACCAGCCGCCCGATCCAGCCGCAGCTTACTGCAACAATTGAGAAAATAATCACATTTCTTAGTGTCTTGTTCTCCTTCCTGTTCATGCTCTCATCTCCTCCTTTATCTTTATTAAGTACTTCCGATACCACTCCTGCAGGAATGCGTAATAATCGATTCCGAATTCTAATGTATCCAATCTGCTTCTCACCTTCGGGTTATTCATTAGCTCCTTGTTCTTCCCCTTCTGTTCTTGGTTCTTCTGCTGGATAAAAGATAAGGTGGCACAAACCGTCTCGATTTCTTGCAAGTACGCTTCAACAAGCTCGAGCTTCCTCGAATCTTCGACATAGTTGAAGAAGAACATTCTGACGAGCGCTGGATCCCTAGGTTTTTCTATCGCAATAGGGTCACCTGCCCAACGCAAGAACTCCTTCTCCCCTGCCTCTGTGATTGCGTATATCTTCTTGGTTCTCGCTCCCTGATGCTCCTCCGTTACACTAACGTGCTCATTGTGAATTAGCTTTTTCAGAGCTGGTTGTATACTACCTTGGCTGGAATTGTAGAAGAACCCCGTATTTAATTCCATACTTTTCTTCAGATCATAGGATGACTTATCGCCGTCTAGAAGTAATCCCATTATGATTTTATCCTGCATCCTCACTTAACCACCATTTCTATTAGACATGTCTAGTAGATCTATTTGAATTGAGTTTACTTTTTTTAATCGGCTCTGTCAATAACTCTCGAAACTATTCAATGATCAGAGTATTATCAATTGAAGAGGTGTTCACCGTTTAGACAGGTTCAGCTTGTGGCAAGAGATCGGGCCTCTATTGCGTCGAGTGAACCCGGCATTAACGGGATACCTGCTCACGAATAACAACCGAGAGGCTCCTTTTGATGCGAATGTGTGCTCGGTTCTTTATTCACGGCCAATGTTAATCTTGTTCTCCTTGTACGAGATCCAGTCACTCCAGCTCCCGAGGTACAATTTCACATTCGGAAACCCTGCCTCTTGCAGTGCTAATACATTAGGACATGCTGTTACGCCGGACCCACAATAGACAATGATCTCATCTTCCTTGTTCAGGTGCTCGAAACGCGAAGCTAGCTCAGCTTCATTCTTCCACAGACCATTCTCGTTCAAGCTATCCTTCCAGAAGGAGTTGATAGCCCCTGGAATATGTCCGGCAGCCCGATCAATCGGCTCCTCTATACCAAGGTAACGAGGTTGTTCACGAGAATCGAGCAACACAATACCCGGCTGTCCAAGCTTGCTACGAACATCATGGATGGAAATTAACATCTGTGTCTTCACGCTTGGAGAGAAGCGCTTCGCTGTTGGCTCAGTAACCTCAACTGATACAGGATATCCTGCCGCCTTCCACTTAGCGAATCCTGTCTCTAGAATATATACGTGCTCATGCCCTAAGAAGCGTAGCATCCACCAGAACCGAGAAGCCATGGCCCCACCCTGATCATCATAAGCTACAACGGTGGTATCCTTATCGATACCGAGTTGACCGAGCCACTGTGAGAAGGGACCCATATCCGGCAGAGGATGTCTACCGCCATGCTCACGAACCGGACCGGATAAATCCAGTTCCAGATGCGCATAGATAGCACTAGGAATATGATCCTGCTCATACGCGTTCCGCCCTGCTTCCGACTGCCCAAGTATAAATCTGCAATCCACAATAACCATATCGGGATCACCTAATTTCTCCACTAACCATCCCATTGTGACGATATTCTTCATAAATACACCTCACGATTTCACAAATTATACTCCATCAACTCATCCTGCTCCACAAGCGCTCGGAAGTCCTCTATTGCTCCTAGTTCCAAACTCATCCTGCTCCATAAGCGCTCGAAAGTCCTCTATTGCTCCAAGTTCCAAACTCATCCTGCTCCATAAGCGCTCAAAAGCCCTCTATTGCTCCAAGATCCAACTCATCCTGCTCCATAAGCGCTCGAAAGTCCTCTATTGCTCCAAGTTCCATCTCATTCTGCTCCATAAGCGCTCGAAAGTCCTCTATTGCTCCAAGTAACCTACTTTTCCCTCTCTAAGCTGAGCTTAGGGGATACAGGTCTAAAGCTTTTTTTCTAGCCTGCTATCAGCAGCATTCTGCTTCGCATTTCCCCCACCAGCCTCAGAGGAGGAATCCGAGCCCTCACCCGCTCGCATCATCAAGCGCCACATCATCTGCGCGGCCTGCTTCACGGTCTTCGGCTTCGCATCCTGCCCAAGTCCCTCCAGCAATCGGAAGGGGCGAGCTAAGCGCGGCAGGTGCAGATCCGCTTCCTTCACCAGCTTCTCGTCGAATAACAGATCCGTAGGACCGCTTCTTAGCAGCTGTCCCTCTTTAAGAATCACAACTGTATCCGCCCACTCCGCAGCAAAATCTACATCATGCGTAGCTACAATGATCGTCATCCCCATCATGTGAATACCCTCTAACAAAGCCTGCAGATCATCCCTACTCTTCGGATCTAGGAAGGCCATTGGCTCATCCAATACCAGAATCTCCGGACGCATGGCCAAAACTCCCGCAATGGCTACCCGCCGCTTCTGCCCATAGCTGAGCTCGAACGGTGACCGTTTACGTAGATCGAGAACACCTACAGAACCTAGTGATGTATGCACACGCTCCTGAATCTCTTCCTCCGTCAATCCCAGATTCCTAGGTCCGAATGCGACATCATCCTCTACTGTTGGCGAGAAAATCTGGTCATCTGGGTCCTGATAGACTACACCTAATCTGCGCCTTACCAAATCTCGATTACTCTTATCTATCGTTACCCCGAATATCCGAACCTCACCCTTGCTCGGCTCCTCTAGTCCGTTCAATAAGGAGATCAGCGTGGATTTGCCAGCACCATTGGGTCCCATCAAGGCTACCTTCGATCCCCGACTAACTGTGAATGTAATGTCACGTAGCACCCGTTGATCTCCATAATGATAGGATACACCGTTCACTTCAATCGCCATATCATTCCGCCTCGCTTCTGAAGATTGGAAGGGATCCTGCCCTCGGTCGCTAAACCCGTCCTGCGCCACCACTTGCTGCTGTCCAGGAAAATCAAAGCCGCCTCGCGCACTCATCGAGAGATATATCCGCTGGCTGCGACTATATGCTCTTAGGAAGAGCATCCCTAATAATTGTCCGAATCTACGATACACACTACGAGGCCAGAACCAGCCCTCCGTGCTAAGTCCACGTGACCTCTGCGCCTTCAGCATACTTCTCGTCTCTTCTGCCAATAGGAAGAAGTAGCGCATCATCAAGCTTACTAATTCGATCATAATCGCAGGAATACCAATAGCTCGCAAGCTTTTTATTAAGTCAAAAAGCGGTGTAGTCGCAATTAGAAACGTCAGCAGGACGTTTGCACAGCATATTTTTAATAGAATGAGTAAAGCTTTAGTAACTCCCTCATCGGATGCAACAAAGCCGAATAGATGGAAAACGGGCTCTCCTTGGCTCGTAAAGGGCAAGAAGAACACCGCAAAAAATCCGAAAGGCAGAATAAGCAGCAGCCTGGTAATGATAAATCGAAGCGGAATGCCGCACCACAGCATGATGAACAGAATTGAGCTTAGCACAATGGTGAGAATCGCCACATTAGGTATAGAGACTGCGGCTACAATGCCAATGAGTACCGCCCACGTTCGATGCAACGGTTTCTTCCATATGGTCTTCTGAGCTGTTGAACCATTCACATCTAGTGGGATTTTAAACACGATTACCCCTCTTTTTCGCGAGTAATTTTCCTATAATCAGTAAAAGTACGCCCATCACCAATAACCCGATCGCACCAGATAAAGCAACTCTCCACTCTGTAGATAGCGGAATATTCACCTCATAATCGGCGATTGGGGACCACGCAAATCCAGTATTCGCCTCTTCTATAAATCCAAGGTCTTCGGCTACCCGCTCCAGCCCATCTGGATGAGAGGAAGCGAACGGTGAGAGCAGCACTGCGATAATCACTGTAATGAAGCCTAGAACGATCCACTTCTTATTACGCTCTACAAACGAAAGTCCGCTCATTCACTCACCCCCACTGGATTTATGATGGTTTTCCGCTCAGCAAGATAGGAGATTACCATGGCAGTAATGAGACCCTCACCAATTCCGATCACACTATGCCAGCCGACCATCGCGGTGAATGCCATTTGAAGCGGAACGGTGCCAGACCAAGCTAATAATAGGGAGACACTGGCGGATGCGGCAACAATCGAGCACCATGCTGCCACGAAGGTAACGGTAGGCGTTATGACATTGTGCCAGCGACCCTTAGTAAGTCGCATTCCCGACTTATATAATGCATAACCCACCGTACAGCCTACGAGTCCTGTACATAGTAAGTTCGCCCCCAGAACGGTAATACCACCATCCTGGAAGACGAACGCCTGAACAATCAGTACACAAGACATCATGATAAAGCCAATTAAGGGACCGAATAATATGGAAGCTAGCGTCCCTCCGAGAAAGTGCCCGGAGGTCGCGCCAGCGATAGGGAAATTAATCATCTGTGCAGCGAAGATAAACGCACCAATCAAGGCTATCTTCGGTACATCCTTACGTGAGATAGACAGCTTCGTTCTCTTCAAGGCATAAGCTAGCGCTCCTGCACCTACTACCGTTGTTGTTGTCCATACCTTGGTATCTAGAAATCCATCAGGTATATGCATGTTGGAACGATCCCCCTAATCATTGTTTACTGGCAAAACCCCCTTAGTCCTTGTTGCTTAGGTAGAAGGGCTACCGATCTTGCCATGGCTTACCATCGTTGCTAATACATCTAGTACTGAACGAGTTGCTAATAAAGCTGTTGTATCGCTAATGTCATAGGCTGGTGCTACCTCGACCACTTCCATCGCACAGATGCCTTCCTTGGCAATCAGGTGCATGAGCTTTAATGCTTCCCGCGGTAGGAAACCACCCGGCTCCGGCCATCCGGTTCCAGGAACAAACCCACAATCGATGGAATCGATATCGAAGCTCAGATATACAGCTTTGGCGCCCTTCCAAGCAATCTCCAGCGCCATCTCGGCAACCTTCGCTATTCCTAGCTCCTCTACGTCACCGATGGTCATAATCGTTGTTCCACGTTCTCTAGCTACTTTAACACCCGGTCGAGGAACTTGCCATCCACCAATACCTATTTGTACGAGATTCACAGCAGGCGCATTAGGGATATTCGTGGCATGGAACCATGGTGTAGTGTGCATCCGCTCATCCATATCCTTCTCTTGGATATCTGCATGTCGGTCTAAGTGGATGATGCCAATATTACCTTCAACATTCTCAGCCACTCCACGCACACAAGGGAAGCCGATGGAATGATCGCCGCCCAGAATAATCGGCATAACTCCCTTGCCCATAACGTGAGAGACCGCTTTGGTAATCTGGTCAAAGCTCTTCTCGATGTTACCGATGGTGAATACATCACCGATATCACATATCTTAAGCTGCTCTCTCAAATCTACACCAAGCTCATAGTTGTAAGTTTGATATAGAGCAGAGATGCGGCGCATAGCCTGTGGGCCGAAGCGTGTTCCGGAGCGATACGTTGTACCGATATCGAAGGGCACGCCCATAACCGCTACATCGTATTCGTCCACCTTGTTGACGTCCTCTAGAAAGGGCATCTTCAAGAATGTATTAATTCCCGCATAATGCGGGAGCTCCCCACGGCTAAAGCAAGATATCGTTCGGTCGCCAATGCTCTCCGCTGCCTCAAGTCCATTCTTCAAGCCACGAGCAATTTCTTCCTCGCCTCGAATGGATGGTAAGGTTGCTTCCATATGCGCTGCCTTCACACCAAGTAAATCCTCTTTATCAAAGCTAGGCTCACCTGTGTTGCTCTTATAATTAAGGCCATGCGAATCGAAAAATCCCATGTTGATCGTTCCTCCATCTATTATAGTTTATATTAGTGCTTTAACAAAGCCGAACATTTGCGCTTCATTGATAGAAAGTCTGCGCTTTCCCTGACCTCAGAGGAACGCGGGTACGCCATGTCTACCTGATGATCTGCTATTATTCGACCAGGGTGCGCAGCCATGACCACAACACGCTGTGACAGATAAACGGCCTCATCAATATCGTGTGTTATGAAGATGACGGTTGTCTTCTCCTTCTCCCACACCTCGAGCAGCATCTCCTGCATATCGATCTTGGTCTGCGCATCTAGTGCACCGAAGGGCTCATCCATGAGTAGCACCTTCGGTCGATTCGCAAGTGCCCTTGCAATAGCGACTCGTTGCTTCATACCACCGGATAGCTGCTTCGGTAAGGAATTGGCGAAAGATTCTAGCTTGATCAGCCTTAGATAATGACTCGATATTGCACGTCTTTCTAATACAGATATGCCTCGTAGCTTCAATCCATACTCTATGTTCTGCCTTACGGTTAACCACGGGAATAACGTATATCCTTGGAATACCATGCCTCTATCAGCACCCGGACCTAGAACGGGCACTCCATCCACAGTAATATCACCGCTTGTTGCATCCTCAAGACCTGCTACTATACGCAGAAGCGTCGATTTACCACAGCCCGAGGGACCTAATATACTTAGAAACTCGTTACGCCCAATCTCAAGGTGTATATCCCTTAGCGCCTCGAAGGTGCTCTTCCGACTCGCATATATCTTATTCAAGCCTTCGATCAGGATAAGCGGGTCGGTCACTCGGTTAGCGACTATGCTAGTTACGGCCTTCTCTTCAATCGCATGTTGATTCGTCATCGCAAGCCCTCCTCTATACCCATGGGAAAAACCGTCGGTTGCAATAAGCGAATATACGATCGCTCAGTAACCCTAATAATCCAATGACGATGATCCCGACAAAAATTTCATCAGTATTCATAAACCGTTGCGCCTTCATAATGGCATAACCTAGCCCGCTGTTCACAGCAACTAGCTCCGCAACAATCAGATATGTCCATGCCCACCCCAGCGTCATACGAAGTGTGTTCATCAAGTTAGGCTTGATGGCAGGAATGAGCACAGTCTCTATGGCTTGCAAGCGCGATGCGCCCAAGGTGAAGGCTGCCTGCAATAAATCGACAGAAACCTGACGGGTAATCGCTGCCACCATGAGCACTAATTGAAAGAATGTTCCGATGAAGATCAATAGAATTTTCGCTGGTTCCCCAATGCCAGCCCACACCATAATAAGCGGGATAAAAGCAACAGCAGGCATGTAACGAATGAACTCCATGGGAGGCTCGATAAAAGCCTCACCGATCTTGAAAGTCCCTGCGAATATACCAATCGGAATAGCAAGAATACATGCTAGTAGAAACCCACTTGATACACGGAATACACTGATACCGATGTGCTCCCAGTACGCCTCCGTACTTAATTGATACACCAGCTCCAGAAGCACGCGATGGGGTGTAGGTAAGAATATCGGATCTACTATCTCTAACAGACATAGGGCATACCATAATACAATCATCGTTACGAAAGAACCTAAGGATAATAGCGTAAACGCCATCTGGGGAATTTCCTTATAAATCTGTAAGACCTGTCGGCGTCGGGGTCTGGATATCTGTTTAGATAGCTTAGGCCGAACCTCCACTTTCTCCATGCGTATCACCTCTTCGCTGCTTCATTAACAAACTTCGGCTCTAATAGCTGTTCAATATTAGGAATCTCGTCAATCATGTCTAGCTTCTTTAGGAACTCAGCGGTTAGCTCTCCTGTGTGTATGAGAGATTCGAAGCTATCCATATCCGTAAAGGCTTCTACATTGTCTTCAACCGTAAATATGCTTACGCTATCTAGTCCAGTCTTGAAATCCTCTGGCGTAGTCTCCGCATGCTTAGCCATTAACTCAATCGCTTCCTGCTCGTTCTCTGCATAATAATCAAGGGCATCAAACCAAGCATCTACAATTTTCTGAACATCCGCAGCACGATCCTTCACTACCTCTTCACGGAATACAAGCAGGTCAGGAATCAAGCCAGGTGTATCCTTGGAGGAGAATAATACCTTACCCTTACCTTCGTTAACGGCGATGGTCTGGAATGGCTCCCATAGAACAGCTACATCCACTTTGCCTGAGATAAAAGCGGGACCCGCATCATTCACGGTCATATTGACGTACTTGATATCACGCTCTGACATACCGTTCTGCTCTAACGCTGTTAACAGCAAGAGGTGGTCGACAGTACCTAATTCAGTCGCTACCGTCTTCCCCTTCATATCCGCGATAGAGGCTATATCCTGTGTGGAGACGATCGCATCTCCTCCATTGGAGTTGTCATTCACAAGCACAGCCTTAAGCTTGATGTCCTTGGACAGCGGGGCGATGGTATCGCTAAGCGTCTGGCTATTCGCATCCACTCTCCCTGTTGCCAATGCTTGTAGCGAATCACTATACACCGGGAACCATTCTAGCTTCACCTCAACATCATGCTTCTCGAAGAAGCCCTTCTCCTCAACTAAGTACCAGAAAAACCAACCGGGCCATGGACTAAGAGCAATGGTAATTGGATCGTCTGATGCAGTCCCTTCTGTATCCTTCGAGCATCCAGCCAAGATTGTCGCTACAACGAGTATCATCACTAAACCTGTCAATATCCACTTTCTCATAACCATCTCTCCCTTAATTCCTGATTTTTTTGTACATATATAAAAAATAAAGCCGGAAGGATGTGTATCCTCCCAGGCTTTTATCCCTCCGTGTATATGCCTAACGAACGACATACGCCATCTCTCGGACCAGCCCTTTCCTTAAACGGAAAGCGGAACCCTAGACGACTTGCTTGCATGTAATTTGGCATGCCTATTCGTTATACAACTAGATGCTGACGTACCATCGATTCATCCAGCTCACTTATTCGTCCTTCAACTGCAACGGAGCCCTTCTCCAGAATGTAGAAGTAATCCGCTACACTTCGGACGAAATCAATGCTCTGTTCGACTAACAGAATTGCCGTGCTACCCTGCTGCTTAATCGAACGAATGACCTCTTGGATATCCTGCACGATCGAAGGCTGGATGCCCTCTGTAGGCTCATCGAGTAATAACAGCTCTGGCTTGGAGGCCAGCGCCCTAGCGAATGCAAGCTGCTGCTGCTGTCCCCCGCTCAAATCGCCACCTCTTCGTTCGAACATCGTTGGTAATACCGGAAACTTCTCAATGGCCTCGGGTGGAATTTCTGAAGGAACTATGCGGCACGCCTCGAGTCCTAATAGTAAGTTCTCCTTCACGGTCAGCTGGGCGAAGATCTCGCGACCCTGAGGAACATAACCGATACCCGCCTTCGCACGTTGATACGGTGGCTTCTTCGTCATATCGGCATCCTTGTACGAGATCGTACCCTTCTTCGCCTTCAGAATTCCCATGATGCTCTTAACTAACGTTGTCTTACCGACGCCATTGCGTCCCATGATGCATACCACTTGGCCTTTATCTACACGAATGGATATGTCCCGGAGAATCACACTCTCCCCATAGCCTGCTTCAAGCTGTTGAACTGATAGCATCCTGATCCCGCCTTTGACCGAGATAAACTTCGGCAACCATTCTATCCTGCTGTACCTCTCGCATTGTACCTTCCTTCAGGAGCTTACCCTCATGCATAACCGTAACCTTGCTGGCGAACTGACGAACAAATTCCATATCGTGCTCTACGACCACAACCGAACGCTGGCTAGCAATTTCCTTTAGCAGCTCTCCGGTTTTCTCTGTTTCCTTATCCGTCATACCCGCGACTGGCTCATCGAGTAGCAGCACAAGTGGATTCTGCATAAGCATCATCCCAATCTCAAGCCATTGCTTCTCGCCGTGAGATAATCCGCCTGCCTTCAGCTCCGATCGATCCTTAAGTCCGATCATATCAAGCTGATCCTTGATGCGATTTGAATCGACCGTATTCATCCGGGCTCTAAGCGTCGAGAACACATCGCGCTTCTGGCTCATTGCCAGCTCTAAATTCTCCATAACGGTGAGCCCGGAGAAGATCGAAGGGGCTTGGAATTTACGACCGATGCCTAGCTCGGCGATCTGGTGTTCTTTTTTCCTACTAATATCAATATCACCCTGAAAGTGCACAAAACCCGACGTAGCCTTCACCTTGCCACAAATCACATCGAGCATCGTTGTCTTACCCGCTCCATTCGGACCAATCAGAAACCTAAGCTCACCGTTCTCCAGATGAAAATCCATGCCATTCACAGCCTTAAAGCCATCAAAGTCAACGGTTACTTTCTTGCAGGACAGGATATGCGTTACTTTTCCCATTGTTAGGTAACCTCCTTAAAGTTTTGGATGGCTGCGTGAGCGGCCGATAAAACTACCTCGTAAGCGTATGCTCTTAATTAGAGCAACTCCATCGTGGAACATTCCCATAATGCCTCTTGGCATAAATACGACAACAACTACGAACAATCCGCCGAGGAAGAATAACCAGCCATCTGGATAAGCGGTACTGAAGGTACTCTTGGCATAATTGATAGCTACCGCACCAATCGCTGCGCCTATTAATGTACCGCGTCCACCCAACGCTACCCATAATGCAATCTCAATGGATGGCACAATGCTCATCATCGAGGGTGAGATGATCCCTACATGAAGCACGAAGAGCATTCCAGCTAATCCCGCTATTCCGGCAGATATGGCGAATACCGTAAGCTGATAACGAGCCGCATCATAGCCGATGAATCGAGCGCGATTCTCTGCGTCACGCACAGCGTTCAGTACGCGTCCGAAGCGACTGTTGACCAAGTACTTGCAGAAGATGAATACGAGAATAAGGGCGACAACGGTAACCATATACAAGAAGGTTTTGGTTGACGGGTCTTTAATGGAGTAACCGAAGATGGTCTGAAACCCCGTAACCCCGTTCGTTCCTCCAGTAAACTGCTGCTGTCCAATGAACAACGTCACGGTAATAATAACGAGCGCCTGCGTCAGAATCGTGAAGTATACACCCTTGATCCGATTACGGAAGGTGAAGAATCCGAGAATGAGCGCCAGAATCATCGGGATGATAATTCCGGCCGGTATGGCGAAGGCAGCGTAATTGAATGGCTTCCAGAACCACGGCATCTCCGTTAGTCCAGTCCAGCTCATGAAATCCGGCATCTTCCCACCGGTAGCCTCAAGCTTCAAGAACATCGCCATACAATAAGCGCCTAAGCCGAAGAATACGCCATGCCCGAGACTCAATATGCCTGTATATCCCCAGATGAGATCGAGCCCAATGGCAACAATAGCGAATGCTAGGAATTTAGCTAATAGATTTAAGCGAAAATCTGATAAGAACAGTGGAGCACATAATAGAATTGCAACAGCCAGACCATATCCGACTAACAGCCATGTGCGCTTCTGCATTGACATCGTAGGGTGTAGCATCTTAGTGACTCCTCTCAATCCAGTGATCTTGTACGCATGGTCACGAGCCCCATTGGTTTCCATTGGAGGAACGCCATAATACAAGCAAATACAAGTACCTTACCTATGGACGCGGTGGTCCAATATTCGAAGAAGGTATTGAATACACCAATACCGAAGGCACCTATGACGGTTCCTACCAGCTTGCCGACCCCTCCAAGAACAACAACCATGAATGCATCTACAATATAATAAGTGCCTAGGGCAGGTCCGATTGGCCCTAGCAGCGACAATGCACATCCAGCGATGCCAGCAACTCCCGAGCCAATTGCGAAGGTCATTCCGTCTACTCTACGTGTAGAGATCCCTAGACAGGTTGCCATCTCACGATTCTGCATAACCGCTCTCATATTACGGCCTGCGTGACTTCGGTAAATATACATGTACATCATAACTAATACGGAGATAACGAGTGCGATGATGAATAAGCGTTTGTAAGGAAGGACTAGTTCGGCAGTGACACTCCAGCCCCCATTTAGCCAGGTTGGACTTGATACCGCAACATTCTGTGCCCCGAATATATTGCGAGCTAGCTGCTGCAGGATCATACCGACACCCCAGGTAGCTAACAAGCTATCTAGTGGACGGCCATATAGAAATCGAATCAGGCTTAACTCTAATAAGTAACCAATACAGAAAGCGACTAGGAATGCTGCCGGAATTGCGAATACATAATAGTAGCTGAATAAGCTCTCAGGTAGCATCGATTTAAATATGTTCTGGGTTATATAAGCGGCATAAGCACCAATCATAATGAATTCACCGTGAGCCATATTGATAACCTTCATGAGTCCGAACGTTATTGCTAATCCTAATGATATAAGCAGGAGTATTGAGCTGATACTCAACCCATTGAAGAGCTGGAGTAGTATGACATCCATAATTTAAAGCCCCCTATTTATTCCCTAGAGTCGAGACCCCTTAATATAGAGTAATCAAGGGGTCGCTCTAGCGGGCAATCTAACCTTTTTTATCTCTCTACTCGTGCACGGGGAGAAGAATTACTCAGCAAGCGCTGCACCCCAGGAATAACCTTTGAGGTATGGATCAGGCTTAACGGGCTCGCCGGAATTCCAAACTTCCTTGAACATACCATCAGCTTGAACCTCACCGATACGAACGGTTTTATAAATATGCTGATTCTCTCCATCAATCGTTACTTTACCGCCAGGACCTGCGAATTCTAATCCTTTAGCAGCTTCCTTAACTTTATCGACATCTGTGGAGCCTGCCTTCTCAACTGCAGCAGCCCATAGATAAACAGCGATGTAGCCTGCTTCTACTGGATCGGATGTTACACGATCTGCAGCAGTAAACGCTTTGTAAGCTTCTACGAATTTAGGATTCTCAGGTGTATCTGTTGTCTGGTAGTAGTTCCATGCCGCTAGGTGACCCGCAAGCACGTCTGTACCAATACTACGGATTTCTTCTTCAGCAACACTCACGGATAATACGATCATGTCCTCTGCGGAAATGCCTGCATCTTGCATTTGCTTGAAGAATGCTACGTTACTGTCACCATTCAATGTGTTGAAGATCACTTCTGGCTTCGCTTCTTTAATCTTGCTAATTACACTGCTGTACTCTGTGTGTCCAAGTGGCGTATACTCTTCACCTACTAATGTACCGCCCTCTTCTTTTAGCTGCTCTTTGATGATTTTATTAGCTGTCCGTGGGAAAACATAATCTGAACCTAGTAAGAACATGCTCTTACCGTGGTTTTCCAGTAAATATGTTACCGCAGGTACGATTTGTTGATTTGTTGTTGCTCCTGTATAGAAGATATTAGGGGAAGATTCTAATCCCTCATATTGAACTGGGTACCAGAGTAGACCGTTCAACTCTTCGAATACGGGAAGCATCGCTTTACGGCTTGATGAAGTCCATCCACCGAATACAGTTGCTACTTCATCTTGCTGGATAAGCTTTCTAGCCTTCTCTGCGAAGGTCGGCCAATCGGATGCGCCATCCTCTACAACAGCTTCAAGCTGCTTACCTAGAACACCGCCGGCTGCATTAATTTCTTGGATTGCCATCATTTCTGAATCCTTTACTGAAACCTCACTGATTGCCATGGTGCCGCTTAAGGAATGTAGGACGCCGACTTTAATCGTTTCACCGGAGGCTTCTGGTGCTGCAGCCGCTGGCTCTTCTTCATTCGCGCTGTTATTCTTGTTCGAACAAGCCGCTATCACCAAACTGAACACTAGCATCACCATTAGTAAACTTCTCAACATCGATTTCTTCATTTTTCTCTCCCACTCCCTCAAAATATTGGCATTCTCTGTATATACACGAACATTTAACCGGCTATCCTCCGTATTGTTCGTATTTTCATTATAAGAGGGTAGGAATTCGATGTCAACATATATTACATCAAAATCCGAAAAAACAATTCTAATCATTAATTATATGTGAAATCCTTTGTATATGTAACATCTGACTTTAAATAGATCCATTTTTGTGTTATATATTATAACATCATTAAAGTTGGAGGGGGCTTAAACAGTTGCATTTCACCGAACGCGAAAAGGAAAAGCTAATGATCAGCTACGCGGCCGATCTAGCACGACGTCGAAGCCAGCGCGGACTTAAGCTGAATTATCCCGAAGCGATGGCGATCCTGATCAGTGAGATCATGGAGGGAGCACGCGATGGCAAGTCCGTTGCCGAATTAATGGCTTACGGCGGAACCATCCTATATAGAAGAGATTGTATGGAAGGCGTGCCGGAGATGATCGGCGAGGTACAAGTTGAAGCTACCTTCCCTGATGGAACGAAGCTTGTGACCGTACATGAACCAATTCGAGAATAACTAAGAGCGAGGTGCTTTTCTGATGATTCCAGGTGAATACCGAATTGCTGCAGGTGAGATTGTTATTAATGAAGGTCGTTCTACTTCTACTATTCTAGTTATCAATACAGGCGATCGACCGATTCAGGTGGGCTCGCATTATCATTTTTACGAGGTTAATAAGGGCTTAGCCTTCGACCGTATGAGCAGCTTCGGCATGAGATTGAATATCCCGGCCGGCACCGCGGTTCGCTTCGAGCCAGGTGAAGAAAAGCCTGTTGAATTGGTTACCATTGGTGGAGCTCAGTATGTATACGGCTTGAACGGACTAACGAACGGCTCCGCGAAGCTTCCCGAGGATACGACAGCTTTAGAGGAACGATTAGATCTGTGGAAGGAGGGCACACGACTGTGAGGAAGATGTCACGACTTCAGTACGCTTCCATCTTCGGCCCAACAACAGGGGATGCCGTCAGACTCGCCGACACCGAATTGTGGGCAACCATTGAACAGGATTACACCGTATACGGGGATGAATGCAAGTTCGGAGGCGGCAAGGTGATTCGCGATGGTATGGGTCAATCCTCTCGAGCCACTCGCGCATCCGGCGTTCTTGATGTGGTTATCACCAATGCCGTCATCATCGACCATTGGGGGATTGTCAAAGCCGATATCGGCATTCGAGACGGACGGATTGTCGGAATCGGCAAAGCCGGAAACCCGGATACCATGGACGGCGTCCACCCCGACCTTGTGGTCGGCGCCTCTACCGAGGTTATTGCCGGCGAGGGACGGATTGTTACTGCTGGGGGAATTGATTCACATATTCACTTTATATGCCCACAGCAGATTGAGACGGCGTTGGCCTCTGGCGTTACCACCATGATCGGTGGTGGAACGGGTCCAGCAACGGGAACGAATGCGACGACGGTTTCGCCGGGCGCATGGAACATCCATCGCATGCTCGAAGCCGCTGAAGCGTTCCCGATGAATATCGGCTTCCTCGGTAAGGGCAATTGCTCCTTCCCGGAGCCGTTGGTTGAGCAGATTGAAGCTGGCGCAATCGGCTTGAAGCTTCACGAGGACTGGGGCACCACGCCCGCAGCCATCGACCAATGTCTGACCGTTGCCGATCAATACGATGTGCAGGTCGCCATTCATACCGATACATTGAATGAAGCTGGCTTCGTTGAGGATACGTTAGCCGCAATTAACGGACGCACGATTCATACGTATCATACCGAAGGCGCCGGAGGCGGGCATGCTCCTGACATTATAAGAGCTGCTGCTGAGCCGAATGTCATTCCTTCCTCTACGAATCCGACGCGACCATACACCATCAATACCATAGAAGAGCATCTGGATATGCTGATGGTATGCCATCATCTCGATAGCTCGATACCCGAGGATGTAGCCTTCGCGGATTCGCGGATTCGTCCAGAGACGATCGCAGCCGAGGACATTATGCATGATCTAGGCGTGTTCAGTATCATAAGCTCCGATTCCCAAGCGATGGGTCGCGTGGGCGAGGTCATCATGCGGACCTGGCAAACCGCCGACAAGATGAAGAACCAACGCGGCGACCTACCCGAGGATGCGCAAGTTGGTGGCGGGGATAACTTCCGGATCAAGCGTTATATTGCGAAGTATACGATCAATCCCGCCATTACCCACGGCATCTCTCACTTGGTCGGATCATTGGAGGCAGGCAAATGGGCTGACCTCGTTATCTGGAACCCCGTCTTCTTCGGGGTTAAGCCAGAGATTATTATGAAAGGCGGATTTATCGCCTACGCACAGATGGGCGATCCGAACGCCTCGATCCCTACACCGCAGCCGGTGCATGGTCGTCCGATGTTCGGCGCATTTGGACGTGCGGTGTACAGCACGTCCATGACCTTCGTCTCTCAGGCGGCCTTCGACCTGAAGGTTCATGAGCAGCTCAGCTTGAACAAACGAGTCGAGCCCGTGAAGCATTGCCGAGATATCGGCAAGAAGGATATGATCCACAACGATCAGACGCCGGAGATCGAGGTCAACCCCGAAACCTACGAGGTGCTCGTTGATGGTGTACTCGCCACCTGTGAGCCGGCCACGAAGCTTCCGATGGCCCAGCGATACTTTATGTTCTGACCTGAGAGTCACTTGCTGCTAAGTCTGCCGCTAAGAATCGAATCATGCTCTCCAAGCTAACCTGTAAGGCATAAAATCTGCTTTAAAAAGCAACCAGGGAGCAGAAACCGTTAATAGAGCAGGAAATGGGCTGCAGAGTAGAATATCGACCTTAGAGCTTAACTTTAGAGCAGGAAATGGGCTGCAGAGTAGAATATGAAACTGTTGATTAATTCGTAATTTGGAAAGTGAAGAGTGACAAGCTGGTTTGCCGCGAGTTTTGGCTTCAAGTTCCATTCCTCTAATCCCTTATATAATCAATGAACTTGAAACAAGCTGTCTGAGCTTGGGCAAAGCATTTTTCA
>DFZX01000038.1 GCA_002383695.1 Caryophanales bacterium UBA4045
GAGTACCGAAGAGCCTCTACAGCTAGTGGAAAGAGTAACTGATAGCCATATAGAGTACCGAGGAGCCTCTACAGCCGGTGTAAATAGTAACTGATAGCAAATAAAGTACCAAAGAGCCTCTACAGCCGGTTGAAAGAGTAACTTGAAGCAAATAGAGTGCCGAAGAGCTTCTACAGAATGGGTGTTATAGCATATATTCATGTACTTTATCTTCTAGGACATATGCATGACATCTTTGTTTGTCAGGAACGAGGGGTCTGATCATTTTGTTCTCATGTAGCTTCATCAGTACACGACGACTAGCTCTAGGCCCCCATTGCAAACAATAACAGGCATCCTTTAAACGAAGAGGGCGATTTAGTCTTAGTGCGAATCTAAGAACTTCTCGTTCCGTCACCGTAAGCTCATCTAAGGCTGGGCCCGCGCTACTAGAGAAACGGCCTAACAATTCATACATAAAACGACGGCACGCTTCTGGTCGTTTATCTAATTCATCCCAGGTAAAAGGCACATATTTATAACCGTAAATTAATATAGTCCGAATCCGCATACGCTCGAAATTAAAACGATCTCTGGTAATATTCTCAGCATGAACTACAAATCCTTCACTTTCTAATGCCAGCTCGAGTGGTTTATAGAACACATCTATGCAAATTTTCACACCAGTCGTACAAATCAACTCATACTCTAGAATAATTCCATCAAACGACTTCAAAACCGGCCAAACAACTTCTTCAGTAATTTCTTGGTTCCAACTAAATCTTTGTGCAATAACCCCAGACGAACACCTTGGGCTGAACTGCGTTGCGAATGTAACAGCTTCTCATACTCTATCTCAAAAATAATAATTCCTCCTCAAAAAATTTAATTACAAACATAACATTACTTCAATTTCCCGCCACATTCTCCTTACATCAATCTCCTTACTTCAACCTCCTAACTTCAACCTCCTAACTTCAACCTCCTAACTTCATTCTCCCTATTAACAAATCACCTCCCATTCATACTCAACTCTACTAAATTGGTCTAATAGCTTTAATAGAAACATAAACCTAAAAGAGACTAAGAAAACAAAACGCCGCTTGCTCCGAAAAGGAGGCAAACGGCGTGTGCTTCACGCTGTTGAATGAAATTATAGTTTAATCTTTGTTCAAGTAGAAGTAATAGCTCAAGTAGAAATGTGAGTCAGCAATAAGTATTGTTTGTTATAGAGTAAGTATCGATAACTTGCTGAACTGAAATCCCAATGTGTGGCTGTAGAAACTTGAAGTTAAGTCCCTAAGTTTAAACACTATGTTCAGTCCTTAATGTAAGTCACGGAACAGTCCGATTACCTTGCCAAGAATCGTTACATTCTTAAGTCGGATAGGCTCCATGGAGTCATTCTCTGGCTGGAGACGAATATGATCCTTCTCTCTATAGAAGGTTTTCACAGTTGCTTCATCATCTTCATTCATAGCAACAACAATATCACCATTGTTAGCAGATTGTTGCTGACGGACAATGACATAGTCACCACTATAAATGCCTACATTCATCATACTTTCACCTGAAACGCTAAGCATAAAGACATCTTGCTCGGCCACATAATGACTAGGCAGAGGGAAATATTCTTCAACATTCTCAGTAGCAAGTATAGGTTGACCAGCAGTAACTTTACCTATTAACGGAACACGAGCAACGGATAGATGGAATTGTGCAGCATGGTCATCACCATCAGTAATCTCAATTGCGCGGGGTTTGGTTGGATCTCTACGTATAAGACCCTTCTTCTCTAAACGCTCAAGATGGCCATGAACGGTTGAACTAGAAGCGAGTCCAACTGCTTCGCCTATCTCACGAACGGAGGGAGGGTATCCCTTATCTCTTACTTCATCTTTAATGAAACTTAAAATGGCTTGTTGACGATTGGAAATCTTCGACACTACTGATCACCTCGGAATAGTAATATATTATTGCAATAATAACATAGAACAAAGGTTTGTACAAACATTCGTTCTTAATTTCGTTGACACAAACACCCGTTCGTGATATTCTAATAACAGAACAAAGGTTCTGGAACAAATGTTTGGGAGGAATGGACATGTATACGGTAAGCGGTGGATATTATTTAGATGGAACATCATTTAATCAGAAGAAATCGAAGAGTCGTAAGACGGGTCGGGTTTCGAAATTACAATTAACAATATTTCTTACACTTTTCATACTTAGCTTCGTTTTCGGAGCAGTGATGCAGGTATATGCTACTAATGATGAGATATTAACCACACCAAGTGCAACAGATGAATTAAGTCAATCAGTCATGCTATATGAAATCCATATTGTTGATTCGGGACAATCGTTATGGACGATTGCACGGCAATATGCTCCTGCCCATGTTGATGTACGTGAATATGTGAATGAGATTCAAATACTTAATCAATTGGATACGAATGTTTTGTTCCTAGGTCAGAGACTTTTATTACCATCCATCTCATAATTAAAACCAGTCCTTTGGACTGGTTTTTTTGTTCGTTCTTGCTTGACTTTGATAGGTCATCATGGCAAAGTAATGGATGTAGAAAGCGAGGGATATAACTATTGAGTATGCAAATAACAATAGCTAGGATTAATGAATTGTCTCGAATTCAGAAGACGATAGGATTGAATGAAGAGCAACGAGTAGAGCAAGCTGAATTAAGAGGCATATATGTAGCAGCTATAAAATCATCTCTACGAGGACAATTGGATCAAATTGAAATCGTCGATGAAGAAGAACCCAAATCATAGATGATAAGCATATCCTTTTGAAATGTTTTATTTCGACCTTGAACATAATCATCTAAGACAGTTTAACCTGTTCACAGCAATTGCATATCAAATGTACTCGTTAGTCTCAAACATCTCGAATGGAGGAATTTAAGAATGGCTAGCAAGTGGGAACGACAGGTTGAAAGAAATGCGAAGAAGGTCAATTTGCAACGGAAGCGTACAGGTGCTGCACCCATATCTAAATCAACGAGTAAGGACGATAAGCAAAAAGGTCGTAGCTGGATATTATCCTTATTCCTAGTTGTAATTGGATTATTCTATATGGTCACTTTCTGGAATGTGGATCGTGGTGGATTGTATTGGGTAACAGTCATTATGTATATTTTATTAGCGATGATTGTATTTTACTTGCGTCGACCTTTCTTAGGTATAGGGAAATCCTCGTTAACTACACGTAAATTCGCGGGTCTTCGAGTGAAGAATGCTGAAGAGATCAGTAAGATAGAAATTCAACCTGGGATGGTCATTATCGAGTTTAATAATAACTCTTCGAAGTGGGTATTCTCCAGATTCATAAATAGATATAACATTAATGAAATGGCTACAGAGCTTCAAGAGTTTGCAGCAAAGAATAAAGTTAACTTTGTCAAATTAGTGTAGTGTTTAACTAGAAAGGGAGATATAAAAATGAGTATTAAAGCTATTTTATTTGACTTAGATGATACATTGTTATGGGATGACCGTAGTGTGAAGGAAGCGTTCCAAGCCACCTGTAAGTATGCTTCACAACAAACAGGTGTTGATGCTGACTTACTTGAAGAGGCTGTTCGAAGAGAGGCAAGGCAACTTTATGAATCCTATGAAACATTTCCTTTTACTAAGATGATTGGGATTAATCCCTTTGAAGGCTTGTGGGCTAATTTTACTGAAGGTAATGACGAGAATTTCCGTAAGCTTCAGCAGCTAGCTCCACAATACCGAACGCAGTCCTGGACGAATGGTTTACTTGCTTGCAGAATGGAAAATTCACAGCTCGGATATGAATTAGGCGAGATGTTCGCTGCCGAACGTAGGAATCGTCCTATTGTTTATGAAGAAACCTTTCAGGTGCTTGATGAACTTAAGGGAAAGTACAAGCTTCTATTACTTACGAATGGATCTCCAGATTTACAGAATGAGAAAATTGCAGCTGTTCCTACACTAGCCTCTTACTTCAATCATATCGTAATCTCTGGTAATCACGGAAAAGGTAAGCCTTCAGGTTCAATATTCAAGCATGCACTGGAATTACTAGATATAACTGCTGGGGAAGGACTTATGGTTGGAGATAAGCTGACAACGGACATTATTGGTTCCAACTCCATCGGTATGCCAAGTGTTTGGATCAATCGACATCACGTCAATCGAAATGATGATATTATTCCAAAATTTGAAATATCCAACCTACAGCAACTATTCGCAATTATTGACCCAAATTAATCAAGGCTAGCTCAGAGGAGTTTTCATCCGTACAATAAGAAACCCCGTTAATGGATTCATATCCTTAACGGGGTTTCTTATTGTGTGTAAGTAACCTAGGCCTTCTGGAAAGTAGGATCATCATATGGATGTGCGATCCAGCCTTCTTTTTCAATAAAGAGACGAACTGCAACAATCTGACGGTTGTCCATTAATGTGAAGAAGTGCGCTTTGTTCTCAGGCACAGAGATGACGTCGCCGGCTACTAATTCTACATCGAAGTAACCAACATCATCGGTTCCCTTGATAATGAAAATACCCGTGCCTGCCGTAATAGCACGAACCTCATCTTCAACGTGAGTATGCACTTGTTCGAATTTCTTAAGTAAGTCTTCTAGATTCGGAGTAGCATCTGATAGTGCGATAATATCCCAGGTGTGATAACCACGACGTTCGGCTAGCTCGCGAATTTCTGTATCGAATGAACGAAGAATTGCTTCTTTGTCTTCATCTGAAAGTATGAATTTGGTTCTAAGTAGTTCGGGTACTTTCTTCGGATTCCAATGCTCGTATAAGACTTCCTGGCTATCTAGAAATGCCTTAACCTCATCTTCACCTTGAATGCGTTCGTTCGTATTTCGGATACGAATCTCAGCCATGTCTCATCCCTCATTCACAATTTAATTCTATGTTCCAACTGTATTATAGACGATTCAGACAAAGGTGTCACGAACGTCTTTCGTTAATCCGATAAATCTGGTAGACTATAGCTTAAACTGTATTGAATCGCTTGGACGTTCGAGAAGGGAAGAAAAACATATGATAAAACCTACATTAGAGCAATCGCTGAAGCAAAAGATACTTATTCTTGATGGTGCAATGGGCACAATGATACAGCAAAGAAACTTGACAGATGATGACTTCGGAGGCGAGGCATTCGAAGGCTGTAATGAGATGCTTGTTCTGACTCGTCCTGATGTCATATCAGACATTCACGATGCTTATCTAGAGGCTGGCGCTGACATCATCGAGACGAATACGTTCGGTTCTGCTAGTATCGTTCTTGCTGAATATGATATTCAGGATAAAGCATATGAAATTACTTCTGTAGCAGCTAAATTAGCTGTAGAAGCAGCTCGCAAGTATTCGACTTTTGAACATCCACGTTATGTTGCCGGAGCTATGGGTCCAACAACGAAGACATTGTCGGTAACGGGTGGTGTTACCTTCGAACAGCTATCGGATAGCTATTATGAGCAAGCGCTTGCCCTCATTGAAGCAGGTGTGGATGCTATTCTAATGGAAACTTCACAGGATACGCTAAACGTGAAAGCAGGTTGTCTGGCGATTCTAAAGGCTTATGAACAATCTGGTGTTACGCTACCTATTATGATCTCTGGAACAATAGAACCCATGGGTACAACACTTGCTGGACAGAATATTGAATCCTTCTACATCTCATTAGAACATTTAAAGCCGATTTCTATAGGCTTAAACTGTGCAACAGGTCCAGAATTTATGCGTGATCATATACGTACTTTATCTGAAATTTCAAGCTCAGCGATAAGCTGTTATCCGAATGCAGGCTTACCTGATGAGGATGGACATTATCATGAATCCCCAGATTCCTTAGCGAAGAAGCTATCTGGATTCGCGGAGCAAGGCTGGCTCAATATTGCCGGTGGCTGCTGTGGTACTACACCAGATCATATTCGTGCGCTTGTAGAGACGATGAAACAATATCCACCAAGAACGATAATGGGTTCTCATCCACCAGCAGTATCGGGTATCGAGACAGTATTCGTAGAATCAGACAACCGTCCACTAATGGTAGGTGAGCGAACGAATGTTCTTGGATCACGTAAATTCAAACGACTTATACGTGAAGGCAAATATGAGGAAGCATCAGAAATTGCACGTGCCCAAGTTAAAGGTGGCGCACATGTTGTAGATATTTGTTTGCAGGATCCAGATCGAGATGAAACCATTGATATGCAGGAGTTTCTTTACCATGTAGTTAGGAAAGTGAAAGCACCATTGGTGCTTGACTCTACAGATATTAAGGTCATTGAGCTCGGATTAAAATTCTCACAAGGTAAAGCCATTATCAATTCGATTAATCTCGAGGATGGCGAAGAGAAATTCGATGAAATGTCCAAGCTTATTCGTCAATATGGGGCTGCTGTTGTTGTTGGGACGATCGACGAGAAGGGCATGGCAGTAACACGTGATTCGAAGCTTGCTGTTGCTATACGCTCTCATGATCTGCTTGTGAACAAGTATGGAATTGATGAACGTAACATCATCTTCGATCCATTGGTTTTCCCTGTTGGAACGGGAGATCAACAATATATCGGTGCTGCGGAAGAGACAATTGAGGGAATTCGAATGATTAAAGAAGCCCTCCCAAACTGTATGACGATTCTCGGAGTTAGTAATGTGTCGTTTGGTCTTCCAGAGGTAGGTCGGGAAGTATTAAATTCTGTCTTCTTATATCATTGCACGAGGGCAGGTCTGGATTACGCTATTGTGAACACTGAGAAGCTTGAGCGATATGCATCCATACCAGAGGAAGGTCGAAAGCTGGCTGAGGATCTAATTTTTAGAACGGATAAGGAAACGCTTGATGCCTTCGTAGCTTTCTATCGTGAAGCTAAGGTTGAGAAGAAGCAGAATGAGATTGATAATTTACCGTTAAACGAACGTCTTGCTTATTATATCGTCGAAGGGACAAAGGAAGGTCTAATCCCTGATCTGCAAGAAGCAATGCTGACAAGTAAGCCACTCGAGATCATTAATGGTCCACTGATGGCAGGTATGGATCAAGTAGGTAAACTATTCAATAATAATGAACTAATCGTAGCTGAGGTGCTACAAAGTGCAGAGGTAATGAAAGCTTCTGTGGGCTTTCTAGAGCCGTTCATGGAAAAGTCTGAAACCTCAGTTAAGGGCAAAATATTGCTAGCCACGGTCAAAGGTGATGTCCATGATATCGGGAAGAACCTAGTTGAGATTATTCTCTCCAACAATGGCTACAAGATCATCAATCTTGGCATCAAGGTACCACCTCAGGATTTAATCGAAGCGTTCCGTAGAGAAAAACCAGACGCAATCGGCTTATCTGGCTTACTCGTGAAATCTGCGCAGCAGATGGTCATTACAGCCCAAGATTTGAAGAATGCAGGAATTGATATACCGATTCTTGTTGGCGGTGCTGCGCTAACTCGTAAGTTCACCAAAGAACGAATTGGTCCTGAGTACGATGGTTTAGTCCTCTACGCGAAGGATGCTATGTTCGGGCTAGAGCTTGCCAATCAACTCAGTGATCCTGAGCAGCATAAACGACTTATTGAGGAATTGCGTGCATATAAGGAATCCAATGTAATGGATGCTGGTAAGAAAGAGAAGGATTTACCCGTTCTAACCCGGGTGCTGCGCTCAGAAATCGATCAGACTAAGCCTGTCTACGTACCACCTGATCTTGATCGGCATGTGATGAGGGATTATCCAATCGCACATATCGTTCCCTACATCAACATGCAGATGCTCATGGGGCATCATCTTGGTATTAAAGGTAATGTGGATGAGTTACTTGTAGCGAAGAACGAAAAGGCCTTGCAGCTTAAAGCGGTAGTTGATCAAATTCTCCTTGAAGCTCAGCAAGAAGGCATCGTAACAACGAATGGTATGTATCAATTTTTCCCTGCGCAATCTTCAGGAGATAGTATCCTGATTTATGATGCTAAGGACCATAGTAGAGTGATTCAAACGTTCCACTTTCCTAGACAGCAGGTTGAGCCATTCTTGTGCTTAGCTGACTTCTTGAGACCTGTCGATAGTGGGGTCATGGATTATGTAGGCTTCCTGATTGTGACCGCAGGACAGGGTATTCGTGAGCTTGCAGGTAAGTGGAAGGATGAGGGCAGTTATCTGCGTTCGCATGTCCTGCAATCCGTTGCCTTAGAAACTGCAGAAGGTTTAGCAGAGCGGATTCATCATATTATGCGTGATGTCTGGGGCTTCTCAGATCCACACGATATGACGATGAAACAACGACATGGTGCGAGGTATCAAGGAATCCGTGTATCCTTCGGATATCCAGCTTGTCCAAATTTAGATGATCAAGGTCCATTATTCGAGCTATTAAAACCAGAGGATTTGGGCATACAGTTAACAGAAGGCTTTATGATGGAGCCTGAAGCATCCGTATCTGCTATGGTATTCGCACATCCGCAAGCCCAATATTTTAACGTTGAGAAAGCTTAAATCGTATTGAACATAACCCGCATAAGAGAGAGGATGAGGCGCAGTGGAATTGACTTTTCTAGGAACGGGGGCAGGGATGCCTTCCAATCAGAGGAATGTGACTTCGATTGCGCTTCGTTTATTAGGGGATCGTGGAGCAGTATGGATGTTCGACTGTGGAGAAGGCACTCAGCATCAATACATGAGGGCATCGCTTAAGCTAAGTAAACTAGAACGAATATTCATTACACATCTTCATGGAGATCATTTATTCGGGCTGCCTGGGCTGTTAACAAGTCGCGCGCATCAGGGTGTTCTGACACCACTTACGGTATTCGGACCCCAAGGGGTAAAGAGCTATATAGACTCTGCGTTAATGGCCAGTCAATCTCATCTCGAGTATAAGCTAGAGGTTGTTGAATTCGATGGAACAAGCAGTCCTAATGAATTATTATCCATCTATGAGGATGATGATTATCGCATATATGCTGCTCTATTGGAGCATAGAATTGATAGTTATGGCTACCGAGTGGAGGAGAAAGACAAGCCAGGAAAGCTCGCATATCGCAAATTAGCCAAGCTTGGCATTCCATCGGGACCTGAATTTGGCCAATTGAAGCAAGGGAACAATGTAACACTTAGTGACGGAACGACCTTGATTGCAGCTGATTTCATAGGTGATTCAGTCCCTGGCAGAATAGTTACAATCCTGGGCGATACGCGAGCTTGTATGAATATTAATAAATTAGCAGTTAAAGCTGATGTGCTTGTGCATGAAGCTACTTTCTCTAGAGATCTTCAGCATCTAGCGTACGATTATCATCATTCGACAACGGATGATGCTGCGAGAGCTGGAGTTGAAGGTGGTGTATTGGCTTTAATCATTACGCATATCAGTCCGCGGTATCAAATCGATTCCACTGAATTGTTATTGCGAGAGGTCCAAGAAACCTTTGCGAACAGCTATGTGGCTTCCGATTTCTGGACCTATATGATCCATAGAAAAAACAACTTAAGTCCTATAGTGAAAGAGAATTGAACGTGGGATAATATCCCTAGTTGTTCCATGAAAAAAGAAGCAGAGGAAAAGGTCAATAACCAATTCATTGCTTCTTTTTATTGTGAGTGTCACATGAATGATTATTTTTGATCGGAGGCTTCGTCATTAATTTCGCTAAGCGTACTTTCTATATTTTGACGACGGTTAGCGTTCTTGTTCTTAATATTACTTATTTCCTGTCCTGAAATTTCATCGGCATGCTCAGTTAAGTAATCCTGTGCTCCCTCTAAGTTTTCGCTAGTATTCTGAACATTATTCTTCATCTTCTCTACGTTGTCTGTGCCGTTATTATGCTTAACCATAGTGAATGCCCTCCCTAAGATATAGTTGAATAATGTCAGTTCGATTACGATCCGACAGTATAAGATGCCCTAACCTAATCTGGAATTATACACGGAAATAAGTTAGTTCGTTCAATTGTTGACATATTACAGTAAACCAAGTAGAATTTACTACGGTTTTCAAAAGTGAAGGTAGGTTGAATCAATGAAATATATTGAAATCAATGGAGGTAATCCATTGGTGGGTACGATTAAGATTCCAGGCTCGAAGAATAGCTCTTTAGCTTTGATGGTTGCCGCTTGTTTAACTGACGAACCCGTTACCTTATCAGGTATTCCTAATATATATGATGTTCTAGCTATAGAAGAGATTATGAAGGGTATTGGTATTACGCTACATAGGTCAATTTGCGGAGATATCGTGATTGATGCAAGCAACTTATTTAGTGGTGAGTTAGATATGAACCTGACCTCTACATACCGTGCATCGTATTATTTTATCGGTGCGTTGTTAGCTAGGTGTGGCAAAGTTTCTATAGGTTACCCCGGCGGAGACAATTTTGTCTCAAGACCCATTGATCAGCATGTGAAGTTTCTGGAGGCTCTTGGTGCAACGGTTAATTTCTGTGAAGGATATTATACGGTTGAGGCTACACGTCTACAGGGCGCAGATATCTTCTTCGATGTCATTACCTCTGGTGCAACGATGAACGCGATACTTACTGCATGTCTTGCATCGGGAACAACGATTCTTAGGAATGCTGCTACTGATCCCGAGGTTGTGGATACTGCAAATCTGTTGAATCAGATGGGTGCAAAGATTCGTGGAGCAGGGACAAGCAGAATTCGTATTGAAGGTGTGGAAAAGCTTACAGGCTGCACATATCAGGTTATTCCTGATCGGCTCATTGCTGGAGCCTTCTTAGCAGCAGCAGGTGCTACAAGAGGTTCTGTAACCGTAGACGGTGTTATTCCAGAGCATCTAGGCTCGTGTATATCAAAGCTTCAGGAAATCGGCTTGGAGGTTACTGTGGGTGAACAATCTGTTCATGTCAACGGTGACGTTACATTGAAGGCTTCAAGGATTAGAACGATGATGTATCCAGGTTTTGCTACCGATTTGCAGCAGCCAATAACTGCTATGTTATTGCGTGCACCTGGTCGAAGTATCATTAATGACAAGGTATATCCTAAACGGTTTAGCCATATTGATCAATTGCGTAGAATGGGTGCATCGATCGAGGTGCGAGGAGCAAGTGCCTTCATTCAAGGTGGAACACCCCTTCATGGAGATTGGGTTCATTCAACAGACATTCGTGCAGGTGTATGTTTGTTAATTGCAGGATTAATGGCAGAAGGTACGACTCGTTTAACAGGTGTTGAGCACATTGAACGTGGATATGCGGATGCAATTCAATCCTTCTGTCAGCTTGGAGCAAAAATCCAAATGAAAGAAGTAGGTAATTTGAACTACTTGTCAAGTTTTTCCATAGGCCTTTCGTAGTTGACGGGAGATGGTTAATCTGTTTAAATAATATATATATGACATGAGTCGACTCGACTTGGTTCTCTTCATTAAGCAAAGTGAAGCTATGATTGACAGCCCCTAAATGGGCGCTTGGACTGTCAGGAGCTATTAGTGCAACCGACCTTTCTCTATTTGATTTTTAAGTAGAAGGGGTCGGTTTTTAAATTTTCAGGGAATTTATTCATGCTAGTGGGGTGATCTTCATGGCTGTGATACGTAAACGGATTGGTGATTTATTGTTAGATGCAGGGGTTATATCGGATGAGCAGCTGCAGAAGGCATTAGGTCAACAGAAGGAATTAAAGATGCGACTTGGTGATGTGCTCTTATCTCAAGGTTACATTACTCAGCAGCAATTTATTGAAGTACTAGAATTTCAATTGGGTATTCCACATGTTCAATTGTACCGACAGAAGATCGAACAAAAGGTCATCAATTTATTACCTCAGAAGCTAGCCGAGCAGCATGGAGTAATACCTTTACGTGTTGAAGGCAGTAAGCTTGTATTAGCTATGTCTGATCCTCTTGATTATTATGCAATCGATGAGATTCGTATGGCCACTGGTTTAAGAGTTGAGCCTGTTATTGCATCGAAGGACGAGCTCGTCCGTGCGATCAAGAGGTATTATGGATTACAGGAAACGATAGAGCAGATCAATCAGAATTTGCAGTCTCAAGATTCAGATGAGCTCATACAACCAACTGAGGAAGACGACTCTCCAGTCGTTAAAACCGTAAATCAGATTATCATTCAAGCTGTTCAATTAGGCGCGAGTGATATCCATATTGATCCTCAAGAGGATAGCTTGCGTATTCGTTATAGAGTGGATGGCATAATGCGTACTGAACGAACAATGCCTCCCAATATGCACTCGGTCATTGTTGCTCGGGTTAAGATTATGGCCAACTTGAATGTAGCCGAACGCAGGGTGCCACAGGATGGAAGGATTGAGATGGACATTGAGTTCCGCAAGGTAGATATTCGGATATCCACACTTCCTACGATTCATGGTGAGAAGGTTGTTATGCGGGTGCTTGACCTGGGTAACACATTAACTGAGATCGATAAGCTTGGATTGTCTGATCACAATCAGAATTTATTCCTGAAAGCGGTTGAGAGCGCGCATGGAGTTGTGCTCATTACAGGACCAACTGGTAGTGGGAAGACAACTACCCTATACTCTGCACTGTCTCGATTAAATCGAGATGAAGTGAATATCATCACGGTCGAGGATCCAGTTGAGTACCAGCTTCAAGGTATCAATCAGGTTCAGGTAAATTTAGTAACAGGTTTAACATTTGCAAGAGGTCTCAGATCGATTCTTCGACAAGATCCGAATATTGTCATGGTTGGAGAGATTCGTGATTCGGAAACCGCAGAAATTGCTATCCGTGCTGCCATGACAGGTCATCTAGTATTAAGTACACTTCATACGAATAGTGCAGTTAACTCAATAAGTAGATTAATAGACATGGGTATCGAGCCATTCCTTATCGCTTCTGCAGTTAATTGTATTGTTGCTCAAAGATTAGTGCGTCGCACATGTACACATTGTATGGAGTCCTATACGCCTATTATTGAAGAGCTCAGTTTATTAGAACGTCATGGAGTTGCTGTAGAGAAATTGCATCGAGGTAAAGGCTGCGGTGAATGTGGTCAAACCGGCTATAAAGGCCGATTAGCTATTCACGAGGTTCTCCAAATTGATGATGTTCTTCGTTCTATGATCTTACAGAAACACTCAGATAATCAATATCGAGATCATGCATTCGAGCATGGATTAATCCCAATGATGAAGGATGGACTAATCAAAGCTGCTGAAGGATTGACGACAATCTCAGAGGTTTTTAGAGTAACTAGTAAGGATTAATCATAATAATAGGAATTTTGTCGAAACTTTGCTATTCATACAAGTGTATAATGCCGATACTAAAGTAGGGGGGAACATATGACTGCGGATGATTTACTAAGATTAGCATATGAGCATAAAGCTTCAGACATCCATATTACAGTCAACTCTCCCGTGATGTTCCGTATTCATGGTGAGATGAGACCAGCTAATCAGGAGGTCATGATGCCAATTCAGACTTTAGAGTTCGCAAGAGAGCTTATGAGTGGTGAACAGTACGAGCAATTTCTAGAAAGGGGTGACATGGATTTATCACATGGAATTCCTAATGTTTCTAGATATCGAATTAATGCATACAAGCAGAAAGGTAATGTTAGCCTAACCATTCGACTGATTCCTTCGAAGATACCTGCTATGGAAGCATTAGGACTACCTGCTATTGCCCAACAATTCGCTAATAAGCCACAAGGTCTTCTACTAGTGACTGGTCCAACGGGAAGCGGTAAATCCACAACGCTAGCTGCCATTGTGGATTATATTAATCGTACACGCAATGAACACATTATAACCTTGGAAGACCCAATAGAATTCATTCATGATCATAAAAAATGCATTGTAAATCAGAGAGAAATCGGTGTCGATACTGCCTCATTCGGAACAGGGCTGCGAGCAGCGCTTCGACAAGATCCAGATGTCATTCTTGTGGGCGAGATGCGGGACCTGGAGACGATCAGTACAGCGATAACTGCGGCAGAGACGGGACATCTCGTATTCGGCACCTTACATACCGCAGATGCACCTCAGACGATTGATCGTATTATTGATGTGTTCCCACCAGAAGCACAGCAACAAATACGTGTGCAACTTGCTGCAGTACTTCTAGGAGTGATGGCACAAAGATTGTTGCCTACAATTGATTCAGAAGGTAGAGTCGCTGCCATCGAAGTGCTAGTAAACACACCAGCTGTTTCTAATCTTATTCGTTCTGAGAAGATTCACCAGATTCGATCAGCGATGCAAACAGGTAAAGCACAAGGTATGCAAACGATGGAGAATGCTCTTCGAGAGCTATTACAGCAACGAAAAATTAGTGTTGAGACTGCGAAGGATGCACTGTTCGGGTTTGCAGAAATTCAATGAAACTATTCCATAAATTCGTATCCCAGCCACGGAGTGAATAGATAATGCCGAAATTCCGTTATATGACTATTGACCAAGCTGGCCGCCAGCATAAAGGCACATTAGAGAGTGCTAGCTTCCAGACTGCAATGGAAGAATTAAAAGCTAGAGACTTATGGATTGTCGAGCTTATTGATGTAGCCACAAGCTTATTCAGTCGAGAGTTGAAATTTGGCGCACCAAAAGTAAAAACTGAGATATTTACCGTCTTTTGCCGACAGCTGGCGACGATGTATAAAGCAGGAATTAGTTTAGTAGAGGCGGTGAGGATACTAGGAGAACAGACAGAGAGTAAAGCTTTCAAGAAAATTCTAGTAGAGGTCGCAGAAGAGATGCAACAGGGTTCACAATTCTCACTAGCAGCAGGGAGCCATCCTTCCATATTCAGCACCGTATTCATCAGTATGGTACGAGCAGGTGAAGTCAGTGGTAATCTCGATGAGATGCTTGAGCGTTTAGCCAAGTTCTTCGAGAAGGAACACAACACGAAGGAAAAGGTTAAATCAGCAATGATTTATCCTGCGATTATGGGTGTTATGGTCACTGTCGTTGTGACTATTATGATGATCTTCGTTATTCCGAAGTTTGTTGCTAACTTTGAGACGATGGGTGTTGAACTACCATTACCCACAATAGTAGTTATAGCCATTAGCGACTGGGTCCAAGCTTACTGGTTCTTAGTACCCTTCATCATGCTAGCACCTAGCACCATAGTGAAATTAATAAGGAGATATCCCAAGGGCCAATATGCCATGGATTATCTGAGATTGAAGGTTCCGGTATTCGGTAAATTGCAGCATAAGCAAGCCATTGCGCGATTTAGTCGGACATTCAGTTCGTTATTCACTGCAGCAGTCCCAATGCTACAGGCTATGACCATTGTTGCCAAGGTCGTAGATAATGTAGTCATTGCCAAGATTATAGAAGAGTCAAGGGAAGGGCTTCGGAATGGACAACCTATTGCTGAACCATTTCGCAAAACATGGTTATTCCCACCAATGGTTGTACAAATGATGTCAATCGGAGAGAAGTCAGGGACGTTGGACTCGATGCTAGAGAAGGTAGCTGACTTCTACGAGAACGATGTGGATACGATGGCGGACCGATTGAAGTCATTGTTGGAACCGCTGATGATTGTGTTCCTGACCTTGGTTGTTGGAGGAATTGTATTATCCATTATGCTGCCCATGTTCAAGCTAATGGAGAATGTTGGCTAAAGTCACAAAGTATGAACAAGTTATTATTCTAAGGAGGAATTACTATGAACAAGTTAATGACAATGAAAATGAAGTTTAAGAAAAATCAAAAGGGTTTAACTCTGATTGAGTTACTAGCAGTTATTGTTATCTTAGGAGTTATTGCTGCTATTGCGGTGCCAAGTATTGGTGGTGTAATTGGAGATTCCAAAACTAAAGCTGACGCTCAAACTGTGCTATTAATTCAAGATTCAGCACTCAAGTGGGCTGTGCAGACTACTGCAACAGCTGGTGCAAAAACTGTTTCAGATTTAGTAGACGCTGGATACTTAGCAAGTGTTCCTGTGAGTCAGGTGGATACTACTAAATCATATCAAGGTTTTACTGTAGAGATATCAACTACAGGGGTTTATTCTATAACTGGAGTATCAGCAACTTAATTTTATCACCATCCTTCCAGACAGGAGACCCATATGGAAACTCAAATCATCATCTACCTATCCATATTCCTGTTTTTCTTCGGTCTCCTGATCGGGAGTTTTCTAAATGTGGTAGCTATTCGTATGCTGAAGGGTGAATCAATCTCATTCCCACCATCACATTGCACAACCTGTAAGCATCCTTTGAAACCTTGGGATTTGATCCCATTACTCAGTTATTTGTCGCTCAAAGGGAAATGCCGATATTGTCATGCACGTGTATCTCCTGCATACTTCTGGGGAGAGTTAACTACAGGACTATTGTTTGCTTGGGCTGGTTGGATGTTCGGATGGCAATTGGAGACAATCGTCGCCTTGTTCATCATCTCGATCTTTGTTGTCATTGTACAAACCGATTTGCGTGAAATGATCATACCGAATAAAGTTATTGCTTTTGGAGTTGCCAGTGGAATTGTATTACGGATATTCATCCATGAACTCCCCCTATGGAACTACGGACTGTCTTTAGTCCTGGGCGGAGGGATCATCTATCTGATAAGTGCAGTAAGTAGCTTTATACTTAAGAAGGAAGCGATGGGTGGCGGTGACGTCAAGCTGTTCGCTTTTGTCGGTTTAATGCTAGGCTTTAAGCTGTTATTACTATCTATATTCCTCGCTAGCTTGGCTGGTTTCCTTATTGGTGTCATTCTACTTCTAAGTGGGAGAACGAAGGCAGGAGCTTATATTCCTTTTGGACCTTACATCGCACTGGGATCGTTGATCACCTACGGTTGGGGCAATTCGATCATAGCTTGGTATCTGGCTTTTCTTCCATAACACATACACATAGACAACTAATTAGGGGGTGACTTTGGTTGATCCATAAGATCTGGAATGCTCTAAAACATTCGTTGCTGCCTACAAAAAACTACATGGGAGTCGAGATCACGGATTATGCCGTAAAAGTCGTCCTTCTAACTAACATAACCTCTAACCATACGAAGCTCATTGCTTATGCTATAGAACCACTTCAAGACCAATGTATGGATGAGGGGAAAATCGTCGATGGATTCCGATTACTCCAGACCATTCAGACAGCCGTTAACAGGTTGAATGTGAAGGTGAAGAAAGCTCATTTTGCCTTGCCTAGTCCAATTGTTATGGTGAGATTTCTGAAGCTGCCTGACCTGGCTAAGAAAGAGATGGATAAACTGGTTGACTTCGAGATGAAGCACAATATCCATCTACCGTTTGAACAGCCTTATTTTGATTACTTGAAAATGGGTGGTCAGTCGGATATTCAATCGAAGAATAATAAAATAATAAATAATAAGCCCGCAGCTAAAGAAATCAAAGCTGGATATCAGCAAGCCGCAGCCCAGTCAGATCCTCTATTCGGATTAACTACAGCAAAGAATGATGATAATATCTCATCTCTTACAGAGTCCACACCAGAGCTGATGTGCGATGTTATGCTGGTCGCAGCTCCCGGTGAACGTGTAGAAGAATATGTGCATATTCTTCAGGAAGCTCAAATTGAGCTTGCTAGTGTTGAGATCAAACCACTTTCATTATTTAGAACCATCCAGAAGCTTGATAATAACGATACCCTTACTCACCAAACCTTCTTACTAATAGATTTAGGTCGAATGGCCTCTGATGTTAGTATCTTTCATGAAGGTCAATTGAAAATCACACGTAACATTTATATTAGTTTTCCTCTAGCGAAGGATGCTAAAGAGGCATTAGATGAAGATGATCTATTGTCCATCTTACATATTACCGGAGGGGATAATGATTTTAACAATGCCTGTAGTGAGCTTGTTCATGAGCTAGAACGTCTAATAAACTTTTATCGCTATACATTAAATCATCGTGAACATGAGTTCGAACGAGTCATTATTTCTGGTGATGTTGAACGTATCGAAGAAGTCCGTTCCTATGTAGAAGAGCGATTAGCACGGGAAGTAATTATAATTTCATCAGCTCACATCCAATCAGAGGAAGCTGATTTGAAGCTTGTTTTTCCCTCCATTGCTAATGCTTTTGGATTAGCTTTAAAGGGAGGCACGCATTAATGAATATAAATCTGCTCCCTAGAAAATCACGATTTCAGAAGATATTCTGGCCAGTTATGCTAACGGTTATCATCATATATGTAAGTGTTGCTCTATTCTTAGTTTACACCGAATTTAATAATGGAGCTTCAATAGAGGAGAAGAAGGAAGAGATTGTCCAATTACAAACAGAAATTAATAACTTACGAGCAATCAGACAGCCTGATCCACTTGCTGAGGACTTCCTTGATTTCCAGTCTGATGTTACAGCGCTTAAAGAGTTTAGACGAGACTGGATACAAATCCTGAACCAGATTTCAACCGCTCTACCAACCACATCAAGAGTAATCAGTTTTCAGGTGAATACGTTGGGAGAGCTAGAGATGGATTCCCAATTCGCTAATTTGCAGCAGGTTGCTGAATATGTGGCTAAGGTTGGGCAGATTGATTCAATTGAAAGTGTAAATGCAACAAAAATTGCTCGTGTTGAATTAACAGGTGCAAGTGCAACGCCTTCAGATAATAGCATTAGTGGTGTGTTGGAAGATATTCCTGGTTTAGGTCAAAAGCTTACCGCTCCAGAGTACATCAGTCCAGATGATTTCATCGCTAATTTAGAGGAGAATCTAACACCCCCTCAGGATGAAAGCGAACGAATTCTGAATGAATTACGTTGGTTAATGGAACAGAAGGCTACCCAGCAAGAGCATGGTATCACACTGCCAACTATAGAGATGCCAGACGTTCCCAATATCGAAAGCTGGTTGGATTCAGGACTATTTACTCCAGAAGAGATTGGAAGTGCGTGGGAAGAAGTGGATCAATTTAAAGATCAGTCAACTACGCCACCATCAGGATCAGTTCGAGAAGAAACGATTGTCGAAAAGAAAAAGATATATGTCTACCAAACTACCCTAACGATCAAGATGGCTCCCTTAGATACAAGTAAGGAGGTCTCACCATGAATACGGACTCACTTAAGAAGTACTATATATATTTCAAAAAACCAGCTACGCAGCTAATCAGCGTTATTATAGTAGGTTTATTATTGACCATATATTTGTTCTCAACGAAAATACAGCCTGATTTTCTTGAGAAAACCTTACTCAATCAGAGTATTGATAACCTAGAGAATCAACGAGAAATAATTGCTCAATCTCCATTACCTGTAAAAGTTGATCCTAATGATATAGCAGCGTTAATCATACAAGTACCCACGACCTTCGAAATCTCACGTTTATTATTAGAATTCGAGAGTATAGAACAGAAAACCGGAGCTCTTATAACTGAACTTGTTATTGGAAATCAGGAAACCGAAGTCAAGGATGAGCTAGCAGATTTCATTGAGAATGCCTTGAAGAAATCACCTGTAGAAGTAACGCCTAATCCAACTGCATCAATTGCTCCTGTAGTCACAGCAGCACCAGCACCTATCGAACCCCAATTAGCTACACCGATTAAACCAGAAATACTCTCTCTAATAGCAACAGGAACTTATGAGCAGGTTACAGACTTTATGGGCCAGTTATACAAGATAAAGCGGATTGTTAATATTCGTGAATGGAGCTTGGTTCCTATAATGGGGAATCAATACCAAATAGACTTTGGCTTAACAGTATATACTGCACCGAAGTATGCAGGGACATTTCACGATCTTCCTGTTATTCATTCAAGCATTCCAAGTAAAGATGGGATACCTGTCATGTCAAATGAAGAATTCATGAGAATATTTGAATAACAGCCACAGTAGAGGAGGTACATAAGATGCGGAATAAGAGAGTCATCATTGTTGCCATTGTGGCATTCATTCTAAGTACGGGCTATGCTATCGCTGATGGTCAATTTAGGAATATCTCCGTTTACTTTAGCAAGCTTAACTTAAATGTGAATGGTCAACCTATGGAACTATCGAGAGAATCGATATTCTATAATGGAACAATTTATATGCCACTACGTGATTTATCAGAAACCTTAGGTGCCGAGGTTACTTGGGATGACACGAATCGAGCTGTAAGCTTAGATTTCTTACTAGACAATAAAGGGCAATCTGTATTCTCAGCTGCGAAGAAAGGGCTTTATCAGTACATCGCAATTGAGAATAATACCATCATGAATCAAATGATCAACCAGTTTAAGATGGAAGATATGAATGGTATGAAAATTGTGCTTGCTCGTTATGATAATCTACGTCTGATGGCTGGAGATTTGCAGGATAAGGAGCTTGAGTTGATCTTCGAGAAAATGTTGGCTTCAGGGGAATTAATGCGTTCAGGCTACCAAAGTAAGGAGTTAGATGATTATTATCTAGCTTGGACAATATTTAATACGAACGCAGGAAATTTGATTGATTTATTAAGAGATAGAATTGCAGATTCGATAGAGCCATAAGTGATGCTGAGAATCCTGAAGAAAAGGTAGTGATTAAATGCTCCTAAAGATAAAGGATCAAAGAGGATTCACTTTAATCGAAGCAATGGGGTCCGCAGTCATACTAGGTATTATTGTTATTTCCTTCTTGAGCTTCTCAGAATACTCTTTATTGGCAAGTCGAAATTCAAATCAAACCATTGAAGCGCAACGGATTGCAGAAGAGCAATTGAATATCACACGACTGTATATTGAAAACCACAATGCATTGCCCATAAATCCTATCGTGGCTGGATATGAGGTGTTTTTACAACATGCAGATTTTGTGGATAACCCACCGACCTATATAACTACATCATTCCAGTCAAAGCACTATTCATTACAAGCTGTTGTATTGATCAATTCGGCGCCAAGATTACTGACCGTAACGGTTTCTTGGAGTGGAGCATGAGAAAGATAATTCGAAGTCAAAAGGGATTAACTCTAATTGAGTTGTTGGGTGCTATAACGATAGCAACAATCATACTCGGTGTTGCTACTATGTTATTATCATCTGTTCTCCAAATGTTCAATTCGAATTCACAATCCTATATGGATAAGTCGGCGATGAAGCTGACAATGAATACCATTGCCGCTCAGTTATCAGAATCATCTCAAGCTATATATTATCCACATAACAACGAATTAAGATATAAATACGGCAACACATATAAATCTGCAATTTTCGATAATATTAACCATGATTTTACCATTTACGACTTTAGTAATAATGGAACTGGCACTCCTGATAGTGATGAAGCTGAATTTAAGAATGGCTCAATATCAATAGCGAGTCATAGTACATTATATTCGAAGAAAAATCTCCTTAACGATAATATTGCAATAGTTGAATTCAATCAATCTAATGGCATTGTCGTTCCTTCTGTGCCACTAACGAATGGGGAAATTATTCAAATTCAAATCTCTTTTAGCTTTTCCAATGTAAGGGTATCTGGTGGAAGTAACATCGTGCAAAGGGTAGAGAAAACGAGTGTGAAGTTATTAGTTGACCAAACATTGAAATGAGAAATGGAGGTGGATATCATGAGTAGCATTAGAAATGAGCGTGGTGGAGCTAGCTTATTATATGTGATTATGATTTCCGCAATTTTGATGATTGTCACACCATCCATTCTATTCATGACCTCCAATGATGCAACACGCAATATCTCGGATAATCATACGCGCCTTGCAAATAATCTAGCGATAAGCGGCATAGAAGCATTCATCGGTTATCTTGATGCGTATTCGACAGGTGATAGGGTGGTATATTTCAATAGCTACCCAGGGTTTGTGACTAAGTCATATGCAACTCCTGAAGGTACTACTATTCAATATAGCTTAATAAAAGCTGACCCTATCGATAACAGATCTACGATTATTATGACAGCATCAGTCGGGAGCGGTAATCTAATTAGAACAAAAGAAATTATCTATACTATTAACGCTAGTAATGGAGCTGCTGAAACAATCGTATCCACGGGTCCAAATGCAGTTAGGGCTCCTATAGCGCCTGGAAATGGTTTTTATGTCCAAGGTGAGACAGATGGAGTAACCGGTGCAGTTCCCAATGGTAGTCTTAAAACTGCGATTGGTGGAGCTATTGATTATTATAAGGGAATCGTAACAAATCAGATTGCTGCTTATGAAACTAACGCTGAAGTTTGCAATTGCACTAATGAATCTGAGGTAAGAAACAAAATTTTAAATAGTACTGCAAATCCAGTTATCATCCAAATAAATCAGAACATGACTTTGAATGGAACCTTTGGAACAGATGCCAAACCTGTAGTGCTCATTATTAATAATAACTTTTCTCCAGGTAATAATTTAAATTTAACTGTAACGGGCGATTTAATCATAAAGAATGATCTTACAGTTTCAAACAATCCTAACATTACTGTTAAGAAGGTGGGGAATCTATACGGCAACTTATTTGTTTTGGGTACTTTAAATGGTGACAATATGATATTGTCCGCACAAAAAATGCTATATATGAGCAATTTAATTACGAAGAACAATACGGTAATTGATGCAGGAATAATGGTCGTCGAAAACTTATTTGATGTGCAAAATAACATTAATTTAAATATAGGCTCAGATCTGCTGTCGGGATCCGTTAGTGTTAAGAATAATTCAACACTTACTGCAACTGCTGGTGATATTCTTGTGGAAAATGATTTTTCTGCAAAGGTTGGAGTTAACCTAACAGCAGGTGGTGTAATTGCAGCGGGTGGTAACTTTGAAGCCAAGAACAATCCGACGATCACTACTGGGGGGGCGACCAGTTCACTCATTATTCCAGCAGCTGGTTCAGGTGGAGGTAGTGGTGGATCTGGAAGCGGTACGAGTTCGGGTTGGGACCCATTAAGACAGTAATGTTAACATATAATTGAGCATACTTTCCTGGGAAATCGCAGGAATCGACAGACCAGTCACTATACGACGAAAATTGTTGAATAGTGGAAGCGGGTCGATTCCTTATTTGTATTGCCACACGAACATATATTCTGATAGAATATACATAAGAATAGCCCGAGGGGAAGCATCCTTATGAACCGATTAACGGGGAAAACGAAAACGATTGAAGAATATATCGAACAGCTTCGTTTGACTCCTGAGCTGATGGAGCAGGTGACGAGCTGGCGGACGATTCCTGTTCGAGATGCGAAGTATGCGGAGATGCCAACAGGCTTGCATCCGAAGATTCGCAAGTCGCTGGCAGATAAGGGTATTACACAATTATATACACATCAGCATGATGCTTTCGTACAGGTGACCTCAGGTCACCATGTAGTTATAGTTACTCCTACAGCGTCAGGTAAGACGCTTTGTTATAATCTCCCTGTCTTACAGGCAATTCTCGAGGATGATAGCGCTAGAGCGTTATATCTGTTCCCCACGAAGGCGCTGGCACAGGATCAGGTAGCTGAGCTACAGGAATTCGTGAATCGCATGGACGCGGATATCAAGACGCATACGTACGATGGTGATACACCTCCAACGGTACGTCAAGCCATTAGGAATGCAGGCCATGTTGTCGTTACGAATCCAGATATGCTGCATTCAGCGATACTTCCCCATCATACGAAGTGGGTGAAGCTATTTGAGAATCTACAATACATCGTCATGGATGAGGTACATTCTTATCGTGGCGTATTCGGTAGTCATGTTGCCAATGTCATTCGTCGTCTGAAACGGATATGTCGATTCTATGGCTCAAACCCGCAATTTATATGTGCCTCAGCTACCATAGATAATCCGAAGGAGCATGCAGAACGCTTGATCGAGGAGCAGACCGTACTCATTAATAACAATGGTGCGCCTGCTGGCGAGAAGCACTTTGTATTCTATAACCCACCAGTGGTGAACAAGCAGTTAGGAATACGGAGAAGCAGTGTGCTAGAGTCTCAGAAGCTAGCGGCAAGCCTGCTCAGGAATGGAATTCAAACGATAGTGTTCGCGCGAAGTAGAGTTCGTGTTGAGCTATTGTTGACCTATCTGCAGGATATGGTAAAGTCGGAGCTGGGCAGCAAGTCGATTCGTGGATATCGAGGCGGATATTTGCCGAAGCAACGCCGAGAAATTGAACGAGGCTTGCGTAATGGTGAGATTCGTGGTGTTGTGAGTACGAATGCGCTCGAGCTTGGTATCGATATCGGACAGCTACAAGCCTGCGTGCTGAACGGTTATCCAGGATCGATTGCTAGTGTGTGGCAGCAGTCCGGAAGGGCAGGGAGACGCTGTGAGAGCTCTATTACGTTCCTTGTGGCAAGCAGTAACCCATTAGATCAGTATATTATAGAGAATCCGCAATTTTTCTTCGATCGTCCACCGGAGCAAGCCCGTATTCATCCAGATAATCTAATCATCTTAATTGATCATATAAAGTGTGCGGCTTACGAGCTGCCATTCGAGCAGGATGAGCAGTTCGGTGGTGAGTCATTGTCCGATGTTCTCGAATTTCTGCAGGAGGAGCGAGTTGTTCACCAGGTTAATAATCGGTGGTACTGGATGGACCAAGCATTTCCGGCTAATCATATTTCGTTACGTTCAGCTGCGCAAGAGAATTTCGTAATCATTGATGTTACCCACGGGCCTAAGGTCATTGGTGAGGTGGATCGTTTCAGCGCGCCTACCATGATTCATGACGAAGCGATTTACATTCACGAGGGTGTACAATTTCAGGTAGAAAAGCTCGATTATGAAGAGAAGAAGGCGTACGTTCGTGAGGTGAAGGTCGATTACTACACGGATGCGAATATGGCAATCGATTTACATGTGCTGCATGTGGACCGTGAGCGAGAGCATTCTGGATTGTCCCGATATTACGGCGAAGTGACTGTGAACTCTAAACCTACTATTTTCAAGAAAATAAAGCTCCGCACCCACGAGAATATTGGATCAGGTCCGATCCACCTTCCCGAGGAACAGCTGCATACGAGCAGCTACTGGTTTACGCTTGAAGAGTCGGTCACTGCGGGAAGATCAACGAATGATCTACAATTTGCGCTACTCGGTCTGGCTAATGTGCTCGTGCATATTGCACCGCTGTACCTGATGTGTGACCCGATGGATATTCGTGTTGTTCCGCAGGTAAAGGCTACACAGAGCAAGAAACCTACAGTGTACTTCTATGATAGATACCCAGGTGGTATCGGGCTTAGTGAGCGTCTGTTCGAGCTACATGGTAGCTTGCTTGAAGAGGCAGCTCGTCTCATTAGCAAGTGTACATGCCTAAGCGGTTGTCCTGCTTGCGTGGGTCCTGTTGAAGAGGTTGGTTTATTAGGAAAGCAGCAAGCACTTGACCTGTTAAGAGGGTTGGGGGAGAAGGTAACATGAGTAATCTGCAAGATCGGCTTCAACGTTTGCGAAGCACATCACCCATTCAGCCTACAGAGAAGATAACGTCAGACCTATCGCTACCTTCGAATAGTCGAGTCATAGAGACGGATGAAGGTAGCTTTGTTATGCGTGAATGCCGGTACTCACTAGATCACCAGCATGGACATTATACGATGGGACAATTAGTTGAGGGTTATGACCTGTTGAGTCGCATCTCCAAGCGTTTCCAATCGATGAAGAATGTACTGTCCCATAAGAATTTATTATTCTTCGATACAGAAACGACAGGCTTAGGTGTTGGTGCAGGTAATGTGCCGTTTATGATCGGATATGGTTACTATACAGATACTGAATTTGTTGCTGTGCAGCTGTTCATTCGTCATCCGGGTGAGGAACGTGCGATGCTACTGTATTTTTACGATTTTATTCGGAGCTTCACGCACTTGGTTACTTATAATGGTCGGACCTTCGATTGGCCTATCGTTAAGAATCGGTATGTGCTGAATCGAATTCCGTTCGCAGATGGTGAATTGGAGCAGCTAGATCTTTTATATATATCACGGAATCTATGGAAGAATAGTATCATCTCCTGCCGATTGAGTAATGTCGAGGAGCAGCGTTTGGGCATTCGAAGACATAATGATGTGTCCGGGGCGTATGCGCCGATGATTTATTTTCAATATCTCGCTGATGGTGATGTGGGTCCGTTAGAGGGTGTGTTCCTGCATAATGAATGGGATGTGCTCTCATTGGCTACCTTAGCGATTCATCTGGGAACGATTCTTGGAGGTCAATTGGACTTAACTCAGGTGAATACGGACGATGTATTCCGAATTGGAGTCTGGCTGGATCAGGCTGATTTACACGTGTTAGCGGAGGAAGCTTTTATTGAGGTATTGAATCGACCCATGGAGAAGAAGCGCAGGTATTTGTTAGCTATGGCGACACTGTATAAGAAGAAGAAGCAATTTGAGCGCGCGGTCCCGTTATGGAATGAGGTAGCTGGAATTGGTCGTGTTGGGCACGCTCTGCAATCTTACAATACGCTGCAGCCACTTATTGAGCTAGCGATGTACTACGAGCATCAGTGCAAACGATTTGATCAAGCGCTCGATCTGGTGGAGGAGGCGCTTAATCGTGCTGAGAAACGGCAGGCGAATCGCCGACTATCGGACAAGGATCGACTTCTCGTGGAGCAGCTGCACAAGCGTCGCGCGCGTTTGATGATAAAGACATATCGCGGGATTGCTGGAGATGTAGATTTGCTATCGTTCTAGTAACTAACACGAATAGAACGTAGAAAACGTTCTACAGCATCAGGAGGATACTATGTTAGGAAATCAAAAGGGATTTATCATTGATTTAGATGGAACGTTATATCGTGGAGGCGTGAGGCTACCCTATGCCATTGAATTCGTGCAGGCGGTCCGAGATCGGGGGTTCCCCCTGTTGTTCATGACGAACAATTCTACTCGGCGGCCTGAAGAGGTTAGTCATCATCTGCAGGAGCTGGGGATACAAGCTTACCCTCATGAGGTATTCACAACCTCGCAAGCAACGGTAAGGTATCTAGACGAGCAACAAAGGGGTAACCGCGTATTCTGCTTGGGTGAGAGTGGTCTAACGGACGAGCTTATAGACGCAGGTTATATACTCTGTGAAGAGGATGCGGACTATGTCGTGCAAGGTTTAGATCGGGAGTTTACTTATGCGAAGCTGCTTACTGCAGTTACGCTCATTCGTGCGGGAGCACAGTCAATCCTGACTAATCCTGATGTACGATTGCCGTCGGATACTGCATTCCTACCTGGTGCTGGCTCCATTGCAGCAGCTATTCGTACTGCTGCTGACCAAGAGGCTATAATCATTGGTAAGCCCTCTGTTATTATGATGAATTATGCGCTTGAACGCATGCAATTAACGGCTTCAGAGGTGTGGATGGTTGGAGACAATGTGAGAACAGATATAGCTGCAGGGGCTGCCGCAGGCTGTCCCACGGCGCTTTTATTGACGGGTGTTAGTAGTGTCAACGAATATGTTCTGCATCAGCAGGAATTGTGTATTGAGGCAGATTATATTTTCCCAACGCTTCAGGAATTTGTATTTCATCTTGGTTTTAACGCATCTATCTGACATTGATGTCGACTTTCATCCAATTTCGTTGGAGTTTTTCATCTTGGGAGATATCTAAGTTTGAAAATCAGATCTAAAGATAAATTAGTGTCGTAATTACAATTAAATCAAGGGAAGTCCTCATCTGAATAAGAAATAGTTGCGAAACTACAATTAAATCTAGGTTAAGAAAACCTTATCAATGTTTTTTCTTCGAATAAGTGCATATGATTACTATTTTCACGAATTCCTACCTGTAACTGGATTTAGTTGCATATACCAGGTTGTTGAGAAAGTCTCAATTGGAGTGATGGAGAGTGAAATATTGGCTTGCTGCGAGTTTAGGATTTAGGTTCCATTCCTCTAAATCACTTAAATAATAAAGGAACTTGTACCTAGCTGTTTGAGCTGGGCAAGACAATATTTCACTAGGAACCCGATCAATTGACTTTCTCAACAGTCTGATATACGCACCTTTTTCAGTGAACTTTGATTTTCTCTTTAAAATTATTAAATAAAGTTTGGATCGAAATCTAACCAAATATGCTACGTGATGTAAAGTAATGTGTGAATATCGCTACAAAAACATCGCGACAAATGAATAGAGAGTGCGTTCCATTCCGATGAAGTGGACGCCGACTAAGAATGATATCTTGGTCTACATTCATCGTATACTTAACCACCTTCAAGGCGATACAAGATAAGAGAGTGTCTTGAGAGGGTGGTTACTATGCCGGAATGGCCTGAGATGGAGCATTATCGGAAGATGCTAGAAGGGAAAATTCATAATAAGCGGGTCACTGCTGTTCAAGTTGAACGAGAACGATCCTTAAACGTGAGTATTGCTGAGTTTACAAATCGCGTACAAGGACAACATATAATAGCTGTGCAACGACGTGCCAAGATGCTGCTCATGATCTTAGAATCCAATGAGGTAATGTTATTACATTTGATGTTAGGCGGATGGATATTCTATGGGCAAGATCAGGAGAAGCCTAACCGAACGATTCAAGTGCAGCTAGCTTTCGGAGAGCAGCAGCTGTATTTTATCGGACTTCGATTAGGTTATTTGCATATATTCACACCAGCTGAATTAACTACAAGATTAACAGAGCTTGGACCCGAACCATTCGATCCAGCATTAAGTTTGTCCGCATTCAAGCAACGATTGGAGCAACGCAGAGGTACGTTAAAGAAGCTATTAACAGATCAAGCTATGATCTCTGGCATCGGCAATTGTTATTCGGACGAGATTTGCCATGCTGCAAGATTACTTCCTTCAAGACTTCCATCGTCACTTACGAATGAGGAATGGTTCAATTTATACGAATCCATGCATGTGACACTATTAGATGCCTTACAAGCAGGTGGATATATGGATCAAGCATTCTATGCAGGAGATTTGTTGACCGGGGGTTATAATCACAGGTGTTTGGTTTACGATCGAGAAGGGGAGCTGTGCCATCGGTGCGGACAGACCATTATTCGCAACATCGTTTCTACCAAGAAGTCCTTCTGTTGTATTGGGTGTCAACGATGAGAATTGGCTGTCATGTAAGCATCCGACACGGATTTCTAGCTGCTGCTCAATCAGCCTTGGCTGTTGGTTGTGGGGCTTATCAATATTTCCCCAAAAACCCTCGCAGCTTAACTGTAAAATCATTCGATCTCACTGACGCATCTAAGTGTAATGAGTTCTGCGTCGCAAACAATTTATATTCTATAGCTCACACACCTTATCCAGTAAATCTTGCAACTGACCATCAACAGCTCAGAGAAACGACTATTCTATCTCTACAGAACGATTTGGCGATTGCGGATGCCTGCGGCTCTATTGGAATCGTCGTGCATTATGGTAAATATGTGGGTGATGACCCCTTACAAGGGTATAGGAATATGATACGAACACTAAATGAAGTGCTCTGGGAATGGGGCGGTCAGACGATGATCTTGATTGAGAATCAAGCTGCCGGAATGGGAACTACTCTTCAAGAGCTCGTACAGGTTCGCGCACTAACGGAGAGGCCATCATATATTGGCTTTTGCTTAGATACATGTCATGCCTTTGCCGGTGGTTTATGGAGTGGAGCGAATTGGAAGCAGGTTGAACAATTAGGTGCAGAGCTGGATTACTGGACACACTTAAAGGCCATCCATCTGAACGATTCGAAATACCCTTATGGCTCAAATAAGGATTTCCATGCGAATATAGGACGAGGGTATATTGGAGATGAACACTTTCGGAATTTCCTACAATCACCTATAATCAAGAATGTGCCACTTGTTCTAGAAACTCCAACCATGTCTGATTATCCAGTATCCGAGGAAATTCGCTATGTGAAGGAGCTAATGGAGTGTGAAGTGACTTGAATTTTAATTTTTGAGAAGAATGGGAGACTCACATGATACAGCTTGCAGGCGTTCATTTACGAAGAGATGACAAACACATACTTAATGATATTAATATTCACATGAAACGTGGTGAACAGTGGGTTATTCTTGGTAAGAATGGCTCTGGAAAGACTACTTTGTTAGAGATGATGAATGGATATATGTTTCCTAGCGAAGGAACGGTCGATGTTCTTGGTTATCGTTATGGAACCGTTGATTTACGTGAGGTGCGCAAGGAAATAGGTTATATGGGGCAATCTTTATTAGAAAAGTTAAATTTATCTGACTCAGTTTGGGAGGTTGTTGCGACGGGTGAATTTGCTTATCTACGATTCTATCAGACGATACCTGAGGATGTCATTGAGAAGGCTGAACGGATGCTAATGGAGCTACAGATGTCTCATTTGAGCAAGCAGCCGTTAGGGTTATTATCACAAGGTGAACGTAAGAAGGTTTTACTGGCGCGTGCGATGATGACGAATCCGAAGCTATTGATATTGGATGAGCCTTGTGCGGGATTAGATTTATATGAGCGGGAGAAGCTATTAGAGGGGATCACTAATTTTGCTGGATATGGCGTGCAGATGGTGTATGTTACTCATCACATTGAAGAAATCATTCCGACATTCACACACGTAGCATTACTCGATCAGGGGCGACTTGCCGCAGCGGGTAAAAAGCAGGATGTGTTAACTGCGGACATGCTACAGCATGTTTACCAAATACCGATTGTTGTTGATTGGCACCAAGATCGCCCTTGGATTCGAGTGACTACATAGTTGCTATCATATTCGATAAGGATAATGGATACTAAGCTTCAGCATGATTGAGCTGATAATTATTGCTGTATAATTCTCGAATGAAGTTATTCTTAAGGAATTGATCCTGTGAAGTAAGACCATCTCTATTCTCGGCCATAAGCATAGATTGAATTTTTTTCTGTAATAATTCATTCTTACGTACTAGAACCTCTTGTGTTGGTGTCATGTAGATTGTTCACTCCTTCGTAGTTTTGTACTCCCTGCTTGCGATCAGCATTCCATAAGTATAAGGGAACCTTCTCCACAGGGAAAGCCTTATAAGATGGCTTGTAGCTTGGTATGCGGGGCTCACTAATGTTGAGAAAAGCCTGAGGTAGACCATTCGAAGTAATGCTTCTCATAACTGCCAGTTACTTCGGATAACAGACTTAGTGTAGAAAATTCAACTGGATTTATCTCAAGGAAAGTAATATAATAACCAATACATGGCAAAGAATGCCTGATAACGGAACGGACAGGACTTACTGTCGTTCGTGTTTCTCAGGATATCCGAGCTACACGCATGCATAGTATCCTCCTGTTGACGGTTGCGTCAGGGAGGTTTTTTTCATTTGACTAATCGGGTTACGAAGGTTAACCATCTATTAGGTGGAAGGTACAGAATAACGGACATTCTGAGCACCGGAAGTATGGGAGCGGTCTATGTTGCAGAGGATACGAGGCTGCTTAACAAGCGCTGGGTTATAAAGGAAATGATTGTAGCGCCTTGGATGAAGAATGGCTTCGCTACGGAGGCCACTACCCTAATTGGTCTTCAGCATCCTAATCTGCCACATATCGTGGATTATCTTGCTCCAGACCACGGTCAGAGTGGTTATCTTGTTATGGATTATGTAGAGGGTGAGACGCTTTTAGATCGTTTCTTACGGAGTGGGAATCGATTACCACTTGATCGAGTTATTAGTTATGCGATTCAATTGTGTGAGGTTCTCCATTATTTGCATCAGCAGCCTGAACCTATTATTCATCGTGATCTGAAACCTGCAAATCTGATGATTGACGAGCATGAACGGTTGATTCTCATAGATTTCGGAATCGCTCGCAAGTACAAGGAAGGGCTGACGAATGACACCGTGCAGATTGGTACAATTGGATTCGCAGCCCCGGAGCAATTCGATCAGCTTCAAACCGATTGCAGGACTGACTTATATGCTCTGGGTGCCATCCTCTATTACCTGTTAAGTGACGGTCAATATTATTATTTGATGGGAATCCCCTTAGCGGAGAAGACGAAGCTACAGCAGCTTCCAGTACACTTATTCACGATTATAGAGAAGCTGCTTAACCATCAATCTGAGGATCGGTATGCATCCGCAATGGAGGTTCAGCTTGAGCTTCAGTGTGTACAGAATACGATACAGATGGATGCAATTAAACCTAGACATAACACTAATCATGGTATGAACCAAACAACGGATAAGAAGCTAATCGTATTATTAAGCTTATATCCTGGCGCAGGTAGTAGCTTCACTAGTATGGGCTTGGTTGGACAGCTTAGACGTTATCAGCTGGATCATGCTTTCGTGGAGCATCCAGTCATTGAACCGGAGCTTTTCCTAAGATGTGATGGATATCGTAATGCGCCCGAAGGGTATTGTTTTCCATTCGAACAAATCCTACAAGCTCATAAATTGCAGAAGGACCAATCGTGGCGTATAGGCTCAACTACTCTGTATCCTCAAAACCCACATACACCTGTCGAGGAATGGAATACTGAGAAGCAGCTTCGATTATTATTCGAGATTCCTGACTCAATTATTCTCGTTGATCTATCCCACTACTGGGACAATCCAATGATACAGGATATAATCGGACAGGCGGATGCGGTACTGGTTGTTGCTGGACCGAATCGAACTCGCTTGGAATCACCTAGAATTGTTGAGCGAATAGAGACGATTAAAGCTTGGTTCGAGTATGGCAAGCATGTATCTATGATTGCCAATCGCTGGACAAGCTTCTCCTATGCTTCCTATTGGATCGACATGCTTAAACCATTGCCCGTGCATCGCATACCTGAATATGAGCTATATCAGGTGTTGAATTATGAATGGAAGGGCGGCGCTCATGCTTGGGAAACTTACTTATACAAGGATGAGTATAATTCGATATATGAGCAAATTCTAAAATCCATTCTTACTGATTTGAATTGGGATTATCATAAGGATAAACAAGCCAGTAAAAAAAATATGCTCAAAAAAATCTTTAAACGGTTGCCGTTCGGCTAATTCCGTGGTATATTAAATTCCATAAATGTCATATAATTGTTTCTGCGGAAGCACCGCGAATAGAGGATTATTCCTTTATTTGTGGTGCTATTTCTTTTGTCGAGAGGATGAATTCTAAAGATGGAGCGATTAATATTCTGGCTAGCTGATGAAAACGAGCATTATGTGGAGTTGATGAAAAGATATATTCGTACGTCAAATTACAAGAATAAATTGAACATTGCGACATATACCGACCCTGAATGTCTGAGGTATGCATTCGTACAAATGCAGAAGGAAACACTTGTTCTAGCTTCATCAGCATTCTTACCTATGTGCAATGAGCTAGTTGGACCTACAATTATACATTTGTGTGAGAAGTTGAATGAGCAAGAGGGATATTCATCGAATTATGTTTACAAATACAGACCTTTAAATCAAATTTTAGATCAGGTGCTGAACATTTATTACGCGAATAAAAAGCAATTAGGCACCGCTACAAATCATTTCTGTTCTGATAACGAAGTTAATGTGGTTGCTGTCTACTCTGCTTCTGGAGGTAGTGGTGTGTCAACCCTCACTCAACAGCTATCTGAATTTCATGTAAGTTTGGGTAAGAAGGTATTCTACCTGAACCTTGAACCCATACATAATAGGATGTCATTACCCGATGTAGCGGTATCCCGATTTACGCAAGTCTTGTATATGATTAAGAGTGGTCAGCCACTTCTAGGGAAGCTCCATCAGCTACTACAAACCAATCATACTGGCCATTATGACATGTTCCATCCTGCTAGATATGCCCGTGAATGGCTTGAATATGAGCGGGAGGATATTGAGCTTCTCTTGCAAGCATTAAAGCAAACAGGTCGATACGACGTGATCATGATGGATCTAGGAAGTAGTCTATACTCCACGACACTAGGGGCACTTGAATATTGTGATGAGATCATATGGGTTATTCCAGACCGTATTGGAGCACTCTCAAAAGTCGAGTATGTAAGAGGCGAGATAGGTAGATTGTCTACTCCATTGCTCGAACAAATCCGTCATAAAAGTAAATATGTGCTTCAGCTTAACACGCCAGAGATGAGAGCCAATTTAGATATTGAATTAACGGCAGTATTGCCCTTCAATGTTGAATGGCAGCAGCACCATTCATTGGACGTACCACCAGCACCCTATCGTCAGGCACTACTTCGAATAATTGGAGCCGGTGATGAGGAGGAGATGAATCAGATTGGAGCATCTACAGGACAGTCAATACGTCATCTTGCGTGACCAGGTATGTCAAGAGCTTGAATTAGCTCCATTCCTGACGGACGAGCAGCTGAAGGATTACATTGATCAATCGATATTCAACTCTCCTAAGTGCTATGACTTACACACAGAGGACAAGCTGCAGCTTGCATCCCGTTTATTTCATTCATTCCGCGGGTTAGATATACTCCAGCCTTTAATCGATGATGCTAGTGTGACTGAAATTATGATTAATGGTCCTGATCACATCTTCATAGAAAAGGAAGGGATAACCGAACGAATTTCACTGAGCTTCGAGAGCGTCGAGAAGCTGGAGGATTTAATTCAAATTATGGTTGGAAAGGTAAATCGAGCTGTTAATGATGCGCAACCGATCGTTGATGCCCGATTACAGGATGGCTCACGTGTTAATGTTGTCCTTCCGCCGATAGCTCTGAATGGACCGACTGTAACGATCCGTAAATTTCCGGATAATCCGTATACGCTATCTCAATTAGTAATCAAAGGGACGATTAGCCTAGAAGCAAGTCAGATGCTTGAGCAATTAGTAAAGGCGAAGTACAACATCTTCATTGGAGGTGGGACTGGATCCGGTAAGACAACGCTACTGAATGCTCTCTCACAATGCATACCCTCCAATGAAAGAGTCATCACGATCGAGGATTCAGCGGAGTTGAAAATAAGAGGAGTTAAAAACTTGGTCAGTATGGAGACGAGGAATGCGAATACAGAAGGGAAAGGGAAAATTGCGGTCAGTGATCTGATCCGTACCTCCTTAAGAATGCGACCGAATCGCATAATTGTTGGCGAGGTCCGAGGTGCAGAGGCTTACGATATGCTACAGGCGATGAACACTGGGCATGATGGTTCGCTGTCCACAGGACATGCAAATTCTGTCATCGATATGCTGCACCGACTTGAGACTATGGTGTTGAGTGGTGTCTTGCTACCACTTGAAGCGATCCGGAGACAAATTTGCTCGGCAATCGATATTATGGTTCATCTATCCAGATTTCGAGATGGATCTAGACGAGTAACTGAGATTACTGAAATTAAGGAGATGAGCTCTGGTGAAATTAGACTAAATCCCTTGTATGTGTATGTTCAGAATGCAGAGGATGAGCTAAATGGATCGCTAAGTAAGAGCGGAAATTCTCTATTCAGAATGGACAAATGGCATAGATCAGGAATAATCCAAGTCAATCATATGGAGGTGTAACTGAAGATGGGATTGAAGAGCTTCGTTGTCCTCATCGCCGCGCTATTATCGTTTGGTATTGGTTATTTATTCTACAAGAATATCATGGTTGCAGTAGGTTGTGTGGCATTAAGCCTCTTTGCCATCCCTTTCTACAACAGCTATATGCGTGAACGAAAAGATCGGCTTATGGCTGAGCAATTCAGATATGTATTGTATTCATTATCCTCTCTCCTAGCTGCAGGAAGGTCAGTTGAGAATGCCTTTCGGTTTGCGGAGAGTGATCTTCGCACTTTGTATGCAACAAGTAGCTTGGTCGTTATGCCAGAGCTAGTTAGGTTGAATGGGAAGGTTAGTAATGGTGAGACGATTGAAAAAGCATTGTTCGAATTTGGAGAGCGTACGAACCAGAATGATATTAAAAACTTCGCTGAGGTATTCAGTATTTGTAAGAGATCGGGTGGCGACTTAATTGAGGTCGTTCGAAAAACGGTGAATATGATCGCGGAGAAAATGGAAATCGAACAAGAAATAAAGGTGATTACTGCACAGAAGAAATTCGAAGCTAAGGCAATGGCCTTTGTACCCATAGCGATTGTGGCGTTGCTTGCTTTTAGTTCACCTGATTACATGGAGCCACTATACATAGGGGTTGGGAGAATCGTTATGACAGGTGCACTTATACTATTCACATTATGCTACTACTGGATTACCTCGATTACGAGTATCCGAATATGATGAGAAGATTAGAAAGGCTGCTTCCTTCATTCTATAGCGCAATTCGTTCAAGACTGTTATACCTTCAAGGATATAATCAGATAGAAACTGAACTGGCCATACGTAAATTCATAATGAACACTATGTACGCAATGAGTGCTCTGATTGTGATGTTCGCATTGATTTTTATTCTAGGACAAGCTAGTCCATTTCTAATCATTGCAAGTATATTGCTTCCCAGCATAATACCTCTTCTGAAGTTAAAGCAGCTGGATCGTCAGATTAAACTCATGAAACGACAAATTATTATGGAGCTCCCCGTTTTTCTGAATAAATTAACGTTACTTGTTAACGCTGGTGAAACGATACAGAAGGCGATGATACGCTGTGCTTCTAAGTATGAGTTTGTTCATGATCATCCGTTTGCCCGAGAGATGAATCTTATGACCAAGCAATTAGCCAATCTTTATCCTCTCGCCCAAATTTTAGACGAGTTCAGTCGCAGATGTGGTGTTCAAGAGGTATCTGTATTCGCATCTGCTGTGTCCATGAATCATAAGAGAGGAGGTGAGGAGTTTGTAGCATCCTTAAGACAGCTTTCGCATGAATTATGGGAGAAACGCAAGGTGATGGTTAAGATGCTTGGTGAAGAAGCCTCGGGCAAGATGGTGTTCCCATTACTCGTTATTTTCTTAGTTGTAATGATTATAGTGGGTGCTCCAGCGATTATGCTCATGGGGTAATGTGAAGGAGAGGGGATATATGATGATAGATTGGAAGAAACGAATAAAGAAGTGGTGGTTAGAGGAAGACGGGATTGGAACACTAGAGGTTATTCTTATTGTAGCTGTAATCGTAATTATCGCGGTCGCGTTCCGCAAGTGGATTATTGCATGGATGCAGAAGCTATTCGATACCTCAAACAGTGAATTAGAACGCACGAATCAAGATAGAATTAATGTTCCTACTCCGTCATGATTCGTGATGAAACGGGTCGATTCACATTAGAGAGCACTTTGATATTCCCATTATTATTTATAATCACGATCAGCTGCCTGTTCATAACTATTGGCGCTTCTAGACATGTAGGTTTAGCAGTTGATGCTACAACGGCATCAGGGAGAGCAGCGTTCTCGTGGAGTAATAGCAATAAGAATCCTGTAACTGGTGCCTACTTACCGGGTAGCTATGATCATTTATATTGGCGTTTAACCGATGATCGGAGCGGGTCATCATTAGCAACGAAGAAAGTTACAAGAGCACTATCATTTATAACAGCGGATATATTCGAACGTGGCCAATTTATGAATAGCCTACTGCAACGGGATATCTTCGTTGAAGTGGATTTTCCTTTTCATGCTCCAGGATTTATGAGTGAACTCTATGGTTCTCGACAGTTGATTGGGAATGGACATTCTTCAGTGAGTGAGCCTATGGAATTTATCCGGCAGGTAGAGCTCGCAAGAATTTACTGGCCGATGATCAAGCGGGTTTTCTCCACAGAGCAATCAGACGCGATTATTGATGATTTTCGCAAGAGAGCAGGTAAATCAGAAGAAGACAAATTATTATTCGAGTCACATGAAGAAGCTCGTGCTTATCTTCAGAAAATCGTACAAGGCAAGCTTGCTAAACGTACAACTAAAGAAGTAGGTAAGTGGAGGCTTATAGATGCGTTAGATAAGAATGGCGTTGCTCATCAAGCCTATTATGGACTTAAAGCTTGGAGCAGCGAGATTGAGCTTCAATTACTTAAGGATGCTGAAATTCTTAGTAAAGGCCAGGTAAATGGGGTAGTATGGCATTTCTTTAGGAGAGAACGTGATCAATCCATAGGTTTATCTAATAAGCTGAGGACACAGCTTGAAGCAAGGGGGATCGTCATTGTGGTACATGAATAAGCATTGGAGATTACGTTCAAAGGGTAGCTCCTTTATTCGTAATGAACGTGGCACCGTAACGATTTACATGATACTAATTATTGTTCCCATCTTTATATTCCAAGCAGTTCTTATTGATTTTGTTCGTATCAAAGTCGCTTCGATGGAGGCAGAACAAGCTCTTCGTGCGGCAACGAGGTCCGTTCTATCAACGTATGATAAACAGCTTCTAGATTATGGACTATTCGGTGTAAAAGCGAATGCCGTGGAACAGATGACAATTGCGAATGATGTATTATCGAGGTATGGTACGAATGGAGATACTCAGGCTACATTCAAGTGGATTGTGTTGAATTCACTAGAAGAGCATACTAAGATTGTTCCCTTGTATTCACTAGGAGATCATCGACTCTTCCATCAACAAATCTTGGAGGATATGAAGTACAAAGCTCCCATTGAGTTTAGCCGAAATGTGTATCACAAATGGGAAGGGAAGAAAGAGCTCGTAGAGCAAGCTGAAGAAGAATTACATATAGCAGAGGAAATAGAGGCCTTATTAAAGCAGAGAGAGCAGAAATTAGTGAAAGCATTCGATTCTGTTAAGCGAATGAGCAACCATGCATCTGACCTATACAGTGCTTATAATGCAAGGTTTTCAGACGATTATACCTATGTAAGCACAGACAATTTATCCATTCTAGTAAATAATGACTACCTTTACCTACAAGATCAATTCGAGAGAATGAGTGAAGATGTGCAAGAAGCAGAGCGCATTGAACAGCGTATAGCACAACAATGGGATCAAGAAAAGTTCGGGACATTAGTTAATGATACTTATATTTTAGGTCACGAATTTTATATGAGCTATAAGCTCGGAGCAACTGTCCCGTTATCATCGTTTGGAGCTTTCGCGAATCAGGTATCTGCACTCCAAGAAGGGGATTCAGCATCAGGGTCTACACAAGGTTTCTACGATTCGTTCCAGGCATGGTTCAATTATCGTTCGAATGAAGAGAGTAGAAGATCAGCCTCGTATAAGAATTTGGAGAGTAAGAAAAATATTCAGCGAAAGAAAATTAATGACCAAATGGATCAAACGAAGGAAGCCGTTGTTAGTCAGATGTGTCCAAATGTGAATGAAGAACAGTATAGACGCTTAACTTCATACTACGATAACTATATAAATTTTAACGGAAATTTGGATACTGATGCTAATAATTATGAAACAGGTGCTTCACTAGAACAGACACCGGATCAGTATCAATCAAGCTCGATTTCTATGTTATCCAAGCTCACAGCTGTGATTGAGACCATACGTGATGAGGCATATGTGAATGAATATGCATTATATTATTTCAACCATAGAATTACCTCAAAGCAGGTAAATAAAAGCCCTCTTGAAGAAGCTATGAGGCAGCATGCTCTTCAAGAGCAAGAGGTGGAGTATATCCTATATGGATTATCTAGCTGTACAGCTAATCGTATTGCCGCTTATACAGAAATTTACATGCTAAGATTCGCTATACGAATGGTAGAGGCATTAACTGATGCTCGTAAAGCAGCTGTGGGCTCACCCTTACTCATAGTTCTCACTGCAGCGGCAGAAGGAGGTATTAAAGCCTTCCGCGATATGGAGCGAATTGTGAACGGTGAAGAGGTTGCTGTATTCGCTAAATGGGGTGCTATGACAATGAATTACGCTGACTATTTAAGAATGTTCTTAGCAGCGCATAGTCGAGAGGATAGGAAATTATCACGAATACAAGCGTTGATTCAGTTGAATACGGAGACTGAGCTACTACAAAGACCTGCATATATAGAGCTTAACTCCATAACAACGATTAATCTATGGTTTATCCGTGGTAGAGAATACCAAATTAAGAAAACGGCGGCGATGTCCTATTGAAAAATGATCGAGGGGTTATCTCACTAGAAGCAGTACTAGTCATTCCTTTCTTCTTAACTCTGATTGTAGGATTATTATTATTAATTCGAATTGCACTCGTACAGATCGCCTTACAGAATGCTACAGACGAAGCTGTAAAGCAGATGGCAGTGATAATGTATCCATTGGAGCCAGCTATTCAGCAGGCTGTTACGAAGAAGGAGGAATGGGTTAATTCTCTTCTATCTTGGACCCCGGATCCAATGAAAGAAATGGTCGAAGCCCTATTAAACGATGAGCTGTCTGATTCGATATCTCAGCCCATATTGAGGGAGCTAATTAAACCCATCTATTGGCACTACATGGATCGATCTTATAAGGAAGGTCTCATTCGATATGATCAGTTACATATAGAACGTGTTGTCATTCCCTTTCTTAATCATGAGGATAACATGCTTGGTATAGAGGTGAGCTATAACTTTAGATTAACGCTACCCTTTTATCAGAAAATAATTAAGATTCACAAGCGAGCCTATGAGCGAGTGTGGTTTGGAGCTTAGAGCTTAGTTTATTGGAGGTCATACAATGTCTAATGTCATAGGAATAACTGCACTAATCTATGTGTTAATCGCATTCTATACAGACATTCGCTGGATGATCATACCTAATAGGTTAATCCTAATGGCTACTACACTAGGATTTTTAGCTCAAGTGTATACCCATCAATGGACTGGACTGATTACCTCAATCTTAGGTTTGAGTGTTGCATTTGTTATAACATTTGGACTTTATCTTGTAAGAGCTGTCGGTGCAGGAGACGTAAAGGGATTGGCAGCACTTGGCGCCATAACAGGAGCTCAATTTGCTGTATCGGTTCTACTTGTCGCATTAATCTACGCGGGCTTTGTGGGCTTATTGATTATAGTCATTCGAGGGAGGATCGGATACTTAATCCAACATTGGTGGATCAGCATCATCTGCTTCTATTCTTCTCGCGAGAAAGAGCATCTCCGATTGATTGCGACTCATCGAGTGCATTCATTCCCATTTATGATAGCTGTACTGCCTGGATTTATTACATGTTTAATAACGATCTAGGGGAGGGATTTATATGCTGCAGGAGCGATATGGTGTGAAATTTGATTATGATCAGCGCGATGGAACATACTTGGTCGTTTCGCTTGACGCCATACAGACCAAACGTATCGTAACACATCAGCTTCAAATGTTATTGCACAACCAAATACCACAGCTACTTCATTTACAGGTAGATCTCATTAATGATAGTTATCGGCTCCAATATGATTTAAGTAATAAGAAAAGATTGTTCCAAACACTACAAACATGTCCGCCTACGATCCATTTATTCTACGAAATGGCCTATCGACTTGTTCAAACTATCGCTGACAGTAGTATGTATATATTGAATGAGGAGCAGTATATATTGCATAGTGATTTCATTTACTGTGGAAGAGATATAGCCGACCTGTATGTGTGTTATTTGCCACTTCCCACGATATACATGGTGCGAATTGAAGATCAATTGAGGCTACTGCTTCTAAGAATGCTTGCTTCCGTTGAAAGTCTATCTGGCGATCAGGGTGCAATTCTTAAGTTAATTCATATCTTACAGGATGAAGAGTACCTCATTGCTAATTTGAAGGATGTCCTTAAGGATGCGTGGATGAAGCAAGCAAAAGCTACAGCTGCTCCTAGACCAATTGCCATGCTAACGAGTGAAGGGAATAAAGGGACTCATCCTAGGCAACGACTATGGGTGAGATTTAAAAGCTTATTGTTCAAGCAGAAGATGGTCAAAGCACAATATATAAAGCAAGAGCAGATCGCATTAAAGTCAATTACAGGAATTACAGAAGTACTCGTAAATAAGCAGGAAACCACATCTGATGAAATACAGGTAGTTATAAGTAAGAATGGTACCGATGAGGTAATTCCTTTTCTCGAAGAACGTTTCATCATAGGTAGACATCAATCTGGGGTACATTATGCGGATATCACGGAGGGGATTTCACGTGTTCATTGCGAATTTGTGAAATCAAATGATTCAATTGAGGTCAGGGATTTAGGCTCTTTGAATGGAAGCTATCTTAATGGTGAATTACTAGTACCCTATAAATCATATTCGTATCATTATGGTGATTTATTGAGAATCGTTACTACAGAAATACGAATAATAAGTTATTTTGCGTGAACAGTTATCTTGGCAACCTGATGGATTGGGAATAGTATACGAGAATCGATTACGATATACCCTGATTTAGCTTTATATCCGGTTATGATTCCGCTTGCAACCTTATGTAGTCGATTATCATAGAGCTCAACTCTATTCTTATTCATAATTTCTTTCTCAAACATGATTATCATCTCCTATAATAGTAAAGACAATAAACTAGCATAAACGTTGCATTCGACAAGATTTGCGAAAAAATGTTGAACAAAACAGTAGGGAAAGGTTATCATAGGATGGATTAACATATATTCTATGAACCAAAAGGAGAATTACCATGAGTAAAGTAAGAGTTGCTGTTATTGGTTGTGGATCGATCGCGATTCATCGTCATGTTCCCGAATACGCGGACAACAATGCCGTTGAGCTTGTTGGTTTTTGTGATTTGAAGATTGAAAGAGCAGAGGAGCTGTCTGCCAAGCATGGTGGGACTGCTTATACTGATTACAAATTGATGTTCAGCGAATTACAAATTGACGCAGTAAGTGTTTGTTTACCAAATGCATTACATGCTCCGGTTTCAATAGCTGCTGCTAGAGCGGGTTATCATGTGTTGTGCGAAAAACCAATGGCTACAAATACAGAAGAAGCACAAGAGATGATCCAAGCAGCAATCGACAGTAATGTATACTTGATGGTTGGACATAATCAGCGATTGATGCCTCCTCATGAGAAGGCAAAGGAGATACTCTTAACGGGTGAGATGGGCAGAGTGATCTCATTCCGTACTGCCTTTGGTCATGGTGGTCCAGAAAATTGGAGTATTGATGGAGCGGGCAGTTGGTTTTTCCGAAAGGATGAGGCATATGTAGGGGCTATGGGAGATCTAGGTGTACATAAGGCTGATCTTATCCGCTGGATGTTAGATGACGAGGTAGTTGAAGTATCAGCCTTTGTAGAGAATCTAGATAAACCAGAATCAACCGTTGATGATAACGCTGTATGCTTATTTAGAATGGCAAAGGGTGCTATTGGAACAATGACCGCATCTTGGACCTATTATAAGGGTGAAGATAATTCAACAGTCTTATACTGTGAGAATGGTGTAATCAAGATTGGAACGGATCCAGTTGATCAGGTTATTGTTGAAAAGCGTGATGGACAGGTTGATCGATATAATGTTGGTGCAATTGCAACGAACGATGCGCAAGTAGGAAGTGGAATCATTGCATCGTTTATCTATTCCATTCTTACTCATACTACACCAAGCATTACGGGTGAAGAGGGACTCAAATCTTTACAAGTTATCATAGCTTGTCTTGAAAGTGCTGCAACGCGTAAGAATGTTAGAGTTTAAAATGTAGACACTAGCTTTCAATTTCAACTTTTTTCTCATCGGTTATTTGCAGTTTCTCTTGGAGCTCAGCTTTCTTCAATTCAATGAGCTCCTTAGATTCTGTGCTCAAGTGTGTAAAAGGATGACGTAGTGCTTCTACAAAGCTTTCATGTGCCAGAGTAAGCTCATTGTTATTCATCTGTATAAGACCTAGATGATAATAAGCTTCCGGGAATTTCGGTTTTAATGGAATCAGCTTTTTATAGATGTCCTCAGCTTTCGTCCATTCGTTCATCTGTATGTAATTTAGGCCTAGATTGTCGAGAATGACAGTATTCGTATCGTTATAATCGTAAGCTTCCAGATTATAGGCTAATGCTCGTTCTAAATCTCCTTTCTCAACATATAAACACCCTAAGCTTCCGTATAAAACGGAGGTTTTCATTCGTTCATTAATCTCTTCTAGCATGCTAATTGCTTCATCGAGGCGATTCTGCTTCCAGCGAACTAACGCTAAATTCATATCGATCGATGTGCGCTGAGCTTGTGATGTACTCGAAGTTCGAAGCTTCTCCAATACTTTCTCTGCATCATTCAGATCTCCATATTTTAATAGATTATAGCCATAGGTAATGGCAACTTGATGATGAGTGGTATTCACTTTATAAGCTTTTTCCAGCCACTTTAAGGATAAAGCCTGATCACCTTTAAGATGAGCTGCATTGGCCAGAGAGGCAAATAAGTTGTTTCGCTTAGTAAATATGAGGTATGCTAGAAAAACAAATATAGCTAATATACCTAACAGGACATGCTTAGTGAATGCTGTGAAAATTATAAAAGCGATAATGATAAAGCCTGAAATGCGAGTAACCAGTTTCATGAGTAACCTCCAGCATTATTGAGTTGCTAACAAGTATACAGAAAATCGGATACGAACTCAACGAAATGAAGGAGTAGAAGAGAACAGAGGGAGGTTAAGTATGAGTACAGAATTAAAAGAGGGAATATTATGTGAGGTACATTATAAGACAGGGCGGTATATCGCACAATTTGTTGAACGTTCACAGAACAATAGCTCCAGAGCTGTTGTAAAGATTATCTCGGTATTGGAGCATCCGGAGCAGGGGGATTTGCACCATCCCTATGTAGCTGATGTACCTATGTTCCATCAACGCAAGGCATCTGCTTATATGGAACACGTGCTTCTTCCGATGAATTTGATCAAGGTATATGATGGTGAGGCACTTGATTATCAATCCTCCCTAGCTCATGCATGGCAAATTCAGATGCAGGAGTTAGCTAGAAAGGATGATGAATGGTCGAATAAAGCGAGGGAGCAATTGCTACTATTGAAGATAGAATATGGCTTCGAGTCTTAATTGTTCAGCATCATGAGTTTAATGAGTTTTTCTGGGTAATCTGTTATAATGCTCGCTACACCAACATTTAGCATACGATTCATTTCCTTCTCATCATTAACGGTCCATACATGAACTTCTTTATTATATTTGGCAGTTTTCTTCATAAAACTACTGTTAACCGCAGAGCTTTTAACACTAATGATATTGATGTCACTGTTAAGGAAGGTTTGATTAACCTGCTTTTGCGATTTTACAATTAATCCGGTTTTAATATTTGGATTCTTCTTTTTTATCCGTTCGATTGCTTTGCGATCGAATGAAGTTACGATGCTTGAATTTACAAAACCGTTATTCTCTAATAAGATAACTACTTTATCAGGTAATTTGCTCTTTGGATTATACATCTTAAGCTCAATATTTAACTTAATCTTATTCTGAGCAATGATAAGAATTTCTTCGAGAGTAGGTACACGTTCACCTGTATATACATGATCAAACCATTGTCCCGCATCAGAATTAATGATATCGCTGTAATTTAATTTATCAATAGCAGTGGGGTTACCAAGCTTCTTCAGTGTTTCGTCGTGATATACTACAACCACACCATCTGCACTCATCTGAACATCAATTTCAGCAAAACCAGCACCATCTTGAATCGCTCTTAGGATCGAGCTCTTGGTATTCTCTGGCGCTGTTGACGAGCTTCCACGATGCGCGGTAATCATGTCTAGGGTTCGTAATGCATCTACAGTTGTCGAGGTATTAAAGACGATTATGATGATAAACATAAGAATGGAGGATAGGATTGCCTTTAGCATGATGCTCACTCCCTTTGTCGGGATCTAGGTGGTTAAGATTAATTCTTATATTACTATAATAATCGATTATGGTAGCGCTTACAAGGTGCGAAACAATAAAAAGGTCGACATATTATGTATATGTCGACCTTTTTCATTATCATTATTTTTTCTCGCTAAGCCACTTGGAAAGATTAACAATTTGTTCAGAGCTTAGATCGTTTTTGAAGCCAGGCATTCCGCCGCCACCGTTCTCAATTTTGCGAGCAATCTGCTGAGCATCTAAGCGCGCTCCTACATCGCTAATTGCAGGTCCGCCACCGCCTTTTAACTGATCTCCATGGCACATTAAGCAGGATTGTTCATAAACAGCTACAGCTGCTTCAACATTCAAGGGTACATCAACAGGGGGTGCCGCTTCTTCATGTGACCCTTGTTCAGGGATAGTTGTGAAGAGAATTGATAAACCTAGAAGACAAGCAGCGCAGAATACAGCAAACATCGTCCATTTATACATTTTTTCGCTCCTCCTTTTCTTAACATATTATCGTGTTTTTTGAGTAGTTTTACAAGAGCTTGTGTGATTGATTTCACTAAATTGTCTTATTTATAAGGATGAAATTCATCAAATGTGTCATAATGAACATAATTCTGATCTAGTTTTTGAAGGGAGTGAGCTGTCAAATTGTTCGATCCAACGATCTACGATAATTTAAAGGTTGTATTAGAGGGTGAGCTCTATGATCGCGATCTAAGTGAACATATTCAGATTGTTGATCGTTCCGATATTGTAGACCTAGCGGTAATGTCTCGCATGTTCATTATGAGATTCCAAGCTCCTGGTCATCCAGAATCTGTTGCAGAGGTCAAATTACACGCCGGTGCAGAGGACTTAGCAGGGGAGATCGCGGAGGCTAATAATCCAACCATAGGATGCCGCATTCATGTAGGGTATCGTGTTCGCTCTACAGGTGACTACATGGTTGCTGAGGAAGCAGCCAACACAATAAAGAAACATCTGATAAAAGTATGGGGTAAAGAAACCGTAATTGCTCAAGAATTATGTTTTTTCCCGAATGTTCACAAGGACACTCCGATGTATGAGTGTAGAAGTACGATAGAATTCGGTAGGAAGATAACAGAGGAGCAGATAGGTGATATCCCACGTCTAGTCGATCATCTTATTCTGACCTTACAACAATAACAATAACAATGACTCAAAAGGGGATTAATCATTTGAAGACATCAGTTAAAGTCGGATTAATCGGTTATGGATTTGGCGGAGCTGTCTTTCACGCTCCAATGATAACCGCAGTACAAGGGTTTGAACTTTCTGTTATTTACACAAGTAATGAAGAGAAAGTTAAGCTTACTTATCCAGATGTGCTCGTTACCACAAACTTAGCTGATATATGGAATGATACAGAAGTTGAACTTATTGTTATATCGACACCTAATACTACACATTATGAGCTTGCTAAGAGTGCCTTAGAAGCAGGAAAACATGTTGTTATTGATAAGCCTTTCGTCATCAATCTAACAGAAGGTGAAGAGCTGATTCAATTAGCTAAGGAAAGAGGTAAACAGCTTAGTGTATATCAATGTCGTAGATGGGATAGTGATTTCCAAACGGTTCGCCGATTAATTGCCGAGGATACATTTGGTGAAATCTATTCGTTCGAAGCTCACTATGATCGATTCCGTCCAGAGGTTAAAGATCGCTGGAAAGAGAAGAATGAGCCAGGCTCGGGAACTTTGTATGACTTAGGATCGCACCTAATCGATCAAGCCCTACAATTATTCGGAAATCCCCTAACGGTAACTGCTGATTGTTTAGCACAACGTCAAGGCTCTGAGGTTAATGATTATTTTCATCTGATTCTCGGGTATGGGAGCTGTAGAGTTATTCTTCATTCCGGATCATTAGTAAGAGGCAGAGGACCTAGATATCAAATTCATGGCAGTAAAGCAAGCTTTATTAAGTTTGGTGAAGACCCACAGGAGAAGACTCTGCTCGAAGGTCTGCGTCCAGGTATGACGGGTTGGGGGCAAGAGGATGAAACCGAATATGGTGAATTGATTACCTCCGATGGGGCTGCCAATGTTAAGATTCCATCAGAAGTAGGCGCATATGAACAATTCTATGAGTGTATGTATGAAGCCATTGTTAACCATAGGCCTGTACCGGCGGTCGCAGAACAATCCTTGGATGTTATTCGTGTCATTCAGCTTGCTGAGCTGAGCAGTGCAGAGGGCAGAACCTTAAAATTCCAGTAAAATAAGCCATTCACTTAATGAGATCGTACTTCCATTGGCAAAGGATAACATCATCGATGTTATCCTTTACTTTGGTTTTCTTCAACTGAACATATTGTCAATATAAGCTTCATATGTTATACATTTTAGAATAGATCAAATCAAGTCGAAAAATGTCAATAACTTTTCACGCATCTAGTTGTGATACTTCATAGGAGGGGAAGAGGTCGTGAGAACAACTATGACGAACAAAAGGGAATATATGAATCACGCTCAGTATTCCTCTTCACAAGCGATAATAGATCTTGATCAGTTAAAGGTTAATTTGGCTGTGATTGCTGGGAAGTGTGCTGCTCATGTGAAGCTGATGGCGGTAGTTAAAGCTGATGCTTACGGACATGGTGCAGAACGTATTGCTCAAACTGCGTTAAGCGCTGGAGCGGATTGTTTAGCAGTTGCGAATATCTCAGAAGGTGTTTATTTGAGAAACTCTAATATAACTGCAATGATTCTAATTCTAGGTGTACTCAACCATAAATGGATACCCGCATTATTCGATAATCTTTTAACGCCATCGATTAGTTCCATCCAAGAAGCAAAGCTTATTCACGAATATGGAGAATCAATCAAACAAAGATGTAAGGTACACATACGAATTGAGGTAAGTGGTGGCACATTAGGTGTTCAAGATCAACGGAATCTTCAATTAATCAGAGCAATTAGCCAAATGGAATACATAGAGCTAGAAGGTTTATATACGCATCTTCCATCCGCTTACGCGGATGACTTAACAAAGGCAAAGCATGATTTAATCATGTTCGATGCTCTGTTAGGCCAGCTCCAAAAGCTAGGGATATTCATACCTCTTATCCATGCTGCTAGTAGTCCTGCGATTCTGACGCTACCTATAGCACATTATAATCTGGTTAGATGTGGGATACTCATGTATGGGCTCCCTGCTATCAACAATCAACTTTTTCTTGCGGTGAAACCCATTATGCGAATTCAATCTGAGATTATCGGTTACAAACAGATTGAGCCTGGAAGCACATATGGTTATGCGAATAAATTTGTTACTGATAAATTAATGGATGTTGCTGTAATTCCCTTCGGTTATGGAGATGGAAGCTTTATGTTCTATCTTCAACAGGGTGAGGTACTAATTCGTGGGTTACGTTTCGCAATTATAGGTCAGATCTATATGGATCACTTTCTAGTTGATGTAAGTAACTATCATACTGAGTTAGGTGATGAGGTAATTATCCTAGGCGAGCAAGGCAGTCAGTGTATAGCTGCTCTAGATATAGCGGAACGCGCATCAATAGGACGATTAAATAGTGATTTAATTTGCTTGTTAAGTGGGCGTGTGCCTAGGATTTACATCGAGGAGCGGTCGGAATGATAGTGGCCAAGATGAGATCCGATTTGATCATTGCTGTTTCCATATTCAGAGAGAGAAGCCCATAGGGATACCCGAAAGTGGAATTGGAGGCGAAATGTAATGAAGCGACTCATTAAAAATTATATAGGTTTGTTCGTTATAGTCATAACGCTATTCACCGTATTATCAGTCTCGCTAGCAGATGAAACGTCAGAGATTGCTGGAAGCACTGCTCCTCAGATGAATGGTGGTCAGAAATGGCGAGTTGGCTATGCAGAGACCGATCCATATGGGAACTTCGCAGGCACTCTATATGGATTAGTGATTGGTTTGGAGAAGCTGGGCTGGATATCAGGGGTTACAGACCGTGATTTCCCTTATGTGTCTGGACAAGACGAGAGTAAAGCGATGTGGACATGGCTTGCTTCACATGATATAGGTCCATATATTGAATTTGTGAAAGATGCACACTATTCGTTTATTGAGGATGAGCTAGGCATAGAAGAGCAAATTAATAATCGTTTGATCAATGATCAAGACCTTGATCTCATGATCGTGATGGGTACATTAGCAGGCACTAAGGTCGCTACAGATAAGCATCAAATACCAACGCTAGTATTCTCTTCTAGTAATGCGGTTGGTTCGGGAATTATTCAATCAGTAGCGGATTCAGGCCATGATCACATATGGGCTCATATGGATCAAGATCGGTATATTCGTCAGGTAGAAGTATTCCATGATATCTTCAGCTACAAGTCACTAGGTATGGTCTACGAAAATTCTGAGCTCGGTCGTATTTATGCAGCAGTTGCCGATGTTGAGGGATTCGCGGAGGAACGAAGCTTCAGTATTGTTCGAGAATTTGTTAAGGAACCTAAATCAGATGAAGAATTCGATCAATATTATAAGGATATTAAAGCGGCTAATACAGAGCTTGCTAGCAAAGTGGATGCGATGTACATCACACTCGGACCATGGGACGTGAAGATGCTTCCGGAGCTGCTACAGCCGTTTATCGATAAGAAGATTCCTGTATTCTCACAGCTTGGACCAGAGGAAGTCACACATGGTGCACTCCTGAGCCTGGCTAGACCGAACTTTGATGGAGTTGGATTATTCGGTGCAGACACCATAGCTAAGGTATTAAATGGAACATCACCTCGTGAGCTGCCTCAGGTTTACGGAGATACACCTAGTATTGTCTTGAATTTGGAGGTTGCCGATCTGATTGGATACCAGATCCCGTTCGATATTCTATTAGCGGCAGATGAAATTATACCTGAAATCACAAGGTAAGCCAGGATAGTCAGAATAAATTGCACTACAGGGACAATTACTTGTAGGGAGAGGGATCATAATGAATGTTAGAAAGGCAGATCTGATCTTTGTTATGTCTTCCATCCTGCTTATTCTAACCGTTATTGGGTTTACAGGTGGATTGAATATAGCTTCCTTCAAGGGGAATTATACAGATTCACTTGTGAATACCTATGTTGTTTCTGGTGGGGAAACTGTTCGTAAAATTGAGTATGCTGTCAAATACGGTAAGCCACTTAGCAATTTTTATGGAATTGATGAATTGTTAGGTAAGAAGCATAGAGATCACCCTAATTTGAAAGAGGTTCAAATCGTCACGCCTAATGGGGCCGTGTTGTATACCAAAGAGGGGGTGGAGGGTAAATCATATCTAAATAAAGAGGTGATAAACGAGCTCCAGCAGATGGACGATTCTGAATCCTATGTATTCGTGAAATCAGAAGGAGATTTCCACGTATTCTTGCCACTTTATGACCGGAATCATAGCTGGATAGGTAGCTTAGACCTCGTATTCAGTGAAGAGTCTGTTAATGAAGCAACCAAAGTTCATTTATGGGAGCTTGTCCTGCATCTCACGATTCTTTCGATATTCTCTTTATTATGTTTAGTTGTCTATATATTCTTTGTACCTATATTGGATGCGAATGGTCATGTTCGTAAGAAGGCTATGTTCACTGGGCTAATAATCATACTAAGCTTAGTACAAATTATATTCGGGCTGCTTAATTTCCGATTATTCGAGAAAGCCTATCAGGACGTTGCACAGGATAATATTAGCCAAGCAGCAAAGATCATCCAAATGGATATCGAATCTGTTGTTAGTAAAGGGGTTCCTTATGAAAAACTATTTGGGATCGAGGATTATCTGAAGAATATCTCAGCTTCCGTTCCATTTATTGATTCAATTACAGTCGCATCGTTAGATGCAAAGACCGTATATGGAACGGAGGATAGAAGCTCAGGCTATAAACAACAGCTAGCTGATGAATGGAATCTTATCGATCCAATGACGGCTGATCGCAACGGCCACACGGGTATTATACATATTGAGCTCTCTAAATCATACATTGCAGAGAAAATTAAACAGATAATTCTCGACATGGCTACTGTTTGGGTAACATCATTTATATTCATGGTTGAGATCACACTAGTCGTATTATTCATACTTCGACGAAAATTAAAAGATACACAAGCAGAAGAAGAAGGGGGAGATTTATCCTCTAGTGGTATTGATTCTGTTCGTCCACTCTCCTTCTTATTATTCACAGCGATTTTCATGTCCACTTCGTTCATTCCTATTGTAATGAAGGATCTTTATGAGCCTTTCTGGGGCTTATCTATGAACATGATCATTGGGTTACCCATTTCAGTAGAAATGCTGTGTGCTGGTATAGCTACGCTTCTAGCAGGGTATCTCATGGAGTATGTCGGATGGAAGCCAGTGTTCTTGTTCGGAATTCTGTTATTTGGCCTAGGCTGTTTATTCTCCGGACTAGCTAATGATGCACTGCTGTTCATTGGTGCAAGGGGCTTAACTGGTTTAGGCTATGGCTTCTCATTAATGGCACTCCGTGGTTATGTAAATTCTGCATCGAATGAGTATCAGAAGACATCAGGACTATCTGGATTATTCTCTGGATTGTACGCAGGGGTAAATTGTGGTGTCATTGTTGGAGCCATGTTGGCTGATCGAATTGGATTTTCTCAGGTATTCTACCTAGCGTTAACCATTGTTATAGCAGTTGGTATTATCACTACAATCGTTGCGAAGAATGTCATCCTTACAGCTTCAATGGGTAAGTCTGTTCGTCAGCTAAGCAAGATGAAGCCGAGTATTATTAGTTTTTTAGGTAATTACAAAGTTCTTACTTTCTTCGGTCTCCTCTTAATCCCTACGGTCGTTTGCAGTATGTTCCTTGATTATTACTTTCCTGTATACGCCGACGAAAGAGGGATTTCGACCTCTGATGTTGGAAGAGCTTTTCTTATTCATGGGCTATTTATTGTATATTTGGGTCCATGGTTGAGCGGTTGGACTGCCAAGGTACTTGGTGTTGGTAAATCTTTAGTGTTATATTCGATTATCGTGACTTCGGCCATGATCGTATTTGCTTCACAGGGTACACTTCTTGCAGCTTTCATCGCGGTTATGCTTTTGGGATTAGCCGACAGCTTCGGTCTAGTTGCACAGAATAACTATTATGTTGGTCTTCAGGCAACTCAGACGCTTGGAATAGGAAAAGCACTAGGTTATTATGATAATGTTAGAAAGCTAGCTCAGATGCTGGGCCCCCTTGTGTTCGGCAGTGTAATCGTATTGGAGCCTGAGTTTATAGGGATTGGTGTAGTTGGAATTGTTGTACTAGTAGCTTTAGTCGTATTTATCCTCATGAACCCGCGCTCAGTAAGCTCTAGGATGGAGTAAAGATATTTGCTATAGTTGTGAACAGCGTGTTATCTTGGTTGTACATGAACCTGTTATTGGAGCTGATAGAAACGTGATTACAGTTAGAAAATTAAGAGTTACGAAGGGCCCGGAACATACAGTGATATTGTCTAACGTGAATCTACATGTGAATCATGGAGAGTTTGTGGCTATTCTTGGAGCTAGTGGTAGTGGCAAAACAACATTACTTCGTTGCTTATCGCTTAGAGATAAGTGGGATGCTGGAGAAATTACTTTTAAGGGTGTAACATTGACGGCATTAAGTATATGGGGCAAATTTAAGATTCGTAAGCAGTGTGCCTATTTATCACAGCAGCCAGAGCTAAACCAGAATAAGACAGCAGCAAAGAATATATTATCCGGAAGATTTCGAACCTCTGCATTGTGGCGTATATTAACAGGTCTAGTATCTAGGAATGAGCACTTTACCGCCTATGATTATTTGGATCGAGTCGGGTTGCTAGAAAAGGCTAAAATAAAAGCTGGTAGCTTGAGTGGCGGAGAGAAGCAGCGAGTTGCCATTGGAAGAGCATTAGCTTGGGGTGCACAAGTGATCTACGCAGATGAACCGATATCTGGATTGGACCCCCAATCCGCAGCAAGGGTTATGGAGGATTTACGAAATTTATGTAATGAGCATAAACTTACGGTTATCTGTTGTATTCATAATGTAGAGCTAGCCGAACAATATTGCACTAGGATGATGGGATTATCCGAGGGAGTCATTCAATTTGATGTGTCTGGTCGTAGACTTCTATCAACAGAGAAGAACTTAATTCTTTAAGGTATCGTGAGGAAATAGCTTTCCGAGAGGTGGTTTTATTCATCGAATTATCAACACGTCAGTTGAAAATTCTTGAGCTTGTCAAGAAAAACTCACCGATCACTGGAGAACAAATTGCCGAAACCTTCGGGCTAAGCCGTCCAACGCTACGTTCGGATTTATCCTTATTAGTGATGCTCGGATATCTGAATGCCAAACCCAAGGTTGGATATTATCTTGGTAATTCTCTTCAATCTGATGTCTTATGGGCTGCCAAGTTAAAAGACATGATTGTTGAAGATATCATGGGTGCACCGCATGTCATAGCTGTAACTGCTTCCGTTCAAGATGCGATTATCTCCTTATTCACTGAGGATGCGAATTGTCTAATTGTTGTAAATTCAGAGGGTCAGTTAGCGGGTATCGTCTCGCAGAAGGATCTCCTCAAGATTTCTTTAGGAAATTCGAACAGTGCCTCTATCCCAGTCAGTATGGTCATGACACGTGAGCCGAATGTGATCGTTGTATCACCTCAAGAATCGATATTAGATACGGCTCGTAAATTGATTCATCACCAAATTAATTGCTTACCTGTCATTCATAAACGTGAGTTGGGTTCAAATGGAGTAGCTCTAGAGGTCATTGGTCAAGTGACAATAACATCAATGACACATGTGTTGATCGAACTAGCTTCTGCACAGTCTATGGAAGAGAGGATTAATCATGAATGATCTGCAGCACACGATATTCATATGCTCTGATGCTATTGGTGAAACAGCGGAAGCAGTAGCGAGAGCAACCTTACGACAGTTCATCTCGACGAATGTCCAGATCAGAAGATATGGATATGTGAAGAGTGATGATGAGATCAAGCATATTGTAGCCGAAGCCTCAATACATCGTGGATTTATTGCCTATACCCTTGTTCAACCTGAGCTCCGTGAGATGATGAAAGAAGAAGCCATTCGGATGAATGTACGAGCTGTTGATGTTATGGGACCTATGCTTCAAGCGTATATAGATACATTCAATGGATCCCCGAAACGACAGCCTGGTTTATTACATGAATTGGATGAAGATTATTTTCGAAAAATAGAGGCTATAGAATTCGCAGTGAAATATGATGATGGCAAGGATGTTAGAGGACTTCTACAAGCAGATATTGTATTAATTGGCGTTTCAAGAACATCAAAGACTCCCCTTAGTATCTTCCTAGCACATAAAGGAATCAAGACAGCCAACTATCCACTAATACCAGAGATTAAACCCCCAGAAGAATTAAAGAAGCTAAAGCATAAAGTCGTTGTTGGATTAATCATGACGGCTGAGCATCTATCGAAAGTCCGTACCGAAAGGCTGAAGAGCATGGGATTACCCCATGAAGCCAAATATGCAACTATGTCTAGAATCAATGAAGAGTTAGAATATGCATCAACGTACATGAAAAGCTTGAATTGCTCAGTGATTGATGTTACCGAGAAAGCAATTGAGGAAACCGCTGGAATTATTATGGGATTAAGAGGCGGCGATGGTGAAAGATTATTATAGAAAGGCTCTTGTTCAGTTACATGAGACCAGTTACAATGGTATAGTTAGTTTTTTAGTTAGGAACAAGGAGTGTTCTTAGATTATGAGCCGAAGATTTGTAATTGAAGCCGTTCTTTTGACCATCTATGGTCAATTACTTATACCAAGTCGACAGGTAGAATATATCATTCCCTATTCAACCATACTGGAATTACATGATATCCATTATAGTGGGGAATCGGTTATGCCAGATGAAGAGGAGGATATTCTCGTTAAGCAGAAAATTGCTGACTTAATTGCTTTTCTGGAGGAGCCCTTGAATAAGAAGAAGATTGAACGTGCTCTTATGGCACCTTGGCGAATTAGCGCTCCATTATTAGTTAACGCCAAAACTAGCTTACTCGTTATTTTCTCAGATGAGAAAGGGGAATACGGTGATGTCTTTGATCCCATCGAAACGGAGCTATTACTAACCTCACTGCGTGAAGAAATCCCGATATTAACAGATCAGGTAGAATTGATTGAACGAATATTCCAAGAAGAAATTGAATGCCAGGTTTACGATATTGAAGATTTCGAATTTGCCTTAGAGGACACAATAATAACAATATAAGAGATCGTTTTAAGCCGATCCAAGATAGGGGTATTTGAGAATCATGAGTTTATTAACGGTAGAAGATTTAAGTCACAGCTATAGCGGTAGAGTTTTATTCAAGGATGTGTCTTTTCGTTTATTAGCAGGAGAGCATGTTGGTTTAGTTGGAGCTAACGGAGTAGGCAAGTCAACTATAATGAATATTATGACGGGTAAGCTTGTTAGAGATCAAGGTAAAGTAGAGTGGACTCCGCGAATTCGTTATGGATACCTCGATCAGCATACGCAATTAACACCTGGCAAAACAATTCGCGACGTACTAAAGGAAGCCTTCCTTCCCTTATTAGAGCAAGAACAGCAGCTAATGGTCATTGCACAGAAAATGGCAGATGCTTCACCAGAGGAATTAGATGTGTTGTTACAGGAAATGGGCGAGATACAGGACTGGCTTGATTCAAGCGGCTTTTATCTACTTGATGTGAAGGTTGAAGAAACTGCGAATGGACTCGGACTAGATGCAATTGGTTTAGATCGTGATGTTGCATCATTAAGTGGGGGGCAGAGAACGAAGGTATTATTGGCCAAGCTATTGTTGGAGAAACCAACTGTGCTGCTATTAGATGAGCCAACGAACTTCTTGGACGAAGAGCATATAGAATGGCTTTCCAAGTACTTGAATGATTATCCTTATGCCTTCTTATTAATATCTCATGACACTGAGTTTATGAATAAAGTTGTGAATGTTATTTATCATCTGGAATTTGCTAAATTAACAAGATACTCAGCCAATTATGAGAAGTTTCTCGAAATGGCGGATATGAATAAGTCACAGCATCTAGACGCATTTGAAAAACAACAGGAATTTATTAAGAAGACTGAGGATTTTATACAACGGAATAAAGCGCGATACTCCACATCTGGTCGTGCGAAGAGTCGTGAAAAGCAGCTAGCTCGAATCGATCGGATCGATCGTCCTGAGGAAGCAATTAAACCCACATTCCAATTTAAGGAATCGCGTGCGAGCAGTCGGACCGTATTCGAAGGAATTGATCTGGAAATTGGCTATACGAATGCACTCCTGCCTCGTATGACCATGAATATAGAACGTGGAGAGAAAATTGCAATCGTTGGCTGTAATGGTGTAGGCAAATCAACACTGCTCAAAACTATTCTTGGTAAGATTCAGCCCTATAATGGAAAAGTCTATCTTGGTGATTTTCTATTCCCTGGTTACTTTGAGCAAGAGGTAAAGTCAGGGAATATTACACCGATTGATGATGTATGGAATGCCTTCTCATCCATGACCCAGAACGAAGTGCGAGGGGCCTTAGCTAGATGCGGCCTGAAGAATGAGCATATCACACGTCCACTAAGTAAATTAAGCGGTGGTGAACAATCCAAGGTTCGACTTTGTAAGCTACTCATGAGTGAGAGTAACTGGCTACTGATGGATGAGCCTACGAACCATCTCGACATATTGGCTAAAGCTGAATTGAAGCGAGCATTACAAGAGTATAAAGGAACTATTATTCTAGTTTGTCACGAGCCTGATTTCTATGAAGGCTGGGTTTCAAAGGTTTGGGATGTCGAAGAATGGTCGCTTCAGAAAGTAACGACATCTACTTAAGTTTTACAAATAGTAATTCTCTATATTACATGCGACATATTTCTATTGGACATACGGGAAAGGTGGGGCAATTGCACTTTTCCTTTAAGTGACTCAAACGTTGAACGATAATCTGTCCATTCTTGACGGTTATCGTTCCTTCTGATTTTAATTCACTTAACATCCGATTAACACTTTCACGGGTAGCACCGATAATTTCTGCAAGCTCCGTGTTCGTTAACTTAATATCTAGGCGAATTCCGTCTTCACAGGCGACTCCAAAGGAATTACACATACGAATGAGCGTGGAGGATAGAGCACCAGGCTTACCATACATAAGTAAATCTCGGAATTTTGATTGGGTAATACGATGCATAAGTCCCATCCAGGACATGAATTCTAATGCGAAATCCCCATGTCTCTGTAGTAAAATTTCTAGATCCTTCTTCTGAATAACCCCGATTTCAGCATCCTCAATGACCACTGCACTAAAATTATGATTCGATACCTGAAAGCCATCCATCTCCATGATTAAATCGCCTTTTTGTAGAATCGACATCATCATATCTTTACCTTCTTCAGTCGATTTTATTAATTTAACTCTTCCTGATAGTACATAATACAAATATTCTGTTTGGTCGCCATCCCAGAATATATAGGAATCGGCTGTAAATTTTTTAGGATACATGATGCTTTTTAACCGACTATTGTTCTCCTCGGAGATATATTTGCAGATACCGAATTTCTCTGTTAAATTATTTGATTTTGTCATCGCTGTAAGTTCCAATTGACTAATTGCCATTATTGTTTCCTCCTCAAAAATGAATAATGATTTATTTGATAAGTTCATCTTAATCCTTTATTGAATATCTTCATATCGGGGTATTCCCTGAATTTTTGTGAGATAAATCACAAATTGCTGAATCTAAACCCTTATCATCTACGATTAAACCCCTAGTACTTTTCAGGGAATTCCCTTACTTACAATTAGAAGTAATCAGATTAGAATGGAATAAGATGAATGAGAAGGGAGCCGAGCTTGGTGAATGACGATCATCATATCAAATCTGAATTAGAATTGTTGAGTAAGCATATATCAAGTGACTTGGCGGCGATTGCACTTATTGATCAGGATAATCGCATCAGGTGGCGATATATGTACGGAAATATGAATGACCGTTATCGTCATATGGTAATGAAGCCTGGATTTGGACTTGCTGGCCAAGTTTTCCGTTTCGGCCGAACAGTGATTGTAGATCCGATGCATGTGTATACGGAGAAAATAAGAGATCAGTTACCCATTATGCTCTCTGAACAATTGCTGGTAGCCTTTGCTGTTCCATTAAATCTTGATCAACGTATTATTGGCGTACTACTTGTTGGAGATAGACAAGAAAAATCCTATAACATTGAAGAAGTCCGACATGTCGAGCAGATAAGTAAACAAATCATGTCCGCCCTACCAACTGAATATAGTCATACATTAAGTAATGGAATCCTTGATTAATATGAGAATTAGCTATCAACATTCGGCTGTTCCTTATTGAAAGGATTCTTTTTTTTGTATATGATTAAGAAAGATTAATTATCTGGATGGAGGAAGTACAAGTTGATCCGACTATTAATAGTAGATGACCACGCATTAGTCAGATCTGGTTTAAAGTCCCTTCTGACAGAAAAGCACGATATGATTGTTGTTGGTGAAGCATCTGATGGGGATGAAGCTATAGCTTTAGCCCATAAACTCCTTCCTGATGTCATTCTCATGGATCTTAGTATGCCTCACGGCAAAGACGGCTTAACCGCAACCGCTGAGCTTAGAGAACAGCTACCTAACATTTCAGTTCTCATTCTATCTATGCATGATGACGATGAATATTTGTTCCGTGCTATTAATACAGGAGCATCAGGCTATGTTCTAAAGAGTGCACCCTATGAAGAATTAATATCCGCAATTACCTCAGTTGCTTCAGGAAGCGCCTATTTGCATCCTACTGCAACTAAGAGACTCATGGGGGAGTATTTAGACCGGATTAAGAACGGAGCTTCCTCTAGTACCTATGAGACGTTGTCCGATCGGGAGAAGGAGGTTGTATCTCTCATAGCAAAGGGATATTCCAACAAAGAGATAGCTGAGCTGCTAATCATTAGTGTTAAGACAGTAGAAACTCACAAGGGTAACTTGATGGAAAAGCTTGGTTTAAAAACCAGACCAGAGTTGGTCAAATATGCGATGCAGAAAGGGCTGCTTAATTTTGAATGAACGTAATAGGGAGTATCCAGAAGCATTAGGTCCGAACATTGATCTCTTATTGCAGCAATTAGATTTGAACATGGATGAATCCCCGTTTCGTAATCAATTAGCACAATCCTTACGACAATTGCTTGAATTAAAATTCGCACTAGATGAATCTTCGATCGTAGCAGTGACAGACAGTCGAGGACAGATCCAATATGTGAATGAACGATTTTGTGAAATATCCAAGTATACCAAGGAAGAGTTAATTGGCAAGGATCATCGAATTATAAACTCAGGATATCACGATCGTGCTTTCATGGAGCATTTATGGAAGACGATCAGCTTGGGACAGGTATGGAAGGGTGATATTAAGAATAAGGCTAAGGATGGCTCGTATTATTGGGTGAATACCACGATAGTGCCATTCCTTGATGAATTCAAACGCCCAGTTCAGTATTTCGCTATACGTAATGAAGTAACTCAGCTCAAGAGGGTTGAAGAAGAGCTTAAACAAATGATGAAACAGGTTATGCTCATCCAAGAGGATGAACGTAAACGATTTTCCAGAGAGCTTCATGATGGGATTGGTCAGAGCTTATATTCGTTAGTTATTCAATTGGACCGTGTCATTGCTGATCATGGCTCGAAGGAATTAGATGAGATTAGACGAAATGTAGCTTTTATTATCGAGGATGTTCGCGGACTTGCGTGGGAGCTTCGGCCGTCCGTATTAGATGACCTTGGTATTATTCCAGCTATTCGTACCTTTCTTGATAATTATTCGGAGCATAGTGGGATCATAGTCCAATTTCAATCAAATCTGAAGGGCCGTTTGCATAGTCATCAAGAAACAGTTATCTATCGTGTCATTCAAGAAGCACTTACTAATATTGGCAAATATGCACATGTATCCGTCGCTCAAGTAACTATCATTGAGAACGATGGATTCATAGAGGTTGTAATCGAAGATCAAGGCCAAGGCTTTATTCGAACCCCACAGACAAAAGGCGTGGGTTTGTTTAGCATGGAGGAAAGAGTACGAGGTATAGGTGGGAAGCTGATCATACACTCAGCGATCGGACAAGGAACCAAAGTTGAATTAACTATGACCAGAATGTGAGTGAACTCAGGGTATAAACTTGATATTCCTCAAGAGTCTGTTACTATTATTAAAGAGAATGTTCAATAAGATAAAGGCGGGTATGATAATAATGATTAGCACTGATCAGATTACATTAAGATATGGTAGTAGAGCATTATTCGAGGATGTTACAATTAAATTTACACCAGAGAATTGTTACGGCTTAATCGGCGCGAATGGGGCAGGTAAATCAACTTTCCTAAAGATACTTTCAGGAGAAGTTGAAGCATCTAGAGGAACTGTTAATGTTACTCCAGGAGAGCGTATTGCTGTTCTAAAGCAGAATCAATACGAATATGATGAATTCTCCGTAATTGAGACCGTAATTATGGGGTTTACAAAGCTTTATGCGATCATGAAGGAAAAGGAAATGATCTACGCTAAAACTGAATTTAGCGATGAGGATGGCATGCGTGCCGCTGAATTGGAGGGCGACTTTGCTGATTTAAATGGTTGGGAAGCCGAAGCCGAAGCTGCTGAGCTATTGATAGGTTTAGGTATTCCAAAAGCTTTACATGATCTCAAGATGAAGGATTTAGAAAGCAGTGAGAAGGTTCGTGTATTATTATCGCAAGCCTTGTTCGGTAATCCACGAATTCTATTATTGGATGAGCCAACGAATCACTTAGATTTAGAGTCAATTGCATGGCTTGAGAATTTCTTGGGCAAATACCAAGGCACTGTCATCGTCGTATCCCATGATAGACATTTCCTAAATCAGGTTTGTACGCATATTGCTGATATCGACTTTGGTAAAATTCAAATGTATGTAGGAAATTATGACTTCTGGTACGAATCAAGCCAATTCGCACTCGCACTCCAGCGAGATGTGAACAAACGGCAAGAGGAGAAGAAGAAGGACCTTGAGGATTTCATTCGGAGATTTAGTGCGAATGCTTCTAAATCTAAGCAAGCAACCTCTCGGAAGAAGCTCTTAGAGAAGCTGACGATTGAGGATTTGAAGCCTTCTAATCGAAAATATCCATTTATTAACTTTAAATCCGAGCGTGAAGCAGGCAAGCAATTATTATTCATCGACAAAATTACGAAGACCATAGATGGTGAAGCCATACTGAAGGACTTCACGTTGACCATTAACAAAGGAGATAAAATTGCCTTTGTAGGAACAGATGGATTAGCTAAATCAACATTATTCCAAATATTAACCGGAGAGGTCGAAGCAGACTCTGGTAGCTTTTCATGGGGAGTAACCACAACTCATGCTTATTTCCCTAAGGATAATACCGAATATTTTCAGTCCGATGTTATCCTTCTTGATTGGCTTCGACAATTTTCTAAGGATCCAGACGAATCATTCATTCGTGGATTTTTAGGAAGAATGTTATTTTCCGGTGAAGAAGCTTTGAAGAAAATTAATGTATTATCAGGTGGTGAACGAGTTCGTTGTATGTTAGCACGAATGATGCTGCTATCGCCTAACGTGCTTCTCTTGGATGAACCAACGAACCATCTGGACTTAGAATCGATTACTGCGCTTAATAACGGATTAATTTCTTTCGATGGTACAATTTTATTCACCTCTCACGATCATCAATTCGTACAAACCGTTGCTAATCGTATTATCGAGATTGCACCTGGTGGGATTATGGATAAAGTAACAACCTTTGACGAATATATTACGAATGAAGACGTGAAGAAATTCAGAAGCACGGCTTATCCGAAAAAGTAGCTTTAACTTCATACAACTGTAGTAATCATATTTAAGTGATAAGACACCTATGTGAGAGGGGCTTGTCGTGAGTGTTTACAACAGATAATGCAATTTTTTTGTTTGCTATCCTCCTCATTATTGGTGTGCTTGCGACAAAGTTTTCTACCCGATTAGGGCTGCCTGCACTAGTATTTTTTATTATTGTCGGTATGGTTCTTGGCAATTTTATATATTATGATAATGCGTCCTTAACTCAATTGTTTGGTATTCTTGCTCTTATCGTGATCCTTTTCGAAGGAGGAATGCAAACCAAGTGGAAGCAGGTTAAGCCTGTTGTGGGCTCAGCATTATCGCTTGCAACGCTTGGGGTTATTCTTACCTCATCTATTGTTGGTATTAGTGCAACCTATATTCTTGGTGTCAGCTGGCAGGAGGGTATGTTATTCGGTGCGATTGTAGGTTCTACTGATGCAGCTGCTGTATTCGCTGTGATTGGGAATATGAATCTTCGCAAGCGGATAACGACAACCTTAGAAGCTGAATCGGGAACGAATGATCCGATGGCTGTATTCTTGACCATCGCCCTTATTCAGATCATCCAAACTCCTGACTTTAGCTTATGGGTCTTGATAGGCTCATTTTTGTGGCAAATGGCATTTGGTTTGATTATGGGGCTATTGATGGGTAAATTGTGTGTTTGGAGCATTAATAAGATTAATCTCGATTCCTCAGGCTTATATCCAGTTCTAGCAATGGCATTTGCCATTGCTAGTTATAGTACAACAGCTTTACTCCATGGAAGTGGACTCTTAGCCGTTTATGTTATGGCTATTATTCTAGGTAATTCGGAATTAACTTATCGTCATTCTATATTTCGTTTTAATGAAGGTTTTGCTTGGATGATGCAGATTCTCATGTTCATACTATTGGGTCTGCTAGTTTTCCCGAGTCAATTATTAGAGATAACATGGCAAGGAATTGTATTATCGATCATACTAATGTTCATTGCTCGACCCATAGGTACTTATTTGAGCATGTTATTCTCTCCTTATTCACTAAAAGAGAAAACCTTTATATCATGGGCAGGGCTAAGAGGTGCAGTTCCCATTGTATTGGCCACATATCCGATGATGGCTGGTTTAGAGAATAGTCAATTGATTTTTAATATCGTTTTCTTCGTAGTATTATCCTCTGCGCTCTTACAGGGAGCTACAATTTTACCATTAGCTAATAAATTGGGACTGTCTGGTGGTACGAAAATCAATACCCCACATAGTTTAGAGTTAGTTTCTATAGGGAAGACAAATTCTGAAATGATAGAAGTCGAAGTAGAGAATGGAAGTCTAATTGCCAATAAAGAAGTTCGTTTGTTGGGCTTCCCAGAAGACACATTGATTACTGCTGTTATTCGCGGAGAAAAACTGATCACACCAAAAGGAAGCACAATTCTTCAATATGGTGATATACTTTACATAATGATTTCTAAAGCTAAGCGCGAAGAAATTTTGAAGTTTGTATCAAACCCAACTATCGAGGATTAGAAGGACCCAATAAAGTGGGAGGATGTAGTATGATAGCACAAACTGACCAACCTCAAATCGTTCATTTAAAAATAACAAAAGCAAAATTAATTAAAAAAGCTATATTTATTTTTATCGGCGCAGCTTTAATGGCGGTTGGGTTGGAGATATTCCTAGTACCGAACAACATTATTGATGGTGGTATCGTTGGAATATCCATTTACACTTCTTATTTTACTGACTTACCTTTAGGCATTTTTTTAGTTATTCTTAATATACCGTTCTTATATCTAGGTTATAAGCAGATTGGCAAGACCTTTGCCTTTTCTACATTATATGCTGTAATTATCATGGCAATAGGAACATATCTGTTACACCCTGTGGATCCGCTCACAATTGATCCCTTATTAGCAGCTGTATTCGGGGGTATCATATTAGGTATTGGTGTAGGTATTGTTATCCGCTTTGGCGGTTCATTAGATGGCACTGAAATTGTGGCGATTCTTCTGAATAAGACAACACCATTCTCGGTTGGCGAAGTAGTCATGTTCTTCAACTTCTTCATACTAGGAAGTGCTGGCTTCGTATTCGGATGGGATAGAGCGATGTATTCATTAATTGCTTACTTCATTGCTTTTAAGATGATTGATATTGCGATTGAAGGCTTTGATGAGTCGAAATCAGTGTGGATTATTAGTGAGAAGAGTCAGGATATCGGAGATGCACTAGTGAGTCGATTGGGTAGGGGTGTCACTTATTTGCATGGTGAAGGTGGGTTTACAGGAGGACAGAAACGAGTCATATTCTGTGTCATTACACGAATTGAAGAGGCAAAGCTGAAAACCATTGTTGAAGAACTAGATCCAGTTGCTTTCCTTGCGATAGGTAACATTCATGATGTAAAGGGTGGCAGATTTAAGAAGAAGGATATTCACTAAAAAGAGTGTTCAAGATCATGTAACGTATTAAACAACTTTATTAATTAGGAAGGGAAATATGGAGATGAACCTATCGATATTGAAAGCAAAGATGTTATATGAAAAAGATTCCGGTTATACGGGTCAGGTTGAATTTGCAGTTGAAGGACATAAGAGTCCTTATGAATTAACGATGCATAGCAGCAAGGGTAATGAGTGGAGCTATGGCCTTCATTTCTTAGGAGAACCAGGAAAAGAAGAAGAAATTTTTGCTGTAGAGGAATTTATCGAGGATAATGACGAAAGCTTCGACCAATTAATCGAGGCTGCAAGAAGTCAATGCGAGAATGATCCAAGAGCAGGCAGTGAGAATCTAACGCAGTTATATTAGAACCCTAGTTAAAAAAGTAAAAGGTCTCCTAATTGTAGGGAGACCTTATTTGTAATTCACTTATAGTTATTTTGCTTTTTCCTGTTCGATTTCCTCGGCAAGCTCTGTTAGGTACGTCCAGCGCTCCATCAGCATATCAAGCTTTGCCACTACGGCAAGCTGTTGATGAGTAAGAATTTGTAGCTGTTCATAATCAGCTCCCACTTGATTGATCGATTCGTTCAAGTTTTCTAGCTCTTGCTCGACTTCGGCAATGTTCTGATCGATTTGCTCATATTCCTGCTGCTCCTTGAAGGAAAATTTAAGGTTTTTTCGTTTTTTCTGATCAACCTCAGGAACGAATGCTTGTGATGAGGTTGAATTGGATTTATTAGAATTTTCCTTGATATCAGACTCAGCTTTTAATTCTCTGAGCTTTAGTACTTCTAAGTATTCGGAATAGTTACCCACATGATGTTGAATTTTGCCATCTCCCTCATAGGAGAGTATGGTCTCCGCCATGCGGTCTAAGAAATACCGATCATGAGAAACAGCAATAACAGCTCCTGGAAAGTCTTCTAGGTAAGCTTCAAGAATAGCTAGCGTCTGAATATCAAGATCATTCGTTGGCTCATCCAAGAGCAATATATTAGGTGAATCCATAAGAATTCTTAATAAGAACAAACGACGCTGCTCTCCCCCTGATAGCTTGGATATCGGACTCCATTGTACATCTGGAGGGAAGAGGAATAGTTCAAGCATCTGTGAAGCACTAATCAATGAGCCATCCGCAGTTCGAACGTGGTGAGCCGCTTCCTTAATATATTCAATTGCTCGCAATGTGGGATTCATCTCACCGCTTTCTTGTGAGAAGAATCCAATCTTCACCGTTGTTCCTGTTTCGATCTTACCCTCATCAGGCTCTAATAATCCAACTATCATATGAAGAAGGCTAGATTTCCCACTCCCATTAGGTCCAATTATTCCTATTCGATCATTCTTCTGGACAATGTAAGTGAAGTCCTTGACTAAGGTTTTATCGCCGAACTGTTTACTTACAAGATTAAGCTCGATCACTTTCTTACCCAGGCGACTTCCTGCTAAATTCATGTCGATATCACTATTGATAAGGGTTGGTTTGGCTGATTGAATGCTCTCAAAGCGATCAATACGTGCTTTCTGCTTTGTAGAGCGTGCTTTGGCACCACGTCGCATCCATGCGAGCTCATTGCGGAATAAATTCTGACGTTTGTCCTCTGTGGCTTGCTGTCGCTCAATTCTTTCCGTTCTTTTATCAAGAAAGTAAGTATAGTTACCACTATAATCATAAAGATTTGCTTGATCTAACTCAAGAATTCGATTAGATACCCGATCTAAGAAGTAACGGTCATGCGTTATCATTAGCAATGCATGATTTGTTCTGGAGAGATGCAGCTCGAGCCATTCGACAGCCTGAGTGTCTAGATGGTTAGTAGGCTCATCGAGGATCAGTAAATCAGCTTGACGGATTAGGACACCCGCTAATAGAACACGTTTCCTCTGTCCTCCTGATAAATCACCCATTCGTGCATGATATTCGTCTATCCCTAGCTTCGATAAGATACGTTTTGCTTCAGACTCTAATTGCCAAGCATCAGCAATATCCATTTGAGCGCTGACATTATGCAGCTGTTGCTGCAATTGGAGATTATCAGGCTGGGCTGAGAGTAATAATAATGCATGCTCGTATTCATGCATGAGCTTCATTACTGCTGAATTTCCCTGGAAAATCTGCTCAAGTATCGTGGCATTCGAATCAAAAGGTGGATTTTGGGCTAGATATTCAATGTGCATACCATTCATCATGGTAACATTGCCTTGGTCAGCTGGTTCCAATCCAGCGATCACTTTAAGTAATGTTGATTTTCCTGTCCCATTGATGCCAATCAATCCGATTCTGTCACCACTAGACATACCGAATGAAATTTTATCGAACAATTGTTTAATTCCGAAGCTCTTACTAAGCTGTTCAACATTCATTATATTCATAAACAATGGATTCTCCTACATAATTTATAGTTAATAATCTTGTTCAATAATGCTAAGCATAGCATATGAAGGTGGTGAACGTAATAGCTTACAACTATTGACCATGGAATCGTTGTCATTTATGATGAACATAGGGATGAATGGAGGTTAACATTGAAGCTAAGATTTGTAGTTAGTTTATTGATTATTCTTGTGCTCTACACCATGATTAATTATTATATTGGATGGCACGGCTGGCGATACTTAGCCGATTATCTCGATTTCCCATACCCGATTATATATTGGACTGGTTTCTGGTTCATTGCTTTAAGCTACATAATTGCACGAATGGGGTCAGCGCTTATTCCATACCGTCTTTCGAGCTTTATGAGACTTATTGGTTCATATTGGTTTGCGATCATGGTGTATGCTTTCCTGCTGATTCTCATTGCTGATGCCGGTAATTGGATGCTTGGCTGGACTTCATTCGAGCCTATACATTATCAGTTCTTCACAAGCAGTGCGGTTATCATGGGTGTGATAGTTATATGTATACGTGGTGCTTGGAATGCCTGGAATCCCATCATTCGTAAGTATGATATTCAATTGAACAAACTAGCTGATCGTGAAGAGCCGTTTCGAATTGCCGTTGTTTCAGACCTACATCTAGGTCATATTGTGGACAACAAATACTTGAATATCTTAGTAGATCGTATCAATACGCTGGATGTTGATATTATACTCTTACCTGGAGATGTGATCGACGATAGTGCTGAGCCTTTTATTCACAAGGGTATGGCTGAAGTTATGAGTGGAATGAAATCTCGATTAGGTATTTATGCCGTTCTAGGAAATCACGAATATTATGGTGGACAGATCGAAGCTTATGTGAAATCCATGAATGCTCATGGCATGCATGTTCTCATGGACCAATCTGTGCTAGTTGATAATCAAATTCAGATTGTTGGAAGGAAAGACAGAACAGCTGAGAGTATGGGTTTGAATGGCCGTTTAAGAGTAGAGGAGCTGCTTACCGATCTCAATCCTACTATGCCAATCATTATGATGGACCATCAACCACACCAACTAGGAACCATAGCGAATGCTGGTGTAGACGTGTTATTATCAGGGCATACCCATAGGGGACAGATGATGCCATTTCACTGGATAACTGGACGGATGTTTGAATTAGATTGGGGTTATCTGAGAAAAGATAATTTTCATGCCATCGTTTCATCTGGGTTTGGAACATGGGGTCCACCTATTCGTTTAGGAAGTCGGTCGGAGATTGTTGAGCTTACAATTCGTTTTAATCCATCTTAAATGATAAAGGAGATAACACAATGGAAAAGCAAGCTATACGTCATATGGTAATTTTTAATTTGAAGGTGAGTAAGGGGTCGCCTGAGGCAGAGAAGTTTCTTGCGGATGGTAAAGCCATTCTAGAAGCTATTCCGGTCGTCAATTCGTTTGAAGTCCTCTATCAGGTTAGTCCTAAAAATGACTATGATTATGGATTTTCTATGGAATTAAATGACCAAGCTGATTATGATACATACAATGCACATCCCTCCCATGAGCAATTTGTAAGTGAACGTTGGACGAAGGAAGTTGAGGCTTTTCTAGAAATAGATTTCCGTTGTAGATAGTTCAGAGTACTGGCTCTACTTGCATAAATAGTCCCCACATGTTACTATAATAGGGTTGCTTTTACTTAAACCCTCAAGAAGCACCCTCAACAACAGAAAATCGAATAACAACCCCCCCTGTATTGTTTCAAATTCCTAAACTTGTAGTAAAGAATTTGTCACCAGTAATTCCTGATTCACTGGCTCGGTCAAGGAACCGTAAGGACGAAAGAGAGGTAGGGCTTTCGTTGTGTTAGGTCACAGAATGGTATAACAATGTTGTCAAAGCTTATCATTCAGCCATCTTTGAATGGCTCAATATAATGTGTAACAGGGTAGGTTAGGGTTAATCGAGCGAAGAGCTATGTGTGAAGTTTACACATAGCTCTTCGCTATATATCGTTAATTATTACTTAATTTTATAAAATTAAGGTTATTTTAATATTAATCTGATATAGTTTGTTATGGCTAATAACTTGTATTTGAGAAGGGGACACGAAATGTCAGAAAAAGATAATGAAAACCTGTTAAATCAAGAAAACTTAAAGGACCAAGAGGACATTCGGGAACAACAAGATGAATTTCTAGAGGAAAAGCAAACAGAAGCTCTAGAGGAAAAGCAAACAGAGCAAGAAGAAACTCATACAGAACAACAACTAGAGCAGACAGTTACAACGAAAAGTGCAACCAAGGTGTGGATGGTAGCTTCCATCGTTCTATTCGCTGCTCTGATTTACGCGCTCATTCAACCACCCTTTGGAAAGAGTAATGACACGGTTGCTTCTGTTAATGGTATTTCGATTTCAAAGGACATGTTCTATGACGAGATGATTAAGACGGGTGGAGCACCAATCCTAGACAACATGATCACCGAGGAATTGTTAAATCAGGAAGCTAAAGAAAGTGGAATAACGGTTACAGATAGTGATGTTGACAATGAAATCACGATGTACAAGAAGAACTATCCGAGTGAAGAGGAATGGATTGCAACGTTAGCTCAAAGAGGTACAACCGAGGAACAGCTTCGGACTGAGCTTGTCAAAGAAATTCAATTACGTAAATTGCTTGAACCACAAACACCAGTAACCGATGAAGAAATTAATTTGTTCTACACGGAGAATTTAGAAGCGATGTCAACACCAGATAAAGTACCAACGCTCGATGAGAAGAAGGAAGAAATTCGTTATCAGCTTGTTTACCAGAAATTATCAGAGGTGTTCCCAGCTTGGATCGAAGAAGTTAAAGCAAAAGCTGAAATCGAGAATTCCTTAGAGGTTAAAACTGAAGAAGTTGAAGGAACTGAAGATGTTGAAGTAGCTAACTAAACACTCAAAAAAGTGACACGATAATCGATAACCGATAACCGTTGTCACTTTTTTTTATGTAAATTGCTATTTTCGACATGCGGTTACAAGACCGATTGAGTTGAAATATCACGGGTCACTAATTGACAAAATGATAGGGTGCTGATAGCATAAATAAAGTGAATGTGAGCTGTTGAAGGTAGGTAAATTTGTTGAAAAAATCGGAAATAAATAGTACTGAGATTGCCAAGCTTGCCGGCGTATCGCGCAGTACGGTTAGTAGAGTTATTAATGATTATCCGAATGTACCAGAGAAGACCAAAGAGAAGGTTATGAAGCTCATTGAGCAATATAACTATTATCCCAATTTGTCGGCTCAAGTGTTAGCTGGTAAGCGTACGCGTACGATTGGATTATTCCTGATCGATTCAGGCCATGTATCTACAGATATGATTTCTAATCTTTTAATTGCAAGAGTAATCGAAAGTGCATCTCAGCTTGGGTATTATGTGTTAACCCATATTATTCGTAATACTGGGGATGAGGAAGCCATTCGGACAGTTAAGGAAAGCTTTTATCAGAAAAGAATTGATGGTGGTGTCTTCATCGGTGCTGCAAATCATGAACCCTTCCTTGAACAATTAATTGCTGAAGGATTTATTGTGGCTATTGTTGATCAAGATTTATCTGGACATAACGAATCAAACCGTCTTGTCATTAATTTCGATAATAGAACTGGTGCAGAACAAGCCATCGATTATCTGGTCAGCTTAAATCATAAGCGGATTGGTGTTATCTGTGGTGATTTAAATCGATTCTCAGGACCAGCCAAGCTTCAAGGTTTTAAGAATGCGATGAATAAACATCAATTACAGCTAGTCGATAAGTGGATGATACCTGGTGATTTTAATGAAGTTAGTGGTTATAAAGCCATTTATAATTTAGTTAAATCTAGTCATGATGATTTACCTACTGCAATATTCACAGCGAATGATAATGTTGCCTTCGGAGCAATTCGGGCTTTAAATGAACTCGGAATCAGTGTTCCAGATGACATATCGATGATTGGCTTTGATGATCATGCACTTAGTTCACGATTTAAACCGGCGCTCACAACAATCCACGTAGATTTTGAGCAGTTAATGCACAAGCTAACTAGTGCGTTAATTGATCGAATTGAGAAGGATTCGAAGGCTTTTGAGCAGCTAATGATCGGAACTTCGCTTGTGATCAGAGACTCTTGTCGTAAAATTTAATTTTCTCGCCCCGAAATGAACGCGCGTTTACAAATATAACTTAAAATCAGGAGGCAAACATGAAATTATTAATTACAGGAGCAAACCGAGGACTTGGATTGGAATTAACGACTGAAGCTGCGGCTAGGGGACATCGAGTTTTGGCTGGTATTCGTAGTCTAGAATCAACGAGAACTAAAATAAATGAATTACAGCTGCGCTATCCTAACCAAATTACTATTGTTCCGTTAGATACCTCTGAGGAGCATTCGGTTAACTATGCAGCAACTGAAGTAGCGCAGCGAGAAACACACATTGATGGAATTATTAATAGTGCCGCAATCCTGTTAGGAAGGGGGCAGAAAATCGAGGAGCTAAGCTTCGAAGACATGGATAGCTCCTTCCGAACGAATTTATACGGACCTATGATGGTTATCAAACACTTCCTTCCCTTATTGAAGAATGGCTCTAGTCAGAGTATTATTAATATAAGCTCCGAAGCTGGAAGCTTCGCAAATGCTTGTGGTGGCGATTATTCCTATGCATTAACGAAGAGTGCGTTGAATATGTTCTCTGCACAGCTTCACAAGCAGCTAACACCACAAGGCTATCAAGTATACGCTGTACATCCTGGTTGGATTCGAACAGATATGGGGGGGGATCAGGCTCCTGGTGATGCATCTGAATCAGCTAAAGGAATAATAGATCTAATAGAATGTAAGGTAAAGGTGAAAGATCGTGTATCCTTCATCGATTTCCGAGGAGAGCCTATGCCGATCTAAATGAACTGATGGAGAAGGGGATTCATGAATGTCTCGGATACGAGCCCATCTAAGAAGCATGCATCACTTCGATTCAGCTTATGATTTGGCTGGACTCATAGGTATATATGCAGCATGCATCCCAATAACTATGGCTATTGGTTTAGGAATGCCAACTGGTCTATGGTTAATCGTTGATATTATTATTATAAGTGTTGTTGGTATTCTGATTGTTGTGTTAGCAAATTTTATCCTATCTGCACTAATTACTTTTATTCGAATACGAATACCACGATTATTACTCGGAGCATTCATTGCGACATTCTCAGGCATATCGATTGCATTATGGCAATCGAATATCTCATATTGGGGTGCTGCAATCATTAGCTTTATTCTAATTATTCTTTCGATTTCGATAAGCACTTCAATTTATATTATGATCAAACGGTTTCCTAGACGAATTTACCATACCATTTATGTTGGGCTTTCTTTACTATTGCTGCTGCTTTTCGTACTTTGGCTTAATCATGCATGGTCTACTCAACCCCCTACTTATGATCGACAGCTTTTGTCGGGTACTCAGGTAATAACGATACAAGCTGAAAATCCTAGTCATAAGGGTCCTTATTCTTTTCAGACGCTCACTTATGGTACAGGGAAGGATTTACATCGGGATGAATTTGCTGAAAACGTCGATATGATCACAAAAACCGTAGATGGCTCAGACTTAATTAAGCGATGGAGTAAAATACGAGAGCTTTTCTGGGGGTTTGATAAAACGAAGCTACCTTTGAATGGAAGAGTATGGCTTCCAATTGGAGAAGGTCTATTCCCACTGGTCTTAATTGTACATGGGAACCATCTCATGGAAGACTTCTCTGATGATGGTTATGCATATTTGGGCGAGTTATTAGCAAGTAAGGGTTTTATAGCCGTTTCATTGGATGAAAATTTCATTAATTATTCAGTCTGGTCAGGTGGACTGAGTAATGATATGGAGCTAAGATCTTGGGTGATGCTTCAGCATATCGAAGCAATCAGAGAGCTTAATCGCATGTCGTTAAATCCATTATCCTCGAAGGTGGATATGAGTAATATTGCCCTTATTGGTCATTCTCGTGGTGGGCAGGCGGCAGTACTTGCAGCAGAGAACTTAGATGTACATGATGATATAAAAGCGATTATAGCGATTGCTCCAACAGATCGTACTAAGGATAAGAAATATCTAAAGCTGAATCATATCAATTATATGGTCATTCAAGGATCTCAGGATGCAGATGTAAGCACATTTACAGGTGATCGTCAGTATGAGAGAGCAACAATCTTCAATAAAGAATATTTGTTCAAGACATCATTATATATCGAGAGAGCTAATCATGGTCAATTTAATACAACCTGGGGTAATATGGATTTATCGCTTCCAACAGGATTATTCCTTAATAAACGTGATATTCTCGATGGTGAAAACCAAAGGTTAATCGCCCAGATTTATGTATCCGCATTTCTAGAAACAACACTTAAGCATACAAACACATATCTACCCATGTTTAAGGATTACAGAGCTGCAGCGGATTGGCTCCCAGCAACGTCGTATAGAAGCCGATTCGAAGCCTCTGACTTTAAACGGATATCAGATTTCGAAGAAGATCATAATATTGAAACAACAAGTATTATGAATGGTAGTATTAGCGCTGATAATATGAAAAGTTGGAAGGAAGATACCGTAAAGGACCGTCAGGATTCTTCCAAACAAAATCGCAGCGTACATCTATCATGGGCTGAGGAGGAGAAGGGTAGCTATGAATTGTTGTTGCCCTCACTTGGCTGGACCTCCCAATTGAATTCCGAATCGGTTTTGTCTTTCGCTATTGCGAATATAACGAATGATCCTAACATCGATATTACAATAGAGTTAGAGTCAGAGGAAGGTGATGTCATACAGAATCCTATTCATACATTTATGCGAATACATCCAGCCATTCACACCCAATTTACGAAGGAGCCGTTCCTTGATCGTGCGGTGAGAGAAGGTAGGTATGGTGAGTCAACAGAGCCTGTATTCCAAACCTTCATGATCTCATTGAAGGTATTATCAGAGGATCATCCTGCTTTTAATTTCGCTGCAATTAAATCTGTACGCTTCCTGTTCTCTAATCAACAGGAAGGGAGTATCCTATTAGACGATATCGGTTTCTATTAGCATATTCCACATCGAGCAACATAACTTATTATGAATTGATAAAGTCTAATCTAAGTTATGAAAGCTATGTTATAATCAGGATGAGTCTAAAGCTTGTATAGAAGAGGAGATGATTGAAATGAGCAAACTAACCACTGAACAAATGGCTGTTTATATGAACAAGCTGCCCCTTTGGAAATTCGAGAATAATACACTAACGAAATTATTTCAGAGAAAAGATTTTAAGGATTCTATTTATTTTGTGAATACGATTGCAGAGCTGGCCGAGAAGCTCAATCATCATCCAGAACTACACGTCCAATATGATCGTGTATCTGTTCTTCTGACTACCCATGATAAGAATGGGGTAACAGGTAAAGACTTCTTACTAGCGCAGCAAATTGAATCACTCATAGTCAAATGAAAAAAAAGAGGCGGCAATAGCAGATTCTGCTGTGGCTGCCTCTTTTTTTACTTTATATCAGATGAATGAGATGTGTCACTTGTGGAACGGAGGATACCTTAAGAATATGATTTTCTGAATCATACTCGATCTTACCAGATCCAATCGTAAGATTGGGTAGATTACCTAGGCCATAGAAGATATCATCTGCAAGGGTTCGTATACAATCGATTTGCTCCTCTTGCTCCATCATGCTCCATTCCTCTTGACTCATCTCGAACAGATCATAACAATCCTGTATCGAGAAAATCGCTTTTGTCATTTCTTCAACGATATCCTCATATTCACGCTTGAACTTCACACCCATGATGGACACACCTTTCTAATTTCTTTCGTCTATCATATCAGTTTCGAACTCTTCAAGCCAGAGTGAAATGGTAATATAGAAACGGCAATCATTAGTACAATAAACGCAATGAAATAAGGTGAGATGTGATCTCTGAGCTGTCCAGCAAGCATAGGACCAAGAAAGGCGCCTATTGAGAATGCGATCGATAATAAAGAGAATGTTCTACCATAGCGAGAACCACTGCTTAATTGAATTAGGAGAGAGGATAAGGCTGGGAAGATGATTCCCTTAGCCATGCCTACAAAGAGCAGTAGTACATACAGCGGTGCAGAGACGTTGATGGTCAGTGCGAAGAACGTGATAGCTAACATCACAGCACCCATAAGTGTGCGGACATACGGGGAGTAACGATTCAGGAATAGCATACTTAACGTAATCAGAGCACCCAAGCTGATTACGGAGAATAATAATCCGGTTTTCATTATTGCATTGTTTGTTGTGGCCATGAGTGGCAATTCAAAGAATAGAATACCTTGTGAGCAGGACATTGCTACAGGTAAAGCGAATACAATCCAAGAGACTGTGCCCGTGCTACTCAAAACGGTAGTATTCAAGGTATGAGCTGTGGAAGCTTGATCTTCATTGCGATCTGTTATCTTATCCGTAATGAAGAATAATGCACAGATCGCGGTAATTATTAATACCCAGCCAAGTATGTTAAAGGCTAGTGCAAATCCAATTTGTGCAACCAATATGGCCCCTGCCGCAGGCGATACTACGGATGCTAATGTGTGTACTAAACCATTACCTGCCATCAGCTTCCCTTGCTGTATCTGATTATTACCAATACGCGCTAATAGTGTCATACAGGCAGGAGATAAGAATGCTAGTACAAAGCCACTTACTGAGCGAAGGACTAGTAGCTGCCATGGATTCGTAACATGAGATTGAAGTAGGAGAATACCTCCTGCTAATAATAAGCTTAATACTATGAAAATACGGCTACCTAATCGATCTACACTATATCCAGCAATCAGGTTTCCAGGTAGATGAGTAATGGAATACATGCCCATGATTAGACCGATAAAGGATGGCGTGGCACCTAGTGATACTGCAAATGGGGTAAGAATAGGGTATTGTGCATGAAGATCAAAAAAAGCAACAAACAGAAAAAAATATAGCCACAATGCGGTTTTCAACCCAATTCCCCCCTGATTCATCGGATTCTCTTAGTTTTAGTTGTACGTAAGAAAGGGACGGGTTATGTCAATTCGGTATGAATTTATTGAACGACAACATGAGGAAAAGGTGAATGAAAATGAAAATGATTACAGTTGAGCATTTGATTAAACGGTTCGGATTAGAAATATTAGCTGGACATGCTTACACTGGGCGTAATCTTGTTAAATCGAGGGTTCATCGACCTGGATTGGAATTTGTTGGGTACTTTGATTTTTTTCCAATGGAGCGGATTCAAATTCTGGGGAGGAAGGAAATTACTTATTTACACTCTCTAAGTGAAGAGGAGAGGAATCTTCGAATTGGTAATGTTGTCAAATATCACCCACCTTGTTTTATTGTTACAAGCAATCAAGAGGGACTTAAATACTTAACGAAATATTGTGAGCAAGAACAAATTCCTTTGTTACGTACAACGATTACAACTACCAAATTCTTAGACTTGGTAGATGCCTATCTGGCTAAAGCCTTAGCACCACAGATTACCATCCATGGAGTCTGTGTGAATGTCTCTGGAATTGGGGTCATTATTCGTGGGAAATCGGGTGTAGGTAAGAGTGAAACCGCACACACATTAATACAGCGGGGTCATCGCCTAATCGCCGATGATGTCATAGTCTTAAAGAAGATCAATCCGGAAACCATTCTCGCCACCCATGATGAGAAAACAAAAGAGTTCCTTGCTTTAAGGAGTGTTGGCTTGATCAATGTTTCAAGGCTATATGGGAGAAGTGCCTTTCAGGAGGAGACTCGTTTAGTGCTAGATATTGAGCTTACAAAGTGGCAGGATCAAGCACTGAATAATGATTTAGAGCTTGATCCTAAGTTTGTTGATTATTTAGAAGTACCCATTCCACATATAGAAATCCAGCTTCAACCTGGTAGGGATGTCGCTGGATTAATTGAGGCGGCCGCCAATAATTGGTATTTGCGACAGCAAGGCTACAGTGCCATGGAAGACTTCATGCAACGATTGCAATCGGATACAGAGTAATACATGTTAGCGAAGAAGTTCAAATATGTGATTATTTGAACTTCTTTTTTCTCTTATTCAGAACATTAAAAGTGATTAAAGCTGCAATAATCATAGAGATGAAGCCAATATTGCCAGCGGTTTCTACAGAGCTACCTAACATGCCACAGATTGTAGTAACAATAATATTCGTCAGATAAGCTATTCCCAGAATCCATAAAGGTCGAATGAAGTTATATCTACGCATAATAAACCCTCCCTATCGTTCATATTAATCAGTGTATCCTAACTTCACCCTTTACTCAAGGTAACTTACTAACTAAAGATTGGGTTCTTGTTCATAGGGTTAATGTTCTTTATACTAATAATTAACACGCGTTCAAATTTAATTTTAGGAGTGTTGAAATGATGAGAGTTTTATTCATTGGTGGAACGGGACTAATTAGTGAGGCTGTATCGAGGTTAGCAATAGCTAATGGAGTAGAGCTCTATTTATTCAATCGCGGTTTACATTCTGATGGAATTCCAGCTGGAGCGCATGTAATTATCGGTGATATCCGAGATGTGGAGACAACCAAGAAAACCTTGAAAAACTACAATTTTGACGTGGTGGTGGATTGGGTAGCCTTTACACCAGAGCAACTAAAAGTGGATTTGGATATATTCCAAGGAAAGATTAAACAATATATATTCATTAGCTCAGCATCTGCTTATCAGAAACCGCCCACCCATTATATCATCACAGAATCAACGCCACTGTATAACCCATTCTGGCAGTATTCTCGTGATAAAATAGCTTGTGAGGAATTGTTAATGAATGCGTACAGGAATCATGATTTTCCTATTACTATTATCCGACCATCTTTCACCTATGGGAATAAGATGATCCCTGCGGCTATGAACAGCTGGCAACGACCATGGTCGTTAGTTGACCGTATGCGTAAAGGCAAGAAGATTATCGTTCATGGGGATGGCACCTCGATTTGGACGATGACCCACAATACAGACTTTGCAAAAGGCTTTGTTGGCTTGTTGGATAACCCATTAGCAATCGGTCATGCTTTTCACATCACATCAGATGAAGTATTAACATGGAATCAAATCTATCAGTTTATAGGTCATGCTGCTGGTGTTGAACCAAACCTGATTCATATTCCATCGGATTTTATAATTGCTAAATCACCTGAGGATAAGGGTGGTTTATTAGGTGATAAAGCAGTTAGTGGTGTATTCGACAATAGTAAGATCAAACAATTTGTTCCTAATTATGTTGCTACTATGCCTTTCGCAAAAGGAATTAAACAAACCCTCGCTTGGTTTGAAGCGAATCCAGAGAAATGTATGATTGATGAAGAATGGAACACACAGATGGATCATATCATCGCCGCTTATGAAAAAGGCTTAGCATAGGTGAGTAAATAAGGTATATTGGAGGAAGGTGAATCACGAACAACTAACTGGAGGTAATAGGTGTGGCACAGCTGTATTACAAATATGGAACAATGAATAGTGGTAAATCTTTCGAAATCATAAAGGTAGCGCATAATTATGAGGAACAAGAGAAGCCTGTTATTATATTCTCTCCAGCAATCGACACCAGGAGTGATGTAAAAGAAATTGGGTCGCGTGTTGGAATGACGAGGCCTGCTATTCCAGTGGATGAGCACACAAATTTGTTTGAGAGCGTAATCGCGCTACAAGCCATTTCTCATAAGCGGCGGATCTATTGTATTCTAATTGATGAAGCACAGTTTCTGAAACGTCAGCAAGTACTTGAGCTTACACAAATTGTGGATGAATTGAACATTCCGGTCATGGCGTTTGGACTTAAGAATGATTTTCAGAACAAATTGTTCGAGGGAAGTTATAATTTACTTATATATGCTGATAAAATTGAAGAAATCAAAACCATCTGCTGGTATTGTGATCGCAAAGCCACGATGGTTATTCGATTTAGAGATGGTATTCCTGTAAATGAAGGTGAACAGATTCAAATAGGTGGCAATGATGAGTATAAACCAGTCTGTCGACGTTGTTATCATGCAGCATTCGTTTGAGTGAGATGCTTGAAACTGGGAAGGTCGTGTGCTATAATTAAGTTAGTAACTATATTATGGTTATTATTTTGTGTAAAGAGGAGCTGAATTAAGCATGTATGAAATAGCAATTATTGGAGCAGGTCCTACAGGAGCAAGTGCAGCACTGTTCGCGGCGAAATCAGGTAAAAAAACAATAATGTTCGATAGTAATCAGAGTGTAACTAAGCGAGCGTGGGTAGAAAATCATTACGGTGTAATGGAGATATCTGGACCTGACCTTGTAGAGATAGGTAAGAAACAAGCAGAGAAGTTTGGAGCAGCGCTTGTTGAAGCTACTGTGAAGAATATCGTTAAGTCTGATAATGGGTTTGTCATCTCTACAGTGGATAACCAATATGAAGCGCAGCAAGTTATCATTGCAACTGGATTGTTCGCAGAGCTTGCAGAGACAATGGGGCTAGAAATCAAATCAGGTACTGAGCCAAGAATAAAGACGATAATTGCTGTAGATCCAGCTGGTAAATCATCCATTCCTGGAATTTGGGCTGCTGGGACAATCGCAGGTGTTAGTATGCATACGATCATTACAGCGGGTGATGGAGCGAAGGTTGCCATCAATATTATTAGCGAGCTAAATGGTGAGAGATATGTGGATCACGATGTAATGAAGTAATACTGATTAGACTTTCTGGAGGTGAGGATATGGAACTTAAACCATTAAAAGGCCAGCATCATGTATCTGCAATCACGAATAATGGTAAACAAAATTTTCAATTTTACACAAAGGTTTTAGGTCTTCGTTTAGTTAAGAAGACTGTAAATCAGGATGATACCTCTGTTTATCATTTATTCTATGCTGATGAGAAGGGTAACCCAGGTACAGACTTAACGTTCTTCGAATTCCCAACTGCGGGACGCACGCAGCATGGAACGAACAGTATATCTAATACATCATTACGGGTACCCAATGATAAATCAATCCAATATTGGAAGCAACGTTTCGAACAACTCGGTGTTGACCATGATGAGATCACACATGATGCAGGTCGTGCGACAATAACATTCCGAGACGAGGAAGGTCAACGATTGGCACTTGTATCAGACGAGCATAATGTGGGTGTAGCTGGAGGTAAACCATGGGAGAGAAGTCCAGTACCAATCGAGCATGCGATCATTGGACTGGGCCCGGTCACATTGACTGTATCGCGTCCAGAGCTAACGGTTAAAGTCCTTACGGAGGTAATGGGCTTCCGAGAGAAAGGGGGTTTCCCTTCGAATCATCCTGGTCAAAGTCCGATTCGTGTTTTTGAGACAGGAGAAGGAGGAACTGGTGCAGAGCTTCATCTAGAAGAGCGCAATGATCTTCCGCGAGAACGGCAAGGCAGCGGAAGTGTTCATCATGTTGCTTTTCGAGTGGAGAGCGAGGAAGAATTAATGAAGTGGGTGAGCTACATAACTGAGCATGGACTATCTAATTCAGGATTTGTAGAGCGCTATTACTTCCGTTCATTATACTTCAGAGAGCCGAACGGGATCTTGTTCGAGCTAGCAACAGATGGACCCGGGTTTGAGGGTGATGAGGACTTCGAGCATTTGGGGGAGAGATTAGCTTTACCTCCTTTCTTAGAAGGTAGAAGAGCTTCAATTGAAGCAGGATTGGAGCCCTTAGAAACCATATGAAACATTTATTCGTACAAGGACAATCTAAGAGTGCGCCTACACTACTACTGTTACATGGTACGGGTGGAAATGAGCGTGATTTATTAGCACTAGCAGAAATCATAGCTCCACATGCATCTATATTAGGTGTAAGAGGTAATGTTCTTGAGAATGGCATGCCAAGGTTCTTCAGAAGACTATCGGAAGGGGTGTTCGACGAAGAGGATTTGATCTTCCGAACACAAGAGCTAAACGAGTTTGTAGCTGTTAGTGCTGAGCAGTATGGATTCGCTCGTGAGCGAGTGATAGCCATTGGGTATTCGAATGGTGCTAATATAGCTGCAAGCTTGTTATATCACCATCCCAACTCTTTATCTGGAGCTATTCTATTCCATGCCATGGTACCACGCTCTGGTGTTACTATTCCGGATTTAAGTGGTGTCCCTATCTTCGTCGGAGCAGGCAAACGAGATTCACTCATTCAACCTACTCAGACGAAGCAATTAATGGAGCATTTGAACGCTGCAGGAGCCTCAGTAACTGAATATTGGACCGAAGGTGGTCATCAATTGTCCATGGAGGAAATCGAGCAGGCCAAAGCATGGTATGAGGAAAAATATACATAATTTTATCTGGGTATTGAAGGGAATAACAGCCTTCCTGTCGAATAAAGTCGTAGCTAAAACTTTATTCATACGGGAGAGATGATGTATTGGATCAAAGTCGAGATCAAGCTAAAGTCGTATTACTTGCACTGAAGAACGGAGTTGTCCCTGAGAATATCTCATCCTTCCGTATCGGACGAGAGAAAGAGCTGGAGGAGCTAGAACAGAATCTTAATTATGTTACATTTGGGCATGGGATGACCAAGTTTATCGTCGGTGAATATGGCAGCGGTAAAAGCTTTATGCTACGTGAGATTCAAGAGCGAGCATGGAACAATAACTTTGTAGTAGCCAAGTTTCAGATGGAAAAAGGAGCGCGTATTACCAATTTCCAAACGCTGTATTATCAGATCATGCACAGTTTAACAACAAGTGAATCCGAGCATCAGGGAACTAACTTTCAAGAATTATTCAACAAATGGATTGATACTTTGAAGAGCAATTCAGCTGAAGGCACTGGTAACTCTGCAGAAGTAATTCAGAAAGTTATCTCGACCTTAAACCAATATAATCTATCATTCTCTAGAGCTCTATTATTCTATATCCGTGCACGAATTCAAGGTGATCCTACAATGTCTGATGCTGTGGCATCTTGGTTAACGGGTGAACAGAATATTCCTTCTTCGGTGAAGAAAAGCTTTGAGGTTGTTGGTCACATCGACAATGATAATGCCATACATTTTCTAAAAGCGTTCGTTAAACTTATTAATTTGCTAGGCTACAGTGGTTTGGTTATCCTCATTGACGAGCTAGAGCTCATTATGAGTGAACGTTCAGATATTCGATTGGCTGCTTATCAGAACCTTAGATATATCGTTGATAATTGCTTTAATGACGAGCTTAGTCACTGTTTATTCGTATTCGGTGCTACTCAGGAGTGGTTAGATAACGAAGAGAAGGGTCCTCAGGTTTATCCTGCTTTATTCCAGCGTATTGGACAAGGTAATGACGCCACCGTGACTGGAGAGGTAGATGTTCGCCAGCCTGTGATGATCTTATCTAAGATGACAGCAGAACACATGCAGGAATTAAATCTGAAGGTATTGGAGCTCTACCGATATGCTTATGAATTCACTTTAGAAATTAACCCACTATTACTGCAGAGGTGGATGGTTCAGCAGTTCAAGCAAGAGGGCTTGGAGAATATCAATATTCGGTTATATCTGAAGAAGTTAATCGAGGTATTGGATGTTATCGAACAGAATCCGGATAGTGAAGCCATTAAATCACTAACCCATTCTAAGAATATATTTGTAAGTAAAGTACTAAAGTGGTTTAGTAAGTCTGGTTGAATATTAATGATACGTACAATACCTAGTTTCTCTAAACGAAGGGCTGCCCCAGTCATTTTGACTAATGGGACAGCCTCTTTTGGCTACTTAAATCTGGAATAAATTTCATTTGGAAATATTAGTGCATCGTAATACCCACTGAAAATCTATAAAATTAACGAATATATATAAGGATTAGGAGGTCAACATGTATAAACTTCATCCCAGAATTATTCATATGAATAAAAATTTTTTCCTTTTTATGAAAAGTAGAAGAACGCTTCAGGTTATCAAATGGTTTTCTATTTCTATACTAATGGTTGGTTTTCTAAGTATTGGAATCCTATATGGATATGTATCCTCCCTTGTAGGGAATGAACCTATACGGTCGAATGAAGAAATACGAGAAGCGATATCAGACAACTCGATAACAGGGTATGTTTTTTTCAATGATCAAACGGAAGTGGGTCGATTAACCTCCGGAGAGGATCGGATGTTAACACAATTAGAAGATATCCCACAGATGGTCATAGATGCAGTTATTGCCATTGAAGATAAGAATTTCTATGAGCATAATGGGATGGATGTGAAAGGGACATTAAGAGCAATTAAGCAGCAGATCGGGAAGGAAGATACGCAAACCGGTGGCAGTACGATTACCCAACAGCTATCTCGTCAGGTGTTCTTAAATTTAGATCAAACGTATGAGAGAAAAGCGGCTGAAATTTTATTAGCTATGCGAATGGAGAGAACGATCTCTAAGGATAATATTTTGTTAGCCTATCTGACTAAAATTTATTTCGGTAATGGCTCGGAGGGTAATAATCTATATGGTGTGAAATCTGCTGCTAAGGGAATATTCGATATTGATGATCTACATAAACTTCATATAGCTCAAGCTGCTTATTTGGTCGGATTACCGCAGCAGCCGAATGCATTCTCGGCTTTTGATAACAAGGGTGAAATAGATACTACAGCACTAGACAAAGCAATTGCTAGGCAACAGCTAGTCTTATTAAGAATGCTTGAAGAGAAGAAAATAACTAAGGATCAATACAAGGAATCACTTGAATTTGATATTAAAGCATCGTTGTCTGACTCGAAAGTAAAAATGTATAACTCGTATCCTTTCCTAATGATGGAGATAGAGCGGAGAGCGACCGCAATTTTATTAAAGCTAGATCATCCAGAGCTAGTAAAAGGTGATGAGAACTATGAAACCTTATGGGAAGAAGCAAGTGAAAAGCTTAACTATAAAGGCTATCAAATACACACAACCATTGATCCGATTCTATATACAGAAATGAATGTGATTGCTCAGAACAAAGAATTTTTTTCGGATCATGATCCTGAGAAAGGCCTAGAGCAGGTCGGAGCCATGATGATTGATAATCATTCTGGGGCTATTCTCAGTATGATCGAAGGACGAGACTTTCAAGTGGAGCAATTGAATCATGCGACTCAGATGGTGAGACAACCTGGCTCAGCCATGAAGCCGATTGCCGCATACTTACCAGCTTTAGAAGCTGGATTGATACAGCCAGCAAGTACTATTGATGATGTACCTATTGTTCTTGATAGTGATGGCGGCAAGCATATTCCAGAAAATTGGGATGGTGAGTTTCATGGTTTAATTACGGCTCGAGAGGCTTTATCATGGTCATATAATATTCCCGCACTTAAGCTTTTTAACGATCATGTGGGCATACAAGACGCTTGGACATTCACTAAGAAGTTGGGCATTACTACGATTACCGAAGCAGATAACCAAGCGAAGACAGGTGTGATAGGTGGTTTAGCATATGGTGTTTCCGTTGAGGAGCTTACGAATGCGTATGCTTCGATCGCCAATAAAGGTACCTATAACCAGACTTATCTCATAGCGAGGATCGAAGATGCTGCGGGTAAGCTTATTTATGAACACCAGCTAGAGCCCACAGCCGTATTCTCTGAGCAAACTGCATATTTGATGACGGACATGTTAAAAACTGTAGTTGCGTCAGGCACGGCTGCAGATTTGAAAAAGTATTATAATCATTATGATCAGGCTCCTTTTGTTGGTAAAACTGGATCCACTCAGAATAATGCTGATGCTTGGTTTGTTGGTTATACACCGGACATAACCGTTGGTGTATGGGCTGGATATGATCAACCGGTTCATAAATTAACAAGCAGAGATTGCTCCAAGACCGCAGGCTGCGGCACGTTAAGAGCTAAGAAAATTTGGGCACATATTATGGATGCTGCTATGGATAAACAACAGGAGTTGTTCGCAGCTAAAGAATTTGTTAAACCAGATCATATTGTATCGGAAACGGTATCCGTGTATTCGGGCAAGCTTCCTACACAAGAACTGCTTGATCGTAAGGATGTAGTTAAAGATATATTCAATAAAGCTTATGTACCAACTGAATTAGATGATATTGCTGGTATGACGAAATATGTAACGTTCAAGGGAGAGGATTATGTGGCGAATCCCCTCACACCAGGTGATATGCTATCGCAGAAATTTATGGTCAGAAGAGAAAAATCGATCTCTGATATTATACAAGAGGTCACAGAAGGATTAAAGCTAGTTCCTGCTAAAGATCGAAAATCAATTTCTCATTATTATCCGAAGGATTCTGAACTAGATGGTCCTATCGAGCTTGATCCAAGAATAGATGATGGAAGCGCACCTAGCTCACCAGGGGGCTTAACGATTAATAATGAAGGGGACACCCTTACAATCTCATTCCCATTGAATAAGGAAGAGGATGTGATTGGCTATCGACTATATGGCTCTGACAATGGAGAGACCTTCTCAGCCGTTGGTGGAAAACCAGTGTCCTCACAGTCTGAAGCGAAATTTAGTTTAAATAGCTCTCAGAATGAGGGGAATTATTATATGTATGTCATGACTGCTGTGGACGTGGTAGGGAACGAATCAGGGATGAGTGATATCAAATTTAATGATCAAAAATCGATAGAAGATTGGTTCTCAGAATATTTCAATAAGAAAAATAATAAAGATTCTAAAAATCGTAAACGCTAAAAGTCATAATTTCCACCCATTATGGGAAACTTTATATAGTTCGGATTATCCAACTTATAGGATAGCTGATCGAATATAACTTCTTATTCTCATATTGGGAGGATCAATGATTCTAACAACTAAACAACTCAGAGAACAAGCTCATGAGCTTGCCTTAACGCATGATCTTCATATGACACGAAGAAAGTATCACCAACTACGGAAGTCAGTCACCTCAGATATACAACAATTAAAATCCTTTGTCGATGATTTACGGAAGCGTCCAACAGCCTGCTCTCAACCAGCAGAGGAATGGTTGCTTGATCATGCTGAGTTTCTTGAGGAGCAGGCACTAGTTCTTGAGGATCAGCTCATGGTTCACTCTTTATATCACTTGCCATCTTTACGGAAAAGTGGAGAGCTTCGTATTGTGTCTATATGCGATCACTATCTGATGCATATGGATGGTGGATTAGAAGAAATATCGTTGCTTGCTTATATGAACTACTATCAAGAGATATCCATTCTGTCCCTAGCTGAGATTTGGGTGACTCCTCTTGTTATGCGATTGGTTCTGTTCCGCAAATTGGCTCACACCTTAGAAACCATTCAAGAAAGACGAGAAATTTGTATGCTCGTGGAGCAGTGGCTTATGCGATTTGAGCCATCGAGGTTAAGTCCTGAAGCGCTAAAGCTAGCGCTTGATGAAGCTGGGTACGACATTCCACTATCGGGTACTATGATTGTTCACCTAGTCAGTCATCTTCGCGAATGGGCAGATGATACTGCCGTTATTCGAGACTGGCTTATGTGTAAGTTAGAGAATGGTCAAGAAAGCTTGGATCATATTATCGCTTATGAGTATGAGCTTCAAGCCAATTATCAAATGAGGACAGGCAACCTTATAAGCAGTATGCGAATTCTATCTAGATGGGATTGGCGTGTACAGTTCGAGCAGCTCTCATTAGTAGATCAGACATTAAGCACCGATCCAACAGGGGATTACCCTTTATTAGATTATGCAAGTCAGGATACATTGCGTAAGCGTGTAGAGCAGCTCTCCCGCCGCATGCGAGTTCCCGAGAATTTAATCGCAGAGCAGGCTGTTAAGCTATCCATCCAATGTATGGAACAGATACAACACCAGCATTCAGAAAGGGATGGCAATTTAACACGCCAAGCTTATATTCCCTATTATTTATTAGAAGCAAAAGGTATTCAGCAGCTTCAGCAAGCGTTAAAATCATGCAGTAAGCCGAAAGCTATTCCAGAAGAAGGTTTATGGAGGAGAGCCACAGGCACCTACTTTAACTGTTTGCTCCTTTCCTATGTAGTTATTCTAATTGGATTTATCGTGTGGATCAGTGATGGTAATCGGATATCCCCCTTAGAAATGCTAAGCATGGGACTGCTCTTAACATTCCCAGCCTTGGAATGGGCTACCACCTGGGTACATGATTTAATTGCTTGGCGTAAGAGTCCAACTCCACTTCTCAGATATGACTTTTCGAAGGGGATAACACCAGAAGCTATGACGATCGTGGTCATTCCGGTAATATGGTCATCGACTCGGGAAGTACAAGAAATGGCTGATCGACTAGAATTACACTATTTGGTAAGTAGGGACCCGAATATTCATTACGCGCTCTTGGGTGATTTCAAGGATTCTGATGTTGAGGAACAATCAGAGGACCAAGATGTACTTGATGCTGCACGAATAAGTATCGAGTTATTAAATAGTAAATATCCTGGTCATGTTTTTCATCTGTATCACCGGAGTAGGAAATGGAATCCTTCTGAGGGCAAGTGGATGGGCTGGGAACGCAAACGAGGGAAATTGGTTGAATTTATACAGTTATTACAGGGTAAGCAAGACACATCCTATTCTTATCACATTAGTGATAGCTCGAGCTTTTCTTCTATTCGCTATATGATCACACTCGATGCAGACACGCAGCTTCCTCCAGGCAGTCCGCAAAGGATGATTGGAACGATGCATCTTCCCTTTAATAGACCTAGAATGAACGATGAACGTACAAGGGTTATTGAAGGCTATGGTATCCTTCAGCCACATATCGCGATGAGCTATGAAGCTGCCAACCTTTCTAGATTAGCAAGCTTATGGTCGGGTGATACGGGAGTGGATCCCTATGCCTTTGCTGTATCAGATCCATACCAGGACGGGCTAGGACAAGGCATATTCACAGGAAAGGGCATATTCGATATTCAAACCTTCGCAGAGGTCGTAGGGAATCGAATACCTGAGAACAGTGTGCTTAGTCATGATTTATTAGAAGGAGGATTTCTACGAACTGGATTGTTATCTGACATCGAATTAGTCGACGGACATCCTGTCCTATTCCGTACATATCAGATGAGGTTACATCGCTGGATTCGCGGGGATTGGCAATTACTCTTATGGTTATTCCCGAAAATTAATAATCAGAATGGGGTTTCTCAGCCGATCGATTTATCGATTGTGACACGATGGCAGATCGTTGATAATTTAAGACGTAGCTTAATTCCGGTCATATCTTTACTAATTCTGTTTCTGGCGATAACGATACTACCAGGCTCATCAATAAGATGGTTTATCGTCATCTTGATTACTTGGTTGTTCCCAGTGCTTCATCAGATTGTAACCATCCAACGAACGAGGTCTATCGGTATTGCTGCGGGGCAAGTGTTAGTTCAGGTGATTACCTTGCCATATCATACTGTGATGACAATCGATGCTGTGATCCGAACGTTATATCGCTTGTTTATATCCAAGAAGCATTTATTAGAATGGGTAAGCTCAGCGGAGATCGAACAAGGAAGTAAGAAGGGAAGACAGCCTCTACTCCTCGGTATGCTTAGCGGACTTACCCTGAGCTTACTATTTACTTTGTTAAGTGTCTTCCATGATGAGCTCTTCATCAGGGTAGCAGGATTAATGCTTGGTTTTTTATGGATCAGTGCACCCTTCATCATTGTATGGTTGAATAAACCAATGAAAGCTGAAGAAGGACTAGTGCTGATTGAAGCTGATACAGAGAAGCTACGTAAACTATCAAGAGACATCTGGTCATTCTTTGAGGTCTATGTTACCAATGAGGATCATTTTCTTCCTCCTGATAATGTACAGATTACCCCACCGAATGGGGTAGCTCACCGTACTTCACCCACGAATATTGGCTTATATTTGACCTGTGTAATTTCTGCGAGAGATTTTGGTTTTATCGATACACCAGAGCTGATGATGAGGTTAGCTCAGACGGTAACTTCGATAGAAAAGCTAATGAAGTGGGAGGGGCACCTGTTAAACTGGTACGATACGCAGACTCTCCAGCCGCTTTTGCCACAATACGTATCAACCGTAGATTCTGGTAATTTTATAGCTTGTTTAATTACTGTCAAGGAAGGGCTCATGGAGTGGCTTCGGGTGGATGCAATTGCTGATGAAGAAGGTAATCGACTTCTTGCTCGAATAGAAGCATTGATACTAGAAACTAATTTCCGCCCCCTTTATGATCATAAAGCTAGCTTATTTTCATTAGGATTTCATGTTAGCAGACAAGAGCGTGATAACATCGTATATGATCTAATGGCGTCTGAGGCTAGACAAGCAAGCTTTATTGCGATTGCTCTTGGTCAGGTTTCGGTTTCGCATTGGCATGCACTCGGTCGAACGATGACCAAGGTTGGACGTTATGCAGCTTTACTCTCTTGGTCTGGAACCATGTTCGAGTATCTCATGCCTTGGTTGCTTCTGCGGACATATAAAAACAGTATTTGGGATAGCACATACCGAGCTGTTGTTCAGCGGCAGATCGAATATGCAACCAGTCGGGAGGTGCCTTATGGAATCTCCGAATCCGGTTACTATGCTTTTGATTATCAGATGAATTACCAATATCAAGCTTTCGGTGTACCTGGGTTAGGCTTTAAACGAGGACTCGAGCAAGATTTAGTCATAGCTCCCTACGCGACGATCATGGCCTTACCTTATGCCCATCAATCTGGATTACTTGCTTTAGAGAAATTGGATAAGCTTGGCGCTAGGGGACAATTTGGTTATTACGAGGCTTTAGATTATACACAATTAAGATTGCCGAAGGACCAGGAATATGTGGTCATCCAGAGCTTTATGGCACATCATCAAGGGATGAGTTTACTAACCTTAGCTAATATACTGTTGCCTCAGAAGATGTATGATCGATTCCACAATAACAAATATATAAGATCTGTGGAGCTACTCTTACAGGAGCGAATACCTACAAAGCCGAGAATTCTTAATCGTCAAATGAAGGCACCCGTACATAAAATTGAGAAAAAAGCTGTTCACACGGGTGGATTTAGAGAATATCATAGCCCTACCACGCCTACTCCTGAGGTTTGTTTGCTCTCGAATGGAGCTTTTATGTCAGCAATTACAGTCAGTGGTAGTGGATTTAGTCGTTATGAAGGGCTGGCCATCTCCCGCTGGAGGGAGGATCCAGTGTTGGACCAGACAGGAAGCTATATGTATATTCGCGAGGTTACCCAAGATCAAGTGTGGTCTCCGACCTATCAGCCCTGCCGTGTACACTCGATAGAACAGTATGTCCGATTCACACTTGACAGTGCTCTATTCACGAGAGTTGACGGTGATATAAGAACAACCTTAGAAATTTGTATTTCTTCGGAATCGAATGCGGAGATTCGCCGATTGACATTAACTAACACGGGTGTTGAAACTCGAATAATTGAAGTAACGACATTCCAAGAGCTCGTTCTAGCACCTCCAATTGCAGATGATGCTCACCCTGCATTCAGTAAATTATTCGTAAGAACACAATATGAGTCAGAGAATGAATGTCTGGTTGCAGGACGTAGGCCTCGTGAGGTAGGAGGAGAACCAATTTGGGCGGCACATTCCCTTTATGTATTAGGACGATCCATAGGGACGGTGGAATATGAAACGGATCGCGCTAGGTTTATTGGACGAGGACACACATTAGCACAGCCTCAAGGTATTCGATTGCATCTACGTGGAACAGTCGGATCCGTTGCTGACCCAGCTTTTATCCTACGAAGACGAATTAGCATTGAGCCCGGGGAGACGACCCGTCTCTTCGCACTCACATCTATTGCTGATACAAAAGAAGAAGCGGTTAGCATAATTGAACGTTTGAGAACCACACAAGCTGTTGATCGATCATTCCAGCTTGCTTGGAATTCTAGTCAAATTGAACTGCGCCAACAGAACTTAACAGCCACAGAAGTGATTGTCTTCCAGAAATTAGCGAGCCAAGTGTTATATACGCCACCACTAAAGGCTGAACAGGAAATTTCAATTGCACAGAATGTATATAGTCAATCTAAGCTGTGGGCACATGGAATATCAGGAGATATACCCATTGTGCTCGCAAGAATTTCAACAGAGGCTAATCTTTCTTATATGATTAAGCTACTTAAGGGACATGAGTATTTGCGTAGATTGGGCTTATCATTTGATCTTGTCATTCTGAATGAATCCGAAGAGGGTTACCAGCAAAGCTTACAGGAAGCCTTAATGAGAATCAGTGAGCATAATGTTGATCGACTAGGAGCTAGACCTGCTGGTGTATACATGATCAATTCCGAGCAACTAACTGCAGAAGATAGAACTTTAATCATTGCTAAAGCCCGAATTGTGTTGAAGGCAGATGGACCGAGCCTCCAATCACAATTAAAGGTGATGACAGCCAAGCCCATTATTGCTGAACTCCTTGTCCCTAATGCTTATTCTGAGCATGTGGATGTCTCACAGCAGCCTGAAATATCCGAGCTATTATTCTTTAATGGCTCGGGTGGCTTCTCTCCCAATGGCAAGGAGTACCGTATTATACTTAAGAACGGCAACCATCTGCCTGCACCGTGGATTAATGTGATTGCCAATCCACAATTTGGCTGCTTGGTGTCGGAGCTTGGTACAGGTTACACATGGTGGCGTAACAGTCGAGAGTTTAAGTTAACCTCATGGTCGAATGACCCTGTTCTAGACCCTCCATCCGAGATGTGTTACTTGCGTGATGAGGATCGTGGTGACCTATGGTCTGCCACCGCATCTACAAAAAGCTCTGACCATGCTTACATCGTTAACCATGGTAGAGGATTTACACGTGTACATCATGAAAGGTACGGAATTGAACACGAGATGACGATTTCCGTTCCGCTTGATGCTTCGGTTAAGATAATCAAAATCAGGTTACGCAATAACACGAAGGAAATAAGAAGAATATCTCTTACCTATTACGCAGAATGGGTACTTGGTGTAAGAAGACAGGGCCACGCACCATTCATAGTTACAGAATGGGATTCAGCATCCAAAGTGCTGCTTGCACATAACAATTTTCAAGAAACATTCAGGGATGCCCATGCTTTCTTGAGCATATATCCACAGCCTAATTATCCTGAAGATCAATATAAACGTTCAGTGTTTGAAGAGGATGGGCGTGTAACTTGGACTACAGATCGCTCAGAATTTATTGGACGAGATGGTACTCTAGAACAGCCCTTAGCGATGAATCGTACCAGCTTATCCTGTCAGTCGGGTACATGCTATGATCCTTGTGGCGCTGTGCAAGCAAAGGTTACATTAGAGCCCGAGAGCGAACGAATTGTTTATATCTTATTAGGTTGTGAATCGTCACGAGAAGCAGCAATTGAGCTGTCAAGCAAGTACAGTCATACGCTATCTTGTGAACAAGCTTTAACGCAGGTTAACGATTATTGGGAAGAAACGTTAGACCAGATTTCCGTCGATACACCTTGCAAAGAAATGGATATTATGTTGAATGGATGGCTGTTATATCAATCTTTAGCTTGCAGAATGTGGGCAAGATCCGCCTTCTACCAAGCTGGAGGTGCATATGGCTTCCGTGATCAACTGCAGGATTCGCTTGCACTACTACACAGCAGACCTGAGTTAACAAAGAAACAGATCCTACTTCATGCCTCACACCAATATGAGGAGGGGGACGTTCAGCATTGGTGGCACGAAGAGACAGAGCGAGGAATTCGAACCTTATTCACAGATGATTTATTATGGATGCCTTATGCGGTTGCCAGATATCTCGATCAGACTGGAGACAGTGGAATTCTTGATTTAATTGAGCCTTATCTTCATAGCGAGCCTCTAGAGGAGGGTGAGCATGAACGTTATGAAGAAACAGTGATATCTGCGGAGCAAGGAACGATAATCGATCATTGTTATCGGGCGATCGATAGGTCACTGCAACGATTTGGTGAGCACGGGTTACCTCTAATCGGCGTCGGTGATTGGAATGATGGGATGAATTTGGTAGGGGCTGAAGGAAGAGGAGAAAGCGTATGGCTTGGATGGTTTTTATGTGATGTATTGTATGAGTTCACAGCGATTTGTCGACAGCGTGGTGATCACGACAGAGCAGAGCAGTACCAACTTGTCCGAACGCAATTAATGAATGCCCTCGACGAGCATGCATGGGATGGAAGCTGGTATCGGCGCGCATTCACAGATGCTGGAAGCTGGTTAGGCTCTATGCATAATGAAGAATGTCGGATTGATGCTATAGCTCAATCATGGTCGGTCATCTCCGGGGGGGGCTCTAAGGAGAAATGTTTAAAGTCGATGGAGTCCTTCGACATAGAGCTTGTAGATCGTGAATTATCGATTGTACGTTTATTGACTCCAGCCTTTGACCATACAAGCCCAAGTCCTGGGTATATTCAAGGCTACCCACCAGGTATTCGAGAGAATGGGGCTCAATATACACATGGAGCCATATGGAGTATTATCGCTTGGAGTAAGCTAGGAAATGGAGATAAGGCTTTCGAATTGTTCCACATTCTTAATCCTATAGCTCACACTCTTACACCGCATGAAGTGAAGCAATATGCTGGAGAGCCTTATGTTATGGCCGCCGATGTTTATGCGGAGGACCCCCATAAGGGGAGAGCAGGTTGGACCTGGTACACAGGTGCAGCGGGCTGGATGTATCAAGCGGGTATAGAATGGATCCTGGGTATTCGTAGACATGGTAATCAGTTGCAGATTCGGCCTTGTATACCCTCTGATTGGCCAAACTATGCGATTCGTTATCGGTATGAAGATACGATATACGCCTTGACAGTGCTCAATCCATTAAGCAAGACAGTTGGAGTAAGTAAATTGCGGATTGACGGTCAAGAAATTACCTTAACAGAAGATGACATGGAACAAGGCCCATACGTGGCTCTGATTAATGATGCTGTGGAGCACCAGGTTGAGCTTACGATGTAACCTTATCCCCTTTTTAGTAATAGGTGTTGACAATTGTCTGCTCACGAAGAAGAATAGAGGTACATCTTCAGAGTTAGGGGGCAGCATCTATGTACCGAGTATTATTGGTTGATGACGAAATTTTTGCTCGCCAAGGCTTGCGGAATTTGATTGATTGGGCGTCTTGTGGTTTTGAAGTCATTGATGAAGCAGGCAATGGTGAAGATGCCCTAGATATCATTCAGAAGAGTAAGCCAGATTTGGTGATAACGGATATTCGTATGCCTGTATTAGATGGAATGGAGCTTATTCGACTCACCATTCAGGAGCAATCACATAAACCTAGCTTCATTATTATTAGTGGTTATGATGACTTCAAATATGCTCAACAAGCTGTTCGATTTGGTGTGCACGATTTTATATTAAAGCCCATTGATGAGCATGTTCTTGAATCCACACTTCGGCAGCTTCATGAGAAATTTATTCGTGAGAAATCGGCGAGATTCGAGAAAGAGCACCTACAATACAATCAGATGATTACCTCTTTGATTAAAGGTGAAATCGACGAGGATGCGCTGGGAAGATGGGTGAAACATTTAGGAATTACAAGGAATAGTAAAATTATGTATACGTTCGTTGAAGTCAATGATATCCATCCTTGGAAGCCGGATGCCCAACAATTAAAGCAAGAAGAGATCAATATGGTCATACGTCAGGTTATTCGAGACACCTTGCATATTGAACGTAATGTTTTTTTGCATGAGCATCGAAATCGAATCGGCTTTGTATTAGCTTCTGAAGATATTACAGATCATCATGATAATCTTGAGGAATTTGTCATCCAATTACAGAGAGCGATATCTGCACAGCTGCATCAAACGGTTTATATATATGTCGGCGCCATTGTCGACGGACTAAGTGAATTGAGACATGCTTATTTAACTGCGAAGGAAGCCTTACCTTATAAATTTCTTAAGGAAAATTGTATGTATGTCATTTATAATGATGTTCGACAATTCACACTTAATTATCTAGATATGGATAGTCGGTTATATCATCAACTAACATTACAAATTGAAGAGAATAATGAGACGACCATTCATGAAACGATTGATGCGATATTCTGTGAATTTCGGGATCATAAATTTGCCCCAGAAGCTGTCAAGATGACCATTAATCGTTGTGTATCGAATATTATCAAAATTACACATCAGATGGGAATAACCGATCAAGAGCTAGTAAAGCTTGAACCAATTATTAGCTGGCAGGACTTAAATCTTTCCTTGAAGGAATTAAAGCGCCTCTTCACTGACTTCGTTATTCATTCCACTCGGCTTCTCTCAACTGTTCGTAAAGAGAATATGAAGGGGAGTATTCAAAAAATCAAAGGTTATATCGAAACTCATTATCATGAGAATATTAACCTGAAAAGTCTTGCTGCAGAATTTTATATGAATTCAGTATATTTGGGTCAATTGTTCAAAAAGACATATGGCATTTACTTTAATGATTACTTATTGCAGATTAGAGTCAATGAAGCTAAGAAGCTTCTACGCCAAACGGATATGCGAAGCTATGAGGTTGCGGAGAAGGTCGGATTTAGCAATGCAGATTATTTTGTGACACAATTTGAAAAGCTAGAGCATATGACTCCGACAGAATATCGCAATAAATTACTGTAAAGATATAAGTCATGGGGGATGTAAGCGTGAAGACGAGTTTAAATAATGTACGTCTGCGGGATAAGATGCTCATTCTCTATTTTCTAGCCGTATTTATACCTATCTTTGCAACGAATATGATTTTCTATCAGGTAACTACGAGTAATGTGAAAGACCAGAGAATGAAAGACATTTCTCGAGCTTTAGAGCAAGTGAAAAATGAATTTCGTGATGAGATCACTGACGCTGTAGGGATATCTACCGAATTCTATACAGATGTGTTCATGAATGAAATATTGGATGAAAATTATGAGCAACCTCATGAGTATGTGGCCGCTTATGATTCTTATTTGCGTAGAATTCTATCGAATCCTGTATTCAATTCTGTGCAAACCCTTACAATTTATGTGGATAACCCTACCATTCTTCATTCTGGAGGTGTTGGCTTCATCTCTGAAGAGGTGATGGAGACAGAGTGGTATAAGCGTGGGAATGGGAATGATAATGGACAATCCAAGCCCATATTAATACGCGCTGAATCTTCGGACAAGCTAAGGGACACCTTCAGTATTGTACGCAAAATGGATTATTACCCATCCCTTGGAGATATTACCAAGATACTAAAAATTGATTTGAGAGAAAGTACAATTCATCAAATTTTTACGAATCTAAACCTACAAGGAAACCTATATTTATTAAATTCAGATAATGAAATCGAATATACGACAGACCCGGCCATTGAATGGAAGACAGGTAGTATTCCTTATCATTCTATTATACAGCAAGAAGGAATGATTGAATTTTCTGAGAAGTATACAACCTCGAATTATTTGGAAGGCTGGAGCATCATGGCTACAATTGCAGAAGATGAGGTATTCTTAGATGTCAAACAGACTAGAAATCTCGTACTATGGTCCGCTAGTATCATCATACTTATTCCGACAATAATTATTATCTGGATGACAAGATCGATCAATGTACGGATTATCAAGATATTAAAGCACATGAAGAAGGTGCGTAACCAACTGTTTGATACGATTCCACAAGCAGTGGCACGTGATGAGATAGGTCAACTATCCGTTGGTTTTAATGAGATGATTTTACAAATTAAGAGCTTAATTGACGATGTTTATATCGCCGATATTCAGAAGAAGGATTTAGAGCTACAACGAAGAAAAGCACAGCTCAATGCACTGCAGAGCCAAATTAATCCTCATTTCTTATTCAATGCATTAGAAACCATACGTATGAGAAGCTTGATGAAGAACGAAGTGGAGACAGCGAAAATCATCCATAGTATGGCTAAGATATTCCGTACTTCATTGACCTGGAATAGAGACCGTGTGACGGTTAAGGAGGAGATGGAGTTCATTCTCTGTTTCTTAGAAATACAAAAATATCGATTCGAGGATCGGCTGAGCTACAATATTGATATAGACCCATCGGTTTATACGTCCTTTGTTCCGAAGATGATGTTCCTACCCTTTGTAGAGAATGCTAGTATTCATGGGATTGAACCGTTGAGACAAGGAGGGTTAATTGATATTCGCATAGAACGATTGGAGCATGATATGGTGTTCCTGATTCAAGATAACGGTGTAGGTATGGCAGAAGAGAAGGTTAAACAATTGTATGATTATTTGGAAAGCGATGAAATCATGGGTGAGCGTATTGGTGTGCAGAACGTCATTTATCGACTTAAATTAATATATGGTGATCGCTTCAGCTTTAAGATTGATAGTCAGCTGGGAAATGGTACCACCATGCGATTGAGTATTCCAGTTGAAGAATAGGTGTCAGCTTCTCACAGTTTGATATAATTTTTAAGGTTTGAACTATAGTTTAATGGGTAAACAAAGCTTCCTCTAACTCTTATACTTAGCTTGTAAGTAAAAACATTATATCTTGAAGGGGGAACAAATTCAGTGACAAAGAAGCTATTAGTAATTTGTATGGCTGTCGTCTTGTTATTCACAGTTGCATGCTCTAACAACAACACAAGTAAGAGCGCACCGGACAAGAGTAATAATGGCGCGAAAGATAATGTGAAGGAAGAGGCAGAAAAGCCAGTAGAGAAAGTTACTTTCTCTTACTTTAACGGTGTGGCTGCAGCAAAAGACAAGAATACGAATGAAACAAAAATCGGTAAGATTCTTGAAGATCAAACGGGTGTAAATTTTAAAATGGAGCACTTGGTAGGCGATCTGAATACCAAGGTAGGAACAATGATCGCATCCAATGATTATCCAGATGTGATGATTCCAGATGCTGCTATCGATGAAATTCTCGGTGCAGGTGCTTTTATCCCATTGAATGACCTCATTGAGGAGCATGCTCCTAACATTAAACGAGTATATGGTCCTTATATGAATCAAATGAAAGCGGAAGATGGAAACATTTATTTCCTTCCTTTCTCCAATTTAGTTGGCGAATTCCTTCCAGATCCTAATATCAACCAAGGTGCCTTCTGGGTTCAACGTCGTGTATTGAAGGAAGCAGGCTATCCTAAAATCACAACGGTTGACCAATATTTAGAGCTAGTTAAGAACTTTGTAGACAAACATAAGGATGAAGATTTAACGGGTATGGTTACATTGACACATGACTGGAGATTCTTCGCAACAGCTAACGTTCCGAATCACTTACTAGGTTATCCGAATGATGGAGAAATCATCGTAGACATGGATACGTTTGAAACTAAGGTTTATTCTGCAAATGATGCAACCAAAACTTGGTTCAAACATTTGAATGACCTTAATGCAGATGGTTACTTCGATAAAGCGTCATTCGTAGACAACTTCGACCAATATTTGGCTAAATTAACATCGCATAAGGTAGTAGGATTCTTCGATTATGGCTGGCAGTTTGCTAATGCTCAGAATGCATTGAAGGATGCTGCTAAGTTAGATCCAACACAAGATGATTTTGTTTACTTCCCATTGCCAGTAACATTTGATGGCAAGAAGGATCAATATCTAGATCCTCCAGGTTTTGTTAAGAACCGTGGTATGGGGATTACTGTAAGCGCTGAAGATCCAGTTCGTATTATTCAATACCTTGATAATATGTTGACAGACGAGAATCAAGTTCTTCAAAGATGGGGAATTAAGGGCGAGACGTATGAAGTTAACGCTGAAGGTCGCTTCCATCGTACAGCAGAACAAATCGCTATGATTAATGAAGAATTCAACGAAACATTTGGTTTCAAATACTTCTCTTGGAACTGGCCTTTATACGGTAATGGTTCTACATTACCGGATGGCAACTCCGTTGCTCCTGGTATGCAACCTGAAGTATTCCAAATGAGTTTAACAGATGCTGATAAGATGATTCTTGATAAATACGGTGTGAAAACGTACTCTGAGATGTTCTCAGCACCAGATGACCGTCCATGGTACCCTGCATGGGGTGTTGGAAAAGAGCAAGGATCACCAGAACAAATTTATGAAACTAAGAAAACAGAAATCATTAAGAAGTACTTCCCGAAATTGGTGCTTAGTAAGCCAGCTGATTATGAAGCAGTATGGTCTGAATACCTAGCTGAATTCAACAAGCTTGATACTGCTGGATACGAAGCATGGTATAACGTGCAAATTAAGAAAATTGTTGAAGCAAGCAAGCAATAATTAAGTTTAATAAGGTAGGCCGGACTTATATGTGTTCCGCGCATAAGTCCGGCCTTACTTATAAGCATAGAAGCTTTAATGCAGGAGGGAGAGAGAATAATGGAGAACCCTACAGTGCTTACAACACCTTCCGTGAACATCATTAAGAAACCAACGGGCTGGAGGTTGTTAGTTAGAAAAATTGTCTTACAACGCACATTAATTCTTATGTCTGTGCCTTTCGTTCTTTGGTTATTTCTTTTCAAATATGTACCGATTTGGGGATGGACGATCGCGTTTCAAGACTTTAAACCAGCTAAGGGCTTCATGGATCAGACCTACATCGGATTTGATCATTTTCAATTTTTATTTCAAGACGAAAGATTCTTACGCGTATTAAGAAATACTTTAGCAATGAGTGGAATAAATCTTGTATTCGGGTTCGTAACTGCGATTACACTAGCATTATTGTTAAATGAGGTACGCAAGGTTGCATTCAAGCGTTTTGTGCAAACCGTTAGTTATCTACCCCATTTTATCTCTTGGGTTGTTGCAGCAAGTATTATACAGACGGCTTTATCGCCTGATGGATACATTAATGAGCTATTAGTTTGGATTGGTGCTGTTGAGAAAGGCGAAGAAATTCTATTCTTAGGCATACCAGAATACTTCTGGGGAATTTTCGGTGCCAGCTCAATTTGGAAGGATGTTGGTTGGAATACGATCGTATATCTAGCTGCCATGACCATGATTGATCCAGCACAGTATGAAGCAGCAGAGATAGATGGAGCTGGTCGTTTTCAGAAGATGTGGTATGTTACACTTCCTGGTATCAAACCAGTAATCGTCGTATTGTTAATTATGAATATCGGATATTTGATGGAATCAGGATTCGAGCCACAGTATTTGCTCGGTAATGGCATGAACATTGATTATTCTGAGAATCTTGATATATTTGTATTGAAATATGGTATTGCACAAGGTAATTTCTCGCTTTCCATTGCTGCGGGAATGTTCAAAACAGTTGTGAGCTTTATTCTATTGTTCGCAGCGAATAATATTGCCAAACGTATGGGCGAATCCAGATTGTTCTAGGAAGGAGTGTAACAACATGAAAGATATGACTTTAGGGTCGAAGCCCATTAAGAAAAGACGGATAAGAAGCTCAAGAAGTGACCAGATATTCGATATTTGCAACTATATATTCCTTATATTCGTTATGATCGTTACCTTATATCCAATCTTGAATACACTAGCAGTCTCGTTGAACAATGCTACTGATTCCATTAAGGGAGGAATCTACTTAGTTCCAAGAATATGGACATTGGGTAATTATGAATATGTGTTTAAGGAAGCGACGATTTATCATGCAACGATGATCTCCATTCTTCGAACCGTAATCGGGACTGTACTAACAGTATTCTGTTCTGCGATGGTTGCATACACAATTAGTAGACATGATTTTATACTGCGAAAGTTTGTTACCATTGCATTCATTCTAACGATGTACTTTAATGGGGGACTTATTCCGAATTTTCTACTCATTAGAGAATTAGGTATGATAGGTAGCTTTGAAGTGTATATCTGGCCAGGCTTAATTGGTGTATTCAATCTCATTATTATTCGATCATTCATTTATGGACTTCCCGATAGTATTCTGGAGTCAGCAAAGATTGATGGAGCAGGGGATTTCAAGACGTTTTATGCCATCGTTTTACCTTTATCCATGCCTGTATTGGCAACTGTTGCTTTATTCACAGCGGTGTTTCAATGGAACCAGTGGTTTGATGTATTCTTGTATAACTCATCTTACATTGAATTTAGCACGCTTCAATATGAGCTACAGAAAATACTACAGAACTCGAATGCATCCTTAACATCAAGAACAGCAAGTGATGCTTTCGCTAACGCTGGGAACACCACTGGTGATACAGTGACGCCACTAGCCATTCGTGCAACGATGACGATCGTAGCTTCTGCTCCCATCATTATGGTTTATCCTTTCTTACAGAAGTACTTTGTTAAGGGTATGACGGTTGGTGGTGTGAAAGAGTAGTGAAAAGTTCAGCATATAAGGCTTGGCTACAATCTGAGGTTGTAAATGATGAGGCTTTGAAAAAAGAATATACACACTATCTACAGCAGGTATGTGTATTTGAACAATCAACTGTTCTAGATGTAGCAATGAAAGAGCTGTTTAAATCAGTTCTTTCATTGCTAGACCTAGTACCTAATATCATTAGTGTGGCTAACGTGAAGGCTTGTACGATGATAGGAACTGTACAATCAACGGATTGGACGTTGTATGGAATGGATCTTGATCAGCTGAATCAGGTTGGTCGAGAGGGATATCTGATAAAAGCTAGCAATCAGAATGATCAGGATTTACTTGTGATTATCGGTGGATCTACCAGTGGAGTACTCTATGGTGTTTTTCACTTACTTCGCCTTATCAGAATGGGTAGACAATTTATTGATCTTCATATTCTGGAGAATCCGACGAATCGTCTTCGAATGATCAATCATTGGGATAATGCAGATGGTAGCGTTGAAAGGGGATACGCGGGTAACTCTATCTTCTTCCATGAGGGTGCAATCATACAGCAGCTGGATCGAATACGGGATTATGCCATCATGCTCGCTTCTATTGGTATTAATGCGATTACAATTAACAATGTGAATGTTCACGAGATTGAAACTCACTATATTACCGAGCCCTACTTGCCTGATGTGGCTCGTATCGCTGATGTATTCAGAGACTATGGCATTCAGCTATTCCTGAGTATTAATTATGCAAGTCCCATGCAGATTGGACAATTGACTACTGCTGATCCACTTGATGATCAGGTGCGTGAGTGGTGGAAGGAAATCACGAAAACCATCTATACCTATATACCGGATTTTGGAGGCTTTCTAGTGAAAGCAGACTCTGAGCATCGCCCGGGACCATTCACGTACGGTAGAGATCACGCGGATGGTGCGAACATGCTAGCAGATGCCTTACATCCACACAATGGATTGGTCATCTGGCGCTGCTTCGTATATAACTGCATGCAGGATTGGCGAGATCGCACAACAGATAGAGCGAGAGCTGCCTATGATCACTTTAAACCTCTGGATGGAGCCTTTCATGATAATGTCATCCTACAAGTAAAGAATGGGCCGATGGACTTTCAGGTTCGTGAACCGGTTTCACCCTTATTCGGTGCAATGCCCAATACGAATCAATTATTGGAATTTCAGATTGCTCAAGAATACACAGGCCAACAGAAGCATCTATGTTATTTAGTACCTCAATGGAAGGAAGTCATCGATTTTGACACCTTTGCTAGAGGTGAAGGATCGACGGTAGGACTAATCGTTAGTGGACAATTGTTCAATTCGAGGATAGGTGGTTACGCGGCAGTATCTAATTTGGGTGATGATAACAATTGGACAGGGCATACGCTCGCCCAGGCTAATTTGTATGGTTATGGACGATTAATATGGAATCCCCAGCTTTCAGCCGAAGTGATAACTGACGAATGGATCAGATTAACATTCAACAACGATGATCGTGTTGTAGCTGTCATCCGAGATATGCTGATGAATTCGCGGACAATCTACGAGAATTACACGGCACCATTAGGAGTAGGGTGGATGATTACGCCAAATCATCATTACGGACCCGATGTTGATGGATATGAATATTCTCGTTGGGGAACTTATCATTTTGCAGATAGAAATGGTATTGGTGTTGACCGGACAATTGCAACAGGAACGCGATATGTCGAGCAATATGCTCTTCCAAATGCAACGATATATGAATCGCTTGAACAATGTCCTGATGAGCTGCTACTATTCTTTCACCATGTTAATTATTCGCATCGCTTACAATCGGGAAAGTCTGTCATCCAGCATATCTATGACACTCACTTTGAAGGTGTAGAGCAGACACAGTGGTTGGTACAGCAGTGGTCCAGTTTAGAAGCGTTCGTTGAGCAAGACACTTATGTCCATGTGTTGGGCAGACTTCAAGAGCAAGCTATTCATGCGGAGCTATGGCGTGATGTAATTAACACGTATTTCTATCGAAAATCAGGGATTCCTGATGAATTAGGAAGAACAATCTATTAAGTCTCACACATATAAGATTAGCCATAGGGAGGCTCTCAGCATGATGAATACCGAAAATACCGAACAAGGTGCATATTATACGAATCAATATCGGAATAAACTAGCGGATTGTGGTTATTCCGAGGAGGACATTCAAAAACGTTTAACAGACACTTGGCAGCAATTATTCTATGGAGATGACCATACACGGATATATGCCCATGCTGGAGAAGACATGGGTTACATGGTGGATACCGGGAATCATGATGTACGCTCAGAAGGTATGTCATATGGCATGATGATGGCTGTGCAGATGAATAACAAGGATGTGTTCGATCGCATCTGGAAATGGACATATACGTATATGTTCATGACAGAAGGGCTTCATGCGGGTTACTTCGCTTGGTCGTGTAATCTGGACGGCTCGAAGCGATCCTATGGTCCAGCTCCGGATGGCGAAGAATTTTTTGCCATGGCCTTATTCTTTGCTTCCCATCGATGGGGAGATGGAGAGGCTCCATTCAATTACAGTCAGCAAGCACGTGATTTACTTAGAACCTGTGTTCACAACGGTGAGGATGGGGAAGGGTATCCGATGTGGAATCCCGATAACAAGCTGATCAAATTCATTCCTGATTGTGAATTTTCGGATCCATCTTATCATCTTCCGCATTTCTATGATCTGTTTGCTCTATGGGCATATCCTGAGGATCACACATTCTGGCAAGAGGCTGCTCAAGCTAGTAGAGCCTATCTGAAGGTTTCTTGTCATCCAATAACTGGACTATCTCCAGAATACGCCCATTATGATGGTACACCTAATCATGATAAAGGCTATGGACACTTCTATAGTGATGCATATCGGGTAGCAGCGAATATCGGATTAGATTATGAATGGTTCCGTGCAGATGAATGGGAAGTTGAAGAAGCGAATAAAATCCAAGCATTCTTCTCTGATAAGTCACCAGCTGATTATCGACGATACACCATTGCTGGTGAGCCATTCGAAGAGAAATCATTACATCCTGTAGGGTTGCTAGCAACGAATGCCATGGCTTCTCTTGCTGCTGACGGTCCTTATGCCAAATCGAGTATAGAATTATTCTGGCAAACACCGATTCGAACAGGTGATCGGAGATATTATGATAATTGTCTATACTTGTTCGCATTACTTGCATTAAGTGGAAATTATCGCATATATACGCCTTAAACATCGGATCGTATTGACGGAAGTGGCATCATTACGTATAATCCATTGTATACGAAGAATACAATTGCGGTTGAAGGATGATTGTTATGTCAAGAGTAGCTAATAGTGGTTACTTAGAAATGAAGGTATATAACGAAATTAAAGACCTTATTATCCAAGGTGAGCTCAAGCCCGGAGAACTGATTATTCAAGATCAAATTGCTAAACGGATTGGAGTTAGTCGTACTCCACTCCGTCGTGCATTTGCTGATCTAGAAAGGGATTACTTAGTAGTTACAACTCCTCAGGGGTTAACGGTAAGAACATTCTCAGAAGACTTTCTGATTTCAATTTGGGAAGTTCGTTCAGTCCTTGAAGGCTTGGCCTGTAGATTATCTTCACGTGTTATTGACAAGGCAACGGTCATCTACTTAAGAACCTTATTCACCATTGCATATGATGAATGGGTGAAAACAGGAGATTTAGAAGCTTATCGTAAGGCTGATGTTATGTTTCATACGAAGCTGGTTGATATCGCACAGAATCCAATATTGAAAAACCATTTTAATTATTCACATGTATTAACTATTGCATTCAGTAAAGGTATTCTGCGCTCTGCTCATGAAACCTATCCTGAGCATATGGCAATTCTAGATGCGCTGGAACACAATGATGAGGATAAATCAGAGCAATTAATGCTGGAGCACCTGCGTAAAACCATACCGAAAATATAAAGTGGTGCTTTATATTTTTTTGGAATTCATTGTATACATAGTATTCCGAAAAAACAATAAAAATAGAAGGAAGGTATTGCACTATGAAATTAAAGAATTCTATTATTGTCCCTATTCTAGGTAAGTATGCTGATCGTTTCCATGAATATCAGCCAGCTCGAGGTTTTCTTGAAAATCTAAAAGTAGCTTCGGATATCCCAGGAATTGACGGCTTAGAAATTGTATATCCGCAGGATTTCGCTGCTTCAGACGAAACGATTAAGGCTATACAGAGCACAGGACTTCCCGTATCTGCAGTAAATGTTAATGTGAAATCTGAGGCGAAATGGCGCAGAGGTTCATTTACCAATCCAGACCCACTAATTCGTGCAGAAGCTGTGAAATATGTTCAAACTGCTATGGATTTAGCTGCTGAATTAGGAACAGACATGATTACCTGCTGTCCTTTAATTGATGGACATGATTATAACTTCCAAGTTGATTATACGAAGCAGTGGCAGTGGTTTGTCGAAGGAATTCGTGAGGCGGCCTCTTATCGTTCTGATATTAAGGTCAGCCTAGAATATAAGCCTTATGAAGTAAGGAACAATATTATATTGGCTGATATGGGCAGAACACTTCATTTATGTAATCAAGTTGGGCTTCCCAATGTTGGTGTAACCATGGATGTGGGGCACGCATTAGGTGCTAGAGAAACACCGGCAGCTATGGCATGCTTAGCTCATGATGCTGGTCGATTGTTCTATGTACATTTTAACGATAATGATCGTGCATGGGATTGGGATATGCTTCCTGGATCAGTAAACCTGTGGGATCTAGTGGAGACTATCTATTACTTAGACCGTTTGGATTGGTCAGGCTGGCTTACCTATGATGTATATAGTCGACATGGCGATCCTGCAGAGGCATTTGCCGTTACATTCCGTATTATTGAAATGGCGCAAGAAATGATAGAAAAATTGGGTCGAAAAGAAATTCAAGCGCTCATCGAGGAAGGTGTACCCGCGCGAGCATTTAATTACTTGTTTACCAAATTATTTCGCTAAGGAGAATGCAAAGGATGTTATTAGGTGCAGGTAGCTATTTATTTAGATATGCAGTGGGTACTGAATTTTTTCAACCACCAAAGCCGATGAGTGCTATTGAGCTTGTAAGGAAGGCTGCTCAATTAGGTTTTGAGCTTGTTCAATTTGCTGATAATCTTCCACTAGAAAATTTGAGCTCTCTGGAACTAGAAGAGCTGAGAGTAACGGCAACTCAACATCAGAAGCTATTCAATCAGAAATAATCATCGAGAGATTAACGATCGCAGATGAGATGAAAGAGCATCACTCTAAATTGTTTGACTACATTTCACAAACATTTTCGTCCAAACAGATTCAAACCTTGCCCAATACAGAGTTAAAGGAAAGTGCACATTCAGCAAAGGTTTACATTCGTACTGGGGAAAACGTTGTTTTCTCAAATGTCATTGTTCAGGCAGGTTATTCAACGGAATAGGGAAGGTTGTGAGTTAGGATAATGGGAAAAACGTGTATAGAGGTTCAGGGAGAAAGCTTTTTAATAAACGGAAAATTAACCTATGCTGACATTCCGAACAGCCATGAAGCTGCACATGGATTACTAATGAATGCAAGGTTTATTCAAGGAATCTTTGACGACAAAGCTGAGCCTGAGCGATTTGCGAGATTCGGCCGTGCAGAGTTTGATGCGGAGAAGCATACAGATGAATTAATTGCCGCTTTACCTGAATGGTATGCACATGGTTTATTTGCGATTACAGTAGGCCTGCAAGGTGGGGGACCCGTATTTACAATTGACGATTGGAGTTCAATTGATAACAATCCTTTTAGCCCGGACGGTCGCGAATTTGATCCCGCTTATCAAGCAAGGCTACTACGATTAATTAAAGCGGCTGATGAAATCGGTATGATTATCATTGTTAGCTTATTCTATCAAGCACAAATCCATCGTCTGAAGGATGGAGTGGCAGTACGTAATGCTGTTGAGACAGCCTGCAATATGCTGAGGGATAGTGGATATCAGAATGTCATCATCGAAGTGGCGAATGAATACGAAATCAGCAAATTTCTTAATTATCCCATCATAAGCTCCCATCAAGGAATGGCTTATTTGATTGATTGGGCAAGAGAGTGCTCGGGTGGTATGTTAGTGGGTTCCAGCTTATCTGGTGGTGTTATTAACGAAGAGGTCGCTAGAGCTAGTGATATCATATTGATTCATGCGAATAACTGCACTAGGCAGGAGTACTATAATATGGTGAAGGCTGTTAGAGCTTGGGGATTTAATAAACCTATTGTCTGTAATGAGGATTCGCCTTGTATTGGCATGCTGGATGTGGCCTTCCGTACAAGAAGCTCATGGGGATACTATAATAATCTGTCCAAGCAAGAGCCACCTGCAGATTGGGGTATTACTCCCGGTGAAGACTTCTTCTTCGCTAGAAGAATGGCAGAGGGCATTGGTATTGAATTAGCGCTAATAGAAGAGAAGGATATGTATGTACTTCAAGGCTTTGAACCATACATGACCATCGAGCAGAAGCGCTGGATCCGCTTAGCGAGTATGTATCCTGAATCGATTAATTTGGTGGAATTCTATCGGAATGGTGAGTTAGTGGATACAGCCTTTAACGAGCCTTTTATGGTGAATAACGAGACTACCTGGATTCAGAAAGCTAACCTGATTACAGATCAGGACAAAGAATGGAAGGCAATTATATATCTCAAGGATGGTAAACGAATAGAAAAGGTTGTAAACCTATAAGCTTATGCGAAAGAACCAGCCGGATTATCTCATCGGCTGGTTCTAATTCTGTTCCATTAACTAGACGGTTAATTGACTTATACTTACGTTCACAGTCATCGATTGTTGTTGCCCGCCTACATACACACCTTTTACAGGAACAATGTCCGCATAATCTCTTCCTACAGCAACTCGTATATGTTGATTCAATGCATAAATATTATTCGTTGGATCGAAACCGATCCAGCCCATACCCGGTAGCATAACCTCAACCCAAGCATGCATAGCAGCATCACCACGCATGGCCGAATCCTGACCGCAGTAAACATAACCACTTACATATCGAGCAGGAATCCCCTTATAACGACACATACTTAGCATGAGATGAGTGAAATCTTGACACACGCCTCTCTTGTGATCAAAGAATTGCTGGGCGGTCGTGTCCACATTCGTTGAACCTGATTCATAAGAGAATGTCTCATATATATAATGATTAACTTTGTTCACATAATCTAATATATCAATGGAACTAGACCATAACAAGGCAGTAAGCTCTTCTAAGATGGAGTCAGGCATATGTGTAAAGCTGGACTTTCGTAAAAACTCAGCATATTGTTGATTAAGCTTCTCCCGATCATTCAGCTCAAGCTGTAGCTGACCATCAGGGAATAGCCGATTTACAGTGACTAAGCTTTGGGTGGTAATCCGTAATTCGCGATGAGGCTCTTTCATATAGAAGGTTTCTACGGTATTCCCCCAATAATCTATATAATTGTAAACAGTCTCATTAGGTTCTATCTGAAAGGTATGAGACAAGCATTGTTGGTTTATATCATGTATAGGTTTGAGTATACACTGATTAATGCTCTGTTTCACAGGTCCGCTGTACGTGTAATTAATGATTTGCATAATCGTGTAGTTCATTAGCCCTCCAACTCTCCCAGATAATAGGTTCTGCTAATGAGGTTGCCAATATGGAAGCAGCTATCCTGAATCTTACGAAACCAAGTATCCACACCTTCGTTTAATACTTCCTCGATCGTTCCAAATTTTAAATCGCTATGCAGCTTACCAAGTGCAATGAATAACTCGCGATTATAATGATGCACCTCATTTTTCTCCATTTCATAGAATGCTTCAATAAGTCGTTCTACACTAAAGAATATGGACCGCGGGTAATTCTTATCGAAGATCAGGAAATCCATAACCTGGTCTGGTTCTATGGAAGAACGATACTTCTCCAGATAAGCCTCATATCCACTCACCGAGTGAAGGACAGAGGACCATTGGTGATGCTCGACAACCTCCTTAGCGAATCGACTTTGTATACTTTGGTGAACATTCACACCAAGAATACGTGCAATTTTCCCTGTTCTTTCTAAGTATTTCCCCATCTTGATAAACGTATAAGCTTCTCCTCTTGACATCATTGTATTAACAATACCTTGGAATAGAAGAGATTGATCCTTAACCATTTGAAAAAAATAGCTAACATTCTCAATTTCCCATTGGTCAATAGGATATTCTTTTATATTGAGATAGAAGGTATTAATTAGCTCCCATAATTCCTGTGGGATCATTCCTCGTATCGTACGAGCATTCTCTCTAGCCACAACAATATTGTTTAAGATAGAATCTGGATTGCTAGATGAGAAAGCAAGGTAATTAATAACGGATCGCGTATCACATTGCTCATACTGTTCATAGAATTTATTATTATTCCCACTGATACTTATAAGAGCTTCCAAGTGATAGGGGTCTGTGTCGATCTCTGGATCAAAATTTTCTAGCATGGTTACTAGCTTTATATCGATTAACCGAGCACTTGTTTCTGCTCTTTCTATATTGCGAGCCATCCAGAATAATGAATCGGCAGCACGACTTAGCATATCCTTGTTCCCCCTTTATACATCTATTAATGATCAAGAATCCATGTATCCTTTCCGCCGCCACCCTGTGATGAATTGACAATGAGTGATCCTTCCTTCAGAGCGACTCTTGTTAATCCCCCAGGAATAACGCGGGGTACCTTACCCATGATGACGAATGGCCTAAGATCAATATGTCGACCTGCAAATCCCCCATTACAGAAGGTAGGAGAGGTAGATAAAGAAATCGTCGGTTGAGCAATGTAAGCATGTGGTCTACGTATGATGTTCTGTCGAAAAACCTCTAATTGCTCTTCTGTTGCATGTGGCCCGATTAGAATATCATAACCACCTGACCCATCGACTGGCTTTACAACCAGCTCTCCAATATTCTTCAATACATATTCTTTCTGTTCAGGATCGGTTAGGATATACGTTTTTACATTATTTATTAATGGTTCCTCATTCAGATAATAACGAATGATAGAAGGGACGTAGGAATATAATGCCTTATCATCGGCGATTCCGTTCCCAATACCATTAAGAATCGATACGTTCCCTGCGCGATTTGCATCGACTAACCCAGGAACTCCCAACATGGAGTCTGCTCGAAATTCGAGTGGATCCAGATATTCATCATCGATTCTTCGATAGATAACATCGATTTGGATTAAACCTTTCGTGGTTTTCATATATACCTTACGATCTTGTACTAGTAAATCTCTACCTTCAACTAATCCAATACCGATTTGTTGTGCTAGGAAGCTATGGTCGAAGTAAGCAGAATTGAAAATTCCCGGTGAGAGAAGGACAATTCTAGGATTACTCTTCCCCTTGGGTGCTTGCTCTTCTAATGAAGTGTATAAATGAGTAAATTGATTATCAATGGAACGTACTGAATAGTTCTGGAACATCTCAGGGAATACCTTGCGCATACAATAACGATTCTGAAACACATATGAGAGTCCAGATGGATTACGCAGATTGTCCTCAAGAACGAGATATTCACCATGTTGATCTCGGATAAGATCAATACCAGCTAGAAAGATATGATTTCGATTCGCATACCCAGGCTGTGCAATCTGAGGACAGAAGTATGGATTATTCACGACCAAGTCTCGCGGTACTATACCGTCATGCAGAATTTGTTGCTCTCCATATACATCCTCTAGGAACGCATTAAGCGCTCTAACACGCTGAATTAAACCTTTCTCAACCCGAGACCATTCATCATGAGGAATAATATTAGGTACAAAGTCGAAGGGCATCGTTCGTTCAGTTCCTTGATCCTTATCATCATAAACGGTAAAAGAAATACCTCTTCGTAGAAAGCTCATCTGAGCCAATTCATACCGATCCTTACAATCTTTCAGTGAGAAACGGTTTAATTGCTGATGAATATTCTCGTAGTGTGACCTCGGATTACCCGGAGCTTTCATCATCTCGTAGTAGCCTTGATGTACTTGATAATTGTTAAGCATCCTAGACCTCCTTATGAAATTCGATAAATAAAAATGATTATCTCTATGTATAAGTATACATTAAAACAGGACTTATACGAGCTCTAACACATCTATCGTTATTATCCATTACCCTATTCTAAGCATAAGTAATCTCCACACTTGAATTAAGAGTGGTGCAATAGTGGATCTTCTTTCTTTATTGTCCATTCACAATTATAATTGTTGTAGGGGTTTGCTTACTACAATTCGAAGAAATGAGAGGGCTTATGATGACAAACAACATGAGAGATTGGATTGAGCTTTGGCCGGAAGGTGCGCCACTATCAGTTGGGATAGGCGATGAGGATAAACCAGCAATTCAGGCATATCCTGTAAAGGGTGATGGAAGAGGGGCCGTCATTGTATGTCCCGGTGGTGGTTATGGCGGGCGAGCAGATCATGAGGGTGAACCGATAGCTCTATGGCTGAACAGTATTGGTATTCACGCTTTCGTCTTACGTTATCGGGTTGCGCCTTATCAGTACCCCAGTGCTTTATTAGATGTGCAAAGAGCTATTCGTTATGTTAAGCACCGTGCAGAAGAGTGGAAAATAAACGAGAATAAGATAGGTGTTTTAGGTTTCTCGGCAGGAGGACATTTAACTGCATCCAGTGGTACTTTATTCGATGAAGGTAATCCCAGCTCCTTGGACCCTATTGATAGATTATCGTGCCGACCGGATGCGATTGTGTTATGCTATCCAGTCATTACTATGAAGCCTCCATATTATCACGAGGGCTCGATGAATAATTTGTTAGGCAGTAAGCCCACATCTGAACAAATTGAACACTTATGTCTTGAAAATCAAGTAACCGCTCAGACACCGCCGACATTCCTCTGGCATACAGCGGATGATCAGGCTGTTCCCGTTGAGAATAGTATGCAATTTGCAAGCGCACTGCGTCATGCTGGTGTTCCATTTGATCTACATGTATTCGAGAAGGGCAGACATGGACTAGGGTTATCACCAGAGGACGAGCATGTCGCTTCGTGGACTACGGTGTGCGGATTATGGCTGCAACGATATCAATTCTGATTATATTCCAATCGTAGAAACTAATTCAGCACTAAGAATATAGCGGTCTGGAGCTGCTCCAACATAACTGAATGGGTAACAGGTGGTTACGGTTAGGACGGCATGGTCACTAGGCGTGATAATGGTTTTATCATCCTTATCGACAATTTGAGTGTTGATAATCTCATAGGTAAATGTACCTGCCGAAGTGTTTACAATGAATTGGTCACCTAACTCAAGCTTACCTAAGTCTCTGAAGACGGTGTCGCGGTGTCCAGAGAGAACAGAGTTGTCGTTCTCGCCAGGTAATACACTCTGGGCGAAATGTCCAATACCTTTCTCCAATTCATCCTCACCAACCCCATGGATGATAGGTATTTCCTGATCTAATGCTGGAATGACTAAACTACCAATTGTATCTCCAACTTCAGGTCGAATAGGATATAGTATGATAGCTTGATTTCGGATTATTGTTGGACTCGCAGTATCAATAAGCTCGGCATTGATTTGCTCTTTTTCCTCAATGATTGGAGGAGAGAGCCTATCGGGGCTGGGCTTATTAGCTATGCTAACATTCTGATTAGGCTGAGCCAGAATATGAATGAGGGACCAAGTAATAAAACCTATCCCTAGGATTAATAATCCTAGGGATAGCATGTTAATTTTTGAGAGCTTATTACGAGTTGATGTCTCTTTATTCATAAATCCTCTTTCTTCTCCAAATGACCGCTGAAATGAGTAGGAGAGCTGCACCAATTAGAAGCAGGTTGTACCAAGGTGTAGCTGTATCTGGAAGCTGACCACCTGTAACAGTTGGTAGTGTTAGTGTGACGGATTCAACCTCAACAACGTTGCCTACTTCGGGACTGAAATTAGTGGTTATTGGATAGGTTCCTACTGGTGCATCGGTTACTGTATAACTGACGCATTCGGTTCCTTCTACTTGATATACTTTGCCACCTAAGTTAAAGCTCCACGTTCCCTTTGTCTCAACATCAGTAACAAGAGAAGCGTTAATGACCAAGCTACCATTATTCATTAACCATACACTTTGTGAGGTAGTCTTGCTTATTAATTTCCCATTTAAAGGTGCAGCAAGCGGACAAACTAATGAAACATCTGGTGTAGTTTCAATTGGAGTAGTAGGTATAGGTTCAGTTGGAATTGGAGCAGTCGGTGTCGGGTCTGTAGGTAGTGAAGGGACAGTTTCACATATCTCACCTAAGCTGACTAATGAAGCTTGAGCAACTCCTCCGACCAAGACATTCAGCTTGTTCGTACCCTCTGTATTTGTCCTGATGATCAGATCACTATTCCCATCAATCGTGCTATTACCTAGCTGTGTAGTTCCTTCAATATGATATGCGAAGGCAACCTGTTCAGCATTCGGATTATGAACTTGCCAATTACGCGAAGTGTCAGGATCTTGGCTACATAATGAAGTTACAATTAAATTTTGCGAGATGGGTAGGACAGGTACACTTGGTTCTGTTGGTGTAGTTGGTACTGGAATAACTGGCGCTGAGCACGTAGGAACTGTGATAACAGCAGGACCCGGACTTGTGAATGTAACTGCATTCTGTGACAAGATTCTACCATCAATATTAACATCGATGCCTACAGTAGTAGCTGAGGCTGAGCTTAGTAGATTCCCTTTAAAGCTTGTATTAGCAGCAAGCGTGGTGGCACCGTCTACAACCCAGAATACATTACAGGATTGCGCACCTTCTGATAATGTGATATTGGTATTAGCCGCAGTATTCAATGTGCCTGCTATTCTGAAGATGTATACACCATCACCACTTAAAGTGATATTCGAGCCAATATTAACAGCACCTGGATATTCATAGACACCAGGAACCAAGGTTAAACCACCTATATCGGCTCCAGCTGCTCCAGTAATATCAACAGGGTTAGCCTTTGCAGTGGCTATTGCTGCACCTAACGCGATGCTTGCAGCCGAATAACTAGAATCATTCACATGGTTTTCACCATTAGTAATGGAAGGGACAACCGTCTGTGTAATGCTGCCAACATCTCCACTAACCGAGGTTCCTACGGTAGTCATCGTATTTGCTAAGAGTCCGAAAGTACTAGACGACCCAAGATCGGGTGCTGTTACTGCTCCTGCTGCTATAGCGGGAATAGTAAAGCAAGAAAATAGTAGTGTGAAAGCAAGCAATAGTATTGATCGTTTGAAGAATCGGTTTTTCATAGAGCACCCCTTATAAGTTATGTACGTTCCAGAGTCATTACCCCAATAGAGTAAAATCTAATCTTATAATTAGTAGAAAAGAAGTAGCCGACTTAAATGATCTGATTATACATAGATTAAGCGCTTTCAGAGGGGGTGATCACATAGATGCTAATAAGCACAAATCGATATGGCGTCGATTATTAGAGTAATGGGAAATACAAATTATGGTCATGCCGATATTCTCCTGTTAGGGAAAAACCGATTCGGATGAAGGAATCATTGCCGCATCACTTAAGGATTTAATAATTGAAGCAACAGCTACTATGCTGTTTGCATCCTCCGATGAAGAGGTAATATCCATTCTAGATAAAACTAGAAGTGATGCAACGAAATTGGGCGTCGAAAAATTGATGGCTTATAAAACGACCAAATGGCAGGAAAACTTAGAAAAGCTTGCTGGATCTTAAACCGATTCTAAGAACCTGATGCGAGTGGGAGAGCTGTGGATGGAAGAGATTACGTCCGCATTTGAATGTCGTGTAGAACACGTCATGGGGCGGCGGCTGGAAGCCATGGCACTATCTGTGGCAATACATGATTTCTTAGGGCATTCCTTAGTCATTTAGACTTTGGATTGCCTATTTATTTTGTTCTGTTTTTTTGAATGATCAATAAGACAAATCCCCCTCCATATAGTAAACTAATAAGGATCTGAAATAACGATGTATAGGAGATGTGATACGAATGAGTACACTTAATCAGATAGGTTATTATGGGCAATTTGGAGGAAGCTTTGTACCGCCAGAACTCCAGGAAGTGATGGATTATCTTGCGGAGCAATTTGATACATATAAGAATGACCCCGAGTTCAATGAGGAATACCGTTATTATTTGCGTGAATATGTGGGACGTGAAAATCCGCTTACCCATGCTAAACACCTTTCTGAGAAACTCGGCGGTGCCAAAATTTACTTGAAGAGAGAAGATTTGAATCATACCGGCTCACACAAAATCAACAATGTTCTTGGACAAGCATTACTTGCGAAACGTATGGGAGTCAAGCGGGTCATCGCTGAAACCGGTGCGGGTCAGCATGGAGTAGCCACGGCGACGGTCTGTGCTATGTTCGACATGGAATGTGTGATCTATATGGGCTTGGAGGATACAAAGCGTCAATCGTTAAACGTATTCCGAATGGAGCTTCTAGGAGCACAGGTGGTGCCCGTGGACAAAGGTCAGGGACGATTAAAGGATGCGGTAGATGAGGCGTTGAACGACTTGATCGCCAATTATAAGAACACCTTCTACCTGCTAGGCTCCGCTGTTGGTCCCCATCCATATCCAATGATGGTCAAGCATTATCAATCTATTGTCAGCGAAGAGTCTAAGAAGCAAATTTGGGAGAAAGAAAACCGACTTCCAGATGCCGTCATTGCATGTGTTGGCGGAGGCAGTAATGCCATAGGAGCGTTTGCCCATTATATAGATGAACCAAGTGTACGTCTAATCGGAATTGAGCCTGATCAAGCTCCTACCCTGACACAGGGAGTACCAGGAGTTATTCATGGCTTTAAATGTTTGGTGCTCTTAGACGAGGAAGGAAATCCTAGAAAAACACACTCGATCGCGGCCGGTCTCGATTACCCAGGCATAGGGCCTGAGCACAGTCATCTTAAAGAAACCGAGCGGGCTGAATACTTCACCGTAACCAACGAGGAGGTACTTGAGGCATTTCAGGTTCTTTCGAAAACCGAGGGTATTATTCCTGCTTTAGAAAGTGCTCATGCTATTGCATATACATTAAAGCTAGCACCACAGATGACGAAAGATCAGATTATAATCATCAACTTATCCGGACGTGGAGATAAAGATGTGGAGCAAGTATTTCAAATGCTTAAATAATTTCGGGAGATGAGCTTTTGAATGTTATACAGGTAGGACCCTTGATGCTAAATTTCGAATTACTTACTTTTATTATTTCTGCAATTACAGGTTATATGGCTCTGAAATATCGAATGAGCAAGCTAGCTGTATCCGAGGAAGCAAGTGTGAAATTCTTAAATGCGCTTGTTCTCGGATTTTTAATCTGGAAATTGAGTTTGATTATTTTTGATCCCAAATCGGTTATTCAACATCCAATGTCTCTTCTTTACTTTAGTGGTGGAGAGAAGGGGTTGTGGTTGGCCTTCGCCATCTCAACGATTTATGTATGGTTCGGCACAAAAAAAGACGGTACAACATTTATAATGAATCTCGATGGGTTGGGACTCGGCATAATTGTAAGCAGTAGTGTATATTATCTCTTACTATTGATTGTAGATGGCGTTGATTTACTATTCCTTACTACCTTACTTTTTCTGAATATCGTGCTCACTTTATTCTTCTACACGTCAGTCATGCGGAAAAATTGGATTACGATCATGGTGGTATTGATTCTAGTCTTCTGGGGAGCTTTCGATTTCATCAAAGAGTTCTCAGAAGATCAAATGAACACAGCGGGTGGAGTAGGGATTCGATTAGGGGATAAAGCACCTGATTTTGAGCTGCGTAATCTAGATAAGCAACCCGTAAAATTATCTGATTATGTAGGTAAGAAAGTGATATTGAACTTTTGGGCCACCTGGTGTCCACCCTGTAGAGCTGAAATGCCACATATGGAGGAATTTTATAATGATAATGAGCAGGATGTTGTGATTCTCTCCGTGAATTTAACACATACGGAGAACAAACAAAGCCATGTTGGGGCCTTTGTTGAAGAGTATGGATTACATTTTCCTGTCGTGTTGGACTTAGATGGTGAGGTTTCTGACAATTACAAGATATTTGCATACCCAACTACGTATATGATAGATTCGCAGGGTTTCATTCAGGAAATTTTTCAAGGCCCGATTAATTACGAAACGATGGAAAAATCAATATCTCGTATGAAATGATTCGTATGAACGCTATGGTTCAAAGCTTTTTCTTTTTCATAATCGGTACGCCAATCCCATTCAATAAAGCCCCTAGAATTGTCCAGCAGGTTCGTCTGCGTATTGGAAGATGCTGATCGATTACTGCGCTGTATTCAATGTCGGATATAGCTCCCCGGTTCCGCTTAAACTTAGCAGCACCAGAGCTCTCATGAAGTAAATGTCCATTGCTTTCTGCTATACGAATAAGTACAGCAGAGAGCATTCTGTATAATCCTTGGTCTTGGGAGATGGACGTATCATATCCGAATAAGGGGGTCGTCATGCTACCATTCCGACAGAAAAAACCGAGTACAGCATCTATAGAGCCCTCCTTAACTAGTGCATAAATATGGAGGCTGCGGTCACGAAGGGCCATTCGAATGAATGCTTCTGTAAATTGTGGATTGTAATAAGAATATTTGTCCAGATAAAGTGCTTTATATAAGTGTAAGATTCGTGGAATTGATGATTCTGAAATTTGGTTACCTTCGATGATGTGATAGCCAAACTTATCTAGTAATTGAAAGTCTCTCTTAACAAGCCACCTTGCTTTTGAATTTGTCCGTTCTGCCATACTTGGGTGCAGCATATAAATTTGTCGACTTGGGATCAGCTTGCTCCCTAATTGTTGAAGGCTCTCAATGATCGGCCCATTTAGTGTGCGATTTAGTGAACGAAATACAATATGATGATCGGGAAAGCGATTTTTTAGGAATAAGACAATAGTAGTTAACTGTTTATCTGTTAAATCCACATACAGGTTTGTTGAGACTAACCAATTGTTTACGTTGACCGTCTTATTCACCTTCGATATCTTCAGCAGCCAGCCTAAAGCATACAAAATATAGGACAGAATAAGCTTAAGTGTTCTACTATTCAGCATTCTTAGCTCCTCACGGGCGTAGCTGATGTAGTGGGTGTACGGTGAGCATACATAGCTATTGTTATATTCTGTATCATTTACTGTTATTGGAATGACGAGCTGATCCATAAGCATGACGTATAGCTTCGTGTTTACGTTGCGAATATAATGACTTGTTCCATTCTCAAGCATGGGTAGTAAATACCGCTTAGCATATAAACCATCGTCAGTTTCGGGCCATGGGATGCGATCCGCTGACGTATGATCGAATAAGTGCAGGGTCATCGATAGACCACTTCCTTTCCACTCTACGTAATTTTGTGCCTTTCTCCGGTTGTTGATAAGCGGTAAAGTTCAATTTAGGGATTATACATTCTAATCTTCCGAATAGTTCGTTCAATGAGGTCATAATCTTGTTAGTCACAAGCCCCTGTGCATCATCGTGCCTAAGCTTGATCATGATTTCCAATTGATCCTTATTCCATTGAATCACTTTATATTCTGACAGTTCATTCGAGGCTATCAGAATAGCGCGAGTTATAAAATCTGGGTAAATTGGAATATACGATAAGTCCTTCATAGCTGGAAGGTAGAACATGTCATCACTTCGTCCGTCAATAGATTTTATTGCAGTAAAGTGAGATCCACAGGGACAAAACTCCTGTTCGGTTATAAGATCATTCAAACGATACCGGATGATGGGCTGTGATATTCGATTAAAATCCGTTATAACAGGTATGAATTTATTCAGAGATCGGTCTATATACTCCTTCTCAATACACACTATATCCTCATTAAAGTGCAGCGTGCCATAATGGCATGTTGAAGCAAGGAAGCCTTCCGTACATTGATAAATTTGATGAATCGTTTGATTAAATGCATTTTCAATAACAAGCTTATTCAAAGGGTCCAAAACTTCAGCGATCGATACGATCTTCACTGGTCTAATTGCAAGAATATCCATCTCCATTGCTTCAGCTAGCATACGTAGCAGGGAGGGCGGTCCAACCAAGATCGTTGGCTGATATTCATTTAATCTCTGGATATGTTGTTCAATGGGATCTAATAGATCATAATAAGCAAGCTGTATCGTTCTTCCTTGCACAGAGCTGTATAATTGACTATTAGCACGCAAGAAGAAGGCGATCTTCTCGCGATCAAGTATTGTGCCTGGAAGAACTTTGGCTAATACAGTTCCGGCCCAAGCATAACGTTCAGCATCACTAGCGAGAAATAGACCACGATTCCCCGATGTCCCCGATGATAAGCCAACAGTAACCCCATTCATTAAGGGAGTGAAATCCCGACTCTTCTCAGATTGAATGGCTACTTGAAATGCTGATTCTTTATCCACGCCCACCGTATTTAATTCATCAAAATGGTCCATCATGATCTGCTTATCAATGATTGGAAATGAACGCCATTCACTAGAAGGGATGTCTCCCCACAAATGTTTGTAGAATAGGGAAGCCTTTCGTATTTTATTAACGTGATTAATAATACGTTTGTCTTGCCAGCTACGAAATGACCTTTCGTCTGACCATTTCTTGAAGTAACGGGTAGAGATGAAAGAAATGAATATCATTAACTTTCTTGTCAAAGCAGCTCATCTCCTTGAATGAATTGACTCCACACTTCTATACAATGGGATGGAATAATTCTCAGCTTCGGCTTCAGCTTGTAAAGCTCAACAATTCGGTTAAAGCTTTCCTGATAGACGCGACGGTCCGACATAATTAGACCGGCAATAGGATGGGGAGATCGAGCTTCACGATATGCTCGACTTGACCAGACGGCATCAGCACATAGAAAATATTCATGAGCCTCCGTCTCGACAAACAGACCTAATTGTCCCACTGCATGTCCAGATACATCTACACAAATTAAGGATCCATCTTGGAATATATCGTGGCCTACGTTGAAGGGAAGACCTTCTGGCATAAGGGTGCTACCAACATCATCAAGTTGAATGCAACGAGCTTCGAAATCGTCAGGAAGCAGAGCGGGGATGAATGCATGACGAACTGCACGAAAGCCAGTCAACGTTCTAACAGCATCATATGACTTCTTGGAACATATAAAGGTTGCATTAGGAAAATCCCGCAAGCCTGCGATATGGTCTGCATGAAAGTGAGAAATGACAATGAAACGAACCTCGTTGGGGTTAATATCGGTTGAAACAAGCTGCTGTACAGCATGATCTTCATGCTTAACAGTTACAGGTGTTATTCGAGCATAGATCGAGTAGGGGAATGAGTCTGTTTCTTGATAGAATCGGTGGGCATAACCAGTATCGAATAAGATAACACCCTGTTCAGGATGACGAATACAAGCAAAGCCAGCTGGGAATATGGCATTACCAATAGATCCTCCCCGAATCGTAATGAATTCAGCATGCTTACAATACCCGGCAGCCAATAATTGAAGTGATACGATCTTTGAATTAACTTTCATGCTGCTTCCACCAATCTGCAAATCTTCGGATTCCTTCATCCACTCCGACTTTTGGTGAATATCCGAGATTTTCTCTAGCTAGCGTATTATCTAAGGTTTGATGCTTACCAAGTACACCTACGGAATATCTTGTTAATAGTGGTTCTGTTTGTGATCGTAGTAACCGAGCTTTCAGTTCCATGCTAACGGCCAATCCATACACAGCGGCATATGGAAGGTTGAGGACGTTTAATCGTTGATTAATTCCACTGAATAATTGTGTAAGAGCATTCTTGAAATTGACGGGTTCTTGATTCGTAATATTATAGGCTAAACCCATAGCCGAATGTGGGGCATCCGCACATAATAACAGCGCATCAACTACATTATCCACATAGGTGAGATCCATTGTGATCGATCCGTTACGGAATAGCGGGATTCCACGGTGATGATTGGCACGAATTAATCGCGGAAGTAATGTAGTATCACCTGGTCCGAAGATCGCTCGAGGCCTGATCATAATGGAGGGAAGACCCTTCGAATGAGCATTGGCTACGATACGCTCAGCTAACCTCTTGGTCGCTGCATAATGATTAACCGGCTTATTGGGTAATGGAGAAGCTTCGGAAATTTGAAACCGATCCGTATAATCGAAATAAATGCTTGGTGTTGAAACGTGTACAAGCTTATTCACATGATGTGTAAAGCAGCCTTCTACGATATGATTCGTTCCCGCTACGTTACATCCATAAAAATCTGAATAAACTCCCCAAGGTGATGATAAAGCACCACAATGAAATACAATGTCTTGAGATGTGCAGGCTTTCATTACCTGCTCTCTATTACGCAGATCACCTCTGACAAAACGAATTCCATCATGGTGTAGCTGCTTTCCGATAGTTTCGTTTCTACCGAAGGCGGTCACAATCCAGCCTAATTCGAGTAATCGATAGGCAAGTCTCTTGCCTAAGAAGCCAGTTCCTCCAGTTATTAGTGCATTGCTCATAAGCGATCCCCATTCCATTCAATGTCTAAAGTGGAAGCTTCCATCATAGATATCTGATGGACGTTAGCTGTCCTTAAAGTCTCAAGTAATATGCGAAATTGTTCAAAAAATGGTTTCGGATCCTTCCGATTATAAACAGCATCACTACTCCCAATGAATGAGGTTAGCCATGGTTTCCACCTGTTCGGGAACATTAAGTGCTTTGTTACGAAGATTAGCATAGCTAAGGTTAGCATGCTGGAACGATTGTAATCAGGGAAGAGGGGAGTTTCACTTCCTATATCAGATCCAATAATTGATTTTACTAAAACCTCGCTATCCGCGAAAAGGTGTACCCCGCTTGTTGCTCTTGGATTACATTCAATTGCATATACCTTGCCATCAATAGCTTCTATAAAATCGAATGAAATTTGACCTGTAAAATCTACTTCTTTAACAAAATGCTTGACCCAATCCCATATGGCTTGGTGTTCAATCGCTGTAAAATGAATGCCCGCTCCACGACCTGCAGTGTAGGTTGGTATATAAGTAGCGTGAGCGGTAATTTGTCCGGAATGGGCAACCGAATAGGTACAATACTGCTTGCCATTTATGTGTTGCTGAGCCACCCAAGGTGTAGCTGGTGTAATATGATGTTGCATAGTTAAAAGCTTCTTATAGACATTCGAATTGTTGAGATCGAGAATATGTACATGTGTGGCGAATCTAGAATAAACAGGTTTAAGTACTACTTTATTATCAAATTCGTTATCATTCAATAATACATACAGCTGTTCTATGGAATGAATCTGCCGTGTTGGTGGGGTAATGAATCCGTGGCTTTTACTAAGCTCGATAAATGAGAACTTATTATGAAGCTGATCCAAGATTTGAAAGGAGTCACAATAGATCATACAATTCGTACCCGTTTGTAAGTAATCCTTCCCTCTAGCCAAGTAATAAACTTCCTCACAAGTTGGAATAACGATGTTGATGTTCTGGTCTAATATAATTGAGCGAATCGCATGCCAATAGCCTGCTTCATCAACAGCTGCTTGTGGAACCTTATAACTTTTTATGACCGAGTTGGAAACACGACAGAGATGATAATCCACACTTTCCGCTACAAAGACCCGATACCCATAGGAAGCGAAGCGTCTTGATAATTCAAGAGCTACAGGAGCACGCCCTCCGGTAATTAATACATGAAGAGGCTTACAGTCTGCACTAGTATTCAAATATGATACCTCCTAAGGACAATCCAGCAGAGGTACCGAGCATTAGTATGCGATCCCCTCGATGGATGCGTTTTTGAATAATCGCCTCATGCAGTCCCATAGGGATCGAAGCAGCAATGGTGTTTCCATGATCGGGAGTTATGAACATAAGCTGGTCATCGGAGATGCCTAATTTTCGACTTAGAATCCTAACAGCCATTGCACTACCTTGATGCGGAATAACCAATTGAATATCAGCCATCCGTGTATTCGAGGACGTCATCAAACGATCTACAAAAGCAGGCATTAATTTAGAAGCCATCCGAAAGATCCCTTTTCCGTTCATATGAAACGAATAATCTGCCTTGGTGGCTAAGCTGTATTCCTGAGAAGGCTGTTTGGTCCCACCACCTCTAATTTCTGATAGAGTTGCACCGTCACCATAAGTTTCCATCGCAGAACAGATAATATGGGATTTACTGTTACTAGCCGTTCGTCCTACAACTACCGCAACTGCCCCATCTCCGAACAAGGCTGCACTTTCCTTATGCTCCCAATTGAGTCCAACAGAAGCGATTTCTGTTGAGATGAGTAGCACTCTATGGTAACGACCTGCATCTATCATATATGAGATGACATCCAGTCCAGTTATAAAGCTTAAGCAGGTTGAGTTAATATCAAATGCGGGTTTACCAGAATATCCCTGTCCCATCGCTCGTTGTATCAATGCGGCGGTACAAGGTATTATTTGTTCTGAGGTTCCGCTCGTGCAAACCAAACAATCTATATCTTCAAAGGTGAGGTTTGAGGCTTGCAGCGCAGCCAAGGCTGCTTTTGCTCCCATTTCAGAAGCAGTTTCATGGATTGCAAAATAACGTTTTTTCACATCGGTTTTTTTAAGAACCCACCCGGGCTTTACATTTAGCTTTATATCCATTTCATCTGATGTAACACATGTTTGTGGTAAATATTTACCTGTACCTAGAATGGACACATTACGAAGCTGCATTGTCATTCCTCCAAAGTATGCTTGTGTCCTCTAATTGTACTTATTTGTCGAATTATTGATAGTACTAATTTCAAGTAGTACCTATCTTTTGTTATCGTTCGTAAGCTATGATAGATTTTGAAATTCAATTCATAAGTGGGGCTACATCAGGAGGGTTTTTTATGCAAGATAACAACAAGAAGTTTACACTCTGGCTACTCGCATGGCCTATATTCATTGAATTGTTCCTACAGCTCATGCTCGGTGCTGCAGATACGCTTATGGTTAGTAAGATTTCAGATGAAGCTGTAGCGGTTGTTGGTTTCTCCAATCAAATTTTCTATGCACTGACCTTGTTAATCATGACAGTAGCCAGTGGAGCAGGAATTCTCATTGCACAGATGATCGGAGCTAAGAAGGAGCAGGACGCACGGACGATTGCGATTATGACAGTGAATGTGAGCGTTATGATTGGATTAATCCTGAGTGTGTTTCTATATACAAAGCCACTAGTTATCGTTCAATGGCTTCAATTGCCAGATAGCTTGTTACCTATGGCAGAAATATATATTTCTATTGTCGGTGCGGGAATGGTATTAACCTCATTGATGCTAGCACTTAGCACAGTTATAAGGAATACAGGTAATACACGAGGACCTATGTATACAGCGATTGCAATGAACATCGTTCATGTCTTCTTGAATTATGCGTTTATCTTCGGTGCCTTCGGGTTTCCAGAATGGGGTTTAACAGGGGTAGCCATCTCTACAGTTATTAGTAGGTTATTTGCAACGATCATGCTTCTCGTGATGTTCGTAAATTCATTTGAGAACAAGATCGGTTTTAAAGATCTCCGATTATTCAATATGAAATTATTCAAGGATGTCATGAAGATAGGTTGGCCGTTAGGTGTTAGTAATTCTGCCTATATGATTGCTCAGCTTGTTCTCTTCTCCTTTATTGCAGTTATCGGAGCAGAAGAGCTTGCGACACGAACCTACTTGAACACCTTAGAATCATTCTGCTTCATGTTAGGATATTCGATAGCGCTAGCGGTGCAAATTCAGATTGCTCATCTATATGGTGCTGGTCGAACACGAGAGGCTTATGCTAGTGCATATCGCGCATTATGGATTGCAATCGTTCTGGCTATCATTAATGCGATTATCATATTAGTCTTTGGCAAACAATTACTTGGCTTATTCTCGAATAATTCTAACATTATTATCTTAGGGGTTTCCATGCTGGGATTGAACCTTATTCTACAGACAGGGAAATCACTGAATATGGTAGTGGGAGGAGCATTAAATGCAGTAGGGGATACACGATATACGATGATCGTCTCGGTGTGCTGTCAATTATTAATTACAGTCGTCATGTCCTATTGGCTAGGTGTATATCTAGGATGGGGATTACTAGGAATCTATGTAGCAATGATCACAGATGAATACGTTCGAGGGTTTCTGGCCTTCTACAGATGGAGAGGTCGTAAGTACTTGTACAGAGTAGAGAGAGCAGAACGACGCAAGCTTGAAGCTCATACAACAACACAATTAGAGTAGTCATTCATAAAACTTCTTCGGAAAAGCCTGAACATTCAGGCTTTTTTTGTTTCGTATTTTTCATTTAGTAGGCTTAATTTCAGTATCTTTAGACATGTTGATTCGGATTATGACAAATAATCTTATAAAATTCTTCCTCAAACTGACATGCTTCACAGTCGCATTTGTGTACAATCATTTTAAATTATCAATCTATGTGACTACTAATCTGTTAAAGAGGTGCTACATTTGCAAATGAAAATTAAACAGCAATTCATCGCGTATATGTTAAGTGCGACCGTATTCTTCACATTAGGAATGGATTTCGAAACTAATCATAATATGTTGTTTACAGAGACACCTTCTCATTCACTCAAGATCGAAGATTCAGAAGTGAAGACAACGAATGATCCTAGTATATCAATTGCTCAATTCTCTTTCGAAGAACAAAAACGAATAGCTATCCAAGCTTCGACGAGACAGGAAATGAATGTGCAGGGCTATCAAAATGAGATTGTAGCGTCTATGGTTATCGATACAACAAACTATGAGGTCACTTCACATTATCTCAATGTTCGTGCGAATAGGAGTGCGAGATCAAAGATACTTCATGTGGTTAAGAATGGTGATGTGCTTGAGGTTCTGGGCAAGGCCGACAATGATTGGCTAAAGCTTAAGAATGGTGGTTATGTACATAGTAAATATACGGAATTAATCAATGAAAGCTTAGGTCAAATTAAAAAATCCCCGAAAGTCACAGTGTTATCAGCGAATCAACCTATTGCTCAGGAGAATATCGTTCAGGTCTCACAATCACTGCCTAGTCAACCGTCGTCCACTGTAAAATCTGATTCGAGATTGACTGAAGAGCATATCACACAAATCTTTGAAGGAACCTCCCTTGCTGATCATGATTTGGAGAAGACCATTTTGGATATTGAAGAGTTGTATGGAATAAACGCCTACTTTACAATTGCGGTTATGAAATTAGAAAGTGGTCATGGAAAGAGTAAGATAGCTAGAGATAAGAATAACTTATTTGGGTTAAATGCCATTGATGGTGATGCATATAATAAAGCTTTTAGCTTCGAAACAAAGGGAGATAGTGTTGAGAAGTTTGGACAGCTTATCTCCGATAATTATATAGATAAGGGGTTCACAAGCATTGAGAAGGTTGCAAGTAAATATTGTAGTGCTAATCCGAAATGGTCGAGCTTAGTTATGAATATCATGAAGAGAGATTATAAAAAACTACTGTGATTTAACAGCAAGAAGGCAATAATGCCCTTCTTGCTGTTGTTGAATACGATCATGACTTATAAAGCGTGAAATGAGCAATCAGGAATGAAACAATTAGAATGGTAATAACAGACACATGTACGCGTCTTGCCACATACCGAGCGGATGACGCTCGTTTTTCTTGTTGTAATGGATAAATGGATGAGGTTTCGACATTCATATGATAACGACTGAGCTCTGAGAGCTGTAGCTTAATTACATAGGTAAATACTAGAATAAGTCCGAGCTTAATCCAGAGGTTGTTCATGATAACCATGAGTAGGACGCCCACAAAGGTTAATCTAATAATGACACCGAATAAATCTGATCTCATCCATGTAAGCAAGTACAAGTAACGGTAAGCATTCGAATTTTTGAAAGCTATATAACGAGCCATGCCGTGAAGCCAACGAGTTTGACGAACATTCGAAAATTCGCGTGGCACCTCAATGAATAGATTGCAAAATGTAATCCATCGCGACCTGCTTTTGTGCTCCAGCATAATTAGCCTATCCCAGTTAATCATATATCGATCTGTCGCTTGCAGAACGAGTACATATAGAATAGAAGCTACCCCAACAGCAATAAGTGACCAGGCAATGGATTGTGTGAGAATGATATAGATTAACAATCCAATCGTGATTGAACGAATCCAGCTAACGATTTGCCTTTCTCGCAATTCCCTTATCTGTGTCTCTTGCCAAACACCATAAGTAACGACTCGTTGAATTAGAACCAATTGGAGCCATATGATGGCATACAAAACCATGGATTGTCCGCCTGCCGCCTGATATAACGGCCAGAGAAGGAACCAGATCAAAGTCATCATTAGGGTATGTATCAAAAATGCAGATCGTATACTTGGTTGCAGATATGCGCTCATCTGAGATTCCATGGGTAGTAAGAAAACTACGTCTGCTTCACGCAAGTAGGTGCGGATATGGCATGAGTTGATCGGAATCGCCAGCAGGATTGCCATAAGAACGAAAACAGGAAAACGCTCAGGAAGATGATTAACGAAGTAACCATATCCGAATAAACAGACACCGAATATTAGAATAAAACCAGCAAGTGAACCACCCAAATAACGGAGATAAAGTGCCATGCTTTTCCAATATACCTTAGAGCGCTGCTGACGTAATTGAGATAAATGAACTTTTGTCATAACTATACCTCTTGGACCAATCGCAGGAACACATCATCTAGTGAGCCTCCAGGCAGATTAGCCTCTTCTTGTAGTAGCTCTAAACTTCCATAGGCTCTTATTTCGCCATGATGAATGAGAACGAATCGATCACAATATCTTTCGATCGTCGAAAGAATATGTGAGCTAACCAACAAACCTGCGCCTTCAGCCTTCCGAATAACCATAAACTCCAGTAATCGCCGCATAGCTAATGGATCTAATCCCAAGAATGGCTCATCGATGATATACAGCTCAGGTTTTACCAAGAATGCGATCATGATCATCACCTTCTGACGCATGCCCTTAGACAGATGGATTGGGAGACGATCTAATTGTGATGTCATCTGGAAAATCTCGGCTGCTTGCTCCATACGCGCTTCATAATCAGTCTGCTCAAGACCGTATGCCATGGCAGCAAAGTGCAGGTGCTCACGAACCGTCAATTCATCATATAATAATGGAGTTTCTGGTACATAACTGTATGCAGACCGATACATCGCAGGTGAAGCTTTTCTCGTGTTTCCCTTGATGCGCACAGTCCCCTCCGTAGGCTCTAATAAACCGAGAATATGCTTAATCGTAGTGCTTTTACCGGCCCCATTAAGTCCGATCAAACCGATCATCTCACCTGGTCCAACTGAGAACGATACATTACGAATTATTGGATATAGGTGATTGTATCCGCCAGTTACTTGCTCGAGCTGAAGAATTGAGCTCACTTGATTCACAGCCTTTATATGGAATAGTAAATTGAAGTCTAATTGAATATACCACGAATCGAAATGCGATGATAATCGTGTCTATACAATTAGGCAACAATAGCCCGATGTAAACCGGATTAATGTTGCCTAATATTCCATCATATATATAAGTATTCGATTAACTCTAATAAGCAAAAAGGCTGATGATCAATTCATATTTCCTTCATATATAACTTCATGAAGCGGTCGTCGTTGATTCGGCACTTCAACCTTTTGCAAGCCTTCTGGAAGGGTGTTCTTATCCCCTTGATATCCAAGAGAGACAACCGCATGCAGCTCGAACTCGTCAGGTAGGTTTAAGGCAATCTTTGCTTTCTCTCTATCAAATCCGCCCATGGCATGTGCGTCCAAACCAAGTAGCTTCGCTTGTAAGGCTAAATATCCCCAAGCTGTTCCGCTGTCAAATGAATGAGGAGGGTTAGGATCGCCATTTTCTCTAAATTTATGAGAGGCAACTAGGATAAGCACAGGAGCTTTAGAGGCCCAACTCAAATTAAATTCTACAAGAAAAGAATGGAAAACCGCTAATTGCGCATCCGTCTGTGCGTAGATGAAGCGCCAGGGTTGGTCATTATAGGAGGAGGGTGCCCAATGAGCTGCTTCCAATACCGTGTATAAATCTTGTTCACTAACCTCACGGTCCGAATAAGCACGGGGAGACCAACGATTCAAGAAAATGGGGTTAATTGGATACTCGGAAGTGCGATGGCCCTTAACCTCATCACTCAATTGTGTTGAAGCTATTGTGTTTATAGTCATATGATCTAATCACCTTTCATTTTGGAATTTACTTACTTAAATATAGCACAAAGTTATTTTTGATGCAAAAATATATTGCTTTTAAGTTCCTGCTATTTTCCAGTGGATAATCGTGTCGTTCCTGAGGACCTATGGGAGGATATAAAGCAGAATGGAGAAAAACATAAAGGCTGATCCAGCTAATACGAACAAATGCCAGACTGCATGATGATACATAAAGCCTCTCCATACGTAAAACAAAGTTCCCACGGTGTAACATAAACCACCTGTAATTAGCATAATTAATCCACCCCCGCTAAAGTTAAGGAGGAGGGACTTCCAAGCAACGACAATCATCCAGCCCATCAGGATATAGATAAGCGTTGATGTAAACAGAAATTTCTTCGTGAAAAACACCTTGAATAACACGCCTGCAGCAGCAAGTCCCCATACAATTCCGAATAGTACCCATCCAAGGGTGCCTTGAATGATGTGTAAGGAAATAGGGGTATATGTACCCGCAATATAGATATAAATAGCAGAATGGTCCATGATTTCAAATATATCCTTAGCTTTTCCTTCAGGAAAGCTATGTACCAGCGTAGAGGATACATATAGTAAAAGCATTGTAACCCCATAGATAATAAAACTGATCACATGAAACGCAGTGCCTTCAATACTGGAAAAGACAATTAACAGTACAAGTGCAGCAACGCTGAGCAATGCTCCAATTCCGTGGGTCATGGCGTTAGCAATTTCTTCTCGTTTTGTATAGGTATGTGTTGAAGCCATCATCAACTTCCTTTCTATTTGGCATATCTATTCACTTAACTATACACTTCTTTTGGAAACAAATCTTATTCACATTTGACGGTTTTATAAATATCGATCAAGTTATTCAAGTATTATTGAATTTGAGTGATTTTTCTCACATAATCACCTTAATTATTGAAGTATTCTAATGTTGGTATTCGTTACTTTCTTCTTCTGAAAAGAATATTGTAGAGAGCTATTGTTTCACTTCTAGTCATCATTCTATACACCTTGGAGGAAAAACGATGAAAAAAATGTGGTTTAGTATTGGATTTAAGCTAAGTATGATTGTCATTGCCATTTTACTTGCACTAGCTCTGGTTATTTCCTATGTTGTCATGCAACAAATCAAAGAAGGCATTAGAATTGTTGCCATTGAGAAGGCAAAGAGCGAGCTGGTCCTAGGATACAAGCTAATCGATCTAACATATCCCGGTGATTGGGAGATCCGTGAAGGTTTGTTATTTAAAGGAAGCGTTCTCATGAATGATAACTTTGATATGATTGATCGCATTGGAAGAGATACAGGAGGTACGGTCACATTATTCCAAGGGAATACCCGTGTAGCCACCAATGTTATGCGAGATGGTCAACGTGCCATAGGAACACAGGTATCACCTGAAGTAGAAGAGGTCGTGTTGAATAAAGGTGAATTATATGTCGGTGAAGCGGAGGTTGTGGGTGTTAGCACGGTGACGTCCTATCAACCTATTAAGAATGCTGCTGGTGAGGTTATCGGCATTTGGTATGTTGGTGTGTCCCAGGGCATGGTCCAAACGATTCAGCAAGATTTTAATCAAATCTTTATTATTGTTCTGAGCATATCTATAGTCATTTCTATTATTCTTATTGGTTCATATGCTTCATTAATGCAGAAACGGTTAAGGCGTGTAAATAATGCAATGCAAAAAGCTGGAGAAGGTAATTTCTCGTTTCAACTCGTAGATCGATCTAAGGATGAGATTGGGCAGCTGAGTCAAGGTTATAACGTAATGAGGGATAGTCTGAGACTATTGGTTGAGCAGGTACTACGAACCTCTGAGCAGGTTACTACATATTCAAAGGATTTAAATGCGAGTGCGGAGCAAACGAGTAAAGCAAGTGAGCATATTGCTGAAGCAATCCAGCAGGTGTCTGTGAATGCAGACAATCAACAAACTAGTGTGAATGAAACAACAAGATCACTTGAGGAAGTATCTGATGGCATTCAGAAAATGGCAGAGAGCAGCTCCTCTATCTCCGAGCTCGCCTTGTTGGCTACACAGAAGGCGGATGAGGGCGGGCAAAGTATTGGACAGACGGTTATACAAATGAAAACAATTGATAATTCTGTTTCAACAATGGATCATATTATTGACACACTAGAGGATAAGTCTTCACGCATAGGTCAAATCATAGAGATGATTCAAAGTATCAATGCAACTACGAATTTACTCGCTCTAAATGCTTCAATCGAAGCCGCGCGAGCAGGAGAGCATGGTAAAGGTTTTGCTGTCGTTGCTACGGAAATAAGAAAGCTTGCTTCTCAATCAGAAAAGTCCTCAGAGCAAATTTTTCTGCTTATCGAAGAAATCATTAATGGTATTAATCTTACAAATTCAGCTATGCAGCAGGTTAAAGTTGAAGTGAATAGCGGCCTGAATACGGCATCGGAGGCTGAGCAGCAATTCATTGTCATACTGGGGGCGAATCACCAGATTGCCGCTCAAATTCATGATATAGCAGCCATTGCCCAACAAATATCGGCTGGCGCTGAAGAAATATCTGCAACCATGAACGGTATCGGCGATATCTCAAGGAGTAATGCAGAGCAATCCCAGAACGTCGCGGCTTCATCCGAACAACAGCTTGCTACGATGCAAGAAATCTCTTCATCCGCTTCATATTTGTCTAATACAGCTGAAGAGTTACAATTACAAATAAGAAGATTTATTCTATCATAAGATAAGAACCGAACCACTAGAGAAAGCTATAAATCAGACTAAGATGTGGTTGAATAAACAATGAAACCTCCAATATCACTAATAAGTGATGTTGGAGGTTTTTGTGCTCTATTTAATGATTAGAACAGGAATCTTAGAATGCTGAACTACATTGTGGCTAACGCTACCAAGTACGATTTCACTGATACCGCCTAAACCTCGACTCCCAATAATAATTAGTTCACAATTATTCTCTTCTGCAAAGTCAATAATGGTCTTAGCAGGGAGGCCATGAAGCAAGGTTACTTTCGCACCAGATACGGATTCAATCCATTGATTGGCTTCATCAAGTACAAGCTTTGTATAGTCTTGTTGTTCTTTCAATAAGTAAGATGGAACAGGTAAAATTGCCTCACCCAGTATGAATCTAGGGTAGTTGTAAACGTGGATAACCTCTAATTGACTTGAATATGTCTTCGTCAATTGAAGGGCAAACTCCATTGCTTTCTTAGATTGATCAGAGCCATCGAATGCTACTAAAATTTTTGAGAACATAAGGACCATCACCTTTCGATTATATCTATAGGTTCTATTCAATTATATTCTTAATTCATACTTCTATCAAATTAAGTAATTGATCTCAGAAGAGCTTACATATATCCATTCGGGTAAAGTGCGTCTAATGCAAGACAAGGCTGTTTATTGAGAAAATCAGTAAGCGGTGCAGGTTTATTAAGGTATATTTCTTTTAAAGATGTACCCTGATATATATTACCGATCACTACAGGATGACACAGCTCACAGATGAGCACATCACCATTACTATGCAGATGAAGCTGCTTCTTGCCATCAATGCAGCGAGAAAAGTGAACGTCTTGTTGTTCACGTAGGCCTAGAGCTTCGAAAAAGCGATCCATACAGGTGAGATACAGGACAGTATCCACTTGCTTCATCTCGATCAATTCCGTCATGGACCGCTTAAGCTCATCCCTAGCTGTAATCGCGTTCCAGCCGCTATGCTTTATCATAATACCGTTCTGGATCTCATGGATTCTAACGCCCAGCTGATATACACATTCGCTAATCGCTATGATATTATTTTGAGTCTCAACGAAGAGCAGTGTTTCTAATACCGTCTCAAGCTTCAATGCAACGCATAACCGAATGTTATTTAGAATCTTCTCATAAACACTTCCAGGAAGCTTGTAATATGCAGAAAATTTATCAGCGGAGGTAAAGTTAAATGAGATGTGGATATTAGATAATCCAGCATCGCGCAACCGCCTGATCCGATCCTCGTTGAGCAGGCTGCCATTCGTATTTAACTGCGTAGAGATGCCCCTGGTTGAACAGTAGGTCACTACATCCAGACAATCCTGATATTTAAGGGTTACTTCACCACCCGACAGCCGAATGCGCTTTAATGTTGGAATGTCATCTAGAATACGTATGATTTCTTTACCGCTGATGAATTGTGCATCGTTACGCTGATATGCACAGCAATAATTGCATTGGAAGTTACAATTCGAGGTTATTCCAACCTCTAAGCTTTCTAATTGGTAAAAATCCAAGTTTTCTATCTCTAGTGATTTATATGCCATGCTCATTGCCTCCTGAAGTGAAGATGAATATAAATGGTTTAAACTCTTCGAGATTATAACAATTATCTAGTTCTTGTTGGTGTGACGTTTGTAACTATTCAGGGCAACCATAATCAAATAAACCTTGACATAGTTTCTAATAAGTTCATAATGATAATATCATAATGAACTTATAAATTTAGGCGGGTGAATCTACTTACCATTACGATTGCCAAACAATTCCTACCTAAGGAATTGACGATAAGCGAGCTTTATCAAGTGATTCAAAGTTCAAATTTGCATTCACAAAGAGCTGCTCAATTGCACCGATTTACCGAGTTTGAGCCACAGTTATCACTTTATAAATAATCAAAATATATTGAAAAATGGGGGATAAACGAATGAAGGCAGTTGTATATGTAGAATACGGAAAACCCGAGGTATTACAGTTGACAGAGGTAGAAAAACCTACTCCCAAGGACAATGAGGTTTTGATAAAGATTCATGCCTCATCTATAAATTCTTGGGATTGGGACCTGCTGAGAGGCAAGCCGTTTATCGTTCGTCTCGATGGTCTTCTGAAACCCAAATATAGAATACTCGGCGCTGACATTGCTGGTCGGGTAGAAGCGGTGGGCGATAAGGTAACACATCTGAAGTCGGGTGATGATATATTCGGGGATATTTCCGGATGTGGGTGGGGCGGTTTTGCTGAGTATGTTTGTGCTCGAGCAGATATGTTAGCACTGAAGCCAGCCGGAATGACATTCGAGCAAGCAGCAGCGGTTCCTCAAGCGGCAGTCTTAGCATTGCAAAGTCTTCACAGTCATAGATTGATTCTTCAAGGAAAAAAGGTTCTGATCCATGGTGCGGGTGGAGGAGTAGGTACATTTGCCGTGCAGATTGCCAAATCATACGGAGCTGAAGTAACAGGTGTGGACAGCTCGAGAAAGTTGGAAATGCTTCGCTCGCTTGGTGCCGATCATGTCATTGATTACACACAAGAAGACTTCACGAATAACGGGCAGCGTTACGACCTGATTCTAGATGTTATTGCGAATCGTTCAATATTCGATTACAAGCGTGCATTAAGCACTAATGGAAAATACGTGATGATCGGCGGGACCACAGCACGAATATTTCAAATGATGCTATTGGGACCTTGGATTTCGAGGACTTCGAGCAAGAGGATGAGTTTATTATTGCACAAACCAAACAACAAGGATCTAGCTATATTGAATGAGCTTTTTGAATCGGGCAAAGTTGTTCCTGTTACAGATAGATGTTATCCGTTAAGTGAAGTTGCGCAAGCCCTCAAGTATTACGGTGAAGGACATGTACAAGGGAAAGTTGTTATCACGGTTTAAGGCTATTCCATTCATTGCTGGGACGGGCTATATATGTTTATGATTGCAATTAATATATATATGCGATATATTGCATATTATAATGATCGTAAGGAGGTTCTTAATTGCCTGTACCTAAAGAATTCGCTTCGCCTGCTCGAATAACAGCCAAAGAACGAGCCTTTTCTCAGATCCAAAGATGGATCATTGAAGGTACACTTCTACCTGGAGAGAAGCTTATAGACGCTGAATTAGCAGAGTCTCTGGCTGTAAGCAGAACGCCTATCAGGGAAGCATTGCAATTACTTGAAGTACAAGGGTTAGTGTCCATGTATCCCGGCAAAGAAACGCGAGTAAGAAACATTGTGAAAGACGATATCCTAAAAATGTATCCAACACTTGCAGTCCTTCACGCTTTGGCTACCGAGCTTGCAACACAAACGTTTGTACCCGTTCAAATTGAAGTTTTAAAAGATTTAAATAAACGGTTTAGCCAAGCAATTGAAAATGGACAACCCTTTCAAGCGATGGAATTGGACGAACAGTTCCATAACCTCATTATTGAGAACTCAGATAATGCATACATTGCTTCCTTTAGTAGTTCACTGCAAATTCATATTCGCAGGTTTAAGTATATCTTTCTCAAGCACAAAATTACTGCAACATTAACCTCAGTAGAAGAGCATGCCAGCATCATTTTGGCCATCGAAAAACGCGACTCTGAAAAGGCATCAGCCATCATGAAGCAAAACATATTACGACCTATGAATGAGCTATACGCATTAATATAATTTAATACAATTAGAAAAGAGGAGATTCATATGAAACCACAAAAGATGAGATCGGATATGATCAAAAAAGGCTTTGATCGAGCACCACATCGAAGTCTGCTTAGAGCAGCAGGTGTGAAGGAAGAGGATTTTAATAAACCTTTTATTGCAGTATGTAATTCATATATTGATATTGTACCTGGTCATGTTCATCTGCAGGAGTTTGGTAAGGTCGTGAAGGAAGCGATCAGAGAAGCGGGAGGTGTACCCTTTGAATTCAACACCATTGGTGTGGATGACGGGATCGCCATGGGACATATAGGGATGAGATATTCCCTTCCCAGTCGTGAGCTTATTGCAGATTCTGTAGAAACGGTAGTTAATGCACATTGGTTTGACGGAATGGTCTGTATACCTAACTGCGATAAAATCACTCCGGGTATGATGATGGGTGCACTAAGAGTTAATATTCCCACAATCTTCGTCAGTGGTGGTCCAATGAAGGCTGGAAAAGACAGTACAGGCAAATCGATATCACTGTCCTCAGTGTTTGAAGGCGTAGGCGCCTTTCAGGCTGGAAAAATTGATGAGCAGTCTTTAACCGAACTAGAACAGTTTGGATGTCCGACTTGTGGATCCTGTTCAGGAATGTTCACAGCCAATTCAATGAATTGTTTAGCAGAGGTTTTAGGCTTAGCCCTACCTGGGAATGGTACCATCCTTGCTGTTGCACCTGAACGTATTGACTTTGTTAAGAAGTCGGCTAAACAATTAATGAACTTAATTGAACTAGACTTGAAACCACGAGATATTGTAACCATTGAAACCATCGATAATGCTTTTGCACTTGACATGGCTATGGGTGGATCTACGAATACAGTGCTGCATACATTAGCTTTAGCCCACGAGGCTGGTTTTGAATACCCCATGACAAGAATTAATGAAGTAGCTACTCGTGTGCCTCATTTGGCCAAGATAGCACCTGCATCAGATTACCATATCGAGGATGTACACAATGCAGGCGGAGTAACAGCTATTCTAAACGAGCTATTGAAAAAACCGAATGCCTTGCATACGGAGTGCATGACAGTGACTGGAAAAACCATTCGAGAGAATGCGCAAGGGCATGAAATTATAAACACGGATGTCATTCATACCTTGGATAACCCGCACAGTGAGCAAGGTGGACTAGCTGTTCTGTTCGGAAATTTAGCCCCTGATGGTTGTATTATTAAAGTTGGTGCTGTTGACAAAGAAGTAGGCGGTCGTCATACGGGACCTGCGATTTGTTATGAATCTCAGGATGATGCGCTAGAAGGAATAGCGAATGGAAAGGTCAAAGAAGGCCATGTTGTTGTTATCCGTTACGAAGGACCCAAGGGTGGACCCGGAATGCCTGAAATGCTTGCTCCTACATCACAAATAGTCGGTATGGGATTAGGTGCCAAGGTAGCTCTTATTACAGACGGACGATTCTCTGGAGCTTCACGTGGAATCAGTATAGGTCATATCTCACCCGAAGCAGCTGAAGGGGGACCTATTGCATTTGTCGAAGATGGCGATATCATCGATCTTGATTTAATTAACCGGACCATTGAACTGCAGATTAGCGATGAAGAAATGGAACGTCGTCGAGGTCAATGGAAGGGTTTTGAGCCTAAGATAAAAACGGGATACCTGGCTCGATATTCTAAATTGGTTACTTCAGCAAGTACAGGTGGGGTTCTAAAAATTTAATAGCTTCGAATCTATGATCTACTAAATATCATAACCTGTTGAAATTGCTTTATCCGCAGTTTGAATTTATAATTAAGCAATTGCAGATTTGATAGAAGTGGAGTGTATATGTTGAATATCATGCAACTAGACCAACTGAAGTTATTCCGTAATGAAATTACCCGATTTATGCTGAAATATAGATTTGCACTGAAAGAAATGGAGACCAAGATTGATATACTCAAGGAAGAATTCCAATCCTTACACGATTACAGTCCAATTGAGCATACCAAATCTCGGTTGAAGTCTCCTGAAAGTATTGTCAATAAATTGCAGAGGAAGGGCGGAGATTTGTCCCTTACTGCAATTAAAGAATATATTATGGATATTGCGGGCTTACGTATAACCTGCTCTTTCTTAACGGATATCTATCGTGTTAATGAAATGCTGCAGAATCAAAGTGATTTGAAGATTCTTGAGGTAAAGGATTATATTAAAAATCCAAAACCAAACGGTTATCAAAGCCTCCATTTGCTCATAGAGATCCCTGTTTTCTTATCAGATCGCATAGAACTAGTGTGTGTAGAGGTTCAAATTCGTACGATTGCTATGGACTTTTGGGCGAGCTTAGAGCATAAGATTTTCTATAAGTATAATCAGTCTGTACCTGAACGGCTGTTACAGGAGTTGAAGAGTGCTGCTGTAACGGCTAACGCATTAGATCATCAGATGGAACGCTTGATGAATGAAGTCACGACGATTAAAGATTCGAATCACGAGGTTGATGCTGGACAATTAAAAAGTATAAAAATTAATGATCAGCAGTTTAATCTACCTGCGGCTTTCTTGGAATTAATAGGTAAGGAAATCAATTTTAATTAGATTAATATCTTTTTTTGATACAATAAAACTCTCATTTTCGTTTAAAGAGTTGCTGAATATTCAGCGCTCTTTTTTTTTTGTTCATCGAAAGTGAAGCTAAATAAATAGTTGAACTCACTCTAATTATAGTGGCTTAAAACTCCTGTATCATCCTGTATCAAAAGCTAGCACAATGAACATAATTAGAAGTATGAGAATTGTTGGGGAGATAGATGATTGAAAAAGGCTATTCTGATCCACGGCTACAACAAGAATAAGAATGATATGCTGGTCTTACAGGAAAATTTGCTTACATACAAAATTCAAACAATTCTGATAGATCTTCCATTAACCTTTCGTCCAATTGAGGAATCTTCGACTATGCTTACTAACTATTTTACTCAAGCTATTCAATCTATTAGAGACGATGAGAAAATCTCACTTATTGGTCATAGCAGTGGGGGACTTGTTATCAGATATCTCATTTCTCTGCTTAAAGATCTTAGTAAATTGGATAGATGTGTGTTCATAGCGACACCTAATCAGGGTACGTTAATGGCCGATATGGCTTTCAAATGGATGAAGCCCATCTCGCGAATTTACAAAACTCTTGATTCACTACATACGGCTCACAGGGATCGTATTCCGAATTTAAATCCAGCTATCGAAGTTGGTGCGATTGCAGGAAGTAAGAACAATTTACTATTAGGAAAATTACTGAAGGCTGAGAATGACGGAAGAATTGAGGTCAATTCGGTTCATATGGAAGGGTTAAAGGATTTTATTATTGTTCCATACGGACATAAAGAGATTCATTATCAGACCGTCACTGCCCGACTAGTCAGTAATTTTATTTATACAGGCAAATTCCTACGCTAAGGGAATTGCACAAGGACTCAAACGAACAACTTACCTTAGAATTGAGAAAATACTGCGTTTCCGCTTCCTTTTCACTTCATCCATCAATGTGAGTGCAACGAAGTAAAGGAGAAGGGATAAAACGATTGAAATGAGCACACTCCATAATAGCGACAGTCCATTGTTGTTAAGGTAACCAAAGCTCCATTGACCGCATAGTGCCATCAGCACCATACAGATCCCTCCCTTGACATATGGTCGAATATCCCAGTAAAAGCCGATGAAGCCTGAGATCGATATGAAGTTCAGTATGGTCAATATGACGATGCCTATGCCGAGTCCGTATGCGACACCGATGATGCCAAATTGACTACCCAACACGAAGATGGCGATTGCTTTGAATGCTGTGGCTACAAGATAGTTCCACAACGAAGCATTTGCTTGGCCGATCCCAAGCAGGATTGCGTGTAGGGGTGCGTCAAAATAATGCAGAAAAAAGATAGGTGCCAATATCTTTAACAGCAATCCCGCTTCGGGAGCATCGTAAATAAGTGTCGTGAGTGGGGTCGCCCACTCGAACAAGATAACAGTTGCCGGAGCTCCAACCATAAGACCCAAGCGTAGAGCCTGATCCATCCGTTCATGAATGAGCAGACCGTCCTTGTTCACCGATGCCTCACTGATTGCTGGGATGAGCGTGGTGGCCAGTGAATGTGTGATGAAGCTCGGCATGAAGAGTAGCGGAAACACATATCCAGCGAGTAAGCCAAACTGCTTCGTCGCGAGTGCTGTACTAATACCAGCAAGCGCTAGGCTTGTTGTAATGAGTAGGGGCTGGAAAGCGCCATATAACGAGTGAATAACACCGTGTCCTGTCGTTGGCAGGCCAATCTGCAGCAGCTCCGCAAGTGTTCGCCTTCCCTGCTTCAGGTGTCTCGTCCATTTCTCACCTGGTAGCTTAGTTTCGCCGTATAGCTTGTAGCTAGCTAATAGGAATAAGAGGCTAATCGCCTCGCTTACTACGGCTGCGGCCATCGCGCCAGCAGCTGCATATGCAATGCCATAAGGCATCAATAGGTGAACCAACGCTAGCACGCAGGCGATCTGGACCGTATGCTCGAGCACATCGGAAGCAGCGATCGTACTCATTCGTTGTTTGCCACGGAAGTAGCCCTTTAATACCGCGGAAACAGCGACGATCGGTGCGATCGGTGTAATCGCAAGCATGGCGTAATACGCACGTTGATCGCTCAGCAGAATGGATGCAATCCACTCGGAGTAGAGTAGTGAAACAGTCGTAAGCGCCACGCTCAATACGCTGGTGATCGCGAGTGAGACGAATAGGATGCGTCTCACTCTTTCCCGCTCGTCTCGAGCATAAGCCTCTGCAACCAGTTTCGAAATCGCCACCGGCAAGCCGAGCTCAGTAATGGTAATAACGAGTGGAACGAGCGGATGCGCCATCATTAAGAGACCAATACCCTCCGCGCCTAACATTCGGGCGACGAACATGCCGCTTATAAAGCCAAGAATACGATTGATAAACGCAGCAATGGACAAGATGAACGTGCCTCTCATAAACGATTGGGACGGTTGTATCATAGATTGTTTCCTCCTGCTGCTCAATACTTCATTGTATTCAACATCAAGAGAAATAGAAGACAAGCAAGTTCAGTTCATGTGGCTGGAATATGGAAATTTGCTTTCAATAACAATAACCAACGGAAAATATATGTTGACTTAAGAGTAGGAAGATGTTTTAATCTTATTAAATCATATTTATAAAAGTAGTATATAAATTGATTTTAATAAGGGGTTAGATCATCAAGAAGTCACTTAACAAAATGGGGGAAGGACATGATAGAGAAAATAAAACTTAGAGTTTCGCAAATTGAAAAATCGTTTCCAGGCGTGAAAGCGCTTGATAAAATTGACTTTTCGGTTAGAAAAGGTACCGTACATGTTCTATGTGGAGAGAATGGAGCAGGGAAATCAACATTAATGAAAATTATTAACGGTATTCACCAGCCGGATAGCGGGCAAATCTTCATCGATGAGAAACCATGTAAAATCAATAATCCAACTCAAGCTAGAAGCTTAGGAATTTCAATGATTTTTCAAGAGCTGAATTATGTTCGGGAAATGTCAGTAGAGGAGAATATATTCCTCGGGAATCTCCCCGTTAATAAATTCGGTAAAGTGAATTGGAAGGAAGTAAGACGAAATACAGAACAATTATTATTGGAAGAGGAGCTACCTTATTCTCCTACTACATTATTGAAGGATTTATCCGTATCGGATATACAAATGCTTGAAATCATTAAAGCGATTTCGAATAAATCAGATATCATTATTATGGATGAGCCAACCTCAGCCATCACGCTTAAAGAAGTAGACAGATTATTTATCAAAATAAGAGAGCTAAAAGCAAGAGGCGTTAGCATCATATACATCTCACATAAGTTAGATGAAATCTTCCAAATTGCGGATGAAATAACTGTATTCAGAGATGGAACGGTAGTAGACAGCAGACCGAAGGATGAGCTTGATATTGAGACCGTTATCTCGTTGATGGTGGGACGTAAGCTTACGAATACATATCCAAAGGAAATAATTGAACTCGGTGAAAATCTACTGGAGGTTGAAAATCTAAATTATGCGAATGTATTTCGGAATATTAACTTCCACGTCAGAAAAGGAGAGATTATTGGCTTCTCAGGACTGATGGGAGCTGGTAGAACTGAGGTGATGAGATCCTTATTCGGTCTAGACCCCAAAACATCCGGCGTCATAAAAATTAGAGGTAAAGAGGTTGTGATTAAGAATGTCAGACAAAGTATAGAAAAAGGAATGGTTATGCTTTCTGAGGACCGACGTAGATATGGAATCATTCCTATACGTTCAGTAAGAGAGAATGCAACGCTGTCCCACCTAGGAAGAGTTTTCTATCGATTTAGGCATCATCCGAGGGTTGAGCAGGATATGGTTTCCGTTATGTTCAAAAAGATGAATGTGAAAACGCCTACATTGGAAACTGTCATAGCCTCATTAAGTGGTGGTAATCAGCAGAAGGTAGTGTTAGCTAAGTGGATGTTACGAAATCCAGACATTCTGATCTTAGATGAGCCTACTCGAGGAATTGATGTAGGTGCCAAGTTTGAGATTTACAAGCTTATGAGCGATTTAGCCAAAGCAGGTAAAGTCGTTATCATGGTATCTTCCGAGCTTCCTGAATTAATAGGAATGTGTGACAGAATTTATGTGATGGCGGGCGGGACGATTACAGGTGAGGTTCACAGAGAGAATTTCTCCCAAGAGCTCATAATGAAATATGCTACAGGAACTTTACTATCCAATGAGGTGAAATAACATGGAACTTTGGTATAAGTTAAGGAACACATCATTGAGCAAATATAGCATCTACTTTGTTCTATCCTTTCTATTTATTGCATGTACGTTTGCGAATCCTAACTTCTTATCTGTAAACAATATGACTAATATTTCTACACAGCTAGCTGTAACAACGATCCTTGCTTTCGGGGCTACGATATTGATCATATGCGGAATGCTAGATTTGTCTGCGGGGTCCGTACTAGCACTCTCAGGGGTGTTCGCCGTATCTGCGTATAAAGCGACAGGGTCATTACTAATCTCCATATTCGTGGGAATTCTGACTGGCGTCATATGCAATGTATTAAATGCTGTAATGATCAGCACCTTTAAGGCACCACCCTTTATTGCAACCTTAGCCATGATGGCCATGGCTCGTGGTGTCGCACTTCAATATACCGAAGGACAGAATATTCTACATCTGGAAGGGTTCGTCGTATTGGGACAAGGGAAAATTGGATTTGTTCCTATACCTGTACTTTTTTTAATCGGCATCGGTATTCTTACCTGGTACTTATTAAATCATACTAGATTCGGACGTTCCTTGTATGCAGTTGGAGGTAATGAGGAAGCATCGGTAGCCTCAGGGATTAATGTTCATAAAGTCAAATATACAGCTTTTATCATTAATGGGATTTTCGTAGGGTTAGCGGGTGTGCTTTTTATGTCTCGTGTTAATGCAGGGCTTCCTAATGGCGCAATTAATTATGAGTTCACTGCTCTAACAGCAGCGATTATAGGAGGAACTAGCTTTTCAGGGGGAATTGGTACGGCTGGAGGGACATTAGCAGGAGCATTTATTGTAGGATTTCTAGACAATATTATGAACCTGAAGGGTGTAGATTCCTATATTCAGCAAATCATCCGAGGAGCGATTATTGCACTTGCCGTTATCTATGATATTCAATCCAAGAAACGCAGAACCAAGCGAACATTAGGCAGGGTAGAGGATACCGTTGTCATTAATAATAATAGAAGTGGTTGATATTCAACCATATGATTCGCATATCTTGTCGACCGCTCCACACCGAATTAAGCAGCATTGCTGTTTAAAATATATGAAAAGGGATGATAAAAAGATGAAAAAGGGTCTTGTAAGCGCACTGTTAATGATGTTAATACTAGTACTTTTAGTAGGTTGTGGCACGTCAAATAATACGAATGTACAGAAAGATACCACTAGTGAAGGAGAGAAGACCTACAAAGTAGCGTATATCGCTCGTGCTCAATCGGACTCATTTGCTGCTTGGCTTGCAAACGCGGTAAAAGAGGAAGCAATTAAATACCCAAACATCAAGCTTGATGTATTCGATGGTCAAGGTAATGATGAGAAGGAAAACTCCTTGATTGAGAACGCAATTACGAACAAATATGATCTAGTCATCGTGCAACCGAACAATGGGGAAGCTCAAAGACCCTATGTTGAAAAGGTTATAGAAGCAGGCAAATTAGTCATTACAACGAATGCTCGTATTTCTGACATAGAAGGCGCTTCTTCAGTAGATGCATCACCATTCGAGCAAGCTGCGGTTAATGCACGAGCAGCTATTACCCAAATTCCAGACAATGCAAACGTTGTCGTATTGAATGGCCCTCCAGGTAACTTCCATGCAGACGAAAGACGAAAGAGCTGGCAGGCAGAATTCTTCGATAAACGTCCAGATGTAAAAATTGTTGGTGAGCAGATTGCAAACTGGAACAAGGATGAAGCAATGAAATATATGGAAGACTGGGTACAGGCTAATGACACCATCCATGCAGTTGTTGCAATGAATGATAACATGGCTGCTGGAGCGCTTGAGGTTGTAAAAGCTAATCCGAAATTTACAAATATGCTTGCATATGGTGTAGATGGAACTGCAGAAGCATTAATGCTTATTAAAGAAGGTAAGATGACTTCAACTACTCTTCAAAATGCATTTGAGCTTGCTGAACTGCTATTATCTACGAGTGAAAAGCTATTAACTGGCGAGTCAAAGCAGATTGATACTGATATCGGAAATCCGTTAATAAATGCTGCTAATGTGGATGAGTATATTGAAGTGTTAAAAAAAGCTGGCTTCGAGCTGGTAGCAGGAGATACAAAATAAGGAATATCATACTTCTCAGGATGCATGAACAACATGTGTTCATGCATCGATCTCTTCCATATAAAAAGAAGATTCGATAGGAGGATTTATATATGCATAACAGAGCAGCGTACATGACAAGTCTCAAAGAGATGGAAATTAGGGAAATCAAAGTACCCACACCGACAGAAGATCAAGTACTTATAAAGCTAGACTACGTAGGAATTTGTGGCTCAGACGTTCACTATTATGAACATGGTAAAATAGGAAGCTTCATTGTCAATGGTGACTTTATACTTGGTCATGAATGTGCGGGAACAGTTGTAGAGGTTGGGCATTCAGTGAAAAACTTAAAGGTTGGAGATAAAGTTGCCTTAGAGCCGGGGTCTACGTGTGGCCAGTGCGAATATTGCAAAGGGGGCAAATACAATCTCTGCCCCGATGTTGAGTTTTTGGCCACACCCCCCTATGACGGCTGTTTGATGAATTACATCGTGTATCCAGGGAATATGGCTTTCAAACTACCTGATCATGTATCGACCAAGGAAGGCGCGCTTGTTGAGCCTCTAGCTGTAGGTTTACATGCTGCGACACAGGGTGGAGTAAAGCTAGGTGATACGGTGGTTGTGCTTGGTGCTGGCTGCATCGGTTTAATGACTTTACTCGCATGCAAAGCTTTTGGCGCCATAGAGGTCATTGTTGTGGACGTGATTGAGAAGAGACTTGAATTCGCCAAAAAGCTCGGTGCATCCTTCGTAATTAATGCTAAGCATGAGGATATTCGTAGTAGAGTAGAGGAGTTAACTGGTGGTAGGGGTGTTGACATCGTTTTTGAAACGGCTGGTAGTGAATTTACTATCCAACAAACGCCTTATCTAATTAGGAGAGGTGGTAGCATCGTTCTTGTTGGATTTGCCCCGAAGGATATAATTGAATATGACTTTATGCAGATCTTGATGAAGGAAGCAGAGATCAAATCTGTTTTCCGTTACCGCAATCTCTACCCTGCAGCAATAGGGGCGATTGCAGATGGTAAGATTGATGTGAAGGGAATGATAACCCATGAATTTAACTTTGAGGATAGTAAAAAGGCTTTCGATTTTGTGATCGAGAATAAGAATGATGTCGTGAAGGCACTGATCAAAATATAAATAAAACAAAAGCATCTGGGATAGACACGGTGGGAGAGATTTCCCGTTACGTATAACAATCTGTCCTGGATGCTTCTTATTGTTGATTCAGCCCTATCGATGGGAACTAAATGCTATCAATAAAATTATCTACAAGCTGCAAGGCAGCACCAACTGCAGTGGCCTCTAATTTATATCTACAGATTTGAAGATAAGAGCCATCCCGTTCAAATGTATTCTTCCTCGATACCAATTCTCTTAAGTGCTCAATATACTCATCCATATAAGCTCCAGCATATCCGCCTACAATAACATTACAATCATACAGCATTCTCAAATTGTTAATCACGACGACTAAGTGGGTAAGGTATTCTTCCCATAGCACAATTTGTGGTTCATTCTTTACTTTTAAGAGTCGGAAGAATTCCGCAATATTCCCATCCGTGCTATCAGAGAGGATTTTTGCTGAACAGTATGCATCAACACACCCCTTTTGTCCACAGTAGCAGGTAAGACCATTGGGGACAATAGTCATATGTCCAAATTCACCGCTACGCTGGTTTTCCCCTGTATATATATTCTTGCTAAAGATAATGGATCCACCAACACTATTATTAAGTGAGAGGTATACGGCATTCTGGATATTTCCTTCGAACCATAATTCTGCAAATCCTGCAGCGTTAGCATCATTACTCAATATACATGGATAGGGAATACACTCAGAAAAGCTTGCTATATTTCCACCCTTAAAATCAATAACCGTGGCGTAATTTACCATTTTTTTGTCGTGCGTCAATATAGCTGGTAAAGCAATACCCACACCTAGAATTTTTTTGTCATCAACTTTGCATTCGTCAATAAATTGCTTTATTAGAACACCAACCCACTCGAAATACGCCTTGGAGTTTACGAAGGGATATTGTTTTCTAACATGTTTAATTACATTTCCGTTTAAATCAATGAGTACTGCGCCCACATGGTTCTTAGTAATATCTAATCCGATTGCATATTTTGCAATCGGATTATAAGAAATTGCCTTTGCTTTTCTACCGCCTGTAGATTCGAATAAACCTGTTTCAATGACTAAATCTCTTTCAAGCAATTCTTTAAGGTTATGCGTAACGGTGGGTAAACTTAAGTTCAATTTTTGAGCTATTTCTTGGATAGAAATGGGATCATGTCTGTATAAGAATTGGTAAATAACATTTCTATTGATTTTTTTAATCTCAATACTATTTGCTCTATTCGTTATCAATGATAGAACACCCGACTTTCGTAAATGTCTTTTTAGAATGCACTTCCATTATATCATTTTATATGGGATTTCGAAAGTTGTGGGGTGTTCCATTTAGGACATTGTGTGAATAGACACGAGCGAGAAAACCATACATCAGATTTACATTTGATAACACCTCTATGACTCAATTTCACAAGGAAGTTTACCCAATTTCAATTTCATGTACTAGTGGTAAAATTTATTGAGAGCGGACTCTATTCACTATTAATAAGGAGTGATAGTAGTGGAAATCTATTGGGATGAAAGATTCAGTAGTGAGGGCGCTGGCCATTATGATAGTTGTATCGGTAACCGAGTTATCGTGTCGTTGACATAATTATTAATGTGCCGTCCTCGAGACTTATGGGACGCGTCCCTAGTACTTATGTGTCGCTCCCGATATCCTTATTATTTCCGAAAATAACGTACGGCAAACACTCAACTTGTAATGCTGAAATCTATTGATCTACTGTGATATAAGGAACGTTACTTTAAAGTGTGCAACCTGAAAAATCCCTTCAATGAGGAGGAACTAAACATGAAATTAATCAAACTTGAGAACGAAGAGTTAAATAAAGCTGTATCGGATGGAGATATTTTTGTTCAAATAGGAAATCGTAAATTTATGCTTTTTGAAGTTGAAGAAATCGGGCAATCTGATTACTATGATGTAACAGACCCAGAAGAGGAAAAATTATTATTAGAAGCGCTAAATGACGATACTAATTCATATACTACACAAGAAGTTTTGAAATTGTTGTCGGAGCAGCGTGAATAACGAAAATCATTTGGAAACAAGCAGCAGTTAGATCATTATTCAAATTAGATATCTGGCGTAAAGAAAATGAATGGCCACCAATATCTAGTTTTCAGTTTGAGAAAATAGAAGTATATTTCAGGTCTCAAGATCTATCTTTATATGTTCAGGGAGGAAGGTCTTGATCAGAGGTTTACCTGTTAATCTGAGAATGGTGTTAATTACAGTTGGAAAGTTCGATCCTTATAAAGTGTTCTTCAGGCAAAGTGGAAAAAATATTGTAATATATTTAATACGTCACCCTTTTCAAAAATCGTTGCTTTAAATATAAAGAGTTTCTGGAATCTCAGAGCTCTTTTTTCTGTTATACCGAGCTTATTCCCTGCACGAGAAAATGCAAAATCTGATGGTCAAATTATTATAAAGAAGATTTCTGAATCCAAAGAAAAGGGTTATTAAGTATATCTTCTTTATATCGGACTTCAGTTGTCCAGATGCATATTGACCGTGTACATACTCGCGTACTGGAAGGAAGTCATTATATTGCAGCAGATGATATTACCTTTCTGTGTAAATACCATCTCAAGCCTGAGGTGTTATTTTTTATCAAAAGCTCAATATAATACAGACAACGTAATATGGCAATCTGATAAATTATTGAATGGAAAATGAAGGGAAAACTTATTTTTTGTCGAAATTCACATGATAGTACATCATACTTATTGAAGAGGTTGATTAAATGTCATTTGAATCCCGATTAAATGGTAAGAGTAAATCTTACAAAAAGAACATATTAAATGAAAAGTGCTCCTATTGTAGCAGTAGAATTAACTCAATTACTAATTACATTGGTATCAATGGTAATTTGATACACATTTGTTCGAATTGTAAACCTCAAGCTGAAAGACAGGCATTAAATAAAGTATAGATTAAGTAAAAAATCTCGCGTCATGAATATTTGAGGAGCTTTTCACTCTTGTAGTGGATCAAACAATATGTCAACATTCGATTGGATCCAAATGGAGTTCTTCGGAAGTTATCCTTTCGGACATTACACAATCCGCTACCGGTCGGTTTGGCCTTAAGAATACTTAATGAAGATGGAATAAATAAAAACTGGGAATTTATGCGATCGTGGATAAAGGTAATGTAACATAATTGTTATTATGTAACTTTAGGATTTATTGCGGTGAACCTTACCATTAATAGATGCGGTTTTTTGAAAATCTGAATGTGCTGGTTTGAACCGTATAATAAGTAAGGAAGGAAATTATCAGTTGAAATGTTGTAAAATGGAGGCAAAGAACCAGAGTGCCTGGCAGGGAGTGTATTGTAGGGGGCGTAATTTAAATGAAACATGAATTCGACCATGAATTCTTCAGAGAGATTAGTAAATATGAGACAGGAATTTTCTTACAAATATATGCTAATTTAAACGCTGAGGTATACAAACATAACTATTCAGAAGATGATGACCTTTTTCACATTAAATTAGCTGATTATGGTCTCGCTCCAAGCGGTGTTCTTCATTTGAGTCATTGGACTATAAGAGATATCATTTTTCAAAAGTTCAGACGTGGACATGTAGATGGTTATGGTCTAAAATCTGAGATACTGCAAAGTGAGATGTATCGCTTAATTGGGCTGTATAATGACTATGAAAATGAGCTTAGCAAGAAAAACCTAAAAGGTGATTCAGTATTTTTCCTTTTGTATGGAATAGCTGAGCAGCAGTTTAGGGGTCAGGTTAATGTATTCCAAGTAGATAAAAAGAGAAATGACATTATATTTAACAAACTCGATGCAGAGAACTTTTTTGACATCGACCTTGTTATAAATGAAATGCTTGGTATTACCAGACAAGAGTTTAGATTAATACTGATAATTTTATTATCTGCATTGTTAACACAATGGGCTATAAATCCTTATACATTAAAAGTTGACTCTGATGTCTTTGATGAAACCAAAATCCCTAACTTCCGGGAAAAGTATAATCGAGTAATCAAGTATTATACGGTCACTAAGGATTTCATGATTTCTAATAACCTTAACCTGACAAGATATAGATACTTATTTGCTGAATATGGTAAGATTTGCGTTCTAGCAGATGGTTATATGTTACAAGAAAAGTTTGCCGATGCCGAACTGTGGTTAGCTAGGGAATTTTATCAGGAACGAAAAGATCTTTATGGAAAGGAATATTTCCCAAATCACTTTGGAATCCTGTTCGAAAGATATATTGAGTATGTCACAAAACAAGAAGGCATTACTAACCGATTATTCAATATTAACAATCCTGAAAATATAAATAGGTTCTTTATTACAACCATAGGTAAAAAAGTCGATTATGTATTAGAAACAGTTGGATATAGACTCATAATCGAATGTAAGAGCGGAATTAAACCTGCTGCTGTTAAAGATGCTAACACTAACATAGAAGCATTACTCAACTTTATGAAAAAAATCTTTGACGAGGGAGCAGTGCAAATCAATGCTGCTATTCAAAATTCAAGGGAAACAGAAAAAACGATTATAGGTGTAATAGTCCACGCCGAAAAATCTTTCATGAAGTCTAGAACGAAACATACTTATTTGACCATCAGTAAACAGGAAAAGTTTAGAGATATTTTGTTATTTGATATTCACGACTTCGAACTTCTGATTGCTTTACTCAAAGAGGATCCTACAGTTGCTGATGAAATTCTTGATGACTATATTAACAATGAAACAGGTGAGAAATTAGATTTTATTCAAGTAGTGGAAAGAAAATATAGTCCATCATCGTTTTTAGATGACGTAGAGCCGTTTGAAGAAGATGAATTTGCAAGATTCTTAACTGAAGAAGCTTTGAAGGGTAAGAGAAAAAGATAAGGTGGGAGGATGTATTTATAGGATTTTTCTTACTTATTTATTTTAAAAAGAGAAATAATATAACTTTTATTATAGTACTGCGTTATTGAAAGAAGGAAACCCAATGATTAAATTTATAAAGGATTATATTGAATTCGAGAATTATCCATTTATAGCTTCCTCAGTTTTTCCAAGAGGAATAATACATACTTCTGATATTAAAGAAATATTGTTAAACCAGATACCACCTGAAATACGTACAATAACTGGAGAAGTACTATTTGTAGACAAATCTCATTCAAAGATCAACTACAAAAATTTGCTTTATTTAATGAGATACCAATTGTAAGAAGAGTAGACACTTGGGGATTAATACTTGATGAGTTTCTCGATACCGAATTTGATGAGGAAACTACTAAAGAGAGAGTTATAACTATCTTGGGAACTTGTGGGTTAACAAGAGTTGAAGTTAAACGAATAAGAGAAGCAGTTTCTGAAGTGATGATTGATTATAATTTCAAATCAATGTTATGGGGTTGGATTTATCTGGGATTATACGATTTACTCAATGGTTACTCGGGAGTATTAGCTGGAGAAAAACATAAATTGTTTAAAGAAGTATTTGTAAACCTGTACAATGAAGCTATGTCAATCGCAAACAAAGGTATACTAATGGATTAGCAGACGACATATCAAAATCAATAACATATCAGTTGGACATCTGACTGACCAGGTGCAAATTATTAATGTTTGCCAGAATGGGTGAAGGCTATTTTATTAAACATATTAATAAGGTTATGAATTGTATATTTACTTTGAAGGGATTGGGAAATGAAGGGAATACGGGCTTTTGTTTAAAGGTAGAACCTACTCACATAGGTGAGTTAAGGGGAATACAAGATAAACATACAGTTAGACTAGTTTCCAACGGATTGTTCATACTTAATGAATACTCCGGAGCAAATTGAGCCATCGTTCCGGTGAGTGAGAGCCACCTCTCCGGTGTTTTTGAGCCACC
>DFZX01000102.1 GCA_002383695.1 Caryophanales bacterium UBA4045
AGACGATTTTTCCAATAAGGCTATTGTGAATAGTACGATACTTTTGGCGACGGTTAGTTTTTTGGCATAGAGGTCGAACATACAACGTTGATCCACTTGAAAAGGTAGCAAAGAAATAAGTTGCTGGATGACACTATTTTGGGTTACATTATCCATGGTGGTCTCCTTTGTAGAGAGGTATGGATAACTTGCCTATCCCTCTACAATAGGAGATTTTTCATGTTTTGTCCTTGCAATTCTCATATATACTTACATTTATAGTAAATAAATGAAGTTATATTTTCCGTGTCAGGTTTTATGCAAGGCTAGTGCAATTATTGTGCTTACCAGCCTTCAGCGTACGATTGTCCTGCCATTCCATACAGGTATTTGGGTTAGTCGATACCCAAGTCTGACTTGGCTTGCTTCCACTTCGCGTTAAGCTTGGCCAGCTCTCCGGCCAGATCATCAGTAAGCGCTAGGGTTTGAATATAATCACCCGTATAGAATCCAATTTGCGCTTTGTTCCCGATGTTATTCCATTCCGTACTCTGCGCAACGGTCTCAATCATGTTTGGCTTATAAGAGGTAAATTCCTCTAATTGAGGCAGTGCAGGCTTCTTATCCTTCATGGTAGGAATAAACCCTTGATCTCTATCATAGCCTGACTCCTCCACCATAAATTTCACGAAGGCTTTGGCCGCTTCCTTGTTCTTGCTGTTCTTACTGACAACATAGAACCAATCTGGATTCAGCACTGCATTAATCTTACCCGTATTGTCATATGGAAACGGGAAGAAACCGATATCCTCTGTTGTAGCTCCCGCATCAATAACCTGATTGATCACCCAATTTCCTAGGAAATACATGCCCGCAGCACCTGTTGCTACATCTACCTTGGACATTTCCCAGTCATTGGTTGACAGATCTGGCTCCACGTATCCTTTATCGATCAAGTTTCTAACAATTGAGAAGGAATGACCCCAATGGTTATCCACTTGAAAAGGAGCATCCTCTTTCACCATCTTATTCAACACCTCTGGATCCCCAGCGACGGCAGGCACTAGCACCTCACCCCATTGCTTCATCGGCCATTGGGCCCCATAGTTGATATAGATGGGAATGACCCCTGAATCCTTCAGCTTCTGACACAGCGTGTAGAATTCATCCAGAGTATTCGGTATTGTAGTGATACCCGCTGCCTTAAACACGTTTTTATTGTAAACAATTCCTTCCGTGGCAACACCTGAGGTGATCCCATATCGCTTGCCCTCAAAGGCTTTGCTGTCAGCAAAATAAGCATTCTCGAACGATCCAATATCATCAATGGGCTCAAAAAACTCCGGTAGCTCAGATTGTGCAACGTTTCCCGTAATGAGTAGAACATCCCCAGCTTCACCCGTGGACAAACGCACCTTAATATCCTGCTCGTAGTTAGTTAAACCTTCAAAACGGACATCCACATTGGGGTATTTATCATTAAAGCTTTTTTCATAATTATCATAAACCCCACTATCGATTAAATCGGTCCGATTTGTAACGAAGGTTACTTCACCGCTGAGTCCACCTGTCTCGGTACCGCCGTCGGCATTAGTCGGACCTCCGTTGTTGTTCACATTGTTATTGCCACCACATGCGTTAAGTACTAGCATGACCAAGATTAAAGCAGTAAGACTCGCTTTTTTCACAGCCTAACCCCTCCTTGTCTATTTATTAGATACTATTTGTTAATTCACCGTTTACTATTCCATTTTTTCAACTTTTATCTTGCCCACCTTCACCGTTCGAATAGCAAAAAGAAAAGAAACCTCTTCTCAGAGATTTCTTGTATCGTTAATGGCTACTAGCAATTTATTGTTAAGCCTAGGATGATTCCATAAGTAATCTTTGTACCGTTTTGCTCAGTCTATCCTGCACTACAGGCTTCACGATGTAGTCATAGGCATAAACATCGAACGCAGATTGGGCATATTCTTTATACGAAGTAACAAATACAAGCTTCGTTATTCGATCGCTCTCTCTTAATCGTCTGGCAAACTCAAGCCCGTTCTCTCCAGGCATACTAATATCTACGAATATCAAGTCTACTTCATGGTCCATCAAATATGAGAATGCCGTTCTTGTTTCCTGGAAGCTTCCCACAATTTCGATTTCTGCTTCCTTAGCTAGCATTCGTTTCATGATTAAATGCATGGCCTTTTCGTCATCGATAATAACAACCTTCAAACTAAGCTCCTCCTAACCTGCTGCTAGAACTTCAGTATAACTTACTCCAATGATAGCAAAATGACAAACTTAATTGAAATTCCAATAATACCCAATAGGTAGGGTTATTCCATCAGCTTCACATTTACTAACCCACTAAATGAATGACTCTTGACAAATTATCAATTTACTTATATGGTTAGTTACATAACCAACTAACCGAATAACCTGATAGGAGGTGAAGCTGTGATTGATGATCATCGTTCGATATTCACACAAATTGCTGAGCGGGTTGAAGAGGATATTATCGAAGGAACTTTACCCGAGGAATCGCAGGTGCCCTCGACAAATCAGTTCGCCTCCTTCTACAGAATCAACCCAGCCACCGCTGCGAAGGGTGTGAATCTTCTAGTGGATCAAGGGATTCTGTACAAGAAACGAGGCATTGGCATGTTCGTAGCAACCGGAGCAAGAGCATTGTTAATGGAGAGACGAAAGGATCAATTCTACGAGCAATTTATTCTTAAGATGATGAGAGAAGCGAAGAAGCTTGGGATCACAGCAGCACAATTAATCGAAATGGTACAGAAAGGTGATGAAGAAAATTGAGCAATGTCATTGATATCCGTGGATTAAACAAATCGTATGGGAATGTGACTGCCTTAGACGATGTTAGCTTTGAGATTGAGGAGAATAAGATTTATGGATTAATCGGACGCAATGGTGCAGGCAAGACAACGATTATGCACATCATAACCGCACAAATTTTCGCATCGAAGGGTGAGCTTACTGTATTCGGAGAGCATCCGTATGAGAATCAACGTGTGTTAAGTCAAATTTGCTTCATCAAGGAAAGCCAGAAGTATCCGAAAAGCTATCGGGTCATCGATGCCATCGATTTATCCGCCTCCCTATTTCAAAACTGGGATCAAGCCTATGCACTATCATTAATAGAGGAGTTTCGACTTCCCTTGAATCGCAAAATAACTAAATTATCGCGAGGGATGCTCTCTGCAGTTGGCATCATCATCGGCCTAGCTAGTCGAGCACCACTTACGATCTTCGATGAGCCCTACCTTGGTTTGGATGCTGTCGCAAGAAGCTTGTTCTATGAACGATTAATGGAGGATTACATCGAGCATCCCAGAACCATCCTGTTATCTACGCATCTTATTGATGAAGTGAGTCGATTGCTAGAGCATGTTCTAGTCATCGATCAAGGGAAGCTGATTATTAATGAGGATGCGGAGACGCTGCGAGATCGTGCTTATACCGTTGTCGGTCCTGGATCTAAGGTTGAGGAATTTATGGTGGGCAGAGAAGTCCTGCATCGTGAATCATTAGGCTCCTTCGCATCTGTAACGGTCATGGGTAGCTTGGGGATCGTGGATCGTCAGAGCGCTGAACAATATGGATTGGAGCTTGCTCCCGTTTCCATGCAGCAGTTAATCATACATCTGACGAATGACAAATCCGATAGAAAGGTGGCTGATCTAGGATGAATCGAATTTCTGTTGTCATGAAAATGTATGTAAAGGATAAAACGACTTGGTTTATTATGCCTTGGTCCATACTCTCGCTCATTTTTGTCGTTAATTGGATCATTAGCAGTGTCCTTGATCACCCCTTATATACAGGCGGATTTTCTTACTTTTTTATATATTTTATGGTATTAGGTATTACCTCTTTAGTATTTACATTTCCGTTTGCTCTTAGCTTTAGTGTACGAAGAAAGGACTTCTTCCTAGGTACCGCGGCTATGAGTATCGGTGTGAGTGCGATCTCCGCATTCATCTTCACTCTCCTTGCTATTGTCGAGAAAACGTTAAGTGGATGGGGATCAGAATTACACTTCTTTAACCTTCCTTATCTGAACGATGGTAGCCTGCTTGAACAGTTTTGGGTTTTCTTTGCTACCTTGCTACATTTATATTTCCTCGGAGCTGTCATAGCCGGTGTGTATGTTCGATATAGTGGCAGAGGGGTCTATATCTTGATGACCATCCTATTGTTAATCAGCACGATCTGCACCTTCTTCGCGACTCGGCTGGGATGGTGGATCGATATCTTCCATTGGCTTAAGACTCACACAGCCTTCGAGCTTGCATCCTGGATGGGATTAATAGCCGTATTCTACGCACTCATAACCTACTTACTTCTTCGAAGAGCGACGGTGCAGTAGGAAAGGATTTACTCCAAGCATCACTCACCCTCTAATCTAAGACTAGTATCGATGACTAGACCCTCTTTACGAGCGGTGAGTGTCTTCCTCCAGCTATCCGATAGCCAAGGAATTTCAAGAATATGATCTATACCTTCTATGTTCTGTTTATCCATATGCATGATGGTATTCGCGTAAGCAAGTGTAACCTTATCCTGAGGTCGTTCTAATAAGACCAGACTTGCGCTCCTGGATACTAACCCTTCCTCCAAAACTCGAAAATAATAGCCTGTGTATCCTGTAGTTTGAACGAGTAAGGGGAGCTCAGGAAGCTCATATTTAACGGACAGCTTGTAACAAGGCTGCCTAGGCTGACTAATCTGCACAACAGCATCTCCTAATCGGAAGATGTCACCTATGTAAAGCTGGGATTCTAGCAGACCCGAGGTCGTTACATTCTCGCCGAAAGCACCTGGAGTTAATGGCCTCTGGAGCACCTGCTCCCAATGCATATAATGCTCCGAAGGATATACACATACCGCCTTGTCTGTTCCACCATGATGCTCTAGATCAGCTTGAAGATCGCCTTCAAAATTCAGATAGCTTAAATATGCACTGTGCTCGATGGGATCCTTGTAAATGCCACTGATTACCTCTTTGCTCCTATACTGCAATGCTATGGGAACACCCACATTAATAGAGAGCACTTCTGCTATAGACATACGGATTCCTCCCCTTAGTGATATTTTTATAGTGAATGTGTTATGCCGCCTATTTCACTGTTTCATATGGCCACTGAGCTATGCCTTCTAGCATATTAAAGGTGTTCATAAATCCGTGCTCCTCCAAGATAACCTGCGCCTGCAATGAACGACTACCGCTGCGGCAGACAAGTAGATAGGCTTGGTCCTTATTCAATTCATCCATACGTTGTTCGATCTCCTGTAGTGGAATTGATTTGGCACCTGGAATGTGCCCGGCATTAAATTCCTCCGGTGTTCGCACATCGATAACTTGAATTTTACGCTCATCGATCATTTTTTTTGCTTCTACCGCTGTTACTTGATTCGATTGAGAATCATCGACCGCATTATCCGAGCTGCAGCCCACGCTCAATAGTAACAATAATATAATTATCGGCAAACCAATCTTTAACATATCCATCAACCTCCTAAATTTTAACATAACTCTCGGCATTTCGCCGGGGCAGATGGGACAAGGGTTTCCTTGAACCATCCATCTCGCTTCCCTCCTACAAAAGGCTGCAATAGTACAGTAATTTAAAGGGAATAGGACTTGTAATCATCAAATAACTGCAATTGTGCAGGTGTTTATAGCTTTCTTCAGTAATTCAATCGATATCGTAGAAAATAGCTGTACATTTGCAGGAATACTATTTTCCGGAACTAATTCGAAGGAATTAACTGCACTTTTGCAGGTATTCAACACATTCTTATTGGTCCTCGATGGGATCTTTGTAATGATGTAGAAACATGCTTTGGATGTTGTATGTTTGCCGAAGTCTAGAAGTAACGCTTCTCGCATGGGTTCTCCTTGTTGTCGGTTTCTTTCATCTCGCTTCATACACCACTTGAATTCCCCCTTCCGAGTTCAACCATATCCGACTTCATGTCTTAAGTATCATTGTACAATGAATTAGGATGGAACGCTCATCTAAAGCTTACAAGTGAACAAAGAGCCCTCATATCGAGGGCTCTTCATCTACTAATACACTTACACTTCTGGAAGCTAATCCAAGGTTGATAGTGAAATTGTGTAGGTTAAAGACTCATTCGTAGCTAATGTCAGCATTTTTAATGTTTTGTTATAGATATGGAAGTCCTTCTCAGTAAGCTCCGCAACCGCATCTTCATCGAACGTGATCTCAAGCTGCACATTCCCTCGAACTAGCGTAAGAGAGCCACTATCCATAGTAATTACATCATGCTCAGCTACCATTAATGGGATCTGCTCAGAAAATCCACCCTGGTGGTTTACAGCCACAGAAATATCCTCTTCTCCATAAGAGATCGTCTTCTCTCCTGAAGCACCCAGGTTATATACAATTTCCATATCACCTTGGTCCAGATCTCCATAGCCTATGGTCGGCTGAATAATCTGTTCATTCATACGATAGCTCGGCAACACTTCTCCGCTTTCATATACACGAAGGCTTGTAGCTTTCTTAGTTCCCCAGGACAATCCTCTACTAGACGTAGGAGAAGAGTGCTCTGTCTGACTAGACAGCATAACGCCTCCTTCGGGATGCCAGATCAGCCCTATTCCGAACGCTTGTAGGTTCGATTTCCTCGGTCCAGCATTGAACGCTGTATAATACTCAGGTCTCCTCACATACGTAAATTGCAGCTCACTACGTTCACCATCAATCCGTTGGTGGTTGAAACGATCACTTGCCAGATATGGAAGCGTACTAATCGCTTCCGCTCTCTGATTTTCGTTCGGATAATACCGCTGTAGAGGCATGCCCGGAACAGATGGCTGATTCCCTTTACCATTTCCTCCTGAAGTACTAGATTCCGATGAAGAGTTCAGGTATAACATGCGGTTATACATAGCAAATGGATTAAAGGAATTCCCTCCCCTAAGCCCTAGCTGTGGGACATTCGGCCAGATGGAGTCCTTAGTAATATCGATCTTGGCTTGAGCAATTTCTGCTGCGATCTCCTCTTGCGTCCTCACAAATGCTCGTGCCATGGGTATCAACTTAGCTATCGGGAAGTCCTTTCTTTCAATATGAATGGATTCCGTACGTCCTGATGCTGCTGCGTTGGAAGTGAAATACGATCCATCAGGCTCTATCACTAAATTGTAGGATAACCAATCGATAAACTTACTTTCCTTTTCAACCCACTCTTCCTCTAAATCTGTATCCTTAAAATAGTAGTAGTCCGCAATTAAGTTCTGTACGTGTACCCCTAAATTGTAGCCCATGTCATAACCATTGTTCTCATAATAAAATCCTGCCGGACTAATAAAAGCAGTCGAGGACTGGGTAAATCGTTCTCTCATCTTATCTTCAATACTCTGATCAGGATAGTATTCCAGGTAAGCGGCTGTAGCCGACCACATTAATGTATATTGATTCGTATCAGCGGTTCCGCGTTCCCAACGTGCGTTGTCGTACAGCACGTGAACAATGGCCTTCCTGTCAGCTTCAACGACTCTGTCATATAAATCTTCATCAATTGTAGGAAAGCTCGGATTATGTTCCTTCGCTTCATTTAACAAACGAATGGTTTGACCCAGGAACTGCACAGCAAAGGTGGTCGCCGCTAGATCAGTCAATTCCCAAGCATACTGAGAGAATGACCCATCTGGACTTTGTAAGGTTAGCAGATGCTCCAATACTTCCTCTAGTCTATACTTAACTTCAGGCATCTCGTAATAGATGTTCCAGCTAGCCGGATTCGTATAGAAATAAGTGAACCAGAGATGGTTTTCCTGCACCCTAGCGTTGAAGGGCAAGTTGTGGTCAGGGCTTCGGTGCACCATAATATCAATAAAACCACGATGTGGCTCCTCGAAGCTTACCGCATTAGCCACGGTGTGAAAATGCTTGAAATAATAAGGAATACCTCGATTGTCATTCAACCACACCTGAGGTGAAACGTAATCCAAATCAGCAAAATCATTGACATCCATCAAGTCAAAGTCTGGTGCAGGGACAAGACCAACCTCATTGGTTGATAACGTAACCGGTCCAAGCCATTTGGAGCTGTCCTGTTCAGATTGAGCAATGATGCTGAACTCGTAATCCATCTGTGGTCGCAGCCCAGCTAATGTATATGTAGGATCGGATGTAGCTCCTACTTCATTCCCATTCTGATAGATGTGATACATCGTATTCGGATTCTCATTAAACTCCACAATGTGAGGCCAGCTTAACGTAATGTGATGTAACCCCGTAGAAGAAGCTGTCAATTGAGCTGAGGCAGGCCAATTCAGCACAAGAATAATCGATTCCTCGAAGGATTGACGGGCAAGCACTAACGCATAGTACGCTGACTGTCTCTCGGTTTCCGTTGAGCTATCGTTATCAACGATAGCCTGTGCGGTTGCAATCTCTTGCTCGAATGCTTCAACCGCATGTTGAGGGAATGTGCCTGGAGCTGTACCCGTTACTGCAATACCAAGCAGGAGTGTGGAAGCAGTAATTTCATCCCGTAGCACCTGAAGGCTGATGTCTTCTACATAAAGCGTTGTCTTGCCGATTTGAATCGACCAAGGCTGGGGATGGAGCGTTGTATCCCCGAATACAATTTTTATATATTTAGTGCCCGTTGGCAGGGAAGGTGCTTCCCAAGCTATTCTTACCCATCCAGCTACAGGCACTTCAGTACTGACCATTTTACTAATATTAGCTAGTGACGAATACGATGAATCATCCGCTGAAGCCTCAAAGCTCATGTCTCCAGGCAAATCACCTGTTTGCCCCTTGTTGTACCATGTCACAACCTCGAAGCTGCTAAATGCTTGAGTTCCCACCTCGGGAACCTCATAGGTGTAATATCCCTCATCAGTAGTCTTATAGAACCTCGAAGCGTCTCCATCGAATCGTTCTGGCGTGCTTGAGGTTTTTGAAATATTATTTGTTTTGAAGTGTAGCTTGGAGAAATCCGTGTTCTCGTCCAGGATCATAAGAGGCTCTTCCACCACCGCATGAGCATTGTTTAGACTCACTTGGTTCGGCATGCTAAGAATGGCTAAGCACAACAAGCTTTTTACAGCCAATGAAACGATACGTATTTTCATGAATAAATCCCTCCTTACAAATTTTTAGTAAATACAGCTACAATCCCTCCGTGAGTCAGCATTTGCTCATTCCAAACCTCATTACTGCCCAGCACTACTGACTCTTCACGAACTAAACGTCGCTCTCCATCATCGGTCAATACTACTTTCTGATAGGATTTCTCTGCATCCAGAAAGCTCATATGGATATTGTGCAGCGCCATTGGCTGACTCGTGCCATTAATCCCCGCCACATACCAGGTATGACCCTTCCGTCTGGCGAATAGCGCTAGCTCACCAATAGAGCTCGGATCAAGAACAATCGTTTCATCCCAAACCGTAGGAAGCGCCATAAGCACATCTAGACAAGGTTTAACGTCCGGGTCCTCTAACAGTACCTTCGGATCCTCCGAAATCACTTGCATCGGTGAGGTGAATACAACAGCTGTCGCTAATTGATGTGCATAGGTTGTCGCCCCAGGATTCGAGAAGCCGACAGGCGTATAGTCTCCGTGACCTGCAATAAATCGTGTAAAAGGAAGGGCAGCATTGTGAAAGGCAGGGATTGGCCCTTCGTCCATCTTGTTCAGCTCAAGTCCCCTAATGCCTTCTCGTGAAATTTCATTCGGATACGTACGGGATTCTCCCGTAGGCTTAGATATACCATGGAAATTGATCATCAGCTTACGCTCGGCAGCTAACTGGAGCGCTCGAATCTCGAAGTCGATCGCATCCTTGGAATCGCGGTCAATAAAGTCGATCTTCATGCCGACTGCTCCTGCTGTTGCCACAGCATCCATAAATTCATGCATGACTCGATAGTCGTCGTCAGGATTATCAATTTCCTTGGACCGCTTCCATAGGAAGACGCCTACGCTTAGATTGGCCGCATATGCAGTAAGCCTTTTCACGGTTGGCCACTTGTCATCCCACCTCTCCCAGCCCTCGTCGAAGATCGTGTATTCAAAGCTCAGCTGAGCCGCATAGCTTATAAATTCTTGTTCTTCCTCCGGTGTCCCCGTTCCCCTACACCACCAACGGAATACCGACCTGCCAGGCTTAATATATGAGGTGTCCGAGAACCACTCAGGGTTTGGAGCCGGATTGAGATTTGTGAGAAGATCGCTATTCACTAATCCATTCAGATCTGCACTAGATAGAACGACACGCCATGGAGTAACGATGTTCCCCTCAACCTCAAAGCCGGCTTCACCTTCCCAGAAATCGGATTGAAAGCAATTGTCACCTACTGCTCTTAGTCTCATTCCGCTATAGTCGCACAACGCGGCTTCCAGCAACGCGGTATAACCCCTGCGATCCGGATATTTCACCACGAGTGGTAGCCCCTGCACGGGTCCTTCCGAGGAGACCATTGTCATATCCTCTATCGGTGCTTGGAGCCATTCCCCAGCATAGCTTCTTAACTTCCAAATGCTGTTTCGTTCGAAATACCAGATGGTCGTCCCGATAGGAATCGCCCAGCTTGATCGCTCACCATTAACCCGACGACTGCCCTCTCCCACCAACCTGTAACGGTAAGCAAAGCCATCGTCATACGTCCTCGCATCTACCTCATACCGCTGACCCGATGGCTGATGCAGCAATGCAAGCGTGATCGTACAATAATAGTTGCGCGCCAGAGCATGGACCCCACGGGTTTCATAGCTTTCATCGTAGGTGACCTGTACCGCATCACCGTTCAAGAGTGTAACGTTCCTCCCTAAATCAATGCCATCTACTGTAATCCCTAATTCTGATATATCTGTAATAGGCTGACCCTCGCGATATACGGCAACAGTAAGTCTATCTTCGTCATTCGTTATTGCAAATTGTGCCGTTATTATCCCCGTAGGGCTTCTCAATTCATATGAATTCATCATCTGTGTCACTCCCTCGACCACAAATTGCATGGAAATTGATCGGGAGGGAAATGAATCCCCCCAGATCAATTTATGATTAGCTATGAACTACTTGCTAGTTCCAAGCTTCGATATATAATCATTCATCTCTTTTACGTAATCCTGTCCACCGTTCTCATACCAGCCTTTAAGTAGCTCATCAAACTTAGTTACAGGCTCAACACCCATAATGATCTTCATCGTTGTCTGATCCCACAGGGTTTGATAATCGATATAATTAGGACTCATCGTTGCAGCAGGCTTAAAGGCATTATCCTTCGCAGGTACTACTGTATCCAGCGCCTTCTGAAGCCAAGGTGATACTAAATCCTTAACGTCTTTATTCATGTCCACCGGGAAGAAGAAATTCAAGTCATTTGCTCGGCGCATCGTATTGCGACGAATAAAGTTGGTTGGAGCTGGCTTTATACTCACCTTCGCTCCATCGACTAAATTATACTCATGTCCCTCGTAGCCCTCCACAGCAATAGTCCACATCTCATCAGAAATCCATGAATCAAGCATATTCACGATCTTTTGAGGATCCTTTGCACTTTTCGTTATAGCCCAGAAGCCCCAAAGCCCAGTCGAGCTGGTTGACAGTGAACCGCCCTTCACCTTACCTTCTTTATCTTGGACAAACAGATAGGCAAGCTCTGCATCAGGTGTATTCTTCTGAATTTCCTGCAAATACGTAACGTAATTACCTGCAAAGTCAGGTGTTACACCCGTCAAACCTCTCCAGAAACGTTCCTTACGCTGATTTCCGTCATTGATTGCAGCATCCGGGTCAAAGTAACCGCTCGTATATAGATTTGCAGTGAATGCTAATGCATCCTTAAAGGCAGCCGATTCACTATCGTATACGGGATTCATGAATGGGTGTTCTCCATTAGCTGTCTCCTGCCACCCCGTCAGGCCAAATGAGCCAGGTGTAACGACTTCCAATACCTTACGGGCATTGTGCCCTCCCCCATAACCGTAAGTATCATCCTTACCATTATTGTCTGGATCCTCCAATGTGAATTTACGCAGGATCTCCTCAAATTGTTCAATCGTAACTTCGGAGTTAGCAGGCAGATCGAAGCCTATTTGATCAAGCCAGTCCTTTCGAACAAAGAAGCCATCATTACGAACAACTGAGGTGCGGGGAATTCCGTAAATCTGATCGTCGAGATTAACCTTAAGCTCGTCCCAGGAAGCGGGGTACGTATAATCATTCAGATTCTTTGCTGATTCGATGTACTCATTCACTGGAATAATGATATTGTCCTTCACAGCATTACGAAAGCTAGGATCCATTGTATTCGGGAAGAATACTAAATCAGGATATTCCCCTGATGCTAGCATCAGCTGCAAACGCTCAGCATAGCCTGTCGATGGAGGAAGCTCTAATTCCAGCTTTACATTGTTTAGCGTTTCTATTGCCTCCACGAACTTTTTATCGCTATCCGACAATTGTGGGGAACTGTGGTTCGCCATCATTTTTATGTTGACTGGTGTATCACTCTCTTGTTTTACAGGCGGGGTATTATTCGCTACATCACCTGAATTTTCTTGTTCTGTGTTGTCTCCGTTTGTTCCTTCATTACTACCACATGCTGCCGTTACAAGTACCAATACTGCAATGATCATCAATAATAGTGCTGTTTTCATTTTCTTTCTCAAACTAAGCCCTCCTCTTTCTGATTTCATTGTTATCTATAGCTTCAGGAGCAGTCAAGCCTCCTGTTGGCTAACCCTTCACAGATCCCAGCATAATTCCCTTGACAAAATACCTCTGTAAGAATGGATACACAGCGAGTATAGGGATCATAACGAGAATTAATGTGGCATACTTAATCGTCTCGCTTGTTAACGGTTGACTACCTAACTCAGCCGTATTCGCCGAATCTGCCAATGCACTAGCCCCTTCAATAACCTCTCGTAAATACAGCATGAGCGGCCACTTGTCATCACTGCGGATGTAGATGATGGCATTAAAGAAGTTATTCCAGTAGGCAACAGCAGTAAACAAGCATAAGGTTGCGATAATCGGCTTGGATAAAGGTACAATAATCCGGAATAAGATATATGGATCAGATGCACCATCTATTCTGGCTGCCTCCTCCAGTTCTTCTGGTAATGATTCGAAAAAGCTTTTCATTAATATAAGATTGAAGCCTGATATCAACATAGGTACAACCAAAGCCCCTAATGTGTCCAGCATCCCTAGCGAACGAATTAAGTAGAAGTTAGGAATAAGTCCGCCGTTGAATAGCATGGTGAAGATGACGAGCATCATGAGTATTCGGCGACCCCTAAGTCCTTTCTTAGACAACGGATAAGCCGTAAGAATATAGAGTAGAATGCTAATTGCGACCCCACCGACCGTTATAATCACCGTATTCGCATAACTGCGCCAGAGCTGAGGATCACCCATAATTTCCTTGTATGCTAGCACATTGAACTCCTGCGGCCATATCATCAATGGATTATTGACATAAGCGCTATATGAGCTGAAGGATACGGCCGCAACATTCAAGAACGGATATACCATGACCATGCAAATTAGAATAATGGTGAAATAATTCAATATCGTAAACCATTCTGCTCTCTTTATCATTGTGCTTCACCTACCATATATGATTTCCGAACAATCGAGCGATCCGATTCGCAATGATGATCAGCACCAGCCCCACAGCTGCCTTGAAGAATCCAACAGCTGCTGCAAAGGATAACCTGCCATCAATCAATCCAACTCGGTAGGTGTATGTTTCGAATACATCTGCAACGTCATAGGTGGGTGGACTGTAAAGTAGGAATATTTGCTCGAACCCATTCTCAAGAACCGAGCCGGTTTGCAGGATCAAGAGTACAACAATGGTTGAATAGATGCCCGGGAGCGTGATGTGACGAATCTGCTGAGTACGTGAAGCACCGTCCATCTTGGCGGCTTCATATAGAGAAGGATCGATACCTGCCATCGCAGCTAGATAGATAATCGTCCCCCAACCCACACCCTTCCAGATTTCCGCTAGTACGATGATCGATCGGAAATAATCAGGCTCAAGTAGGAAAGAAATTGGATTCATTCCAAAGTCCTTCAACAGATGGTTGATTGGACCTGTTGACGGGGACAGAAAGTTGATAATCATCCCAGCGAGCACTACCCATGAGATGAAGAAGGGTAAGTATAGAATCGTCTGACTCACTTTCTTGAACATCAAGCTGCGAACCTCGTTCAACATAACAGCTAACAGAATGGGAGCAGGAAAGCCGAAGGCAATCTGGTAGAAGCTTAGAACCAAGGAATTTCTTAGCACCCGGTAGAAGCTGTTGGATTCAAATAGATAAGCAAAGTTCTCAAAGCCGATCCATGAGCTCTCCCATATACCGCGAACGATACTGAAATCCTTGAAGGCGATAATGATGCCGAACATCGGAACATATTTAAACACCATCAAATAGGCGAAGCCTGGAATGAGGAACACATATAACCAGATATGCTTCCTCATGTAGCCGAGGAGCCCTATTTCTTGTCGCGGTATATATGCCAGCTGATGTTTGCTTGCTTCTGTATGGGACATAGGATCAACCTTTCTTTAACTTTGTGCCTGGTCGTTTTATTAGGAATGCAATCCTTTTCTTAGTAATAGTTTAGCTTTGAATGCGTTTCCACACGATCCTGTAGCATCTACTTTTACGGGGGGGAAATTGACCTGTTCAATCTAGAAGATTCATTCCTGCATGCATACGGGTGCAGAATATACGCGATGCGAGTAGACAAACAAGAGACAAACGAGAAAAACTATCATAGAAAATCACAAATAGTCCTTTATGAGCTAATTCACACTATTGCTGTAGGTTGAAATTGAGCTGTAGAGTAAGTTTTCGACCTTAGAGCGTGATTTGAGCGCTGGAATGGAGCTGTAGAGTAGAAAACGAGAGTGTCGATTAATTGGAGGATCAGAAAATTTATGCAGTTACATGTATGATCGGTGCTCGGTATGGTCATTTTTTTATCTTTTGACCTTTATCCCTTTGACTCAGCATTCCGGCAAACTGAGGGAGTTAGCATTGGAGGAAGGTGTTGAATACCTGCTAAAGTGCAGTAAAATCCTTTAAGATCAGTTTCGAAAAGTATATTCCTGTAATAGTACAGTTATTTTCTGCTAGTTTGATCGAATTACTGAATAAATCAATAAAACCTGCACAATTGCAGTAATTTGATGATTACATGTCCAAATCCCTATAAATTACTGTACTATTGCAGGAAATTTGTAGGAGGGAAGCAAGTTGGATGGTTCAAGGAAATCATTGTCCCATGCTCAGGCGAATACCGATA
>DFZX01000046.1 GCA_002383695.1 Caryophanales bacterium UBA4045
TGCTAGTTAATCATGCTGTCGTAGTTTTTTTTAGTTTATCCAATTTAATAGTATTATACTATAATTTATAGGTTGAGATTATATAGCATAGTGTCTACAACGGTTTATTCACATATCGTTTATAATCTGGAGTGCGAATAATCTGCTTGTTCTTCTCTGTTAGCAGCTCTTGTTCGGAAATTCTCCAGGTGTGGGAATGAAGATTAACCCTACGGACTGCAGCGAAATTATATTTTGAAGTGCTGTACATCTTAAAGCCTCGCTTCTTACATGCGGATAGGAAACGTGCATCGGTTCCTCGAGCAACGCTAATAAATTTAACATGCTGGAAGACTCTTCTACGAAATATGATGGTTGCCCCCGCAATGTGGTTACATTGTTTGTAGGGAAGAGCCGACTTTCTGCGCAATAATAAGGTTTTGCGATGGGGGAAATAGACATAGAAGGATTGTTTGCCGACAATATCGGCACTTTTAATCCGTCTAAAAAGCTGCATCGCTTCGGGAATATAGTTAGGTGCATAATAATCGTCATCATCGAATTTGGCAATATAGCTATAGCTTGCTCGATGAACCGCATAATTCAAACATTCACCCAGCGAATAACGTTCGGGTAGCTCGTATACACGAACATTCGAATAATGACTAGCCTTCCGTTTGTATGCTGCTATGTTCAAATTGTTCTTATTCAGTATGATGATTAGCTCTTTGGATGGCCAATTCTGCGCGGAATAATTCAAGAACACATTGTCAATATAGTTGGGACGAATAGTAGAGGTGATGATCGTAATGCCTCTATGCATCATTATACTCATAAGCTTCGGTCCTTTCGTAGGTTAATCTATAGTATTCGTAAACAAAATAGACTTACTGTCCTCGTCATTTGGACGGGTGCAGATGCGTGGTTTATTCATAATTTATAGAGGAGGAATGAGATTGAATTAGAAGGGAGACCGTATGGAGAAGGAATTCGATAGTAATTATCAAGGAACAGTTGGTATTATTGGACTTGGATTTGTTGGTTTGCCGTTAGCTTTCGCCTTCATTCGTAAAGGCTTTCGTGTAGCTGGAATTGATTTAGATGAATCGAAAATTATGACGTTAAATAAAGGTAGAAGCTATATTCAAGATATTGATGATGAAGAAATTCGTATAGCTATTGGTTCAGGAGCACTAATAGTTTCAAAGAATTATAGTGAGCTGAGTGAAGTAGAAAGTATCGTTATCTGTGTACCTACTCCTCTAACCCCTCGGCATACTCCTGACTTAAGCTATTTGACAGACACTTGCTATCGATTATTCCCTTTATTGGGAAAGAACCAGCTCGTTATCCTAGAAAGCTCTACGTATCCGGGCACTACGGATGAGGTCGTGAAGCCTATTCTTGAGCGAAGCGGACTAATCGTCGGCAAGGATATCTTCTTAGCTTACTCACCCGAAAGAATTGATCCAGGGAATAAGCTTTCTATTGAGCAGATCCCGAAGGTAGTAAGTGGAGTTACCGAACAATGTCTGGTTAGAGTATCTCAGCTTTATGAACAGATATTTGATCGAATCGTACCGATTTCTACAACACAAGCTGCTGAAACCACAAAATTACTAGAGAACACCTTTCGGTTAATTAACATTTCCTTTATCAATGAATTTGCCCAAATATGTGATCGAATGTCCGTGGATATATGGGAGGTCATTGAGGCGGCAAGCACGAAACCCTATGGCTTCACCGCATTCTATCCCGGTCCAGGCGTTGGTGGACACTGTATACCAGTTGATCCGCTATACCTTCAATGGAAGGCGAAGGCACATGGAATCGAAAGTAAATTTATAACTTTATCTCATCAAGTGAATGAATTCATGCCTAGCTATGTGATAGAGCAAATCAAATCACAATTTCGTCCATCGAAGTCACTTTCAGAGCTGAGCATATTGGTATATGGTGTAGCGTATAAAAAAGATACACCTGATGCACGCGAATCACCCGCTATTACTCTTATTCAATCCTTGCTCGATGAAGGTGCATCAGTCACTTATCATGATCCTTATATCTCATCGTTAAAGCTAAACCATACTACATTGAATAGTGTGGAGATCACAGAGCAAATGCTTCAAGCTGTAGATTGTGTAGTTATTCACACAGATCATTCAGAGGCACCCATAGCCAATATCGTACAATATGCCCCAATTGTATTCGATACAAGAAATGCAACTAAGAATATGAAGAGTAAGGCAACAATCATAAAGCTAGGAGGGGGACATTGATATCAATGTCCTTTCTTTATGAAGTTTGGAGCCTTGCCAAAGTCGATCGCCACCTTACCTGTTGATTGAGCTATCTTGGGAGCGAGGATAACGGCACTTACCCCACAAGAAATCAGGGCGATATCAAAAGTATCCTGAATAGCTACTACTTTTCTTAGTGTTCTCTTGATTTGCTTATAATTTGAAAACGCTATAGTAGCTGTGATGTTGAGATTATAGGGAAGTCGTTCAAGAATCGATTTAATTCGAAGAGGATGTCTATTAATAATGAGAATGCGTTCACCCTCAAGTATCGAGAAGAAGGACAATTTACGGACCATAATTCGGTTGACACATGCATGACAGGTAAGCCTGGGGCGCAGCTTATAATATCTGAATACTTGATCGGTTAATCTCCTTTTCAAGTAGGGGGGTGCTTGAATCATCTGATCGTCATAGGGGAGTATGCCTACGATGGTTGCTTTACGTATTGAGGTTACAATTTGATTTCGTATCCTTAAATTAGGAAGTGCGATCCCCTTATGCCCTTTGTTCGATCGGACAGCCCAAGGTAGCTTTAACACTTTCTTCAGTGGCCAGACGGTTTGTTGTGCCAATACGATGTTCTCACCGTCACCAATTCTTACTAAAGAGAACGCCCTTCTATGCTTTAAGGCGTATTGAATACGTTTGACAACATTAGGGGGTAATACATGTTTGGACATCTCATTCCCCACTTTCGAAATGGTTATGTGATATGAAGCATCTGTCCATAGTATATGTGAATGCTCCCAAAAAGCGCTTGAAACGGGCTTGGTAGATGTCTAGAATATATGGAGAGAGGAGTGTGGGAGAGATGCTTCCTACGATGCAGCCAATTCCGTTAAAGAATGTTCGATTGAATGACCAATTCTGGTCAAGCTTTGAGAAGCTTGTTCGTGAGGTTGTTATCCCCTATCAGTATGATGCCTTGCATGATCTCGTGCCCGATGCTGAGCCGAGCTATGCGATTCGCAATTTTCGGATTGCAGCCGGAAGAGAGCAGGGCGAATTCGAAGGGATGGTGTTCCAAGATAGTGATATAGCGAAGTGGCTTGAAGCTGTTGGATACTCATTAACAACACACCCAGATCCTGAGCTTGAGCGTGCAGCTGACGAAGTGATTGATTTAATCGCCGATGCTCAGCAGGCAGATGGTTATTTGCATACTTATTTTATTATAAAAGAGCCTGGTAAACGTTGGACAAATCTAACGGAGTGTCACGAGCTATATTGTGCTGGTCACATGATCGAAGCTGCTGTTGCTTATTACGAAGCAACGGGTAAGCGTAAGATCCTTGATGTGATGTGCAAATTTGCCGACTATATCGGTGAGATTTTTGGTCCAGGTGAAGGTCAATTGCGAGGATATGATGGCCATCAGGAAATTGAGCTTGCGCTTGTAAAGCTATATCGATTAACAGGGGAAGAAAAGTATATAGAGCTAAGTCGATATTTCCTCGAGGAACGTGGTCAACAGCCGAATTTCATGGAGCGGGAATATGATCAGTTAGATCGTATCTCCTTCTGGAATGGGAGTAAATTTAAGCTGGATCTTAAATATCATCAAGCGCATGTACCGATACGTGAACAGCTTGAAGCGGTTGGTCATTCTGTCCGTGCAGTTTATATGTACACGGCAATGGCGAACTTAGCTGAGTATACAGGAGACGCAAGTCTCTATGCGGCTTGTGTTCGATTGTGGAATAATACGGTACATAAGCAGATGTACATTACAGGCGGTATTGGCTCAAATCATGAACGTGAAGCGTTTAGCTGCGACTATGAGCTGCCGAACGATACCGTCTATGCTGAGACTTGTGCGTCAATTGGACTCGTATTCTTCGCACATAGTATGCTGCAGATTGAAGCAAAGGGTGAATATGCCGATGTTCTGGAGAGAGCACTCTACAACACGATTATTGCGGGTATGTCGCAGGATGGGAAGCACTACTTCTATGTGAATCCGCTGGAGGTTTGGCCTCAAGCCTGTGAGCATAACCCGGGTAAGCACCACGTCAAGCCAGTCCGTCAGAAGTGGTACGGCTGCGCATGCTGCCCACCGAATGTGGCGAGATTACTAGCTTCATTAGGACAATACATGTATACCGCAAGTAACGATACTGTTTATACGCATCTCTACATTGGTGGGGAGGCAGATGTTCGTGTGGTTGGTAGTGATATCAAGATCTCACAACAGACGGAATATCCTATGAATGGTCTAGTGAAGCTTCACCTTTCCCTACAGCAGGACAAGGTTTTTTCACTTGCTCTTCGTATCCCCAGCTGGTGTTCGAATGCTCGGCTGACTGTGAATGGTGAACAGCTTATTGTTGAAGAGCTTGCCGAGGACGGATATGCTCGAATTAAGCGGACGTGGCACGATGGTGATCAAGTAGAATTAGTATTGGAGATGGCCATACAGAAAATGTATGCACATCCGCAGGTGCGGGCGAATGCAGGGAAATTAGCTATTCAACGTGGACCCTTTGTATACGCCCTCGAGGAAATTGATAATGGTGCACCGATTCATTCGCTCTCTATTGCAGAGGATATTGTTCTTACCGAGCGCTACGATCCAGATCTGCTAGGGGGTTGTGTAGTTATTGAGGGAGAAGCCTATCGCGACGATGCGACAGCTTGGGGAGAGGAATTATATAAACCTAGACCGAAGGTAGTAGAGAGGGTCCGCTTTAAGGCCATTCCATATTATTTATGGGGCAACCGTGGTCAGGGTGATATGGCGGTTTGGATGAGATCAAGGTGAAGGACAAAACTGTAAAAGAGTTTGGTAATATAATTACCTGCTGCAAGCTGCGGAAGAACCACGGACAATTAGCTCTGAGGGTAGAAGAATATGTCTAGTCTTCTCCTGGTTCCCTTGTATTCGATCTATGAGCGTTTGCATACCGATGGTGCCAAAATCATATGCGGGTTGGCTTGCGACGGTCAAGAAGGGGTCAAGAACATAATCGGCCTCTAGATCGTCGAAGCAGACGATCGACATATCCTCGGGAACTCGATATCCTTTATGACGAAGCGAGCGAATTGCCGCTAAGGCGATTAGGTTGTTCGCTGCGAATATGGCAGTGGGCGGCTCCTCTAATTGTAGCAGCTTCTCTATGTGTTCGTTAGCATTCTTCGGGTTAAATCCCATCTCCAAATTAAGCTGTTCATCCCACTTAATTCCGTTCAAGAATAGTGTTTCTTTAAAGCCTTCTAGACGATACCTTGCTGTCGAGGTTTCTAAGTGACCGTTCATCATAGCAATGCGGCGATGACCGAGCCCAAGTAGGTGCTCGGTCAATTTGCTAGCGCCTACTTTACTATCGCCCATTACGATGTCGGCACTAACCCCCGGTACCTCACGATCTATAAGAACAAAGGGAATCCCGTATTGCTCAAGCAGCTTTAGATGCTCTAAGGAGGGGTCGCCAACGGGAGCGATCAACACGCCCGCCACTCTTGCAGAGAGAACGGTTTCGATGTATTCTTTTTCCTTCAATATGCTTTCATCACTATTCGAGAATAACAGCTGGAAGCCTAATCGCTTGGCGGCATCCTCCGCACCTCTAGTTAGTGTTGTATAGAAGGGGTTCGTAATATCCGCTATAAGTAAAGAAAGCAGCTTCGTCTGCTGTAGGACTAGACTTCTTGCGTTAGAATTGGGGACATAGTTCATTTGGGCCATAATCTGTTGGATGCGTTGCTTGGTGGTTTCGCTGATTTTGCCAGTATTATTGATGACCTTGGAGACGGTCATGGCTGAGCAATTGGCCTTCTTGGCGATGTCGTATATGGTTACCATGTGCTTCAAATCTCTCCATTCTATCGTTATGCAACTAGAGGGATACTAGCTTGCAGTCGAACCTGTTGAGCATGAACCGTGAACAAGCACATTTAATGTGCTTACGGTGCCCCGGATGGTCACTTGGCAGTGAACAAGCACATTTATTGTGCTTACGGTGCCATGTATGGTCAATTTGCAGTGAAGAAGCACAATAAATGTGCTTACGGTGCCCCGGATGGTCACTTGGCAGTGAAGAAGCACAATAAATGTGCTTACGGTGCCCCGGATGGTCACTTGGCAGTGAAGAAGCACAATAAATGTGCTTACAGCGCCCTGTATCGATGCCCTGCATGGTTGTATTTGAACTAGAAATTCTCTACTTATTGATACTAAGTGTACATGGAATGAAGTGGATACACAACAAATATGTTGTGAATATCAAGGTCAGAAGCTATAATAGGGTTATCGATAACCCTGTTATCGATTATTGCAACGATTATTGCAACGATTATTGCAACGATTAATGCAAAGTTTAGTGCTGCTTTAACTAACTTAAACCACGTGAAGTGGGACCTGAGGAGATGTATATTGTGGATAGTAATCAGTTGAGATGGAAGCAAGGCTTTCCGAAAATTGGTATTCGCCCAACAATTGATGGAAGACGTAAGGGTATTCGTGAGTCGCTCGAGCAGCAAACCATGGATATGGCCAAATCTGTAGCAGCCTTATTGTCTGAAAGTTTACGTTATCCGAATGGAGACCCAGTCGAATGTGTGATTGCAGAATCTACGATTGGTGGCGTTGATGAAGCGGCTGCTTGCGCAGATCAATTCCTCAAAGCTGGTGTTGGTGTATCCATAACGGTAACCCCTTGCTGGTGCTATGGTACGGAGACGATGGATATGGATCCATCCATACCAAAGGCGGTTTGGGGATTTAATGGAACAGAACGTCCGGGTGCTGTTTACTTAGCTGCTGTGTTATCTGGCTATGCTCAGAAGGGCCTTCCGGCTTTTGGTATATATGGCGAGCATGTTCAGGACGGTGGAGACACCTCTGTGCCTGACGATGTGAAGGGCAAGCTGCTTGGTTTTGCTAATGCGGGCTTAGCTGTTGCCTATATGAAAGGCAAGTCATATCTGTCCATGGGCTCTGTGTCGATGGGAATTGCAGGCTCTATTGTGAATGATGCCTTCTTCCAAGAGTACTTTGGTATGCGGACGGAATATATAGATATGACTGAATTTGTTCGACGAATGGATAAGGGGATATACGATCCTGAGGAATACAAGAAAGCGATTACTTGGGTAAAACAAAATTGTATAGAAGGTCCAGATAACAATGAACCTGAAGCCCAAACGTCTCGTGAACAGAAGGATAAGGATTGGGAAACGGTTGTGAAGATGACGTTGATTACTCGTGATCTCATGATTGGTAATACCAAGCTTGCAGAGCTAGGATATGGTGAAGAAGCAGCGGGGCATCGTGCGATTATCTCTGGCTTTCAGGGACAACGGCAATGGACAGATCACTTTCCAAACGGTGATTTCTTAGAAGCAATTCTCAATTCGTCGTTTGATTGGAATGGGATTCGTGCACCCTATATGGTAGCAACAGAGAATGATAGCTTGAATGGAATCGTTATGCTCTTCGGGCATCTATTAACGAATACCGCTCAAATCTTCGCAGATGTTCGTACCTTCTGGAGTCCTGAATCTGTTGAACGAGTTACCGGTTATAAGCTGGATGGAGCTGCAGAGCGTGGAATTATTCATCTAATCAACTCCGGATCCGCAACACTAGATGGAACGGGTGAACAGACTAAGGATGGCAAACCGGCAATGAAGCCACATTGGGAGATATCCGCTGAGGAAGCTCAGAAGTGTCTAGATGCCACATCATGGAGACCATCTAATCAGGGTTATTTTCCCGGAGGCGGATATTCATCTGATTTTCTAACTCGTGGTGGCATGCCAATGACGATGTCTCGCATTAATATAGTTAAAGGAATTGGACCTGTTCTGCAAATTGCGGAAGGTTATTCCGTTGAGCTCCCTGACCATGTTCACGATACATTGGATCAGCGTACTGATCCAACCTGGCCAACAACTTGGTTTGCACCAATTATTACGGGTGAGGGTGCTTTTCGAAGTGTATATGAGGTAATGGCTAATTGGGGTGCCAATCATGGCTCGATCAGCTTTGGCCATATCGGTGCAGATTTAATTACATTAGCCTCGATGCTTCGGATACCTGTGAATATGCACAATGTTGCAGAAGCACGGATATTCAGACCTAGAGCTTGGGGATTGTTCGGAACTGCTAATATAGAAGCTGCTGACTATCAAGCCTGTCAGAACTTCGGGCCGCTCTACAAATAAAATTGGAGGTGTAAAGTGATGAGTAGTATAGAAATTCGTAATGAGCTCTGCAAATATGCACAAAAAACGGTAACCAATAAATTAGTTGTAGGTCCAGGCGGTAATATCAGTGCTAAATTCGAAGGTAAGATGTACTTATCTCCTAGTGGCTTTGCCTTAGATGAAGTGCAACCAGAGCAATGGGTTGAAGTGGATATTGAAACGGGCTTCATTACGGATATCGGATTGCGTCCCTCCTCGGAGGTGCTTATGCATCTATATGCATACCGGGCAAATCCGAATATTGGGGCAATTGTGCATACACATCCGCCATATTGTATTGCATTTACCTTAGTTGAACGAGAGCTTCCGATCATGTTCCCCGATCAAGCTGCTCTTGTAGGTATGACTGTATATGTTGACTACGTGTTGCCAACGACAGATAAACTCGCAGATGCACTCTTAGAGAAGATAGAATCAAGCTCAATTCTATTAGGAAACCACGGGCTTGTTACAACTGGACGGAATTTACGTGAGGCCTATTATCGAACGGAAGTTGTGGAAGAAAGCTGCAAAATATTCCTGATCGCCAATGCAATCCGACCTCCTAAGGTGCTTACAGATGAGGAATATGAGGAAATTGCTTCATTGGAGAGCGAGGCATATCGTATTCAATTGCTACAGAAGATGAAGTAGGAACTCTTGCAGAGCTGTTTATTCTTCGGAGAGGAATGTGCTGTATGACCTTGGTAACAACAGTGCTCGCTTTCGACTTAGGGGCTAGTAGTGGTAGAGCGCTCATTGGACAATTGTTCGAAGACGATGGGCAGACCAAACTAGATGTTCTGGAAATCCATAGGTTCCCGAACCATGCTATTCAGGTAGGCCATCACTTGCATTGGGATATTCTACGCCTATTACGTGAGATTAAGTCTGGCATTCGCAAGGCATTCCAACAAGGATACAATCCGCAAACATTTGGGATTGATACTTGGGGAGTTGATTTTGGTCTACTTGATGCTAATGGTGAGCTCATTGCTAACCCCTATCATTATCGAGATCCACAAACCGATGGTCTTATCGAAGAAGTAGCTGAATTGATTGGTAAAGAAGCCTTATATGAGCAGGGTGGACTTCAATTCATGCCTTTTAATACGATTTATCAGCTATTTGCCATGAAGAAGGCGAATTCTCCAAAGCTTGAAATCGCTCATACTTTATTGCTAACACCAGATTTACTGACTTATTTCTTAACGGGTAAGAAGGTTTGTGAGTTCACCATGGCAACGACAACTCAATTGTTCATTCCTGAGAAGAAAATATGGAATATTGAGCTGATGGAACGTCTTGGTATTCCTAATCGAATATTTATCGACCCTATTCAACCGGGACAATTTGTAGCTCCACTCACACTAGAGGTTTGTGAAGAGCTCGATGTTCCGCCCATAATAGCCGTTGCCGTTGGGACACATGATACAGAATCCGCTATTGCAGCTGTGCCTACAATGAAGGAGCAATTCGCCTACTTGGTTTGTGGTACCTGGTCGTTACTTGGTACAGAACGAGCGCATCCATTACTTTCGCCAGAGGCGATGGCACTAGACTTCTCGAATGAAGGAGGTGTCGGTGGGACCTATCAGCTGCTTAAGAACATTATGGGCTTGTGGATTCTGCAGGAATGTAAACGGGAGTGGGAGGAGCATGGGAATGAGATTTCTTATTCTGAATTAGTAGTTGCGGCTGAGCAAGTTGAAGCATTCCAGAGCCTGATTAATCCAGATGATCTCAGATTCTATTCTCCCAATGATATGATTAAGAAAATACAAAGCTTCTGTAGAGAAACAGGTCAGCAAGTCCCGGAATCAGAGGGAGAAATTACTCGTTGTATTCTTGAAAGCTTGGCATTCCGATATCGTCAAGCGCTGGAGCAGATGGAGAACTTAACTAACAACCGCTTCGAAGGACTACATATGGTAGGTGGAGGAATTCAGAACGAGCTGTTATCGCAGTTTACTGCGAATGCGCTTGGACGATCAGTATGGGCAGGACCCGTGGAGGCTAGCGCCATTGGGAATATGCTCATGCAGCTCATCGCACTCGAGAAATTCAATAACCTCCAAGAAGCACGTGGGCTGATATCGCGATCATTTCCACTCTCAACCTATAAACCATCTGAGACTGAGCAATGGGAAGTCGCCTATCACTCATATACTTGCTTATTGAACAAAAGTAAGCAAAATTAAACATGGCTAAGGAGTGAGGGTATGTTGAAAGGTATTCCACCTATTATTTCACCAGAGCTATTAAAGGTGCTTATGGAGATGGGGCACAGTGACGAGATCGTGCTAGCGGACGGCAACTTTCCTGCTGCTAGCCATGCCCAGCAATTGATTCGCTGTGATGGTCATAACATTCCTGATTTATTGCATGCAATTCTTCAGCTTTTCCCACTTGATACCTATGTGGCTAAACCAGCTGCACTCATGCAAGTTGTTGCAGGCGATACAGTGGAGACTCCGATTTGGGAGCAATATCGAACCATTATTGAGCAACACTCTGGGATAACACAACCATTCGAACAAGTGGAGAGATTTGCCTTCTATGAACGAGCCAAGCAAGCCTATGCAATTATAGCGACGAGCGAGAGCGCTTTATATGCGAACCTGCTACTCAAAAAAGGTGTTATTGTTTCTTAGTAAATAGGTATATTATAAACTTAAAGAGTACTAGTGCATATCACAGCAACTATGGAAAGGTGATATCTAATGTCGAAATTAAGTTTAGTAGGAAAGACGGCTCTCGTTACGGGAGGAGCTTCCGGTATTGGTCGAGCCATTGCTAGGGAGTTGGCTTCAGCAGGTGCGGCAGTAATTATTGTGGATATGGATACACTAGGAGAACAAACCGCTCAAGAACTTCGTGATCAGGATCAACAAGCGGTGTTTATACAGACAGATATTAGTAAGCGTGAGCAGATTGTTCATGCAGTAGACATCGCGATAGCAAGCTTCGGATCTCTAGATATCCTTATTAACAATGCAGGGATTTACCCGCGAGGACTGTTGGAGGAAACGGATGAGGAATTGTGGGATCGAGTTATCTCGACAAATTTAAAAGGATCATATCTTGCATGCCAAGCTGCGTTGCCGCATCTACAGAAGAAGGGCGGATCCATTATCATTCTTGGCTCAAGTCATGCGGAGATTGGGTTACCGGAGCTTTTTGCTTATTCCGTATCTAAGGGTGGGCTTCTGACGATGACGCGTAATTTAGCCAGTGCACTGGCCATGTATCGTATTCGTGTAAATTGTGTGAATCCAGGATGGGTTGCTACGGATAAGGAGATTAAAGAGAGGGCAGCGAACGGTCAATCCGTTGAATGGTTAATCGAAACCGGGAAATCTCTTCCACTAGGAAGAATGCAGACAGAGGAAGATACGTCAGCCATGGTTCACTTCCTTGTTAGTGACCAAGCAACACAAATTACTGGTCAGTTTATTCATGTTGACGGTGGTCGCTCTGTATATCAGGGTATTCAAGATAATAGCTTACACGCGAACGATACAGTGATAATCGAGTAGTTAACGTTTATTAATAATAGGGCTCCTCCAAGGATGGTACTCACACCACTCTGGAGAAGCCCTTATTCGTTCTAAGCCATAACATCATTGCTATCATGATACATAATTCTAATGAGAATATCTTGATTGTAGTTTCCAAAGTTTTTCCCGTATACAGTCAAACCACGTCTATTACTGGTAGTCTCAGTAACGGCAATTTTGAAGCGGATCTCGCTTTTATAATCCAATTGAATATCAGCTAATGTTACGTTAGAGATTCGGCAACCATCAATATAGCTTCCTTCGTTATTGATCCTAATCAGCTTTAGCATGCCATATTGATTCAGATGAGGTGGCCACCAATCGGGGTTAAAGGAGCCTTTCTTGTCACCGAAATCACCAGGACTTGTCCATGTTCCCAATTGGAAATCGTTTAGAAAGAATTCAATGTCGGATGGCCAATTATCAGCAAATCCGGGAGCCTCGGAGCTGATTTCTAATGAGAACTGGAGCTCTTGAAAGCTCTGATTGGGCTTTAGGTAATTCGGTATTCGGTACTCCAGAAATCCCTCAGTAAACCACACAATCTCTGCATCTACTCGCTGAGGATCTGCGAAGTAGCGTGGATCATCGAAGTCCCCAATAATACTATGCTTCGTTGCAAGACCACAAGTGGGTTGAGCCATGTAATTACTATAGTGGCCAACCTTCAGCTCCACCTCGTACAAATTCCCGATGTCTTTACTTCGTAGGTCAACAATCAGCTTCTCCTCATTGAGATAACACATTTTCTGTAGGCCATGCTTACCAACAACTGTATTAATCTCAATAAGTCCACTTTCCTCGAGCTTCTTAATATGCATCGTGATTGCACCGTTGGTCAGATTTAGCTTGGTTGCTAGATCATTGAGGTTAAGCGTTTGATGCTGGGCGATGAGCTCAAGGATTTGAATACGTATATCTGAGCCCAGCGCTTTGAATATATTGAGACCGGATTTTAAGTCCTTAATGTGTATCATTCGACAATGTATCTCCTTAGTAGACATAATTAGTTTAAAGATATTTAAAATAACGTCTATAATTTCTTCTGATTTAATACAATTTTATCTTTATATAATCATAAGGACTTCCTAGTTGTCAATGAACTTTATGTCTATTTGCTTTATATTTTAGTGAAATGAAATAAAGAACGATGATATTACAATTAAAAAGTAATAATTTACATTGAAATACGCGGTATATTTTAGTATATTTTAAATAAGTTTAATAGAAAGCGCATACAAAAATGTGTTGACAAACGAAATCGGCGTATATATTATAAAAGTATAAATTGGTTTAGATAAACCTAAACTAAATTATGAAATCAAATTATGGGGGTATGGGAAATGCGTAAGAGGCTATTGATATTATTAACACTGGTCATGATTGTAACTACTGTATTAGCTGGTTGCTCCAACAATACTAACAATTCCAACACAGGCTCAAAAGATTCTGGCACGAACTCAGCTGAGCCTACGAAGCTGGTTTTATGGACATTTAACGCACTTCATCAAACATTCTACGAAGAAATGGTTACGCAATGGAATGAGATCAATCCCGATAAGCCCATCACATTAGAAGCCACAACGTATCCATACGATGATATGCACAACAGCTTACTGGTAGCTCTACAGACTGGCACTGGTGCACCGGATATCGCAGATATTGAAATCAGTAAATTTGCGAACTATCTGAAGGGTGAACCACAGCTTGCAGAATTAAATGATGTAGTTGAACCTGAATTAAGCAATATCGTTCAATCGCGTGTTGATATCTATGCGAAGGATGGCAAATATTACGGCATTGACTTCCACATCGGTGCAGCCGTTATTTATTACAATACGGAGCTACTAGATAAAGCTGGTGTTAATGTAGATGACATCAAAACATGGGCTGATTATGAAGAAGCTGGTAAGAAGGTATTAGCAGCAACGGGTAAAGTTATGACTACAATCGAGACCGGTGATCAATGGTCTTTCTGGCCAATGATTTCCCAACGCGGCTCAGATTTCTTGGATAAAGACAAGAATGTTAGTCTTGATAATCAAGCTAATATCGACACGTTAACTTACTTGCAGAATTTAGTTAAACAGAAGATTGCAGTTGGTGCACCAGGCGGTGGTCATCATGCGGAAGAGTATTATGGCTTTATGAACAGTGGAGAATCTGCTTCCGTATTCATGCCATTCTGGTACATGGGAAGATTCTTAGAGTATATGCCTGATCTTAAAGGCAAGATCGCTATCAAACCAATGCCAGCTTGGGAAGAAGGTGGCTTCCGCTCAGCAGGTATGGGTGGAACAGGAACAGTAGTAACGAAACAGTCGAAATCCGTTGAATTAGCTAAACAATTTGCTGCTTTCAGCAAGCTATCCAAAGAAGGTAATATCGAAATTTGGAAGCAGCTGGGCTTTGACCCAATCCGTACAGATGTTTGGGATTCTCCTGAACTGAAGGAAGCGAACAAATTCTCGGATTACTTCGGAGATAAAATCTTCGATACACTTAATGAAATTAAAGATGAGATCAATGCTGTGAATGTAGGCGAATTAACACCTGCAGCTTCTGATGTAGTAAAATCTCAGGTCATGAACAGAGCTATTATTGATCTTGAGGATCCAGCAAAGGTTCTAAAGGAAGCGGCAGACTCGATCAAATAGAAGAGAGAACAGCGCGAATCATAATTACTCACTAGCCCTTTATGTATTGGGGGCTAGTGAGTCCATTTATAGGAAAGGCGGAGCTGAACTTGGATACTAAATTTGCCGTCAATGCTTCAACAAATGTACCTCGGAGTAGCTTCTGGAAGAGCTTGCCTTATTCCAAGAAAATCGCTCCTTATATTCTTGTATCACCCTTTATTATTTCCTTCCTTATATTCTTCGCTTACCCTGTAGTAAACACCATAATTATGAGCTTTCAGGAAATACTCCCAGGGCAAGTTGAATATGTAGGTACAGCAAATTACGAGAAGCTTAGTAATGGGCAATTCTATCGTGCCATGTATAATAGTGCGATATATACAATATTGACGTTACTCGTGCTCATACCTGTTCCTCTTATCTTTGCAGTACTTCTTAATTCGAAGGCAATGAGGTTCACAAACTTTTTTCGTTCGACCCTGTTTATTCCAGCCCTTACTTCTGTTGTTGTTGCTGGTACCATCTTTCGATTAATCTTCGGTGAGCTACCTGGGTCATTGCTGAATGAATTTTTGGGGATATTCAATGTGTCTCCGGTTAATTTTAAACAGAGCGCTGGGCTATCCATGATTGTAATGGTCATTCTTGCGACATGGCGTTGGGTTGGGATTAATATAATTTACTTCTTATCCGGCTTGCAGAACATTCCTCATGAATTGTATGAATCAGCAGAAATTGATGGGGCTAATGCAATGGATAAATTCATGAAAATCACGCTACCATTATTGAAGCCCGTTACGATATACGTGCTGACAATCAGTATTTATGGTGGATTTGCAATGTTCACAGAAAGCTATATGTTATTCGCAGGCAACAACTCGCCCAAGGATATTGGTTTAACGATTGTGGGATATATTTATAAATCCGGTATCCAGAAAAATGAGTTGGGCTTCGGTTCAGCTATTGGAATAACCTTACTTGGCATTGTGCTAATCATTAATGTTATTCAATTAAAATTCTTCGGGCTTTTCCGTAAGGAGGACTAAGCTATGAGTACACAAACTGGTTGGAAGCCCTCTACCATCTTACTCATCATCATTTTCGCAATTGTGTCACTCATCGTATTGTTTCCTTTATATGCGATCTTGTTAGCTTCATTAAAGCCATCAACAGAGATTATGAGACAAGGCTTGAATGTCAGATTTGATTCGCATTTGTTCTCACTCAATAACTTTGTCTCTGTATTCGAGCATCGCTTTTATGTGCGTTGGTATGCCAATAGCTTATTCATCGCAGCCATCTTCACGGTAAGCTCCATTATCCTGTCCTCTGTGGTTGGTTATGCGCTTGCGATTTATGAATTTAAGGGACGGAACCTCATCTTTATTTTAGTACTTGTTACATTAATGCTGCCAACAGAAATTATTATACTGCCTCTCTTCAAGCTTATGATTTCATTCAAGATGATTAATACGTACTGGGCGGTCATTCTCCCATTCGTTGTTGCACCACTACCTATATTCTTCTTCCGACAGTATGTAACCGGGCTGCCGAAGGATTTTATAGATGCAGGTAGAATTGATGGTTGTACCGAGCTTGGGATATTTGCTAGAATATTCGTTCCTTTGATGATGCCTGCTTTTGGAGCAATGGCTATATTACAAGCAATTGGAAGCTGGAACAATTTCTTATGGCCACTTATTGTGCTTAGAGCGAATGAGAAATTCACGATACCGATAGGAATATCCACTTTACTTACGCCCTACGGTAATAATTTCGATGTGTTAATTGCCGGTTCACTTGTAGCGATCCTACCGCTACTCATTCTGTATATTTTCTTCCAACGTTACTTTATTTCAGGGCTTACCGTCGGGGGAGTTAAAGGTTAAATCACAATAGAGAGCACTTACATTAAGATAGAAGGAGAGAGAACCATGATAACAACGATTAAGGCAAGAATGGTCATCGATAAGGAGTATAAGATTGCGGAGGTTGATCCACGTATATATGGGTCCTTCATCGAGCATTTGGGGCGAGCTGTATACGGTGGAATTTACGAGCCAGGACATCCGCTAGCGGATGAACAGGGATTTAGACAGGATGTTCTGGATTTAGTGAAGGAGTTACATGTACCTATAGTTCGTTACCCAGGTGGAAACATGGTATCTGCTTACAATTGGGAGGATGGCGTGGGGCCTTTAGCAGACCGTCCAAGACGACTAGAGTTAGCTTGGAGAACGATAGAGACGAATGAAATGGGAACGAATGAATTTGTAGATTGGGCGAAGAAGGCGAATTCTCAAGTAATGATGGCTGTGAATTTAGGAACTCGTGGCATTGATGCTGCGCGTAACCTGTTAGAATATTGTAATCATCCGAGTGGAACCTATTATAGTGACCTCCGAGCTAAGCATGGTTATAAGCAGCCGCATCATATTAAGACATGGTGTCTTGGTAACGAGATGGATGGCCCATGGCAGATTGGACATAAGACGATGGATGAATATGGTCGACTAGCATTAGAAACAGCAAAAGCGATGCGCTTAGTTGATCCAACTATAGAATTAGTAGCTTGCGGTAGCTCGAACTCATCGATGCCTACATTCCCACATTGGGAAGCTACGGTACTTGAGCATACTTATGAAGCTGTAGATTATATCTCTTTACATCAATATTATGGAAATCATGAGAATGATTCAGCTAACTTTCTAGCGAAATCGCTGGAGATGGATCGTTTCATTAACACGATTATCTCGACATGTGATTATGTAAAGGCGAAAACTCGCAGTAAGAAAACGTTAAATCTATCCTTCGATGAGTGGAATGTATGGTATCACTCGAATGATGCTGATCGTAAGATTGATCCGTGGACGATTGCACCACCACAGCTTGAGGATGTTTATAATTTTGAGGATGCATTGTTAGTCGGTTCATTGCTGATCTCCTTCTTGAAACGTTCAGACCGTGTGAAGATCGCATGTATGGCACAGCTTGTTAATGTGATCGCGCCGATCATGACCAATAATGGAGGAGCGGCTTGGAAGCAGTCGATTTTCTATCCATATATGCATACTTCTGTTTATGGTAGAGGCGTTGCATTGAACGTGATTGTCTCATCGGGCAAATATGATAGTAAAGAATTTACAGATGTGCCTTATCTGGATGCAACAGCTGTCTATAATGAAGAAACAGAGCAAGTTACTATATTCGCGGTAAATCGTAGTTTAGAAGATGCGCTTGATTTGGACTGTGATGTTCGAAGCTTCGAGGGTTACCGAGTCATTGAGCATATCGTACTAGAAAATAATGATTTAAAGGCTGTGAATACAGCTCACTCAGAGTCAGTTCAACCACATACGAATGGCAATGCAAAGGTTGATAATGGCTTTGTTAAGGCCTTATTGCCGCAGAAATCCTGGAATGTGATTCGACTGGCTAAGTAAGTCTAAGTAAGTAGTATGGAGGTTAACTCTATGTTGCAGTGGAAAATTGTTAGTAGGGTCATGATCATAATGACCCTATTCTTGTTGATGGGTTGTAAGGCTGAACAAGTACCTGAACCAACCTATCCAACACAGCCAATTGATTATAAGATGTATGACATGAGCATCATTAATCAGGAAACCGATTGGCACATTAATAATGCCCATGATCCTTCTATTATTAAGGTTGATGATGAGTACTACGTGTTCTCAACTGATGTCAAGAATGCGGGTGAGCTTCGTCCGGGAATTATGATGCGAAAATCTAAGGATCTCATTGCGTGGGAATGGGTCGGTTATGCCTTCGAGAATGGTATTCCGAGCGAGGCTCTAGCTTGGACGAAAGCCACAAACCTATGGGCTCCTGATATAGAAAAAATCGGAGACACCTATTATTTGTATTACTCAGCTTCAGAATTTGGTACCAATCAATCTTATATTGGTGTTGCTACAAGTGCCTCTGTTGTTGGACCTTGGATCGATAAGGGTGAGGTCATTAAGTCGACCAAAGGGGACGAAGCGAATGCCATAGACCCTAATATTATTGCGGACGCAAACGGTGATTATTGGATGTCTTATGGTTCTTTTTTTGGAGGTATCTATGTAGTCAGGCTGGACCCTGCTAATGGTAAACTGAAAGACCCTGGATTTGGAGAGAAAATTGCGAGTCGCGATCAGCTAACCGAGCAAGGTGCGTTGGAAGGACCGTATATCATATATAATCCAGAGCTTAGGAGGTACTATCTCTTCGTATCCTATGATTCATTGTTCGCTGACTATAATGTTCGAGTTGGTCGTGCCGATGCTATCACTGGACCTTACTTGGACTACAATGGGAATAACATGAATGATACAACGCATCAACCGCAGTTTGAGATAGGTACCAAAATCCTAGGTGGCTACAAGTTTTCTGCTGGAGATGGGTGGACTGCTCCAGGACATAACTCTGTATTACAAGACAGTGATGGTCAAGATTACATGATTCATCATGCACGTGGAGAAACGAAAACAGCCTGGTCTTATCTTCATGTGCGGAAGATCATCTGGACGAATGATGGTTGGCCAGTAGTTTCACCAGAGCGTTATGCAGGGGAGACGTTACAAGCTATTCCTCAGAGGATGATTCCAGGTTCATGGGAGATGATCTTACAGAGTAAAGAAACGAATGGAAAAGTACGGTCTGAAGTCATACAATTATTACCTGATGGCAATGTGGAAAAAAATAAAAACGTTGGTAAATGGAAATTTGATGGTGATCATACACTGGAGATTACTTGGGATGATCAAAATGCGAAAGTTAGCTCAACAGAAACATTACAATTGATACCTTCATGGGACTGGGAGCTGAAGAAGCCAGCACTTGTGTATACAGGAGTGAATGATCTTGGTGAAGCTATTTGGAGTAAGCAAATCATATCTGTAGATGGGGGTAAAAAAATGTTATCATACACAAATCCTTTAATTGAACAGCGAGCTGATCCATGGGTTTTTAAGCATGTGGATGGTTATTATTATTTTACAGGTTCTGTACCTGAATATGATCGGATCGAATTGAGAAGAGCAAACACGATAGAAGGACTCCGTGATGCTGAAATGGTAGATGTATGGAATAAAAGAGATGCAGGAGAGATGAGTAAGCACATATGGGCTCCGGAAATTCATTATATGAGTGGCAAATGGTACATTTATTATGCTGCTGCAAGAATAGATGCTCCGTTCGATCATCGAACCTATGTGCTTGAGAATGATTCAGCTAATCCATTAGAAGGTATATGGGTGGAAAAGGGCAAGGTCATGATGAATTGGGAGTCCTTCACCTTGGATGCAACCAGCTTCGAGCATAATGATGTTCGCTACTTAGTATGGGCACAGCAAGATCCTCGAATAGAAGGTAATTCTAATCTGTATATCGCTGAGCTAGAAAACCCATGGACAATCAAGGGGAAGCAAGTAATGCTTACAAAACCCGAATTGCCTTGGGAAATCATAGGATTCAAGGTGAATGAGGGTGCTGCTGTTCTGAGGAAGAACGGTAAAATTTTCTTGACCTACTCGGCCAGTGCTACTGATCATAATTACAGTATGGGACTGCTAACCGCGCTCGATAGCAGTAATTTACTTGACCCTGAATCATGGAGTAAGTCGGAAACTCCTGTCTTTGTCAGTAATGAAGACAATAGCATATATGGTCCTGGTCATAATAGCTTTACAACGTCTGAGGATGGTTCTGAGGATATTCTTGTATATCATGCTCGTAGCTACAAGGAAATCGTAGGCGATCCATTATTTGATCCAAATCGTCATGCACGTGCTCAGGTCATATTGTGGAATGAGGATGGCACACCTGACTTCGCTTTTCCTACTGCGGATAGTATGAAGCAATAATCCTTATCTGTGTGTATAACCTTCATAAAAAAGAGAAGTTCTTTAAAAAGAATTTCTCTTTTTTATGAATTAAGCTCTTCTGAGAATTGCAAGTCTATTATTAATATGAAAGAAGTGATAAAATGCTTCTAATTGAAAACGTTTTCTACATATTGAATTTATTCTGGATAAACCATAAGGAGATGACAACATGATTAATAATATCCCGCTTAAAATCAAGCTGTTTGCATTGCTTTTATTCCCGCTAGCTTTGTTTGTGATTTCTAGTTATCTTCTTCTACAGTTGAATGATAACAACACTGAGAAATTGACTAGCTCATTGTATGAAACAACAGGGAGATCAACCTCACTTATTCTCAATGCAGATCGTGATATGTATCAAGCTTTGGTAGCATCACTGAATATTAGTAATTCCTCAAGCCCGAAGGATCGTGACATAGCATTCGCTGATTTAAATGAGAATGTTCAGCAGGCGAATGATAGGGTTGCACAGGCAACGGATATCATTCGTGAGAGGAAGCTTGATCAGCTTCAACATAAGGATACGGGTAGAACAATTTTACAAATTGTTGATGATTATCATCTACACTTCGATGACTGGGTGAAGAAGGCTAGTGAACTTTATGCTAATCCATCCCTTGACGAGAGTGACAAAACTCAATTTTTCGAGGAATTTGGTAAAGGACGCGAGGGTTTAAATGAATATGGTGAAATTCTAGATACATATGCTATTGATCAGGTTGAAGAGACGAAGCAAGTGAATAAGCGATCAAAGACTCTTGTTTACTCTATACTTATAGGGCTAATTATTATTATATCGTTTGTTGGTTATATGATCATTCGTCAGCTTCGAATTACCGTTCAGAATGTGTTAACTCGTACACAGCTGGTTGTCGAAGGAGATTTGACGTCTCCCATGGCTACTTATTACGCAAAAGATGAATTAGGTCAGTTATCGCGTGCTGTGGATGCGATGATCACGAAGATGCGTGAATTGATTAGTAGAATTTCAATTAATACGGGTGACGTTAATAATGCTTCAAAGGATCTTTCTGTAAGCTCACAGGAATCTGCTGCAGCTGCTAGTCACGTTGCATTGAATACTCAGGAGGTTACTTCGAGTATTGAAGCTCAAGCCCGAATAGCTGATGAATCGAGCAGAGCCATTGCCGAAATGGCGATAGGTGTTCAGAGGATAGCAGAAAGCTCATCGGTCATATCTGAATATTCTGCACATACAGCCAAACAAGCAGACCAAGGAAATCAAACACTTCAAGGTCTGGAGCAACAAATAACAGCTATTTTCTCATCTATAGAAGGATTATCACATATTGTTCAGTCTCTTAATCAAAGATCGGAAAAAATTGGACTCATTGTTATAAATATAACCGAATTTGCCAATCAGACGAATCTATTATCACTTAATGCTTCCATCGAAGCAGCAAGAGCGGGAGAGCATGGGTTAGGATTTGCTGTTGTAGCCACAGAGATCAGAAAATTAGCGACAAGCTCACTTCAATCCGCTGAAGTGATTCATCAACTAATTAGTGAAACTCGACAAGACATTACAAGTGCATCGACTTTTATGGATAAAACCCTGATAGAAGCGGATCAAGGACAAGCCTTAATGTCTGAGGTGAACTCAAGCTTTAATGACATATTACAATCGGTCAAAGAAATGGTTATCCAAATCCATGAAACTTCAGCTGTAACAGAGCAGCTCTCCGCGAGCTCAGAGGAAATCTCGGCAAGCATGGAACAGAACGTAGATACAACAAGTCAGGTTTCTGAGAGAACACAGAATGTTGCGGCCGCTACCGAGCAACAATTAGCATTAGTAGAGAATATTTCACATTCTGCTGACCAGCTACGAGATATTGTAGCAGATTTGAATAAATCAGTTGCTTATTTCAAATTGTAAAGGAATGTAGATGATAGCTCATTAAAAAAATAATTGACTTATATAAGCAACTGATTATATTATCTTTATATAATCAGTTGCTTATATTGTTTTGTTACAGGAAAGGGGTGGTAGGTTGGATGATATAACTAAGATGGCAGAGACTTTGAAGCTACTTGCTGATCGAACGCGACTATCGATTCTCGCACTTCTTAAGGAGCGAGAGCTCTGTGTATGTGAAATTGTAGAGATATTGGAAACGACTCAACCTAATATTAGCCAGCATCTGAGGAAGCTTAAGTCTGCAGGTCTTGTCTCCGAAGCACGACGCGGGCAATGGGTATACTATTCATTATGTCTAGATGAAGCACCATACATTCAGGCAGTGATGGAATACGTTCCTTCCTCGAAAGAAACGCTCGAATCTTTAAAGGCTGATTGCGTTACGGTTGAATGCTGCGAATAACAGAGATCATTTATATTAGGGGGACAACATGGTTTATATTGCTTCATTCATATTCTTAATCACATTAGTATTTGTAATTTGGCAGCCCAAGGGACTTAGCATCGGTTGGTCTGCTGCAGGCGGAGCGATTCTAGCTTTGGTATTCCAGGTTGTTGATTTTAGTGATGTTCAGGATGTTACACTTATTGTATGGAATGCTACATTAGCCTTTGTAGCAATTATTCTCATCTCACTTATTCTAGATGAGATTGGATTCTTCGAATGGGCTGCTTTACATATGGCGCGTATGGCTAGAGGTAGTGGGAAGCTCATGTTCATTTATGTAGTACTGCTTGGTGCGGCGGTTGCAGCATTCTTCGCCAACGATGGTGCCGCTTTAATCTTAACGCCTATTGTATTGGCGATGGTACGTGCACTGAAGTTTGAAGATCGAATGATTCTACCCTTCATTATGGCCAGTGGGTTTATCGCCGATACAACCTCATTACCGCTCATTGTCAGTAATCTGGTGAATATCGTATCTGCTGATTTCTTCGGAATTGGCTTCCTAGAGTATGCAAGTCGAATGATCGTTCCTAACTTCTTCGCGTTAGGAGCAAGCTTACTGGTGCTGTATTTATTCTTCCGTAAGAGTATTCCGAGTAATTATGATGTTAGACAGCTGAAGCAGCCACATGAAGCTATTAAGGATTTACGTCTATTCCGACTATCTTGGGTAATACTTGCTGTGTTATTGGTTGCCTATCTGCTAAGTGAGTTTATGGGTATTCCTGTATCTATCATTGCTGGTGTAGTTGCCATTATCTTCATTATTGTTGCACGTAGAAGCCCTGTTATTGAGACGAAACGAATTATACTAGATGCACCTTGGGCGGTAGTTGTATTCTCAATTGGTATGTATGTTGTTGTGTATGGACTGCGTAACGTAGGTTTAACTGACCGTCTTGGTGATGTGATTCAGGCTGTTGCGGATCAAGGATTGTTCGCAGCCACGATGGGGATGGGTTTTATCGCAGCGATATTGTCTTCAGTTATGAATAACATGCCAACTGTCATGATTGATGCACTTGCAATAGAAGGAACACAAACCTCTGGAGTCATCAGAGAAGCATTAATCTATGCGAATGTAATCGGCGCTGACTTAGGTCCGAAGATCACACCTATTGGATCCTTGGCAACCTTACTGTGGTTGCACGTATTGTCACGTAAAGGTATCAAGATTACTTGGGGTTATTATTTTAAAGTTGGAATTATTCTTACGATTCCTACATTGTTCATTACACTAGTAGGACTTTATCTGTGGTTGTTACTGATATCTTAAATATAAAGGAGTTCTGAGAAACGATGGACAAACAATTAATATATTTCCTATGCACTGGAAATTCATGCCGTAGTCAGATAGCAGACGCATTTATGAATGTGTTGGGTAGTGATCGTTACGAAGTGAAGAGTGCTGGACTAGAAGCACATGGTTTAAATCCTAGAGCAGTTCAGGTTATGAAAGAGGCTGGAGTGGATATTAGCAAGAACAGCTCTAATGTCATTGATCCTGAGATTCTGAATCGGGCTGATTATGTGATTACATTGTGTGGGCATGCAGATGAGCATTGTCCAGTAATCACGAATCAGAATGTTGTAAAGTGGCATTGGGGCTTTGATGACCCTGCGAAAGCAACCGGAAGCGAAGAAGAGATCATGGCACAATTCCGTAAAGTGCGAGATGATATTAAGCTACGGATAGAGCAATTCTTGTCACCAATGGTAATCGAGAAAAAGTATCATATGCTTCATGACAATCTCATATTCATGGGTGCTGCATCAGATGTTGAAGCCATGGTTAAGAATGAAGGGATCGAGGTTGTAGTTGATCTGCGCGGAGAAGCAACGGAATGCGCTTATCCAGAGGCGCAGGTGGAGTGGACGCGCATCCAACTAGGCGATAATTCGGAATTGCCGCAAACTGAGGGTTTAAGTAAAGCGATCAAAGCCGTAACAGATGCTTATCGCAGTAAGAAGAAGGTCGCTTTTCATTGTGCAGGTGGTAGAGGAAGAACAGGTGCTGTTGCTGCTGGTGTCTTAATTCAATTAGGATTAGCGCCTACTATTGATAAAGCTGAAGGAATGGCAAAGGGCATACGTGGGGTCATTGATATCAAGCCCCCTCAGAGGGAAGCATTGAGTGAGCTATATCCGAATGTTTAACCTATAACTCTCCGGGAGATTTCCTCTCTCTGGAGCGTTTTCTGTTTGTATCGTTTCGCCTAAATGTGTACCGGGCTTCCATCCGCACTGAACGAATCATTGCTTTCTTGACAACGGTCTGAAGTGCAAATGCTTGTCATGGGATGATTGCTTCTCTAGTATCAACAAGAATGGTGACTCTTTATAGAGGAGGAGCAAGGATGATAGTTACAATTGCTTTATTCTTACTAGCTGGCCTTGCCGAAATCGGAGGCGGTTATTTAGTCTGGCTCTGGCTGCGTGAATCAAAACCATTCTGGTATGGAATTGTTGGGAGTATCATACTGGTTTCGTATGGAATTATCCCAACTCTTCAAAATTTTCCGAGCTTCGGCAGAGTGTATGCTGCATACGGTGGAGTTTTTGTTGTTCTGGCAGTGCTATGGGGCTGGTTGGTCGATAAGAAGTCACCGGATCTCTACGATTGGCTTGGAGCTGCCATATGTATAGTGGGTGTGTCCATTATGCTGTGGGCACCGAGAAGTTAGCGCTAAGTTTTTAGTCATAGATAAAGCTTAGATTAGAAATAGCATATATAAAAACTCTCCGAGAGAGAATTCACTCTTCGGAGAGTTTTTATTGTTATAAGTATACTCACATTATCAATTAATCTGAAATTTCCTGATTTCTATGAACAATTGCTTCGCTAAGGCATTGACTTCAACTGCTTGGTCAGCGATGCGTTGGACTGCAGCCTCTTGCTGATTTGTGGAGGAGTTGATCTCCTGAACACCCGCTGCTGTCTCCTCGGCAATACCGGATACGACATGTATGGATTGAACGAGAGATTGGTTTTTAATCCTTGCATCCTCTACACTACTATGAATTTGACTCATTGCATTAGCCATCTGTTCAGTTGATTGCTCAATGATACTGAATGATTCTGATGTCTGTACAATTTTACCATTTTGTTCTTCTAAGCTGACCTCTGTCTCCGTTAACTTTTCTTGCACAACCATCATCTGCTGCTGTAAGGATTGAACTAGAAGGAAGATGTCACTGGAAGATTGTTTGGACTGAGCGGAAAGCTTCCTGACCTCGTTTGCTATAACTGCAAAGCCTATTCCGTGTTCTCCTGCATGTGCGGCTTCAATTGACGCATTAATGGCAAGCAGGTTGGTCTGAGTGGAGATGTCAGTTATCGTATTCGTGATCTTATTGATTTCTCTTGTAAGCTTGGCTAGTGCATCCAGAGAGCTCACCATAATATGTAATCGATCCTCAGTTTGTAGAGCGGAATCGCTGAGAGCTTGTAAAGATATGGCACCGTTATTCGTATTCATGGTAGTCTCTATGGATAATTGTTTCATCTGATCCGTGATTCTACTTATCTCAAGCACATCCTGCTCCAATTCATGGATACCGATCGAGCTTTCTTCTGCTTGCTCAGCCTGTTGCTCTGCCCCTTTAGATATCTCATTCATCGCTCTACCTATCTCCATTCCGGCTGAAGCAGTCATCCTCGATTCAAGCTCGAAGGAAGTAGAAAGCTCGGTTAAGCCTTCGGCTATGCGTCGGGTTGACACAAGCATATGACTCATCTGCTCCGTCATATGATCGAAGCTCTGACTTAATAGTCCCAGCTCATCATGTGAGTCCGAATTGATCTTAACTCTGAAATCTCCAAGAGCTATTAAACTGATTGCGTGCTGTAGCTTCCTTATGGGTCCAACAAATGCACGAACGAATAGGATGGTAACACTTATCGACACAAGCAACACGATAACAATAGCCACTATGAGTATCTGCACTGTATAGTCTAGTAAAGAAGAGGATTGCTGCATGGAAACGTTAGCCTCTTGAGTGAACACCTTATAATAGTTATCTGTAAGTTCAAAGATATACTTTTTATGTGCCTGGGACATCTTGTATTGCTGCTGTATCATTTGATTACTAGTATCATTTGCAAGTGATTTATTATTTACAATCGATGAAATAAAATCGTAATTCCTGGCGAATTCTCCTGATGTGGTTGTTAGGAAAGCTTTCCACTTACGTTGCTCCCGAGTTGATGAATTGTCAGTGACCTTCTTAACAAGCTCTAAGAATGAAGACTTCTCCTTCTTGTATTCTCCCTCTAATGAAGTATCTTTGGAAATTGCTAATCCCATTGTTAGGACATCTAATATCTGAGCCTTCTGTTTCAATTTCATGGCTAGGAGCTGTTTCTCTACATTATTATTCTGGATAGAGAATTGTTCTTTAATCTGCTCAACACGGTATAGATTATACAAAGCTACTATCGTAATAATTGCAATTATTAAGCTGAAGCTAATGATGACTTTAGTTTTTAGTGATAAATTCTTAACCTTAACAATCCTCAGCTTTATAGGGTTCTTCATCAACACATCCCACTCCTTCTCTCTGGTCTATTCCATATATTAAATGTAGTCAATTAAAACCAATGTCGTTTTGTGTTAACAAATTGCTAAATTTGTCGAATAAAACGTTGATTATTTTCACGAATTTTTACACAGGGTTAACAAATCACAGAAATAGCGTTAACACCATGCCCGTATTATTAGTCTCGTAGGGAACAGCCGAATTCGTTTGTTCCAAGCAAATAAATATATGGGAGTGGTCTACTTGACTAACAGCTTTATGCGTAAAGGATTAATCTTACTAGGAACGATGATGTTGGTATTCGTGTTAGCAGCTTGCGGTAATAACAATGCAGAGAACAACACAACGAATAAAGGTGCGACTAATGAAACTCCTGCAAATACGCCAACGCCTGCTAAAGAAGAGCCTAAAGATGATGCTAAGGTAAGCGGAACAATCAAAATCGATGGTTCATCTACGGTATATCCAATTTCACAAGCAGTTGCTGAAGAGTTTATGGCAGTAAATGGTGACGTTAATGTAGAGGTTGCTGTATCCGGTACAGGTGGTGGCTTTAAGAAATTTGCAGCTGGCGAATTGGACATCACTGGTGCTTCCCGCCCGCAGAAGGCTGAAGAGAAAGAAGCAGCTGCAGCGAATGGTATTGAAGGTGTTGAATTAAAAGTAGCTAATGATGGCTTAACAGTCGTTGTTCATAAAGATAATACTTGGGCAGAGGATATGACGGTTGAAGAATTGAAGAAGCTGTGGGAGCCTGCTGCAGAAGGTACAATTATGACATGGAAGGATGTTCGTGAAGACTGGCCAGATGAGAAAATTAACCTCTATGGTCCAGGTACTGACTCAGGTACATTCGATTACTTCACTGAGGAAATTGTTGGAGAAGCAAAGGCTTCACGTGGTGACTACCAGCCATCTGAAGATGATCATATCATTGTACAAGGTGTATCTGGCGATAAGAATGCCATGGGGTACTTCGGTTATGCTTACTATGTAGAAAACCAAGATACACTTAAAGCAGTGAAAATCAATGGTATAGCTCCAAATGACCAAACGATTGAAGATGGATCATATTCACCACTTGGTCGTCCGATCTTTATCTACGTGAATAAGAGCGAATTGGCAAGACCAGAAATTCAAGAGTACTTAAAATTCCACTTTAATGAAGGTCAGGAATTGGTTACTGAGGTTGGTTATATTAAATTAAAGCCTGAAGTGTATGCAGAAAACCTGGTTACAGCTGGCGCAAAATAATAAAGTCTCAATGTAAGAAAATCTATGAAGTGGAGTCCTTTTTAATCACAAAAGGGCTTCACCTCATTTGCAGTTAAACAACTATCTCTCTCAAAGGAGAATCCTATGTTAGCTAACAGGTCCACTACTAAAACTGATTTGATCTCCTACAAAGGCAGGAGAGGATTATTAGAGCTGTTGATGCCAAAGCTCTTATTGTTCGTTTCATTATTGTCGATTATTACGACTGTAGGTATCGTCATTATTCTGATCTCTGAATCCTATGGATTTTTCAAAGCTGTATCTATTGTAGAGTTTCTGACCAATCCAAAGTGGACACCGATGTTCTCAAGTCAGAATTTCGGAGTTATGCCATTAGTTGCAGGCACGATGATGATTGCCATTGGTGCCAGCGTAGTAGCGGTTCCACTTGGACTCGGAAGTGCCATTTATTTAAGCGAATATGCACCTAGACGTGTACGTAATATTGTTAAGCCCATGCTAGAGATATTGGCTGGAATTCCAACGATCGTTTATGGTTTTTTTGCCTTATCGGTTGTTACGCCTTTTCTGAAAACTATTTTTCCTGACTTGACGCTATTCAACGCATTAAGTGCAAGTATTGTTGTTGGTATTATGATTCTTCCTATGATCTCCTCTCTTAGCGAGGATGCGATGAGTTCAGTTCCGACAAGCATTCGACATGCGGCTTATGCACTTGGATCTACGAAGCTGGAGGTAGCTGTGAAGGTTGTATTCCCATCCGCCTTATCCGGTATTATTGCTTCTGTTGTACTGGCGATATCACGAGCAATAGGTGAGACAATGATTGTTACACTTGCTGCAGGCTCCTTGCCTAATCTGGATTTTAACTACTTACAGAGTATACAGACAATGACAGCTTACATTGTGCAAATTAGTAAAGGAGATACACCTCATGGGAGTATCGAATATTTAACCATCTTTGCTGTAGGACTTGCGTTATTCGTTATTACCTTCGTTATGAATATATTCGCCAAATATATTTCCGGGCGATTTAAGGAGGATTATCAATGATCTCAAGGGAAGCCTTGGAAAAAAGAATAAAAAGCAGAAAATTAAAAAATCGAATATTCCACACACTCTTTTTCTTATCTGCCTTTTTTGGGATCGCTGTGTTATTCGTGTTGCTCTATGATGTTGTTCAGATGAGCTTAGGTTGGTTGAATTGGAACTTTATTAGTACATTCGATTCTCGCAAATATGAGGAAGCGGGTATGATCGCAGGTATCGTAGGCTCACTTTATTTAATAGGTATAGCCGCTCCCCTTTCATTTATATTAGGTGTTGCTACAGCTATATATCTAGAAGAGTATGCAAAGCCTAGTCGATTCAATTGGATCATACAGACTAATATTAGCAACCTTGCAGGTATACCTTCTATTGTTTATGGCTTGCTAGGCTTGGCTATCTTCGTCAGATATCTTGGGTTCGACCGAAGTGTGCTATCGGGCGCACTAACATTGACCTTGTTAATTCTTCCAGTCATTATTGTGGCGTCGCAGGAAGCCATAAAAGCAGTGCCGAACAGCTTACGTAATGCGTCCTTTGCACTTGGTGCGGGTAAATGGACAACGATCTTCCGGATTGTTATTCCCTCTTCATTACCAGGCATGTTAACAGGATCTATATTGGGCGTGTCAAGAGCACTTGGTGAAACAGCACCTATCATAATTATTGGGGCTGTCGCTTATACGGCAAAGCTTCCATCAAGTATATTTGACTCCTTCACAGCTATGCCCATTCAAATTTACGGCTGGACGGGTTTGCCTAAAGAGGAATTCAGACATGTCGCATCCGCAGGCATTGTCGTTCTCATGTTCATTCTATTATCGATTAATGCTTTAGCTATTATACTTCGCAATAAATACGCCAAAAAAATCTAAGTCATATATTGAGGAGAACAGTACTATGGATAATATGATAGAGATTGAAAAATTCAATTTACACTACGGCCATTTCCAAGCATTAAAGCAAGTGAATATGCAGGTCAAGGAAAAATCGATTACTGCTTTTATCGGACCCTCAGGCTGTGGTAAATCTACCTTACTTCGTTCACTAAATCGAATGAATGATATGATCGCTGATGTGAAGATAGAAGGGCAAATATTAATAAAGGGAACGAATATTTACGACTCAAATGTGAGCGTTGAGCTTCTGCGCAAGGATATTGGCATGGTATTCCAACAGCCGAATCCCTTCCCGAAATCAATCTATGATAACGTTGCATACGGACCTCGAATTCATGGAGTTAGCAATAAAAAGGAGCTAGACGAGATTGTCGAAAGTAGCTTGCGTGGAGCAGCGTTGTGGGATGAGGTTAGGGATTTTCTGAAGAAATCCGCTTATGGTTTATCTGGGGGTCAACAGCAGCGTCTTTGCATTGCAAGAGCATTGGCCGTTAATCCAGAAATTCTGCTTATGGATGAACCTACCTCTGCCTTGGATCCGATTTCCACTCTAAAAATTGAAGAGCTGATCCAGGAGCTCAAAAAGCAGTACACGATTGTTATCGTAACACACAATATGCAGCAAGCTGCAAGGGTCTCTCAGGAAACAGCCTTCTTCTTACACGGTGAGGTTGTTGAGTTTGCGGATACGGAGAAGCTTTTCTCCAATCCAGATGATCAACGTACGGAGGATTATATCTCGGGAAGATTCGGCTGATTCTAATTCATTTCAAACATTATAGGAGGGTTAAAATATGGCCGCACATCGCGTTCAATTTGATGAACATTTGAAGGAGCTAAGTACAGAAATTATTCTCATGGGTGAGCGTGTTGAGAAAGCGATCGAGCTTTCCGTTCAATCTTTGGTTTCAGGTGATCTAACGTCTGCTCATATCGTTATTTCTCAGGATTATGAGATAAATGCATTAGAGGAAAAAATCGGAGATATTGGCACCAAGCTGATTGCAACACAGCAGCCTGTCGCCAAGGATTTACGGCGGATCCTGATCTCATTCAAGATTGCTAGTGATCTAGAGCGAATGGCAGATCTCGCCGTTGATGTTGCTAAAGCAGCTGTCCGATTAGGTGAGAATGTGACGCTGAAGTCAATTACCGACATCCCTCGTATGGCTGAAATAGCCCAGCAGATGACGAATGAAAGTATTGTTGCTTTTACAGAAGAGAATATCGATCTGGCATACAAGATGGCCAAGATGGACGATGAGGTTGATCATCTACACAGCAAGATCATGCTTGAATTGTTCACGCATATCGCTCAAGATCCACAATCGATTAACAAGGCGATGTTAGTTGGTTTTGTAAGTCGATACCTGGAGCGGATTGCAGACCATGCCACGAATATTGGTGAGTCTGTCGTCTACCTAGTAAGAGGGAAGAGACCCGACCTCAATCAGTGAACAGATAATATTCAGTCCAAAAACTATAGAAAAGCGTTGTGATTCAAGTGGTGGATTTCCAATATAATGATGAGCCATTATTAGCTTTAATCGCAGAGCGATTGAAAAATCAACCGGTTGGACTTGTATACTTCGATATTGCTGATTTCTCACAAATCGAGAGAACCTATGGCACTCAGGTTTGTGAGCAAATATTGGGTATTCTTAAGATGACTGTTACACGTGTAACACCAGCACTTATCACCTACCGGATCATCGGAGATGATTTTTTCCTTTACACAGCTCTACCTCATGGAATAGACGCTGAGGTCATACAAATTCTTCGAAATCTATGTGAAGAAATTAAATTAAATGCGGAACAAGCGGTTTTAGCTCAGCTTCCTATTCTTATAGATTTTAACCTACATGTAGGTTTCGACATCATCCATAACAATCAATCTAAGCATTTACATTATGTTGTTTATTCAGCCATGAAGAATACGATTCATCAAGCAAAAATTAATAAATCACCTCTCCCGAGTTCCTTGGGAAGAGAGGAATTTCAACAGATTTTATATGATAAGAATATTAGCAGTGTGTATCAGCCCATAGTTGATTTATCAAACGGCAGTATACTTGGATATGAAGCCTTAACAAGGGGACCTGAAGGAAGTCGATTTCATGCACCTATCGACTTATTCAATTATGCAGAATCGATGGATAGTGTATACATTCTTGACCGTTTAGCTAGAGAGAAAGCTTTACGTGGTTGTAAAGCTTTAGGGGATATGAAGAAGGTGTTCATTAATGTCCCTTCTACGATTATTAACGATCCCATGTTTACTCCTGGGTTAACTCGTCTCCTTCTTGAGCAATGTGGCATCCAACCGCACCAAGTTGTGTTCGAGATAACAGAACGTAGCTCTATTCGTGATTTCGATACGATGAAGCAGGTATTAGAGCATTATCGAAGCCAGGGCTATCAGATTGCAATCGATGATGCAGGAGCGGGGTATTCGTCTCTGCAAGCTATTGCAGAGCTTCAACCGGATTTCATTAAGGTGGATAGCTCGTTGGTACATGGTGTTCATAATGATAAGATCAAGGAAAATATACTAGGAACCTTTATTGCAATGGCAGAGCTGATGAATATTAGGATTATTGCTGAGGGTATTGAGGATCAGCAGGATCTTCATAAGATCATCTCCATGGGCGTTCATTATGCTCAAGGCTTTTATTTAGGTAAGCCTAATAAAGAAATGCGACTCATTGACAATGATATGATACAAGACATCCATCTCCAGAATATAATCAGGGCGAAGATACAATCTCCGATTACTATAGGTGAGCTTGTTGTTCCTATGAGAACATTCGAACCCCAGGCAGTCATTTCAGATGTGGCTAATTTTCTGAACAATGAAGAGCGGTCTTTAGGTGTAGTTATTGTAGAACAGGATAAGCCAATTGGCTTATTAATGAGAGAAAAATTATACCGTTTACTAGCAGAACAGTATGGTATCGCTCTGAATTGGAATCGACCTGTTCAGAAAATTATGGATCAGCAGCCTCTAATTGTTGAGGCAGATATGCCCATCGAGCAGGTTTCCCAGATCGCGATGACTAGAGAAGTTAATAAATTATACGATATTGTTCTAGTAACAAAATTAGGTGAATTTATAGGGGTAGCATCTATTCGGTCAATTCTAGAATGTATCACTAATGTTAAGATGGAGAATGCCAGATTTGCAAACCCGTTAACGGGTCTACCTGGTAATCTACAAATTCAACATGAGATTCAAGCTCACCTATTCTCCAAAGAGCCCTTCGCGGTCATCTATGTTGATTTAGATGACTTCAAATCATTCAATGACTTGTTCGGCTATCAGAGGGGGGATCAGTTAATTCAATATACCTCTGATGTTCTGAAGAGGGTTGGTCTCCATAGCGGAAACGCATCTGATTTTGTAGGACATATAGGTGGAGACGACTTTATTGTGATATCAACAATTGAGCAGCCTGAAAAGTTATGTCAGAACATTATCCATGAGTTCGAGAGCGGTATATCCAGGCTATATGATCAACAGCAATGGTTGACTGCAAAAAATCGAAATGGTCAACCATTAGATACGATAGGACCTACAATTTCATTATCATTAATTATTTGCAGTCCTAACTCAGAGACCAATTCGGAGATGATCTCTGTTCAAGCCGCAAAGGCGAAGAAAGCAGCGAAATCTAAACCAGGTAATGTATATCATGTACATATTATGAATTGAATAACGTTAGTAATTGTTTGATACGAGCGATGATAATGACTTTATTCCTACCGATTCGTTTAATATGCATCTTCTGATTTTTGGGCTGGAGCCATACAGTATCCATCCCACATCGATTACCCCCGAAGATATCATTATTCCAAGAGTTACCGACCATGACGGCCTGCTGCGCCTGAATTTCCATGGTTTTGAGTGATTTTAGGAATAGGTCTGGGTGGGGTTTTTTGGTTCTCGAGCTTGATGGTACAAAGATGGTTTTATCTGAGAAAATATGGTCTAACTTAGCATGCTGTAGCGCTTCTAATAAACGCTCTAGCTTTCCATTACTAATGAGTGCAAGGCGGTATTGCTGCTTAAGGTGTTCTAGTGTGTGCTTTACATCAGGATAAAGTATTGGATGCTGAACATAAATTTCCTTTGTTCGTTTCAATACAGTTCGAAGGAAGGAATCCGTTACTTCAAAAGGTGAGTCTGTTAATGATTTTCTTAGACAATTAAATTGCCGTTGCGCTTTAGTCTTTACTAATCTCCGTTTTTTTACTGCTCCTCTGTCTTTCTTCGAGCTTATGCTCTTCTTGCCCCATTCACTCTGATACAATTCCACTGACGTGGTTGGATTCCATGCCTCACTGTCCCAACGAGCTGTAAACTCCTCTAAGCTTTTCTTCAGTGCTTGAGCAAAGCTCAGGTCACGGTCAATTAATGTATCATAAAGATCGAAGAAGATCACTTTCTTATCTGGACTGTTGAATATCGGCTTCATACACATTGCCTCCATTTCATAATAAGAATAAATGCTTCCTTTGTAATAAACGAATATAAGCTTGCTATAATTCACGTACCTATACAATTATGCTATGATGTTCATGGGCATGTTGTACCCAAATCAATGATCAAATATTGGGGTGATGGAGTGGACAAGTTAATTATTATAGATGGGAATAGTATTGCGAATCGCGCCTTCTATGCATTACCCTTGCTCAGTAACTCTAGTGGCTTGCATACGAATGCCGTATTAGGATTTACAACCATGTTATTACGTCTTATTGATGAAGAGAAACCGACACATATGCTTGTAGCTTTCGATGCAGGTAAGATTACCTTTCGGCATAAAGAATATACGGATTATAAAGGTGGAAGAGCGAAGACTCCACCAGAGCTATCAGAGCAATTCCCGCTTATCAGGGAGTTAATTGACAGCTTCTCCATCGCCAGATATGAGCTAGATGGTTATGAAGCTGATGATATTATCGGTACACTAACGAAGATGGCGGATGAACGGAAGAATATACAGGTCATTGTCGTCTCAGGAGACAAGGACATGCTTCAGCTTGCCTCTGAACAGGTTACGATTGCGATAACCCGCAAGGGTATTAGTGAGGTTGAACATTACGACCCTGCACATATTCGTGAGGTATATAACCTTTCTCCACATCAGATTATAGATTTAAAGGGTTTAATGGGGGATGCATCTGACAATATACCTGGAATACCAGGTGTAGGTGAGAAAACAGCGTTAAAGCTGCTTCATGAGTACGGTAGCGTGGAGAATGTGCTAGAGCATGTTTCTGAGTTAAAGGGGAAGCTACAAGAGAAGGTATCAGACAATAAGGATGATGCTCTTAAGAGTAAGGCGCTTGCGACTATATATCGAGAAGTGCCTATGGATCACGATTGGGATACTGTCAAATATGATGGGTTTGAGTCTCTACCTGTAACCACATTATTCCGTAAGCTTGAATTCAAGCAGCTGCTTGAACGTATGGAGTTGTCCGATCCCGATGAGGCTCGAGCTGAGCTGGCTGAGATTAAATTTGAGATTGTGACGGAAGCTACAGTTTCCTCGCTTACGGATCAGCTTACATCTATTGAAGCCATCCATGTAGAGGTGACTGGAGAGAATCCACATGTTGGAGACGTTCTTGGCATTTCTTTATATTCAACAAAGCTTAGTTATTATATTCCCATGGACATATTAAAAAGCAGTGAAGCAGAGCCAATCCGGCAATGGTTGGGGGATGAATCCTCAGCGAAATCGATTTATGACACACATAAAGCAGAAGTAGCCTTAGGTTGGAGTGAAATTCCATTGAGGGGAGTTAAATTTGATGCGCTATTAGCAGCTTATTTACTTGACCCAACGGATTCTAATCTTACATTAACTGGACTTTCACGGAAGCACGGACAGCTGCCAATTCCAGATGATGATGAGATATTCGGTAAAGGTGCGAAATTCAAAGTGCCGGATGATCAGATTCTTGCACAATATATGTGTAGGAAGGTTACATCCTTGCATCATCTGAATACACAGCTAAAGGCTGAGCTCGATAACAGTGGAATGAGCAAGCTGTTCTACGATTTGGAATTGCCTCTGGCTTCATTGTTATCACGGATGGAGCTTCAGGGTATTCGTGTGAATACAGAGGGTCTTAAACAGTTTGGTCAAGAATTAGTTGGCCGTATAAAGGAATTAGAGCAACAGATTCATGATTTGGCTGGTGGTATCGTCTTTAATATTAATTCCCCCAAGCAATTGGGCGAAATTCTGTTCGATAAGCTAGGTCTACCTGTATGGAAGAAGACGAAGACCGGGTATTCAACAGATGCAGAGGTTCTGGAGAAGCTGGAGCCGTATCACGAGATCATTTCTAAGATACTGCATTATCGACAATTAACTAAGCTGCAGTCCACTTATGTGGAGGGTTTACTGAAGGAGGTTCGTCCAAGCACGGGGAAGATTCATACGTATTATCGACAAACCATTGCTGCTACAGGCAGACTCAGCAGTCAATTCCCTAATCTGCAGAACATTCCAATCCGATTAGAGGAAGGCCGTAAGATCCGCAAGGTGTTCGTGCCTTCTGAACCAGGCTGGCTTATTGTGGGTGCGGATTATTCTCAGATCGAGCTTAGAGTGCTCGCACATATTTCCAAGGACGAGAAGATGAAGGAAGCATTCCACAACGATTTGGACATTCATACCAAGACTGCTATGGATGTGTTCGGAGTAAGTGAGGATGCGGTCGATTCGAATATGCGTCGCCAGGCGAAAGCCGTAAACTTTGGTATTGTGTATGGAATTAGTGATTATGGATTGTCACAGAACTTGAATATCACTCGTAAGGAAGCCGCGCAGTTCATTGAGCAATATTTTGCAGTATTCCAAGGGGTACGGACATTCATGGAGGATGTGGTGAAGCAGGCCAAGATGGATGGATTTGTAACAACTTTGCTTCAACGTCGCCGATATTTGCCGGAAATTAGTAGCTCTAACTTTAATCTTCGTTCTTTTGCTGAACGTACTGCTATGAATTCTCCAATTCAAGGTACAGCTGCGGATATTATTAAGCTAGCTATGGTTCAGCTTGTTGAACGTATGGATAAAGAGCAGGTACGCAGTAGACTTTTATTGCAGGTGCATGATGAACTGGTACTTGAAGTACCCGAGGAAGAATTGGAGCAGATGCAGCAGCTGTTATGCGAGGTTATGGAAGGTGCACTTGAGCTAGATGTCCCATTGAAGGTTGATGTTAGCTATGGGGTCGATTGGTACGATGCGAAGTAGGGGATTTACTTTGCTTACGAGTTAGTTAATTGATTTACTTCTAGGAGGTGTAGTAACCATGCCAGAGCTACCTGAGGTTGAGACAGTACGTAGAACACTTCAGCAGCTTATCGTTGGGAAGAGGATTGAGCGAGTGACCGTGCGACTTGCTAGGATTATTCAATATCCAGAGCCTGAACCGTTCTGTCACGCACTTATAGGTCAAACCTTTCGAGAAGTGGGGCGTAGAGGGAAATTCCTCAGATTTCTGTTAGATGATCTCTCATTAATTTCTCATCTCCGAATGGAAGGCCGATATGGACTATACGGTTCTAACGAAGGAATGGAAACACATACACATGTGATCTTCCATTTCGATGATGCTACCGAGCTCCGATATAAGGATGTAAGACAATTTGGAACGATGCATTTGTTTCCATTAGGGTCTGAGCTAGAACGTCCACCACTGCATAAGCTCGGGCAAGAGCCACTAGAACCTGATTTCACTTTCGCTTTCTTCAACAAAATCATGATGAACCGTTCAACAAAAATTAAACCTTTATTATTAAATCAAGCCTATATTGTAGGAATTGGTAACATCTATGTAGATGAGTCACTGTTCCAAGCCCGAATTCATCCTGAACGTATAGCAAGTAGTCTTACCAAGGTTGAATTAAAGCGCTTATACAAATCGATCATAGATATTCTGACACAAGCAGTCGAAGCAGGTGGATCTTCCATCAAATCCTATGTCAATGGGCAAGGTGAGATGGGCATGTTCCAGCAGCAGCTCCTTATTTATGGTCGTAAGCAAGAGCCATGTAGCCATTGTGGTAGCCCAATTGAGAAAATGGTTGTTGCTGGTAGAGGTACCCATTATTGCCCTCGTTGTCAGCATTAAACAATGGGCACATTCCTCTCTACCTCCTCATATATTACTCTTAATGTTCGAGTAATCTAGGGAGGTCGAAGGATGGTTGCCTATATATCCTTATTCTTAATTGCACTGGCGGTTAGTTTAGATAGCTGTAGTGTGGGTTTATTGTATGGAGCAAGGAAAATTCGAATACCCTGGTTTTCAATTCTCATCATTTCAATTTGTTCCGGAGCAATGATCTATGGCTCAATGAGAATGGGTCTGGTGATGATGGATTGGCTTGAGCCTGAGATGGCAAAGGCAGTTGGTGCGCTGATTCTTGTATTGGTAGGCTTGTGGGCCGTATTCCAATTTTTCCTTCACCATCGCAAACCGATCGTTTTCGATCAATCGGTTGATAAGATCATCGTTAAGAATACGGAGCTCTCGGTTCAAACTGTATTACACATAGAAATCCGCAAAATTGGATTAGTTATTCAAATCCTCCGTTCACCTACTGTAGCCGATATGGACCACTCTGGGAATATATCCCCATGGGAAGCCTCATTATTAGGCATTGCTCTTTCCTTAGATGCCTTAGGAGCCGGTATTGGTGCAGCATTGGTAGGCTACTCGCCGTTATCTACTGCAGTATTGATTGCTTTTTCCGGTGGACTGTTCATTAGTATAGGGCTACGATTAGGGAGATGGCTATCCCGTAGAAGATGGATGCAACGATTATCCATACTTCCGGGATTATTATTAATTACACTGGGCATTATGAAATTGTTATAGACTAAGGATGGGAGCTGCTTCATGAATATTGGATTAACTGGTGGCATAGCCAGTGGGAAGAGTACAGTGTCCGCTTATCTTGTAGCTAAGGGAGCAGTGTTAATCGATGCGGACCGGATTGCTCGAGAGGTTGTGTTACCAGGTAGTCCTGCACTTCATAGCATTCAAATGACCTTTGGGGCTGAAGTCATTACCAACGAAGGAACATTAAATCGTAAAAAGCTTGGAGAGCTTGTATTCGCCAACAAGTCTTCACGAAAGCAGCTTGAGGGTATTCTTCATCCAGCCATTCGTAAGATTATGAAGCAACAGATGAGGGTACTCGAGGCAGAGAATCCAGCACGTTTGGTCGTAGTAGATGTCCCTCTTCTTTATGAATCAGATCTTACCTCAATGTTCGAGATGGTTCTGCTTGTGTATGTACCTAGAGAGGTTCAACTTGAGCGATTAATGCTTAGAGATGGATTAACAATAGGACAAGCAGAGGCAAGATTAGCAGCCCAAATGCCTATTGAGCAGAAGGCAGAGCTTGCTGATGTTGTTATTGATAACAGTGGAACGCCAGAGGAAACAGAGGTACAATTACAAAAATTCTGGCGAGAAAAGGGGTTATAATGTTTTTTGCTTTCTTCCGTAAGAAAAGAGTGTTCGCGCTTTTATTCATATCGCTTGTCGTTTTATTATTCTACAGTAACGATTGGTTAGGCAGATGGATATATCCCATTCATTATCAGAAAGAAATTCGCTTAGCTTCGAGTCAGAACACATTGGATCCCTTTCTGGTTTCGGCCATTATTCGTGTTGAGAGTAACTTCGAATCGGACAAGGTTTCCTCTAAGGGTGCGATTGGACTCATGCAGCTTATGCCAGACACCGCGGAATGGATAGCTAACGTATCGGGTTCCGAGAATATAACGGATCGAATGACCACGCCTGATGTGAATATTCAAGTAGGAGCTTGGTATATAAGCTCACTTCAGAAGCAATTTGAACAGAGAATCGCAAAGATGGATTCGAAGGAGGACCGTATTGCTCTTGTTGCCGCGGCATATAATGCAGGGCCTGGAAATGTGAATAAGTGGCTAGAGAACGGAACATGGGACGGCAGCTTTACTGAATTATCCTTGGTTCCTTTTGGTGAAACCCGACATTATGTACAACGAATCATTTATTATTATAAAAAACATGAGCGCTATTATTCAGAAATTTGGTACAATAGGGAAAGTTAAATGGAAAACAGAATGGCGAAATAAATAAAAAGCATCGAATGTTCGGTATCTCTACCGACATCCGACACTTTGTGAATCAAGATAATGCCATTATTTTGTTTGACCAGCAAGCTGTTGTTCTGCGATTTGTACAAGTCTACGCGTGATGTGGCCTCCTATTGCACCTGCGTCACGAGTTGCCATGTTACCCATATAGCCATCTTGCGGGATTTGGATACCCAATTCTTGTGCTACCTCATATTTCAGTTGATCTAAAGCTTGGCTAGCTTGAGGCACGACAAGTACGTTACTACTGCGTGATTGTCCTTGAGCCATTGATGTTCACCTCCTCGTCGTTGGTGTAAATCTAGTATGTGCGTTTCTTTAAAGATCATGTTAGGTAAGCAATGGAAATTAGCTTGTACCCTAGATTAGAGAGTTGGGATTAGCTTGAAATGTCCTTTATGTGATTTCGATGGAACCAGAGTATTAGATTCAAGACCGGCTAATGAGAATAAATCAATTCGGCGTCGCAGAGAGTGTGAGCAATGTCAACGAAGGTTTACTACCTTCGAAACGGTGGAGGAAACTCCCTTAATCGTGATTAAGAAGGACGGTAGCCGGGAAGAATTTACACGAGACAAGATTTTGCGCGGACTCATTCGGGCTTGTGAGAAACGACCTGTATCGATTGAGACCTTAGAGTCCATTGTCTCGAGTGTAGAGAGAGAAATACGTAATACGGCTCATGCCGAAATCGAGAGTCGGGATATCGGAGAGCAGGTTATGGAGCAATTACACCCTGTGGACGAAGTGGCATTTGTTAGGTTTGCCTCGGTATATAGACAATTCAAAGACATAAATATGTTCATGAAGGAATTGACCAGCCTTCTCGGCAAAGATTCATAACAACGAACCAGAGTAGGTGGCAATTTTGAAACATCGTATTCAATCTTTCTCAGCAGCACAGATAATTATAGGTGCATATATCCTTGCAATCGTTTTGTTTACTTCGATACTCCTGATGCCTCTAAGTATTAAACCAGGACAAGGTTTATCTATTATGGATGCCTTATTTGTTGCGACAAGTGCAGTTAGTATTACGGGTTTAACTCCCGTGGATACCGTTGCAACCTTTACTATGTTCGGCCAATGTATGCTATTGCTCGCCTTTCAATTCGGTGGAATTGGCATCATGACATTGGGTACTTTATTATGGCTAATCTTAGGGCAGAATGTATCCCTATCCCAAAGACGATTGATTATGATTGACCAAAATCAGAATCATTTAGCAGGATTAGTTCGATTACTACTTATTATCGTTAAGATGGTATTGCTATTTGAAGCGGGCGGCACCTTAATATTAGGCTTTTACTTCAAATCTGTTGGCTACTATGAGGGTTGGTTAGAGTCGTTCTACTACGCGATGTTTCACTCCTTGTCATCCTATACAAACGCAGGATTCGATATATTTGGAAATTCATTAATCGGGTTTGCAGATGATTATTTCGTCCAGGCGATAACGATGCTCCTAATCGTTAGTGGCTCAGTTGGATTTCCAGTATTGATTGAATTCCGCGAATATTTATTTGGTAAGACACCACATTTTCGCTTTTCATTATTCACCAAGATTACATCCATTACCTTCTTTGGTCTTCTTGTTGCAGGGGCTGTGGGATTTTGGATCATGGAAAGACAATTATTCATGGAGGGTAGACCGTGGCATGAGCAATTGTTCTATTCACTCTTTAGCTCGGTGACCTCTCGAAGTGGTGGGATGACAACTCTGGAGATGACTGACCTAGGTTCAGGAACTCAGTTCTTCACATCCATTCTCATGTTTATTGGGGGGAGTCCTTCAAGTGCAGGGGGGGGTATCCGTACAACAACCTTCGCTGTTATTATTCTTACCCTCATATCCGTGGCACGTTCACGCAAAGAGGTTATGGTGTTCAAACGTACATTGAAGCATGAGGATGTACTTAAAAGCTTCTTTGTATTTGCAATCGCTTGTGTTCTGTGTGTGGTAAGTGTATTGATTCTCGACATAACAGAGATCCAGAAATTTCCGGTTAGTACGATTCTCTTTGAAGTAATGTCGGCTTTCGGAACCTGTGGCTTGTCTTTAGGACTATCATCTCAAATGTCTGATGCAGGTAAACCTGTTCTCATTGTATTGATGTTCATCGGTCGAATTGGACTTCTAACCTTACTGTATATGTTCAGGAATGAGAAGCAACGACAGCTTAAGATTCGCTATCCAGAGGAGAAGATCATTATTGGTTAGCGCTGAAAACTACTTGGTCTATAAACCTAGATTAGAATAATCGACAATCTCATGTTGCAAACCAATGATGAATTATGTATAATCTCATAAGAACGTTATGGGGGTTTAGCTCAGCTGGGAGAGCGCTTGCATGCCATGCAAGCGGTCAGCGGTTCGATCCCGCTAATCTCCACCAAATTAACAATACACGCTACCTTTGGGTAGCGTTTTTGATTTGGTGGAGATGTATGGCAGGGATTGAACCGCAAGGCGGGGCGTTCCGCGCGCACGGAGCGAAGTGGAAGGAGTACGGCGTCTGAATCTACCGCTAAGAGCCTCCTCGAGTAAACTTCGTCAGTCATATAATCAGGATTCATACATCCCGCTAATCTCCACCAAATTAACAATACACGCTACCTTTGGGTAGCGTTTTTGATTTGGTGGAGATGTATGGCAGGGATTGAACCGCTAGGCGGATCGTTACGCGTATTCAATCGAGCATACAGTATCTAACGGACTCTAAGGACCTTATTGTGCGGATTGTTCACCTTTTCTAGAGTTAACGGACACCAGTGACACTATATAGGAGATTTACGGGGTGTTTTCTCGAATTTATGCGTAATAGCGGCTTCTGTGTCCGGTAGCTTTGGGAAAATTAACTTTATTGGCATATAACGTTATCTGTGTCCGTTAGTTTTCAATCATTTATTTCTTATCATTTCTCATTCACAATTTATATTGAAATGTTCGAAAACGTAAATTTCCTCCTGATACAATTAGGATTTGCTTATCGATCAATTCATGAAGGATACGCCGGGCATGACGATCTGTTATTCGCAGATGTGCAGCAAGCTCTAATGGTGTGAAGGGGCGCAACAAACGGCGTGATAAGCGGACAGTTTCTGCCTCAAGCCAAGATAATTGTGCTGGTATATCCATGGAGATGAATTTGCCTACGAATGAGAGGATGAGTTGCTTACATAGCTCGGGTTCATCTCTTATGGAAAGGTAGGCGATGGGAAGGAATATCCAGTCATCAAGCGATAATAAGCTTTGTCTGCGGCACAAGTCCTTAAAGCGAGACACATCCAAATCTCGAGCATGTGACTTGTAACCATGAACTTCAATGTCCCCCTTAGCACCTCCTGGCATATAGGCCAAATCGAGATAGCGGAAGCCATTATTGAAGTCGCGCACCTCCCATTCCGGATACAAGTAATCGAAATTTCCAATGGTAGGAAACCAGATCGTACGCAATAATTCGACAGTCCCATGTCCGAGACCTTTTTTCAATAATTCCCTCCGTCGATGATTTTTCTCATCTTCAATTTGCAGCTGCATCCATTTATCGTATTCCCATTCAAATTTCAAACTGCACATCCTTTCTTACATAATAGTAATAAAATAAAAATGCCGCCTCAATACAATCGCATCCCATTCAACAGGGAGCTTGTATTAAAGCGGCATGTGTTTCATGACCGTTGGTTTAAATATAACCTGAAACCAACCATGAATCAAGCGAGCTCCAATACTATACACAAAAAATCAAGCAAGTTATTTGGTATTCACGACCAATTATTTACTTACAAACCGTTGGTCGGTATATATAATAAAGAGAAAAACTTTATAGTGGAGAGCACGAAAAAGGAGGAAATATCTTGAAGTAAGAAGAACGCAGGTTGCAAACCATCTGGCAATTACTAGATGCAACCAAAGAGCTAATTGGAGAGAAAGGCTGGCAATCTGTCACCATGAAGCACATTATGGAGAAGTCAGGCTTGTCCAAAGGAGCGATCTTCCATTACGTGAAGAGCAAAGACGAGATCTTTGCATGAGTGTTGCGGGATCGGCTTGAAGAGACGAATGATCAATTTAATGAGGTAGTGGAGCAGGGTAATAAAACCTTCGAAGGTCCTATGCAAAAAATCGTGATTGGATCAATCAAGTGACGTAACAAATAAAGTTCTGGCCTACCCGATAGGGAGAGAAAATGTCCGTAAGATGATGGAGTTACTTGATTATTTACCATTAACGTTATCTGTGTCCGTTAGTTATGAATACGCAAATTCCCTCCTGTATAATTAGGGTTTGCTAATAGAATAAGATTCTTGCAACGGATGAAAAGGTAAGCGATAGGCAGGAATATCCACTCATCAACCTGCATTCCCGAAAAATTAT
>DFZX01000010.1 GCA_002383695.1 Caryophanales bacterium UBA4045
ACAGCGAGTTCTTCAGTGGCCTCGGAAAACTTGGCGGTGTGAAGTAATACTATGATTGTTGAAACAATAATAATTAAGGTCAAGATAAAAGTCATCTTCTTATTTAATTGTAAGTCCATGATATACCTCATCGTGAAGGAGCGATTGTCAACTTTCTATTATTCTAGCATAAAGGTGACTTAAGTCATACGAGTTCATAGATAGTGTCGAATACCGCCTGAAAAATGGATTGACTAGTATCCTTCTTCATCTAGCATTGATCTTGAGACTTACGTATAATAGATGTTGAGAAATATATGAAATTATACGAATTGTGAGGTGGGAAAATAATGATCGATATCGTGCTTAAAAGGTTTCTGCCAATACTATTCGTAATTGCCATTATTATATCCTTTGTACCAAATTCCAACATAGCTGATGCAACGGGTTTAACGAATTTGGCTGAAAATCAGAGTAGATCGGGTTTTCCAAGTGCTTCAGCATCCTATACATGTAACTGTGATAATGTTTGGAATGCGGTTGATGGTATATATTCATACGATCGATGGACCAGCTATCCTTCCTTCACTGAAACGGTTTCGTTCACAATTAATTTTGGATCGGTTATAGCATTCAATCAGGTGAAATTATACATCTATAATGATACAGGGGGGGTAAAGACCCCAGCAAGTTACAAGATTCAGTATTGGGATGGATTTAATTGGATAGATACGTATAACCAAGTAAAAGCTCCGGAAACACCATATGCTGAAAAATATTCAAACACAACCTTACCTGACAATATATTGAATACAGTTCTTTTTGATACGGTTTCTGCCTCGGAATTACGAGTCGTATTTACAAACCAAAGCGGTGCTTCCAGTGGACTTGTTGAGATTGAGGTTTTTTTGCAGCCAACTTTAGATGAGAGCGCAGCACTTGAGGTAGAGACATTAATTGATCAACTACCCCTTCAGGCTGACGTGCTCTTATCGGACAGAACGGAAATCAATGCTGCACGAAATGCCTATGACACACTCACACCGAGCCAGAAAAACTTGGTATCCAATCTGAGTGTATTAACAGATGTGGAGGTTATAATAGGAATTCTAGAAGAAGCACAGGCCGCAAATGAGCTTATAGCATCGGCTGTAGAGACACTAATCAACCAATTGCCACTCCCGGCTGAAGTTGTCTTATCAGACAGAACATTAATCGAAGAGACACGTAATTCCTATGACTCTCTTACTGAGTTTCAACAGAACTATGTGAATAATTTAGATGTATTAATAATTGCAGAAGCTGCATTAGCCAACCTAGAAGCCACCTTAACTGACGTCGCTATACGAATAGTTTCTAGCAATGAAGCGGGCGATGTCATTAAGTTAAAAGTAATACCAGCTCTAGATCTTACATATAGCTTGCATACAGAAGATTATCAAATTAACGTGAATGGAGAACAATTTGTAGCTGCGGAAGTTGACTATGACTTGGCAGATACCACAGGTCAAACTATAAAGCTAACATTCTCCTCTCCAGTATTGTTGAACGAAGCTTCAGGTGCTTTATCATTGCAGAGTGGAGCTTTTAGAACCTACAATAATGAATTAAACCGTGCAATGAATGCTGTTCCCATCATCACCTTCAGTTTTCTCGACCTTTCAAATGATAATCAGATTGGCATAGACGATATCGTATTAATGATCGGTAATCCAGAATTACAAATTGATGTAAACACAGATGGTTATTATAATAGCGAAGACGTAAGGAGTTTATTGGGTCTGATTGGAAGGATATCCTTTAACATAAAAGCAAACAATCCCTGAGGGGAAGGTTTGCTTTTATGCTACCATATAGCTACTGAACATAAAGGGTCTTAATGCTGAGCTTCATCTCTCTTCTCATCTATGAAACCATTGACACTTTCTCTGCGTCGATCATTCTTAGCTTCTATGATCTGCTTCTCATCGGCTGAAATTTCATCTGCATGCTCAGATAGATATTCTTCTGCTTCCTCCATGTTAGCTATGGTATGGTCGATATGCTCTTGAAGGTGCTCCTCATTATCCGCACGATTATCTGGTTTAGCCAAACTAATCCCTCCTTATATTCATTGATAGCCTTTTTTATATTGACCAATCTCGCATGAAACTATACGAATCTTGAGGCAATACCCTTAGGCTTCAATTCTAGGTTTGTCAGGATTGCAGTCTGGATGGGGGATCATCCCCAGAATTGCTAATTTGTTAAGGTAATAGCATTCCTCTCTCATCATATGATCCGGCATAAGTGGACTTATCCGATCTAATACCTCAGCTGTGAGCTCCATCTCCTCGAGTTCCTTCAGGAACACGGTGAATACTCTCAGCTCTAAATCAACTTCCATATGGAATCTTCGAAGAGCAGGGAAGTCACTTAGCTGTGTTCGCAAGTACCCTGCTAATTCAATGCTCTTGATAAAGAGCTGTTGGAAGTGGACTTCGAATTGCTGGCTCTTCTGGATTAATCGTTTCTCGACAGCATCTAAATCAGCTGCAATGGCCGCTGCATGACCGGCGGCATCAGGAAGCCATAAGAGGTCATGATGTAAGGCGTCATAAAGAGGTACGGGCTTATTCAACACTAGCTCGCTCAGAATGCGCAGATATTCTTCAAGCTCATTCAACATATGGTTAATGAATGTTGGCGTAAGTGCCATTGTGATCTGGCCAAGTATCAACCTGCTCAGAATATCAAGTTTGAACTTACGGAATTCCAATGTAAGGGTATAAGCCTGCTGATTTAAAGTTGTGACTTCATTCTCTGAAGTAGCTTTACGTGCAAATTCGAGCAAGTGGTCAAATGCCTCGGTATAATACTGAGCACCTTGAATGACCTGAGTTTCCTTGGGGGATAGCGTGTTAAATATAAATCTGCCATGGTCTCCTAGGATTTGAAGCCAGAACCGATGCTCGAAGAGTGCTGAATCTTTCAAGGGAATGTACACCTCCTCAACGTATGATGATTTGATTATGTAAGGTATGAATGTTAATGAAGATTTATAACACAACAAGCATGCAGTTCCTTATGAAATGTATGCTTGCGAATAAAGGAGTTTCTTGTTAGATTGTGGAATATGACTAAAGTACTATTCTTAAAGGAAACGTGGGCAGACATGATGCAGAAGAAAGTAATCATAACTATTTTAATAGCACTATTCATAGGTGTTCAGTGTTGGTTTAACTATATAATCTTTAATTATCCTGCTATTGGGATAGGTGTTGAGCAGAATAGAGATCACCAGTGGATTGTGAAGAATTTTGATTATCAGGAGTATTCATCCTTATTGGGTATTCAAATTGGTGATGAAATCGAAGAGGTTAACGGATTGGATGTTAACGAACATGTGTCTGTCATGAAGTGGTCTTACATTGAACAGGCGAGCTCTATATTGGTACACAGAGATGGTAGTGAATTTCATATATCCCTCGACGACTTACCTATTATCTCACAATTTGACATTATAGCATTTTGTACTCAACTTGTATGTTTTACTGCTGCAATAATGCTTTACAGACGATTATCATTCTCTGTGTCAGCTAGATATTTATCTATAGCAATTCTGAATGTAGGTTTCACCTTTATGAGTTTAGGTGCATCTACACGTGGAGACCCAATTGGAAAGATTTTCATGATTGAATTTTTGGTGCTAGTACCCTTCACATTGCTGCATTTTTTAATAGTTTTTTTTGAAGAAAGAGGGGGGATAAAATTACAACCTCTATTTTCACTGCTTAAAAAAATTTATATTACGCTATTCATTATATTTATAATTACTGGAATTTTTTCTGTACATCCTGCACTTGCCCAATATATATACCCTGAATTTACACCTGTTTATATTCTTATATTTCTACTAGGGATAATGTTAAATGTTGGTTTGCTAACTTATTTATACATCAAGCATCGAACACAAGGGTCCTTTGTTTCAAAACTGGTGAAGACTGTGTGGATTTCTTTGTTAATTTCATTGTCGCCTATTGCTATATTCTCATTCTTACCTTTGCTAATCTACGGTGTGTTCTGGATTGACCCTTTATATACAGCTTGGTTCCTCCTATTATTTCCGCTTTCCTTTACATACCTTATCGCATCCAAACGCTTATATGATATCGACATCATTATTAGAAGGTTAGGGCTCACAACGGTTCTATCGATTATTCCCGCTGCAATATTCGCTGGGGTGATAGGTATTATGTTTCCGATAGAGGCTACATTCGCGAGCCTATTTCTCATATTCATGTTTACGCTTATTATATTATCCTTTCTCCTCTACTCCTTAGAATTTTTCATCACGAAGCTAGAGCCGATCCTATTCCCTAGAAAACATTATCTGCAGTCATCGCTCAAGAAAATTGCAACCAATCTCAGTGCAACCTCCAATTTCAAAGATTTGAAAGCGAATATTCTGGTTGATATTGTCCGCACTTTGGAGGTTTACGGAGGTGCCTTCGTATTCAAATACAAGGATGGTGTTGAGACGATTACCGAGGGTGCGATTGATTCTGCTGAACTAGAGTCCCTGGTTGTATTAGAGCAGCTGGAGCATCCAGTATATACCTTTTTTGAGATTAGTCGGAATGAGGAATACACAAGCTATCTTGTGGTGACGCAGAAGAAAACCAATACTTTGCTTGGCTTAGAAGACACACAGTGGTTGGATCTCATTATCTCTTATCTAGCAGTCAGCCTTGAGAATGTTTACTTGATTCGCAAGCTAACCTTGGTAGCAAGTCAGCGAGACTTATTGCATCGTATTACGATGAATACGATAAATGATGGTGTGATCATAACAGACCAGAATGGCATCATCGTGGAATTAAACCAGCTTATTGAAAAAATTACAAATTGTAAGAAGGAAAATGTAATCAATGAGCCTATATTTACCATTGAATTTTTCGCACCCTATATGAAAGGTGTATTGAATGATGAGCAAAGATATGAGAATATCGAATGTTCATTCTGCCCGGCAACAGGAAATGAAGTAATTTGTCTACTCGATGCTTTCCCTATTCTTGATGATAATGAAGAAATTATAGGTGCGTACTTGCGAATTTGGGATATATCGGAGCGAATTGAGCATGAAAAACAAATGATGGCCGTTGAAAAATTTTCGCTAATGGGAAAACTCGCTGCAGGGATCGCACATGAAATTCGAAATCCGCTTACTTCCATTATGGGTATGGTTCACTTATTAAAGGAGAGATACGTGAATTCGGAAACCTATTATCGCTATGTAAACATTATGCATCATGAATTAATATCATTAAAGACAATTGTTACTGATTTTGTTCTTATGGCAAAACCTAGCCTACCACTTAAACAAGAGGTTATTATTCAGCATATCATCAATGAAACGGTTCAATTGATGGCAAGCCAAGCTAGTCTGCAGAACATTGCACTTAACACGGACTTAAGTCCAATAGAAATTAGATTATGGTTAGATGCCGTCCAGATGAAACAAGTATTCATGAATTTAATTCAAAATGCATTTGAAGCAACACCAGAAGGGGGACAGGTGAATATAGGCCTATCCTTCGGTTCTAATAGCAACGAGGTTGAAATCAGTATTCAAGATACCGGAATAGGGATGACAGAAAACCAAATAAAAGAAGTATTCAATCCCTTCTTCACAACCAAGGAGAATGGCATCGGATTAGGATTGGGGATATGTAGTCGAATTATTGAAGATCACGATGGGAGGATTACTGTAGTCTCAAGGCAAGGGATAGGAACGATGTTTACTATTGTGGTTCCTTTTGAAAAATAGAAGGTCGTAGATTGTCGAAAGAAAAAAAGATGATATACTTGAGAGTGTCAAGTATATCATCTTTTTTCTTATTGCCACCAAGTACTATATCCACTTACATCTTCAGATTTCTGTGTCATTTGTTTCTGAAGGGCTTGTTCTTCATCTGTAGTTAGTAATTGTTCGTGGGAAATATGTCCATATGTAGTCGTTTTTATTTCTTTACATTTTTTAACTGCTAACCGGAGTGTAGGTGACCAAGCAACAGTTGCTGACATTTCATGTATCACCGCCTTTCGCTTCTTACTATTTTATTTAGTATACAATAATTCAATAGAAATGTGGGAGAAAGTTTATGAATAAGAAAGTGAGAGCAATAATATTCCTGGTTCTATTCATAGGTGTGCAGAGTTGGTTTAACTACTTGATATTTAGTTATCCTGCTGTTGGAATAGTTCTTAAGGAGAATAGAGATAATCAGTGGATTGTAGAGGACTTTGAAGTTGATTTGTATTCATCCTTGTTGGGCATTCAAATTGGTGATGAAATTATAGAGATTAACGGATTGGATATCAATGAACATATATCTGTTATGAAGTGGTCTTCTATTGAACAGGCCAGTTCAGTAATGGTTATTAGAGACGGCAGTGAATTTGAAGTCTCACTTAATGGATTACCCCGTTTAACACAATCTGATTATATAGCATTTTGTGCCCAAATCGTATGCTTCACTGCTGCTTTATTGCTTTACAGACGATTGTCATATTCACTGTCAGCTCATTATTTGACAATTGCAATTCTAAATGTGGGCTTCACTTTTATGAGTTTGGGAGCATCCATTCGAGGAGATGCATTCGGGAAGATTTCCATCATCGTATTTATGGTGCTTGTTCCCTTCTCATTGCTCCATTTTTTAATAGTTTTTTTTAGAGAGAAGGGAAGGATGAAATTACAGCCACTATTTACACTACTTAAATATTTTTATGGCGTAGTAACCATAATATACATAGTTTGTGCTGTTTTTTATACGCATCCTGCGCTTACCCATATTATTTATCCAGAATTTACGCCCGTTACTATTCTATTATTTTTACTAGGTGTATTGTTAAACGTTGGTTTATTGACTTATCTTTATTTCAAGCATAGAACTCAAGGATCCTTTGTGTCGACACTGGTGAAGACAGTGTGGATTTCACTGTTTCTCTCTCTGTCGCCAATTGCCATATTCTCTTTCTTTCCATTGTTAATATATGATGAATTCTGGATCCACCCCATCTTCACTGCGTGGTTCATCATATTATTCCCTCTTTCCTTTACATACTTTATTGCGTCAGAACGATTATATGATATTGATATTATAATGAGAAGGATAGGACTCACAACGGTTCTATCTATTATACCCGCTGGGATATTCGCAGGATTGATGGCAATTGTGTTCCCTATGGAGGCGACATTCGGAAGCATTTCACTCATATTTATATTTACTCTTATCGTGTTATCCTTTCTCCTCTACTCACTGGAATACTTCATCACTAAGCTGGAACCGATTTTATTCCCTAGAAAATATTATTTGCAGTCATCGTTAAAGAAAATCGCAACCAATCTCAGCTCTACCTCCAATTTCCGTGATTTGAAAGCGATCATTCTTGTTGATATTGTCCGCACATTGGAAGTATTCGGCGGTGCAATTGTGTTCAAATATAAGCAGGGTGTTGAAACGATTACTGAGGGTGCGATTGATGCCGCTGAGATAGAATCATTGATTACGGTAGAGCAGCTAGAGCATTCGAAATACACTTTTTTCGTGATTAGTCGGAATGAGGAATACACAAGCTATCTGGTAATGACCCAGAAGAAAACCAACACCTTGCTTGGTTTGGAAGATACGCAATGGCTAAATCTGATTATCTCCTACTTGGCTGTCAGCCTAGAGAATGTGTACCTAATTCGCAAGATGTCGATGAAGCTGGAGAACTTCGCTGGACAGATATCCGATGAAGAAACCGCTGGTGACTTGTTATGGTTTCGTAAGTTCATGTTTGAATTGCAGGAGAAGGAACGTTACCGGATCGCTACGGACTTACATGATACGACGATGCAGGATTTATTCTTCCTGAAGAGAAGGCTAGCTACTTTAATGGACAAGTATGCATTAACCTTAAAGGATCAAGAGCAAATACAAGAGCTACTAGGGTTTATAGAGATGATAAATTTGAATCTACGCCATAGCTGCTTTGAACTCCATCCTTTCCTATTAACTGAAATCGGGCTGGTTCAAACGGTAGAGAAGTTAATTAGCTTAGAGGCTGGATTAAATGATAGTGAGATTGGTATTAACTTTGTTGGAAAGGGTGGATTAGAAGAGCTAGACATAGATAGTAAGCGTCATATCTTCCGTATAATTCAGGAATTGTTGAACAACGCGAAGAAGCATTCACAAGCTGTACATATTCAAGTTCATCTTGAAGCGACGAGGTACAGTACGATACTCACCTATGTGGATGACGGCGTAGGCTTTGAACAGAAAGTGGAGAAAGAAGCAACTTTGGGAGGGTCAGGCATGGGGATGCTTCAGATCCAAAGTCGAATCCTTTACCTGGGTGGGAGCTACGAATGGGATACTGAAGTGGGTAAGGGAGTTAAGTTAAATGTATCATTCCCAATGAGAGTGGGGGCGACAGGATGAACGAACAGGTGCAGAAAGAGCTGGATACACTTATTGACAAGTATGTTGGGTCAACTGAGCTAAATGAGTTATTCAAGCAATTTATTGAACAGAAACGAAAGGAGCAAACGATTTGGGCTGATTTGACTATATACTCACATCGAATGCTAGGTGGTGATAGCACTCAGATTTATCGTGCTGCCGCTCTTACTGAGATACTGTTATTACTTCTAGATATTATTGATGATTTACAGGATCAGGATAATCATTCCATGCCATGGATGGAATGTCCCCCTGCCTATACGCTAAATATTGTGTTATCGATCTTTGTAGCTCTTATCGGAGAGCTTGGGGAGCTATCCATCGATAGCAGTAAGGCTTCAGCATTATTAATGAAGTCTATTACAGGACAACAGGCAGACATTAGTCGATCTGTGGTTACTGAAGAGGACTATGTTAAGATGGTATTCAATAAATCAGGCTCATTGCTTCAGCTTGCTTGTTATATGGGGTATGGTATGATTCACGATCTTGATGGTCAGCTAGAGGAACTTATGAACGAGCTGGCGGGTATTATCGGTATGATGTCTCAGCTCGAGAATGATATCAGAGATGTTGTACGCTGGGATAAGAAGAATGATATTTGGCAGAGGAAGCACACACTTCCAATCATTTATTTGCTTTCCTTCAGCCAAGAGGACTTCCCTATTCTGAGTCAGTATTATGAAGCTACTATATCTGAACAGCAGTTTTTGGAGCATAAAAAAGAATGCTTAGATTACATCCATAGCTCGGGATGCTTGGAATACTCTCGTGTCATTCAATCCTTATATCTGGATAGGGCTAAGGAAATCGTTGCCGCCCTGACATTAATTGACCCATGGAAGCAGCAGTTCGAAGATATCACGCTGACTCCATATATGGAGTCCTAGGAATGGTGCAAGCATGCTGGAAACATTGTATAATCAAGCTAGTACTATCATGACAAATTGAGATACCATTCGAAAGAGAGGTACGACAATGATTAGAGCAACTGAGAATAATGAGCGTTATGAGCTGACGAGTCCTACGATTCTTCCAAAGGCTTCTGGATTTCTGTGGAATGAAAAGATGATGATTCATGTGAATTGTCGTGGGTATGCTGTGGCACAATTTATGCAGCCGGAGCCTGCGAAATACTCTTATGCACCGAACCTAGAAGCTAAGACTTTTATGCAGCCTGAGCAGCCTTACTATGCACATCATCCCGGTCGTTTTGTTTATGTAAAGGATGAAGTGAGTGGTGAAATCTTCTCGGCACCTTATGAGCCTGTTCGCACCCTCCCGGATAGCTACACATTCTCTATAGGGAAGAACAACATTAAATGGAAAGTTGAATCTAAAGAGATCCGAATAGAAATGAGCTTGAGTTTACCCAAGGATGATGCAATGGAGCTATGGCGAGTTAAAGTAACTAACCTATCCAATAACAAGCGGAAATTAAGCATCTATCCCTATTTTACTGTTGGTTATATGTCATGGATGAATCAATCAGGTGCGTATAATGCGGATCTGCAGGGAATTGTATGCTCTTGTATTACGCCTTATCAGAAATATCAGGATTACGCTAAGATTAAAGAATTTAATGATCAAACCTTTTTACTTGCGGATCAAGAGCCTAAAGCGTGGGAAGTTAACGTGGAGACATTCGAAGGAGAAGGCGGTATTACAAGCCCGTCAGCGATCCAAGTGGATGAATTGTCTAAGGGCGATGCCAGGTATGAAACTCCTGTTGCTGTCCTGCAATATAGATTAGATATGGAGCCGGGTGAAATGCAGGAATATCGGTTTATATTTGGTCCAGCCAAGGATGTGGAGCATATTAGTCAAATTCGTCAAAGCTACTTCATGGATACGAATGCGAGCGGCGAAGATGGATTTGTGCAAGCTGAACTAGAATACGCGGAATATGTTAAGGAAGGAAGAGGGAGTATTGAGATCACAACACCTGATCCTGACCTAGATAATTTTGTTAATCATTGGCTACCACGACAGATGTATTATCATGGACAAACTAACCGCCTGACGACAGATCCGCAAACTCGAAATTACCTTCAAGATAATATGGGGATGAGCTATATTAAACCCCAGATGGCAAGAAATGCGTTTCTAGTGGCTTTAAGCCAGCAAGAAGCAAACGGTGCTATGCCGGACGGCATTATTCTGCATAAGGATGCACAGTTAAAATATATAAATCAAGTCCCGCATACTGATCATTCAGTATGGCTGCCCATCTGCTTGGTTACTTATCTGGACGAAACAAATGATTATACGATACTTGATGAGATGGTTCCATTCGCAGAAGGTAAGGAAACGGCATCCGTATTTGAGCATATCAATCGAGCGATGTATTGGCTTATCAACGATAGAGATGAACGCGGGTTAAATTTTATTAATCAAGGTGATTGGTGCGACCCGATGAATATGGTTGGTTACAAAGGGAAGGGCGTTTCTGGTTGGTTAACCATCGCAACGGCATATGCATGTATGGTATGGGCTGATATATGTGAACGATGTGAGCGTGACAATAGTAAGGAGTTCCGATTAGCGGCTCAAGAAACGAATGATGTCATCAATACCTACCTGTGGGATGGGGAGTGGTACGCACGAGGAATAACGGATGACAATGTTGTGTTCGGCATTAGTACAGACAAGGAAGGTAGGATTTACATTAATCCTCAAGGATGGTCACTACTCAGTGGTGCTGCCGACAAAGAGAAGCAAGAGAAATTAATACGTGCAGTTGAGGAGCAATTGGAATCACCCTATGGTGTCGAGAAGCTAGCGCCGGCCTTCACATCGATGCGTGAGGATGTGGGTAGAGTTACGCAGAAGCACCCGGGATCTGCAGAGAATGGAGCTGTATATAATCATGCAGCAGCCTTCTATATCTATGCGCTTTACTCCGTGGGTGAGAAGGAGAATGCATATCGTCTGCTCAGGAAGATGATTCCAGGACCGGACAATGAGGATATTATTCGACGGGGTCAATTGCCTGTCTTCATACCTAATTATTATCGCGGTGCATATCGACAAATTGAACGTACAGCTGGACGATCAAGCCACCTCTTCAACACAGGAACAGTTCCATGGGTTTATCGCTGTCTGATTGATGGTCTATTCGGATTACAGGGGAATAAAGATGGACTTCAGGTCAAGCCACAGCTTCCCGCGGATTGGCAAGAGGTAACAGTCAAACGTATGTTCAGAGGTGCAGAGCTACATATCGAAATGAAGCGGGATTCAGCTGTATTAGCAATAGAAGTTTACGTTAATGGTGATCTCATTGAAGATGGTATCATCAGAGATTTAAGATCTGATGTAACCTATAAAGTAAATGTGAAGATTCCGTCGGTGTCTTAAATCATCTTAGAATATCAGACGAGCCTTAAGGAGAAAACCAAATGAAAAGCAAACTAGTGGTAGACAGCTGTGTCGATATGAATGAAGAGGTATTCAGATCGTCCGATGAGCTGGAGAGAGTTCCATTCAGAATGAATGTTGATGGTGAAGATATCTCAGATGTAAATTTGAATACGAGCTCTTTGTTATCTAGAATGAAGGCGAGTAGCAAGAAGGTTGAAACCACATGCCCTTCACCCAATGATTTCTTACATGCATATAGATCCAGCAAGAACGTCTTCGTTGTAACAATATCGGCCAAATTGAGCGGTTCTTATAATAGTGCATTGGTCGCAAAGAATATATTACTGAATGATGAATTATCAGACGGCTTTGTTCACATCTTCGACAGTAAGACGGCATCGGCAGGTGAAAGCCTAGTCGCCTTAAAGGTAAAGCAGCTCATTGAAGAGAATTTATCGAACTCTGAGATTATTGAAAAAACGAATGCGTACATTGATGGTTTAAAGACGTTATTCATCCTCGAATCATTAGATAATCTGATCAAGAACGGTAGAATTAGCCAGATGAGTGGCTTAATCGGATCGATGCTTCATATTGTGCCCATAATGGGTAGTGATCGTGATGGTTTCATTGAATTAAAGCGAAAGGTGAGAGGAAGGAAGAAAGCGATTAGCACACTACTCGATATGATTGGGGAAGATCACCCCGATTTTGCGAATACGATCTTGAGTATAACCTATGTGACTGACTTGGAGAAAGCCCTATCGCTTAAGGAAGAAATACAGAGGAGATATACATTTAAAGATATACTTATTTTTAAATCTGGTGGCTTAAGTACGGTATATGCGGATGATGGCGGAATTGTAATCGCATATTGATTCGAAGAAGGAATGCTTTGAGGCAAGCTGGCTAACACAGTGAGCCTTATAGCATTTTCTGCATTCGAACGTGTATAATACCAGCATCCATAAATGGCTGCTCTGAGATTGTGATGTATCCAAGCTGAGAATAGAATGACTCCGCGTGACATTGACCGTCCAATATGCATTGTTGATAACCAGCGATGCGCGCTTGATTCTCCAGCTCTTGAAGCAATTTCTTACCGACGCCTTTACCGCGAAACTCTGCTAGGACTGCCAAACGTTGGATTTTTGCCGTCTGTTCAGTATAAGAAATCCATCTGCCTGTCCCCGCTGGAGCTCCAGCGTACTTCAACAATACATGTCCACACGATTCTGGGGATGCATCATATTCATCGATTTCCAACTCTACGGGAACTCCCTGTTCCTCGACAAACACTTTGTTACGAATTGCCAAACACTGATATAATTGTGGATATGAATCTACAATAGATATTTCCATCTGCATAGTCTCCTATTTCAAATTTCGTTATAAGTATAATGAATTTTTCTAGAGTTGTCATGTACATTCAGTTTATACAAGTCTATTTAAGAGGATGGACATTTGTGGAAGCGAATAAGGCCAACTTATGAATTAATAAGCAGGATTGTTAAATTTAGAGTGGATGAGAATATTAAGAAAGCTGAAGCGAAGGTGACGAAAAAAAGTAATTGTATGAAATAGTTACCACACAAGGAGGAATAGTTATTTCTGTACCCTTAATTTTTGCTGGAGAGCATGCAATTGCTGCATCAGCTGCTCGTATTCATTTATTTCAATATTACAGGATTGAATGCTATGAGCAATTTGTTCAGTAATTGCTCGTTTTTCTTCAATTGCCTTTATCTCCAAGGTGATAAAGACATTACGTTCATCCGTCGTTGAACGCTCCTTCTTCACCCAGCCACTGGATTCCATTCTCTTTAACATCGGAGTCAGAGTTCCGGTGCCTAGGTTCAATTTTTCTCCTAATTCTTTAACGGTGACCCCGTTTTTCTCCCATAAGGCTAATAACACCAGATATTGAGGGTAGGTAATACCGAATGAATGAAGTGCCTTTGTGTACAATTTATTGAATTCGCTAGCTGTCTCATAGATTGCAAAGCAAAGCTGGTTTTCTAATTTCAAGAAATCTTCCAAATTGTCCACCGCGTTTCAATTAAGATCTGAGAATTTCTTATTGTAAAATTTTCTTGATATCATTCTCAATTTTACTTGGTGCTGTAGTTGGTGAATAACGTTGTATCACGTTACCGCTGCCGTCTATAAGGAATTTAGTGAAATTCCATTTTATTTTTTTGGAAAGGAAGGATTTTTTCTGTTCTTTCAGATAAGTGAATAAGGGATCCTCATTCTTACCATTTACATCAATTTTTGCGAACATAGGGAAAGTTACACCATAATTCATTTGACAAAACTGAGTGGTTTCTTCGATATTATCAAATTCTTGATTGTTAAATTGATCGCATGGGAAGCCTAAGATTTCTAGTCCACTTTCTTTGTGCTTCTCATATAATTCTTGAAGACCTTTGAACTGAGGTGTTAACCCACATTTGCTTGCAGTATTGACAATTAACATGGCTTTACCTTGAAATTCCTTTAACGGTTTTACTTTATTGTTCGTCATCCTCACATCAAAATCGTAAATCGTCTTCATGTTACTTCCTCCTTTTGATATTAGATCATATTGAGTATGTTGAAATTTGTTTGTATGCGATTATATCGTACACGATCTATATGGCGTTGTCAAAGGCTGTTGGTGATATGTAGCAGGATGAGATACAATTTGAGCATCATGTATATTCTGAAATGGAGAGAGCTAGAAATGGAAGAAAACAATGGGGCGAGCAAATATCTAGATAACGGGAAGTTTCTTTATCTTGGAAAAGTATATCCTCTCAATGAGCTAATAGATACGAATGGGTTAAATGAAGAGGAGCTTAAGAGGAGCCTCAAGAAATTCTATATCTCTAGCTGTAAGAAGATTGTTGGTGAGCGAATAAAAAAGTATCAAATACTTCTGAAGGTAAAACCCAAATCCATCGAGGTTGTTGAATCCATTACCAAGTGGGGAAGCTGCTGCTCGAATAAGAATGTAACCTTTAATTACCGTCTAGCAATGGCTCCTATTGAAGTTATCGATTATGTGGTCATCCATGAGCTATGTCATCTGGTTCATATGAATCATGATCGATCATTCTGGAGACTTGTAGGAAGTATAATGAGAGATTATAAAGATAAGCAAGAGTTTCTAGCTACATATGGGCAAGCTATGACGCTTTGACTTGCAATATCTCCCTCTGTGTTGCAACTATTGCGGACCCTCTACGTCTAAACTTACAATAGTGGAAACTTTTGGGTTCTGTATGAGTGAGGATGAGGAGATGAGCTGTGTGAGGAACAAGATAGTAGCATGGGTAGCTTTGGTTGCGATTTGTTTAGGTTTATTCACATTTCCCGAGAAAAACCTTGCTGCAGACCAGACTGTAAAGGTTACTTTACCGAAATTCGAGGTTAAATTAAACGGGCATATCGTTGAAAATCAATATCGGGAATATCCATTGCTCGTATACAAGGATATCACCTATTTTCCCATGACATGGTACGATTCCAGACTTCTGGGTTTAGAAACAGAGTGGACAAAGATAGATGGACTGAAAATTGCAAAAAGCAATGTGACCTCATCTTATATGCCTTACAAATCAAGCCGCAAAAATCCGAGCAGTGTCACAGCAACTATATCTACTTCGAAGATTACGATCAATGGAAAGTCAGTGGATAATTCGAAGGAAGAATATCCGCTTCTGAGCTATAACAATGTCCGTTATTTTCCTTTAACATGGAAATTTGCTCATGATGAATTTGGGTGGGCATATACTTGGAATTCTTCAGAGGGTCTATCGATAAAATCAACGAACCCGCAATTAAAAGCTGTGAATTTACCCGCCTATGCAGGTGAGAATGATATTGCTATGTTCGAAGGATACTACTACTTTACTGAGACAGTAGGAAGTACAAATCAGGTGTACAGGGTCCCTGTAGGTAAAACTTCAAGCAAAGAATTAGTATATTCTTATGCTTTGGATACTTCATACATGAATAATGCCTTGAGATTTGAGATAAGAGATAACGAGCTTTGGTTTATTTATCATATGGGAGGAGCTACAATGGGCTCCGATGTGTATGGCAAGATAAGCGAGGATGGAAAAGCAATAATTGAGCATGATGGCTACCTTGATTTCAGAGATACGCCCTATGGAACCTTAATTATAGATCAGTTCGTACCACCGAGTGGTAACAATCTTAGGATGGTGCCAGCAGGACAAGATGATCGACAGGGTACGAGCGTTGGTAATCCAGATCTTATATATGGATGGCATATAACGAATGAGGGAACGAGCCTAAGCTTTAACAGCGAACGTTCCACTACAATTATCGGAGAAGATGTATTCGTCTTAGCATCATCCTATCCAGTAGGTACTGGAGATTCGAACAATATTTATAAAATCAATTTAAAGAATAATGAAACAGAAAGGATAATAAAAGCTAAAGTGAGCAATTTTAAAGTGCTTAAGAACAAGCTTTACTATGTAAAGGATGCAGACCAATATTTATACTCATCAAGCTTAGATGGGACTAATGAGCAGCAATTATCTACTAACAAAGCTGCATACTGGTATGGCGAAATTGATGGCATTGTGTACTATACGGTTGCCAATACATTGGGAACATTCAACCTTTACAAGTCTGTGCCATCCAAAGAGGATATGCTTGTGGTTTACGAGCCTTTAGAGAGCGTTCAGTTTGAGGGTGCAAATTTAATCTGCAAGCTCGCAGAGGGTGAGGATTATGGTGTGATGATATTGGATAAGTCAGGTAATCACTATTTATCGGTTACAGGTCCAGTTTCAAATGTTATTGCATATCAGGATACAGTTCTAGTCGTAACAAAAAAAGATCGTTCCGTATTTGAACTTGTGATTATAGTTACAAAAAAATAATCGGACAAATGATAAAGTTATAGAATTCCAAAATAAGTTTGGTGCGGCAACAGGAAGATTTTTTCTCAAGGAGGAAGTGAAAGTGGAATTTTTGGCTACTCTATTAGAAGAACAATTGCTGTTATTGTTCGTCATATTATTTCTTGGTTCTGTGCTTGGTCAGTTTACTATCAAAGGTATTGGGTTAGGGTCCTCAGGTGTACTATTGGTAGCCATGACCTTCGGCCATCTTGGATATCAGGTTTCCCCTATGATCCAACAGTTGGGACTAAGCTTATTCATAGTGGCAGTCGGCTTACAGGCAGGCCCGAGGTTCTTTCGCATGATGAAGACCAAAGGTTTATTATTTGGTATGATTGGTTTGTTAATCGTGTTAGTGGGGGCTGTGACTACAGTGATTGTAGGTGCAGTTTTTAATTTACCCCCTGCTTTAAGCTTGGGACTGATGACAGGAGCACTGACCAGTACCCCAGGTTTGGCGGCTGTGCTGCAGGCAACCCATGACCCACTTGCTTCTGTTGGATATGGTATTGCGTATCCCTTCGGAGTCTTAGCTGTTGTGTTATTTGTTCAGCTTCTTCCGAGGGTATTGAAGGTAGATTTGGAGCAGGATTTACTGCGTACCTCAGGACCTGTGCGTAATGAATCATCTCCAGAAGTGATCACAATCGAGGTGACCCATCCGTCTATTAATAAGCGAACCTTAAAGGAGCTCCAGTTAGATCCTTACCATTCCGTAGTCATAAGTCGGGTGGTGCGAGGCAGTCGGAACATCATTGCACTGGGTGATACCGTCATTCTAACAGGTGATCGTCTGGTTGCTGTTGGTCAACGAGCTGATTTAAATAGACTCACTCATGATATTGGACAAGAGGTCCCAACAAACTTCGCAAATTCTGATCATGTAAAGCTACGTAAGGTAACTGTAGATTCCGAAGATGTAATAGGGAAAAATATAATGGAGCTTGATTTAAGAAGAACTTATGGTGTTACGGTGACACGAATGGAGCGCAGTGGGATTGAATATAATCAGAATCCCAAATTACGATTGGAGCGCGGCGATATTCTAGCACTTGTAAGCAGTGAAGATCGGCTAAATGAAGTTGAAAAGCTGTTCAGTCGCAAGCACCTAGCTGTAGTTAATGTACATCTACTTTCATTAAGCTTTATTCTGTTAGTTGGTGTTTTAGTTGGGATGATCCCAATCCCAATACCTGGATTGGGAACCATAACGTTTGGTATTGCTGGAGGTCCATTGTTTGTTGCCTTAATTGTTGCCCACTTCGGGAAGATTGGTCCCATTCAGGCACGGTACTTTCAGCCCTCTAACAATGTTGTACGAAATATAGGACTTGTCTTGTTCTTGGCAGGGGCGGGGACAACCGCTGGTCAAGGTCTTGTGGAGGTCATTCAGCGAGAAGGAATAAACCTAGTCATCGGTGGATCGATGATTACAATTACCCCAATCATAGCCGGATATTTTATTGCAAGAATTGTGTTTCGATTAAGTGTCATACATTCCTTAGGGGCACTCTGTGGTGGAATGACCAGCACCCCGGGGTTAGGAGCGCTAAATCAGCTCTCAGAATCTGAGGAAGCATCGATCATCTACGCTGCGGCTTATCCGTTTGCACTTATATTCATGGCAATCTCATCCCAGCTGCTCATATTTTTTCTATAACCCGATATCCATAGGGCTGTTTCAGAATATATATAATTGTTTAAGAGATAGTATCCTATTGTGAAGAGAGGAAGTGTTAATCATGAATGAAATGTTGAAGGTGGAAGATTCTTTAAGTACAGATCACAATCAAGCCGGTGAATTGTATGAGGATAGAAAATTGGACCATTCAATGTCGTTCTCAGATACCTTCTTGAGAAAGAATTCAGGAGAAGCTAAGAAATCTCAACAAAAATTCAAGTCAAAGCATTTTCCTGAACCATACTGGGGTCATGACGATTAAGAAAATTATTAGAGTGCTAAATACACTCATTTTAGAAAACTTCAACTTTATGTTGAGGTTTTTTTTCTGTTGGGCTCGCCTCCGATAGCCTCAATGATATTACCATTCTCCATTGCAATTTTGTCAATTTAGCTGTTTTCCCGATTTATAAGTATTCATGGTATAATAAATCAACAATGAATGGAACAGGGGTTCGAGCAGAATGAAAGTCATAATTATAGATGACGAAAAAGCGATGCACTTGGTCATGAGGAAAATGCTTGCCAAAATTCCTAATGTTGATATCATTGGTTCGTTTCATGATACGATTTCCGCTTCAGTATTTCTAGACAATCATCCCGCTCATTTGGCTTTTGTTGATATTAGTATGCCTAGGGAAAGCGGAATACAATTTGCGAAGAGGATGAGAGAGCAAAACCAGAGTCTACATATCGTATTCGTAACCTCACACAAGGAATATGCCCTGAATGCATTTGACCTCTTGGCATTGGACTATATCGTTAAGCCGGTTACATTGGAACGATTAGAGAAATCGGTGAATAAAGCGATGGGGATCCATCAGATCTCCGAAATTATGCAGGATGAAAAGAATGTAAAAGGGTTATTGATTTACTGCTTGGGAGGTTTAGAGGTTCGTACTCTTCATGGAGATAATGTGAGATGGATGTCGAGAAAAAGTTCGGAGCTATTCGGATATTTGCTGACAAATCGAGGCAGAATGGTATCGAGAGTAAGGCTTACGGCAGATGTATTCGGTGGTATGCCACAGGGTAATGCGGAAACATACTTGAATACAACCATCTATCAATTAAGAAAATCGCTTGAACCACACGGCTTTAGATCGATAGTGGTATCGAATAATGACAGCTATGGTTTGGAATTGACTGACGTGTATATAGATTTTGTGGAATTTGAGGACAGGCTTAAACGATTTGAAATCATTGACGCTTCGAATCTGGACCAAGCGATTGAGCTTGAGCAGATTTTTGTTGGTGATTTGTTCGGGGAGAAAGCCTTCATGTGGGCCTTGAATGACATCGAGCGAATTTCTAAGATGTATAGTACGTTTGTTAAGAGATTAGTAGCTGCTATATTGAAGCGTGGTGAGGGATATACTGTTGCAATAAGGCTCCTTCTTAAGCTATTGAGTCGCAATGAGCTAGATGAAGAGAATGTTAGCCTACTCCTGGATGTTTATGCTGCGAAGAAGGATAAAGCTGCCTTGAGCGGACAGTATGCTCAGTATGTCAGAATCCTATACAAAGAGCTTGGTATCAGCCCTTCTCAAGAGCTGGCTGATCGCTATTCCCTCTTACAATCGATGCTGGATTGATCCAGATAAGCATACTTAACAATATTTTTAGTTATCGTAAAAATTGGTGATCATTTATCACGTAAAGGATGGTGCAGGTATGAATACGTTAAAGGTACCTCGTAAGGCAGAAGATCGCAAGGTCATAAGTATTCTTGAAACTGTGGATGTCATAAGCAGAGAACGAACGGTTCTGGCCGAATTCGACTACTTAATTGAGGCACCAAACTGGACGACTGACGATCAACGACTCATCTACAATAGCCGTGGTTTACTCTACTCGTTCGACCTCATCTCACTTAAGAGCACACAGATTGATTCAGGCTATGCCATCCAATGTAACAATGACCATGTGCTGTCACCTGACAATACTCGTGTAGCGGTTAGTCATCACACATTGGAGGATGGGCAGTCACGTATCTACGTATTCCCACTTGCAGGTGGACAACCGAGCTTAATCACTGCAATTGCACCAAGCTATCTACATGGCTGGTCACCCGATGGGAATACATTGTCTTATTGTGCTGAGCGGAATGGCCAGTATGATATCTATACGATTTCGGTAGATGGCGGAATTGAAACGCAATTAACGGATATTCCAGGGTTGGACGATGGTCCCGAATACTCACCGTGTGGCTCGTATATTTGGTTCAATTCAACCCGATCTGGTCTTATGCAGGTATGGCGGATGAATGCCGATGGTAGCGGCCAGACTCAAATGACATTCGATGAGAGCAATAATTGGTTCCCACATGTATCACCCGATGGTAAGTGCATTGCTTATATCACCTATCGCAAGGGAGATGTTGCTCCAGGCGATCATCCACCTAACAAAGAAGTTGAGATTCGTGTGATGTCGAGCGAAGGTGGACAATCTCGAACATTGGTTTCATTATTCGGAGGACAAGGTACAATTAATGTAAATTCCTGGTCACCAGATAGTCAGAAGCTGGCTTTTGTTAGTTATCGGGTGATAGAATAATCGTAACATCAATTCGATGCAAGCGAACTGGTTCGTGGTTGTGTTATAATGATCAGATAGCAACTTTCAATAGAACAGGATGGGATTTTGTTGAGTGAGAATGAAGTAATAAGTAATTTGCCTGCCAATTACGATCAATTAAAAACATCTGTAAATCGGACATCCAATTGGAGAGAACGATTAGAAGCTGTGGAAGAGCTAGGTCAGTGGGACAATAAAAAAGTCATTGATTTACTCACACATCGGATGAATAACGATATCGTGTATAAGGTTCAAGAGGCTGCATTTCATAAGCTTCGAGCTTTTGGCGAGAACGTTCAGTTACCGCCAAAGAACAAGGGTGAATTGATTAAAGGACTTACAAAAATTTTAGTAAGAATTAAGAAAAGCTTACCAGCAGGTCATTCGTATGAAGAGTTCAAAGAAAAATTAAAGAAGATGAGAATCGATATTTATGATGCCTATGAAGGTGATAAGGGCTCTGATTTCGACAAGTGGCTGGAAAGCGTATGGGTTTCGTTATCTACAAGATAGGAAACAAAAGGAAAAACTAATCTAGGAGTGGTATTATGAGACATCAAAAAGCAATGTCAATGGAAGATTTAATGAAGGAATTACAAGGTCAGAAAACGATTCAAGAGGACCCAGATCATGTTTCGTTGGATGCGCTTTTTAATGAAAAGTTCATGAGTAAGCATACGGAATGTAGTAGCTTCGAGGAATTCCTAGTCAAGGGAAACTTTCAAGTAGAGACACAAGAGGATATTGCTGATCTTAACGAAGAGTTATTCGATCGACATGTTGTACGTGAGACGAAATTCTCCAACTGGACATCAATGCTGGATACGGCGACTAAGGAATATGCTAGCAAATAATATAGAAGCCAGTCAGGTGTAATTACCTAACTGGCTTTTTTGTGGTGTAGTACTGTAAATTACACTTCTTCTTTGTGCTTAAATGTGTTATCTTTATTCTTTGTGACATAACGTAAGAAGTTCCGTAACTATTAAGGAGACAATATGACATTTAACGACTTGAAGATTATCCCCACAATACTAAAAGCATTAAGTAAAGAGAACTATACTGCACCGACACCCATACAGGAACAGGCAATCCCTGCTGTATTGGCGGGAAGGGATTTACTTGGCTGCGCTCAGACTGGTACAGGTAAAACAGCGGCCTTCGCCGTGCCGATTATCCAACTGTTAAGCGAACAGATAAGTGGCTCGAATACAAGGGGACGTATTCGATCATTAATATTAACACCAACTAGAGAATTGGCTCTGCAGATTTCTGAGAACATTGTGGCGTATAGTCAATACACCCCTATTCGATGTGCAGCTATTGTTGGTGGCGTCTCACAGAAAGCTCAGGAAAGAGCGCTTAATCTAGGTGCAGACATTCTAATTGCAACTCCAGGCAGACTTCTTGATTTAATGGGACAGAAGCGTATTGATTTACAATATGTCTCAATCCTTGTGCTAGATGAAGCTGACAGGATGCTGGATATGGGTTTCATACATGATGTGAAGAAGATTATTACAAAGATGCCAACCAAGAGACAAACATTGTTCTTCTCAGCAACAATGCCGCCTGAAATCTCGAAGATGGTTAAATCATTACTTATTAATCCAGTGAAAGTAGAGATTACTCCGGTATCATCTACAGTTGATGTGATTAAGCAATCCATTTATATGGTTGATAAGGGTAACAAGCAGAAATTGTTGAACGATCTTCTTCAGGATAAATCCATTGTCACAGCGTTGGTATTTACTCGTACGAAGCATGGTGCTGACAAGGTTGTGAAGGAGCTGACAAAAGCAAAGATTACAGCACTAGCCATTCACGGCAATAAATCTCAGAATGCCCGTCAGCTTGCACTTAGCAATTTTAAGACGGGAGTAACCAGAGTTCTGGTGGCTACAGATATTGCAGCCAGAGGAATTGATATAGATGAGCTTTCCCATGTGATCAACTTCAATCTCCCTAATATTCCAGAAACCTATGTTCATCGAATTGGGCGAACAGGTAGAGCGGGACTAAGTGGAACTGCTATCTCCTTCTGCGAATTTGAAGAAATTCCTTATCTCAAGGATATTCAGAAATTGATTGGCAAGAGCATTCCCGAGGTGAAGGATCAACCATATCCGATGATGGATACAGCTCAACCGGTTAAGGTGGAAGTGAAGTCGAAAACAGCAGTCTTAAAAGCTGCAAAAATCGCAAGGGCTGCCAAATCCGCTAAGGCTAAAGAAGAAGCCGTACTCCAACCAAAACCGAAATCAAATTATAAGTGGTACAAAAAAGGAAGCACAACTTAGTAATGTGTATAAGGCTTTATCAAAGAACGTAGGAACAGAAGATCTTCAATAACGCCACCCTGAGGGGTGGCGTTGTTGGTTTCTTCCATCAACATTATGGTATTCCTCTTGATACCCATTTTACAAAGTATTCTCAGAAGGGAAAGATTGAGGTTCCATCCCCGCATTGAAGAGAAGCTGATTAATTGCCAAGTCATCCGGCTTATTCTCTAGCCCATTGTAGAAAATGCCATCATTCATGGCTTCGATCGGCACAGTAAAACCGATTATCATCCTTCAGGATATCCCAGTTCCGTCAGGGTGTACTGTTATAGAATTACTCAAAAAATGATATTTCTGCTCATTGCTCTTAAGTAGCCCGGAGTATTACAGTTGTTAGAGACAGGAAAGAATTGCCCCATATTAAACCTTGAATATCCCAAATTCATATGTATTGAAGGCAGTTCTTATACCATTAACAATTTTGTGTAACTGTGGAGGTATGATATGAGAGAAAAACAATTTATAGTAGATGCTGATGTTCATCATAATTTGAAGAGCCAACGAGATTTGCTGCCCTATCTTGCCAAAGTTTGGCAAGATCAATGGTTAGAGATGGGAACCGGCATTGCTCGTCAATATTATACGTCTGTTGGGGGATCACGCAAAGATGCATATACCGATGATGGCGGGGCTCCCGGTTCGGACCCAGCCTTCATGAAGAAACAATTATTGGATCAGAACGGGATCTCCTATGCAGTATTGACAACGGGGATAGAGATTTCGTTAAACCCCGATCCTGATTATGCGAACGCAGTTGCATCAGCCTATAACGATTACACAATCGACCATTGGTTAAGCTACTCACCACAATTCAAAGGCTCGATTCTTATTAATAATACAGATCCTGTTGCAGCAGCCAAAGAAATAGATCGGCTAGGCTCCCATCCCGATATGGTTCAGATTATTATGACTAGTGCCTCCCGAGCTTTATATGGTCAACGCTTTTTTCACCCAATCTATGAAGCCGCAGAGAGGAACGGATTGCCGATAGGGATCCATCCTGGAGGGGAAGGACGTGGAATCGCACCGGCTGTCACTAACGCAGGCTATCCAACTCGTTACTTGGAATGGCATAATATATTACCTATTGGTTATATGGCTCATATTAATAGTCTTGTATGTGAAGGTGTATTCGCCAAATTTCCGCAATTGAAGTTTATTGCCATAGAAGGTGGAGTAGCCTGGCTTCCTCATCTCATGTGGCGTATGGACAAAAATTATAAAGCACTGCGCGATACAGTTCCATGGCTTAAGCGACTACCTTCGGAGTATGTGAAGGAGCATCTTTATTTGACAACACAGCCTATTGAAGAGCCTCAGGAGCCTAAACACATGGAGCAGATCCTTACAATGATTGATGCTCAGAATACGGTTATGTTCTCATCTGACTATCCACATTGGGATTATGATAATCCATTGATGGCTCTTCCGCCTCTTCCAAAAGAAATGAAACGGAACATTATGGGTCATACCGCCGCAAGATTGTTCGGTCTCGATATTCCCTCTGTGACCTCAAATGAGGAGGTGTCGAGTTGAACAAATATTTGGCTGCTAAGGTAAGTGAACTGAATGTAAATCCAAGGAAGATCGTACAGGTGAATGGGTTAGAAATTGGTCTATTTCATATTAAGGGTGCTTACTATGCGTGGAGGAATATTTGTCCTCATGCGGGTGCGCCTGTATGCCAAGGATTGATTAGTGGAACAACGCTACCAACGCACGTATATGAGTATGAATATGGCTTGGAAGAGCAAGTCTTACGTTGTCCCTGGCATGGCTGGGAGTTTGATTTGACGACGGGAAAGCACTTAGTAGAAGGCTCCAAGACGAAATTGCGAGGGTATGAAGTGGTAGTGGAGAATGGGAAGCTGTACGTGTTGATGAAATGATTTCTGTTATAGAATTACTCAAAAAATGATATTTCTGCTCATTGCTCTGCTCATCCTTGTTGATTACTCTTGAATTATCCAACATAAGGAGGGTTCAGAGAAAATGAGGTTTTCTATTCAACAATCACAGCTTGCAGCTGATTTGGTTGAAGCATTCTCATTCAGGGAGCTGTTGAATCAGGTATGCTGTCCGACGTTCGGAAGGATTGGAGCTGAGCGGATGGAGCAATTCGGGTCGATGTTCTTTCATCCCATGAAGCGTGAAGAATTAGACCAACATATTGAACAATTCAAATCGAATTGTCATATCCCGCCATTCATAGTTAGTGATTTGGAGTGTGGAGCAGGTAATATGGTACTCGGCGCAACGAAATTCCCATACATGATGGCACTCGGTCAGGCTAACTCGGAGGAGTTAGCCTATAAGGTTGGAGCGATTGCTGCTAAGGAGGCTGGAGCCATTGGATATAACTGGACCTTCTCCCCGGTCGCCGACCTTGCCTATGACCCAGATAGTCCAGTAGTTAGTATGAGAAGTGCAGGTATAAGGCCTGAGCAAGCTACAGCAATTGTGGCATCCTATATGCGTGGACTACAGGACAATGGAATGATGGCTACGATAAAACACTTTCCAGGAGATGGTTACGGGTCTTATGATCAGCATCTCACAACACCGATAAATCCACTAGATCGGGACACTTGGAGAGAAGGCCCAGGAAAAGTATTTCAAGATCTTATAGATGCTGGAGCCATGGTCGTTATGCCAGGTCATATTGCGTTGCCGGCTTATGATACTATCGATGAAGCAACAGGCTTGTATCCACCTGCCACGATATCTAGGAAGCTTCTTATTGATTTGTTACGTGAAGAGCTTGGATTCGAGGGCCTGGTTGTATCCGACGCAGTAGAGATGGGCGGTCTTGTGGGCTACATGAATTATTATGATGCATGTGCATTGACGCTGGAGAATGGCTGTGATTGCTTGCTGTTTCCCCGAATGGATGATCATTTCTACTTGGAAATGGAAGCGCGAGTGGTGTCAGGGATGCTAAAGCTCGACACCCTGAAGGATCGTGCATGTCGGATCATTTCCCTCAAGCTGCAGACGGGATTACTGCATGGAGCGGATCGAAATTCTGAAATACCTGACATGCCCAACATGCTTGAAGTACCTGATGCAGAGTATAACAGTAAAATAGCTGAGGAGGTAGTCGCACGGAGTTTGACAGTTGTTAGGGACAGGAAGGGGATTGTTCCCTATCCGTTCAAGCGTGATACACGAGTTCTGCACGTAGCCATAATGAATAATTCCGAACAGTATGATGAGCTTTTTGCCCGGATGAAGCAGGAGATCGGAAAATACACGGATCATGTGACCCAGATGATCGATCCGGGTCCAGATCGTCTATATATGGCGATGCGCGAGAAGAAATTTGATCTTGTTATATGCTCTATCGGCAGCAGACTCAGCTATGGCTTGAATGTGGTCCGCTTGCACGATGAGGTTGCGCGGAACATGATGGGGGGCTGGACCAAGATGGGAACACCGATCATCTTCATCTCCCACTTCCATCCTTTTGTTCACAAGGAATATGAAGCTTCAATTGATACGATCATAAATACGTATGGTGATATTGATTGTACAGCCGAATACCTTATACAGGGCATTGTGGGGAGCAGGCAGCTACTGAGAAATCTTCATGCACATGATTAAGCATCAATAAGGCCTTTACTCCCACACCTTCATCTTCTCCTTCATATATGTAGAGGGTAAGGTGCCTGTCAGCTTCTTGAATACCTTGTTGAAGTAGGATTGCTCGCAGAAGCCGAGAAACTCCGATACCTCGCCGACATTCATCTGTGAGTTAGCCAACAGATCGCATGCGGCGGTTATTCGGATTTGCTGTACATATTCAGTAATTGTCTGATTGGTGGATTCTTTGAATATACGGCTGATATAGTTAGGCGTCCGCCCAACAAGCTCTGCAAGCTCTTCCATAGGAATAGCACTGCGGTAATGAGTCGTAATATGATTTTGCAGCTGTGAGACAATGCTATAAGACTTATCAAGATTCATGCTGGAATCAGTTTCCTCATTGACAATGGCAAGCATCTCCAGCAGGATACTGTGACAGAACGTTCCCGTATATAAGTGCTTGCGCAGCCAATGCTGTGTTAATAATGAGAAACGCTGTTTGATATATTCGAATTGATGGAGCTTGATGAAACGTGGAATGGTATCTTGAAGCAGGGGAAGTCCTTCTCCTTCACCGATGTAGCGGAAATGAACAACGTACATCTCATGGGGTTGATCAGCGCCATTATAGGCCGATCGGATAACCCCTTGTGGAACATACATCATATCCCCCTTCTTCATACGGGTAGCCTCGGAATTAACGGTATATGTCATACCGCCGCTCGTAACTAATATCAGAATATGATTATTGGCTACCGCTTCGGGTACGTGCCAACCGGATTCGCAGTGTTCAAAATAGACAGCAAGCGGTTCAATCATTCTTTATCACCTCAAGTCTATTGTAACTGAATCATAGAATAATTCAAATAATAATAGCAAATTTCATTGATCAATATGCCTTTCATTATTAATCTTAAGATAGATTAATCATAAGGGAGATGTTGATATAATGAGTACTTTATTGCAAAGAGCTAAAGCTCGTGTTGGTGTCATCCATGTTGGTCATGAGCCTTATTGGGGGCAATTCCCTGGGTTGAAGGAGGAGCTGGAAGGATACGGACGTCAATTTGAAGCGATGCTTGCTCAAGAGGACGTCGAGGTCATCTCTGGCGGGTTCGTAGACAACGTAGAGAAGTCCTTCGCGGCTGCTGCCACATTAAAATCGAAGGATATAGATTTCCTATTTTGCTTTTTGACAACCTATGTCACTTCTTCTTCTGCAGCGACGGCAATCTTGAATCTAGCGGTTCCAACGGTGCTTGTAGCGCTTCAACCAAGGAAAAATTTAGATTATAGCCGCACCACAACGTATATGCAGCTAGCGAATGACAATATTTGCTCATTACCGGAAATTGGGGGCGTTCTAGTAAGAGCTGGCAAACCTGCGGCCGGGATGATCGTGGGAACATTGCTCGATGATGAGCGTCCGAGACAACAATTAAAGGAGTGGTGCAGGGTCGCGAATGCCAAGAGAGCGTTCAGATATGCGAAGATCGGTTACCTCGGTCATACCTATGAAGGTATGTATGATATGAATTCGGATCCAACAGCATTCACAGCTGCATTCGGATCTCATGTGCAGATGCTAGAGATGGATGATCTGGCTAAACTAGTGAATGGAGTAAATCCACAAGAAATCGCGAACAAGCTTGATGAAATCAAGAGTATCTTCACCATTGCTGATCCGTATATCGACCCAGTAACAAGACTAATCAAACAAGAGGACTTGAATTGGTCGGCGAAGGTAGCGGTCGGTCTGGACAAGTTAATTGCTGAATTCGGTCTAACCGGACTTGCTTATTACTATCGCGGCTTGGACGGGAATGAATTTGAGCGGATTGGCTCTAATATGGTGCTAGGCAATTCGTTATTAACAGGTAAGGGTGTACCGCTAGCGGGAGAGGCAGATTTGAAAACATGTGCGGCAATGCTAATCATGGATCGATTGGAGGCAGGCGGTTCATTCGCGGAATTGCATCCATGTGATTTTGTCGATGATATTGTGCTGGTTGGTCATGATGGCCCGCATAACATCAATATCAGCGATGGGCGTCCGATTATTCGTGGACTTGATTTGTTCCACGGTAAGTCAGGCTCAGGAATTGGTGTTGAATTCAGTATTAAGACTGGACCAGTAACCTTGCTGAGCATCTCACAAAGAGCGGATGGACAGTACAAAATGGTCGTAGCAGAGGGCAATTCCATCGCAGGAGAAATTCCGCAAACAGGTAACACCAACACGCGATGTAGCTTCAACCGAAGCGTTGCTGAGTTTGTAGAGCAATGGTGTTCAGCAGGGCCAACGCATCACTTCGCTCTTGGTATAGGCCATGTAGGAAAGCAGATACAGAATGTGGGTAGAGTAATGGGTATTGAGGTTCATGTGGTGTAAGCTGCAGGGGAAGAGAGATGGATTATACTATCGATTGGAGAGTGGAATGCTATGGGACAAGGAATGAAGAAGAAGCAGCTGCAACGGGTCACGCTAGAAATGAGTTTGAAGCCCTTCAAAAGCTTAGAACCTAAGGCAGTGGAGCGGGTGTGTGAGGAAGCGATTCGCCAATGGCTGCCTCTAATCGGTATCGCCGATTCTGCCTCGGTGCTGCTCTGGGTTGCCGATGGTAGCGAAATCCTCGTATGGGATGGCAAGCTAGAGAAGGAAATGGAATGGGCCAAGTACATTGGCTTCGCGAATGAATGGACCTTCAGTCATATCAAGGAAGGGAAGGACGATCCGAAGACAGCGATTGTATATACGGAGCAGCCAGTAAGGATGACTTATGGTGATTTAAAGAGGATCATAGAAACGTTAAAGCGGGTAGGCTCGGATAAGTTTGGATTGAAGCTGGAGGTTGGTGCGACCTTCGATGCTGGACCTGAATTTGCCTATTCTGAGTTTAAGTACAAGGAACATCCAGAAATAAACCACGCTGAATTAGGTGGGCAATATATAGCCTTGAAGGCGGATTATACGGTCGTATGCAGCTGGTCTAAGCTTAATGCGGATCAGGAGGTTTATGCAGCTTATCCGAATGGGATTCCAGGGGGTACATCCTTCGGAGAATTCTTCGGACGGCAATGCGCCAGCTTCCTGCCTGCACTCGGATTTGACTATATCTGGTTCTCTAATGGTTTTGCACTTTCTTACTTCCCTTGGACTTATTTGGGCGCAAACTACAACGGAACTGAATTGCCCCTTGCAGATTACGAGGAGCTGTCGAACAAGGTATTATCATTCTGGGATGTATTCAAGAAGGAGTGCCCTGATTATCGTACTGAAATTCGCGGAACGAACTTCGGCACGGGGATGGATCTGGCGAAGGATTGCATCTCACTGCGCGAATTATATCGGAGGAAGTACTTAGAGTTTCCCCCTCCAAATTCACCCTGGGGTGCATTGAATTATGACTTTGGGCTGGAGATGGCTGGTTATATGTCGCGAATCGCTGTACTTCCGGGGGGAATTTACCCGTATCGGTATTACCCGAATGATCCCTGGTTCTGGCAGAATCCTTGGACCGATCTGTATGACCGTGAGCCACATGATATTTATTGCCCGCTCAGCGCGGCACGAGTGAATGAAGAAGGCGAGCTGGAGTCTCCTGGTATTGTGGAAATCCTAACGATTGATACAGAGAAAGGTGAGCTGCCTGAAGATACAGCACTCGAGGTCGCCACACACATTCGCAGAGCTCTGAAGGATTTTCCCGATGAGCCGGGTCTCTTAACCTGGGTGTATCCATTCGATGAAATGCATGATGCAGCTGCCGCCGATTCGGCGAATACAGGCTCCGCTTTCTTCAATGATTGGTTTATCCGGAACGCAATTAATGAAGGCCTTCCATTGAATACGGTAATCAGCTCGAACAGCTTTAAGAAACTCGATGACACAGGGAGCAAAGCTTTGGATGATACCATCCTTGTCACTTCAACGTTCTGGCTGCAGGGAGAGTCGTCACGCCGCATTGAAAAGCTTGTTAAACGTGGGGGCAAGGTACTGTTATATGGACCGTTGCTAGATGAGGGATTGCTGAAGCTGCTGAATCTGTCGAGAGCACAAGGTATCTACGGAGAGTGTAATCTATCATTACGATTGGTCACTGATGTAATCAAGTCGGAGCCTGCCCCCTTAACCAAGATGAATCATCGTCCTCACATCTCAGATGGTGCCATACATGAGATTATTGCTGACCCGCAGGATGCTTATACTCGTATTCGTGCTATGGTTGAGCAAGATGGAGAAGAGCGGATTTTCGCTTTATCTCGGACCTTACCGGATTGGAATGGGGGTAACATTGCTTGGGTACGTGGCTCATTACCTTACAAGGCGGCAGGTGTTACACATCTACCGGTTCGTCAGGAACCAGAATTTGTGGACAGTACGATACTTGCACGTTATTTGCTGCAGGATTTCGGCTTTCATTTACTTCAATGTAAGCATGATACACAAGTGTCATCTGCGCTATTGTTTATCGCTCGTAAGGATAATGGATATATGTTTACGGGTTGTAAGCAGGATACGTCCGTTCAACTGCAATTTTGCTTTCCCGAAGGCGTACCGCTTCTGATCGGACAAACGACGGAGGTAGGCAAGGAAACCGCTTCATATTCACTTAATCGCACGTTCCACAATGAGTGTCGTCTGTTCATTGATCAGAGTCAACCATCACTTGTATCTTGCCGTGAAGGTTCTCCATTGCCAACGAACAAAAAACGGACCATCAGTAATCTCACTTCCCGAAGGCTGATCATCACGAATCTAAACCAAGCCAAGGTGACGATTTATCCGCCGCTCGCTGCGATCGCAGCCGGTCTTGTTGAGGTCAAGCACGAGGAAATCTATCTTGATCTATCCGATAAGCTCGTTGCTAATAAGCTAGTCCTTGAGGCATTGAGTGGTGCTATTGAAGTGACTTGGTAAACCTTATTCGACAGTAGGGAATGATTCCACAACAAGAGGAGAACTAGTATGCATCTACCAGAAATCCAGGGTGAGACGGTGGTCTTCCATGGTATAGAGGAACAGAAGCTCAGGCATTTCCCTCTATTCGGGGAAGCTGTGGATCTTCGGGGACCACTGACTAATGAAATTCACTTCACGCAAGGGCTTGATTACACCATCGATTATGAGATGGGTACTATTAAACGCAAAGAGAAAAGTCGCATCCCTAATTGGCAGGAGCACCCGATGTATGGCCAGGTAGGAATCGATCATCGGGTGTATCCAAACTATTCGAATGCACGTTATACCTGCACCATCAATTATTCAAACGTTGCCGGAGTGAGCGATGCTATTGAAGAGAAGATTATACCGAAGCTAATGTCGCCTCTGTTCGAACGGCTAAACACAGAAAAGGATTATACCTATGTTGTATTCGGTGATAGTATCAGTACGGGAGCCGAGGCGAGCTGCAAGGAGCTGGCTTATCATGAGAGGTTCGCTGCTAAGCTTCGGAGCTGTTATCCTAATGCGAACATTCAAGTTGAGATGAAGGCCATCGGTGGTGAATCCTCTCGTCGAGGACTTGAACGTATAGAGGATGTCATATCGATGAAACCCGATCTGGTAACAATCGGCTATGGGATGAATGATCAGAACCGTCAGCCGGATGGGACCAATGCGATCTCTACGGAAGAATTTGAACGGAATCTAAGCGAGATGGTATTGAGAATAAGACAGGATACAACAGCGGATATCATTCTGATCACACCATGCCTGCCTAACCCGAACTGGATGTTCGCTAGTGAGAATGTAACCGACTATGCTGATGTGATCCGTTGTATTGGTCGTGCTTCGGGTGTTGCTGTTGCTGATGTTCAGCGAATATGGCTAGAAGAGCTAGCAGCAGGAAAGTCACATGAGAGTTTACTGCTTAATAATCTTAATCATCCGAATGATTACGGCCATAAGCTGTATTATTCAGCGTTAGAACCATTCCTATTCCTATAATTACTAAATCACTATTCATCAGCTGTCTCTGTTATGAGGGATAGCTTTTTTTCTACGACAGCAAGATTAACATACAGATAACTACCTAAGGTAGACCTATAACTCACGACCAGTTCCCAAGTCTTAGGCCCGATTTTCTACTTTACATCTCCGTTCCACGTTAAAGTTGCCCTCTTCTTGCTCCAGACTTACGATTATGCGGGAATTTTCCCGC
>DFZX01000083.1 GCA_002383695.1 Caryophanales bacterium UBA4045
TCGAAATAATCGACTAACGGGGCCGGAAAGTAGCAGGAATTGAGTAGGATAGTCGAAATAATCGACTAACGGGGCCAGAAAGTAGCAGGAATCGAGTATCTCGGTAGGGATTTTGTTAATTAAGTAAGCCTAGACCCAACTTGAATGAGCTAATAGAGGAATTCTACTAACGTTAGTAGGTTGACAAAAGATAAAACTTCGCCTAATATTATACCCATACCGGTATATGTATGATAAAAATCACGATGAACGATTAAAAGTAAATATTGCTTCAGCAAGTAAAAAATAATGTGTATAGCATACTAACTAAGAAAGGAGTTACTTATGGAATTTGATTACAGCTGGGTATTCACATTGTTTGCAATTGGATTTCTAGGTTCCTTTATTTCGGGAATGGTTGGTATCGGTGGATCGATCATCAAATACCCAATGCTACTATACATTCCACCCGCACTAGGTTTTGTGGCATTTACTGCCCAAGAGGTTTCTGCTATCAGTGCTGTACAAGTGTTCTTCGCTACATTAGCAGGTATGTTCGCCTACCGTAAAGGCGGTTTAATTAATAAAAGGTTAGTCATCTACATGGGGATTCCCATTGTTGTGGGAAGCTTTATTGGGGGCTACGGATCACAATTTCTTCCTGATTCAGCGATTAATTTAACCTACGCCATTCTTGCATTAATTGCGGCCATCATGATGTTCTTCCCGAAGGAAGGAATAGATGATGGGAATTACTCGAATATTCGCTTCAACATTGGAATTGCTTCAATCTCAGCTGCAATAGTAGGAATTCTTTCAGGTATTGTTGGAGCTGCCGGTGCTTTTATCACACTCCCAATTATGCTGGTTGTATTGAAGATTCCAACACGTGTAGCCATTGCTTCATCCCTGGCGATTACGTTCATCTCATCAATCGGATCATCAGTGGGCAAAGTAATGGGTGGGCATATGCTTCTTATTCCATCGATCGTTATGGTCATTGCAAGCATCATTGCTTCTCCGATTGGAGCGAAAATTGGACAAAAAATGAATGTAAAGGCACTTCAATACATGCTTGCCGGTTTAATTACAGCAACAGTTATTAAAATTTGGTTTGATATTCTGACATGAACAAATGAACCTGGAGGTAATACGAAATGTCTACACCATTAACGATTCAATCAGATCTGATTCTAGATTGCAGAGGACTTGCTTGTCCAATGCCCATAGTAAAAACGAAAAAAGCCATGGATCAACTGAAGGCTGGTCAAGTTATAGAGGTACAAGCTACAGATAAGGGCTCATTAGCAGATATTAAAGGTTGGGCGAAAAATACGGGCCATCAGTACTTAGGAACGATTCATGAGGGTGAAATACTAAATCATTACATTCGAAAATCAAATCCGGATGAAATTAAAGAAGAAGTCACGTTTCCCCATATTCTGACGAATGAAGAGCTTCAGGAAAAGCTGAAGGTCAATGAGAAATTGACAGTTTTGGATGTGCGTGAGCCTGCTGAATATGCATTTCATCGTATACCGGGTGCTGTTTCGATCCCCTTGGGTGAGCTGGAAAACAGAATGAATGAGTTAGATCTTAATCATGAAATTCAAGTGGTATGTCGTACGGGAACTCGCAGCGATATCGCATGTAAGTTGCTTACAGAAAAAGGCTTTAAACATGTAAAAAACGTTGTGCCTGGTATGTCCGAATGGACAGGTCCTACAGAAAATCAATAAACAAAAAAAACGGAGGTAATCAATGATGACTACGAAAGTCGCTATTATCGCAAGTAACGGTGGATTGTTCGATGCTTATAAGGTATTCAATATCGCAACAGCATCCGCAGCAACCGATGCAGAGGTCACTATTTTCTTTACATTTGAAGGACTGAATTTAATTCACAAACAAGCGTATCAACAATTAGCGCTGCCCGCAGGCAAAGAGCATTTTATTGAAGGGTTCAAGAATGCCAATGTTCCATCCATTCCCGAGCTAGTTGAGATGGCACAAGAGATGGGTGTCAAGATTATTGCTTGTCAAATGACCATGGACGTGATGAATCTGAAGAAGGAAGACTTTATTGAGAATATCGATGTTGGAGGCGCTGTGACTTTCTTGGATTTTGCCAAAGATGCAAACATTTCACTGACTTTCTAAACCGAAATAATATGAGGAGGATTTATATTGATGACAACCGGATCTGAATTGCAAATGATGAGCGCACAAGAGCTGACACGTATTGTGCTCAGCAAGGAACAGCTATTTATTATTGATGTTCGGAATGAAGGTGACTTTAACGATTGGAAAATCGAAGGGGAAGGTATTGAGGTTATCAATATCCCATATTTTGAATTGTTGGACGGAGTCGACCCCGCACTAGATAAGATTCCAGATGGTGAAAAAGTGCTGGTTGTTTGTGCGAAAGAGGGTTCATCCATATTTGTTGCTGAACAGATTGTGGAGGCTGGGCGAAGTCATGTTTATTATCTTGAAGGCGGTATGAAGTCGTGGAGTGAACATTTGGAACCAGTCAAAATTGGCGATTTGAAGGATGGCGGAGCCATTTATCAGTTTGTCCGAATAGGTAAGGGATGCCTTTCTTATATGGTGGTTTCTAATGGCGAAGCAGCCATCATAGACACACCCCGAATGACCCATGTATTCGAAAGCTTTACAGAAGAAAACAAACTACAGATCAGACATACGCTGGATACACATCTTCATGCTGACCATATATCCGGGGGAAGATCTTTAGCAGAGAAGACTGGAGCAACTTACTGGTTACCTCCCAAGGATGCTGATGAGGTTGTGTTCAATTACAGCAAGCTTGAAGAAGGTCAAGTTATAACTGTAGGTGGAACTCAAATCAACATTCAACCAGTTTACTCGCCGGGTCATACTATTGGCAGTACTTCTATGATTGTAGACGATCAATACTTGTTGAGCGGTGATATATTATTCATCGAATCCATTGGACGGCCCGACTTGGCAGGTAAAGCAGAGGATTGGGTCGAGGATCTTCGCCGCACCTTGTATACCCGATATAAAGAATTGTCGGATGATTTAATTGTCCTTCCTGCACACTTCGGTAAGGTTTCCGAGCTCGGAGAAGGTGGTAAAGTAAGTGCTCGTTTGGGAGATCTGTACAAGAATAATCTAGGACTAAACATCCACGATGTAGATCAGTTTAGACGTACGGTAACGGAAAATTTACCACCACAGCCGAATGCTTATCAAGAAATACGTCAAACCAATATGGGGAAGATTGTGCCAACGGATGAAGAACAACGTGAGATGGAGATAGGTCCAAACCGCTGTGCAGTTCATGATAAATAAGGAGGAAATTTACTAAATGCAAACAGATATTGTTGTTGATACCAAAGGAATGGCGTGCCCAATGCCGATTGTGAAGGCCAAGAAGGCGTTGGATGGATTGCAGATCGGACAAACCATGGAGGTTCACTCTACCGATAAAGGCTCAATTAATGATTTTCAAGCATGGGTCAAACAAACTAAGCATGAATTGATTCGATATGAAGAGGATAATGGCGTTTATAAATTCTATGTAAGAAAACTATAATTATCGTGAAATGGTAAATGAGGGAGAGAAGGAATTGGAAACCAAAGAAAATACGACGATTGTGTTATTCAGTGGGGATTTGGATAAAGCAATCGCTGCATTCATAATTGCTAATGGGGCTGCTGCATTTGATCATGAGGTGACGATTTTCTTTACTTTCTGGGGATTGAATACATTACGCAAAGATGAGCTTATGAAAACTAAGAAGGGTATTCTTGAAAAGGCCTTTGGCTGGATGATGCCTCGGGGAGCGAACAGGCTGGGATTATCTAGAATGAATTTTGCCGGAATGGGTCCACAGATGATCAAGCATGTCATGAAAAAACACAATGCACTTTCCTTACCACAGCTAATTGAATTGGCGCAAGAACAAGGTGTGAAGCTAGTTGCCTGTACAATGACGATGGACCTTCTTGGTCTGCAGCAAGAGGAGTTAGTAGATGGATTGGAATATGCAGGTGTAGCAGCTTATTTGGGGGATGCGTCTAACGCAAAGGTGAATTTGTTTATTTAATGAATAAAGCTGGAAATTCGTTGTCCAAGATTGCCCTGGGTGTATTGTCCATTATGTAGTATTCAGCCTATAATATACCCATACGTGTATGCTAATGGAGGATGTGAGAATAATGGTCTATGACGATAATGTGATTAGGCGGTTAAAGCGAATCGAAGGTCAAGTCAGAGGTGTTCTGAGAATGATGGAAGAAGGAAAAGACTGTAAGGATGTTGTTGCGCAGCTTTCAGCTGTACGTAGCGCAGCCGATAAAGCAATGGCCTTTATTGTAGCTACTAATTTGGAGCAGTGTATTCTAGAAGAGAAGGAAAAAGGAAATGACACTGGGAAATTGGTTCAGGAAGCCGTCAATTTATTAGTAAGAAGCCATTAATGACTTTCTTCCTTCTAAAATTAGTGATTATAGAACCCCTTATCTGTATACGGATAAGGGGTTTATTCTACATACATTCAAGCAGCTATTATGAGCTTTAACGATTCTTAACATTACATGTTTATGATTATAAAAAAACGAAGGGAGATCTATCATGAAAAAAACCATCATCTTCATCGCCCTGTCAGCCTTGGTCATTTGGGGTGTGTATGATATAAGTAAGACCGATTCTAAATCATTTAATAATCCACAAAGAGAGCAGTCGGATATAGCGGATGCTAAGATTGGACAAGCTATTGGATTGGAACAAGGAAATGAAGCACCAAATTTTACATTGTCAGCGTTCGAGGGTGAAGCCCTCACGCTTGCTGATTATCGGGGTAAAAAAGTATTAATAAATATGTGGGCTTCTTGGTGTCCTCCATGTAAAGCTGAAATGCCAGATATGCAACAATTTTATCAGAAGCACCAAGCCGATGGGATCGAAGTCTTATCGATAAATTTAACGGAAGCTGAAAATAATAAAGAAGATGTATCAGCGTTTATTTCAGACTATGAAATAACGTTTCCTGTTGCACTCGACGAAAAATCCCAAGTTGCTGACCAATACCAGGTAACCACTATTCCAACTACTTACATTGTGGATTCTGCTGGTAATATCGAGCGTAAAATCGTGGGTCCGATGACATATGAAATGATGGAAGAAATCATGAGTCAGGTAAATTAAGCTAAGGGAATTGGAAGTGTCTAATCATGAGAAGTAAAGGGAAGACAATTTTAATCGTCGAAGATGATACAAAAATTCGGCAATTAATTAAAATTTATTTGGAGAATGCTGGATTTGAAGTGTGGGAGGCTGGAGACGGAATAGAAGCACAGCAAATGTTTGAAATCTATGATCCTTGTTTTGTTATCATGGATCTAATGCTTCCTGGGCAAAGTGGAGAAGAATTGTGTCAATGGATTCGTGGAGAAGTGAAAAGCGATGTACCCATTATTATATTAACCGCAAAAATCGATGAACAAGAGCGTATTAAAGGGCTTCAGATTGGTGCGGATGATTATATAACGAAACCGTTCAGTCCTCAAGAGCTGGTAGTTAGAGTGGAAACGGTGTTAAGGCGTACAGCGCATCGATGCAGCAAAATCAGTTATAAAGGGCTAACGGTGAAACCGATACGTGGTGAAGCGATATATATGGGAGAGCATATTTCCTTCACCCAACATGAATTCCGTATACTGCACTTTCTAATGAACCATCCCAATCAAATCGTAACAAGAGAACAAATCCTCGAACAATTATATCCGAATGACGAGAAGTTTGTTATCGAAAGAACGGTTGATGTTCATGTGAGTAAGCTGAGGGATAAACTCAAGAAAATTGAGGGAACACCTGACTTTATTGAAACGATAAGAGGAATGGGGTATCGTTTTGTTGCGTTTTAATAGGGATTGGTTTTTTTTCTGGAATAAGAGCATCATATGGAAAATCATGATCATTAATGGAATGGTTATTGGGATTGTGATTTGGTTGGTAGGTGTTTCTGTGAAGGATTTTGCTTGTCTTCTGGTGGGCCAGTATGAATTCATCAATGTAGAGAAGCAAGATTTCTTCAACAGTACAATGCATTATTATTTGTTACGAGCTAGTCTAATCGCAATCCTTGTAGCAGCATTTATCTATTACTTCTTGATTCGAAGAATACTCGTTCCACTTCAAAAGCTGATGAAATCAACCCGATTAATGACAGAAGGAGAATACCCGGATCCAATTCGTGTGAATTCTGATGACGAGACTGGACAACTGAGCCGCCATTTTAATCAAATGGTAGTGACATTAAGGCAGACGGAAGAGAGTAGAAAACAGATGTTAAGTGATATTTCACACGAATTGCGCACCCCACTAAGTAATCTTAATGGCTACTTGGAAGCATTAAGCTTAGGAGTCATTCAAGGTGATTCGAAGCTTTATCATTCCTTATATGAAGAATCGATGCATTTAACCTATCTTGTTGAACAGTTACATCAGCTTGCTGTCTGGGAAACAAAGAGACTGAACAAGAAAATATTGCAACATATGGAAATGAAGAAAGTGATACAGGCCAGTATTCAGAGCTTTGAGCTTGAATTGAAAAATAAAAGTATTCAATGTGAATTTCATTTGGAATCAGCAACCGTTCAGGGAGATGAAGTAGGAATAAGGCAAGTGATGACCAATTTATTGAAGAATGCTATTCAATATGATTATGGAGGGTTTATTCGAATTTCAGGAACTTCATTGATGAACGAATATCGTGTTGCAGTTACAAATGTGGGACGATCGATACCAACGGAACAAGCAGAACAAATCTTCGAACGGTTCCATCGAATAGATCCTTCCCGCAGTCGTGATACAGGGGGATCAGGATTGGGTTTAGCCATTGCGAAAGAGATTGTTCAACAGCATGGCGGAGATATTGGGTTGACTTCTATTGATAATGAACATTCATTCTGGTTTACAATCCCAATGGCAAAAATAAAAAAGATAAAAGAAGGGACGGGAAAATAACATGTCAGCCGAAATAACAATCATTCAACAAAATGATACCCATGGTTATATGGAGTCACATCCAGAGCTTTTCTGGCATTATTCAAAACCTACATATAGAACAGTAGGAGGCTTTGCACGAATCGCCGGTTATGTTAAAGGCAATTAAAAGGGAAAATAAGAATGTCCTATTTGTAGATGGGGGTGATTTGTTTCACGGAACAGGTCCTTTAGTCTTGTCTAAAGGTAAAAGATCCTTATGTGATCAAAGAATTCCTCGGCATAAAAGTCGGATTGATCGGACTCACCTACCCATATGTGGATGAAACAATGCCCCCTTCATTTTCTGAAGGGTTGTCATTTCAATTGGGTTTAGATCAGATATCATCGATGATTAAGAAATTACGAGAGGAAGAACGAGTTGATATTGTAGTTGTGGTGAGTCATATGGGTTTACCACTCGATGTAAAATTAGCCTCTCTTATAAACGAAATTGACATAGTCATGATCGAATAACGAAACCTATTATTCAGAACGGATGCATCATCATTCAATCTGGAGCCAGCAGTTCATTCTTGGGAAGACTTGACCTCACTGTGGAAGGGGGGCGTATCACAGATGGGAGATTTTACAGCTTGATAAAATTTATAAAATTGTTTCAGCAGGTCAGCAAATCTTAAAATCGTACGCAACAGAACATAAACAATTAGGCATTCAATCACATGAAGTATTATCGGAATACTTTTCTGCTTCTAGCGAAGTTTTTGTGGATGATCACCCCTGTATTATACCCATTTAGAATTAATTAGAAATTTTATAAGAGAAACAGGCCTTTTTTATAAAAGGGCCTGTTTTTCATCTTTAATGAATCTTAACAATGAGTTGATAAGATGCTATTAGAGTGGGAGGGGAGAAGATGAGGGGATCAGGCTATTACTACCTCATTTGTGAAATTCTTTTGATCACACATTATGATTTGAAACACAGGGAGAGGAAGGGGGGTCGAAACTTTCAAGCTCGGCAGGATGCGCTCGCATTTCTGGAGACGGAATGGTTTGAAATTCTTTGCATGACTGTAGATCTAGACCATGAATGGGTAAGGGAGAGCTTTATACGCACTTCAAATATTAGCAGTAGAAAATTAAGCTGATTTAACGAACGAATGGGGGTGGGCTTCTGAACGTGATACAGTTAGGCCCTTTGATGATGAATTTTGAATTGCTGATTTTTATGTTATCTGCTTTTACAGGGTACTTAGCGTTGAAATACCGTTCGAGTAAGGCGGATGTTGAGGAAAGTATCAGTGATAAATTCGTTACTGCACTCATACTTAGCTTTATCACATGGAAATTCAGTCTAATTATATTTGATCCAGTTTCCGTAATTCGGTATCCGATGTCACTCCTTTATTTTAATGGTGGGGACAAGGGATTATGGTTGGCTATCGTAATTTCGATAGCATTTCTATGGATGCGTTCTCGGAAAGATGGAAGTTCCTTATGGGTAAATATGGATCTGTTGAGTACTGGCTTGATAGTGGGCAGTGCCATATATCATCTCTTAATTTTAACGAAGGACAGCACGAACCTACTTTTTCATGCTCTGTATATTCTCCTTATGGTTGGGCTGCTTATATTCCTGTTTACAAACAAGAAGTCGGTCGGCAATCCCATTGTAATGAACCAATTTGTAATCTGGTTTAGCTTGGGGATGATCGGTGTTTTCTTCACAGAGAAGGATAGAATGTATTTGATTCTCAGCTTTTCCAAGGAACAAATAGTACTCTTCTTTATTTTTATCATTGCTATATTTGCAGGAAATTTTTTAGATAAGAAAAAAATGCGGAGGTGGAATGATGGATAATCCAACGATATTCGTTGCACTCATAGCAGGAGTTCTATCTTTTCTTTCTCCATGTGTATTTCCATTAATTCCAGCCTATGTCTCACATTTGACAGGATCATTCGTACAAGACAACAAAATTAAAGTTGAGAAGAAATTACTGATGATCCGATCGATTAGCTTTATATTAGGATTTAGTGTGGTGTTCGTGGCAATGGGCGCTTCAGCTAGCTTCATTGGCCAATTTTTTGCTGGTAATAGAGAGCTAGTAGAGAAACTAAGCGGTCTTATTATTATTATATTTGGTCTTCAGATGGCAGGAGTGCTAACGTTTCGCTTTCTTATGTTTGAGAAGAAACTCATCAAAACGGGAACCTCTAAAAAAGGGAATCTGAGTTCTTTCTTACTGGGACTAGCCTTTGGTTCTGGATGGACTCCCTGTGTGGGTTTGGCCTTATCCTCCATCTTACTGCTCGCTGGGGCGGCAGAGACCTTGTATAGCGGTATGTTCTTGTTGTTTATTTATTCCGTTGGTTTAGGTATTCCTTTTCTAGCTATATCCGTGATGCTCACATATTCATTGGGAATTGTAAAGAAAATAAATCGATGGTTGCCAGTGCTTTCAATCATTAACGGTTGGATCCTGGTAGCTATGGGATTGTTGCTTTTTATGGGACAGTTTCAAAAATTAAGCGCCTGGCTGGCGCAATTCACGTCATTTTCTTATTAAAGAAGGGGTGCAGTATGAGGAAAAATAGCATAGCAATCATAGCCGTATTGATTTTAGCAGTTTGGGGAATTTATGATTACAGTAAGGATAGAACAGCAACTAACAACGAGCAGCAAACCACGGAGGAGGTTGTGGTAGGAATAAAAAAAGGGAATATGGCGCCTGATTTTGAACTTTTGAATATAACTGGGCAGCCTATGAAGCTTTCTGATTTTGCAGGTAAAAAAGTGATTTTGAACTATTGGGCGACTTGGTGCCCTCCATGCAGGGCTGAAATGCCGCATATGGAGAAAATTTTTAAAGATAATGAGGAGGATGTAGTAGTACTAGCCGTGAATTTAACAAATACTGAGCAAAATCGAGATCAAGTAAGTAATTTTGTTGAAGATTTTGGATTGACTTTTCCAATCGTAATGGATGAAAAGGGTGATGTATCCAGCACGTATCAAGTCATTGCTTACCCGACCACTTATATCATTGATTCACAAGGTATCATTCAAGAGGTTTTTCAGGGTGCGATCAATTATGATATCATGGAAAAAGCAATTTCTAGAATAGAATAAAAACTGGACAGGTTTGGGTTATCAGGCCTGTCCAATTTTTATGATCATTATATACTAATCGATAACTCTCCTAGCGGTCACATAGTGACTTTCCCAAAAACCACTATTTAAATTGGCTATATGTACATCGCTTCCCTGTTTTTTATCAAGGATATTAATGAATTTACCGTCACTGATATATATACCGACATGACCAATTTCCGAGCTGTTACTGGTACTGAAAAATACAAGGTCACCTTTTCTGAGATTTGATTTACTGACGTACTTTCCTGCATCTTTCTGGTATCGAGTACCCCATTTTAACGAAATCCCATTCTTCTCAAATATATACTCTGTATATGAAGAGCAATCTAAGATTAATCGATTGTGATCACGAGTTCCATAATTGTATTCAGCCTGGCCGATTAAAGACTTGGCTGTAGCGATAATCGCATCAGCTTTAGAGCCAGAAGTGTTCTTGCTACTTTCCTTAACATTTCTTGAACTTCCATTGTAGGTTGTGAATTTTGAATTTGCTGATATATAACCGATTTTTCCATCTTGAGCTTTAATTTTTAACCAGTAATTGTTTACTTTACCTATCACATGAATATCCTCCCCTGTGGGAATCATGCGATATATGTAGCTTTCAGTACTAGGTGAGCTTCTGAAGTGGACTCCCCTTTCAACCTCGGTTTCATAATTGCTTGCATAGGCAGTGCTTAGTACTGAAATCAACATCAATAATCCGGTAATCATAGCTGTTACTTTCTTCATCTTTATCCTCCTGCAATATAAGTGATTTCCAGTAAACATAAATAATAATGCTTATGGGATAATCTAAACGTACCAGAGGATAAAAAATAATTTGCATGCAATTTGTTCCAGTTGCTATAAAGGGTAATCTCCTTTTAGTTGCATTAGGTCTGGATAACAGAATAAATATTGGAGATTATACTATACAGGGGTATCCTAAAATTGCTTTGACAAAATATAGGGTAGGGGGGTATAATGATAACGAGGAAGAAGGGAGTGAACTCGCATGCAACAATCAGCACCTGATAACAACAAACAAACCACCATGCAGATCACAGGTATGACCTGTGCCGCTTGCGCTAGTCGTATTGAGAAGGGGTTAAGCAAAATAGATGGTGTGACGTCTGCTCATGTAAATTTTGCACTAGAGAAAGCAACAGTCACTTATAACCCTGCAACAGTTACTCATATATTGTTAGAAGATAAGATAACAAAATTGGGCTATGGCACAGCAAAGGAAGCTGTAGATTTCCAATTGGAAGGTATGACCTGTGCTGCATGTGCAACCCGTATAGAGAAAGTATTGAACAAGCTACCTGGAGTAACGAAAGCAACCGTCAACTTTTCGATGGAGACAGCCCGTATTGAATATACACCGAGTGAAGTTTCTATTAGTGATATGCAGAGTAAGGTAATGAAGCTTGGTTATAAAGCGACCTCTAAGCTAGAGAATGCGAGTGTGGAGGATCACCGGAAAGAGGAAATTCGAAATCAGAAGAGAAAGTTGCTGCTTTCGGCGATACTCTCATTTCCACTCCTGTGGAGCATGGTCAGCCACTTTTCATTCACTTCTTGGGTCTATTTGCCTGAAATGTTTATGAATCCATGGTTGCAGCTCTTGCTTGCAACTCCGATTCAATTTTATGTTGGGAAGCAGTTTTATGTAGGTGCTTATAAAGCCCTACGTAATGGCAGTGCGAATATGGATGTATTAATTGCACTGGGTACATCCGCTGCTTACTTCTATAGCTTGTATCTGACTGTGGGATGGTACTTTACTGAAAACTCAGCCCACCATGTGCCATCGATGTATTATGAAACAAGTTCAGTTCTTATTACACTTGTTATTATGGGGAAATTGTTCGAGTCGCTGGCGAAAGGACGGACTTCAGAAGCGATAAAATCACTAATGGGACTGAAGGCGAAGACAGCTCTAGTCATACGAGATGGTCAGGAAATATCGATTCCTGTGGATGAAGTAATCCAGGATGACATCGTGCTAATCCGTCCTGGCGATAAAGTGCCTGTCGATGGTGTGGTCTTGGAGGGGAATTCATCGATTGATGAATCTATGCTGACCGGAGAAAGTATCCCTGTGGAGAAAAAAACCGGTGACAAGGTGATCGGCGCAACGATGAATAAGAATGGTGTTCTTAAAGTTAAGGCGACAAAGGTCGGTAAAGATACCGCTCTTGCTCAGATCATTAGAGTGGTCGAGGAGGCCCAAGGCTCCAAAGCTCCAATTCAACGAGTTGCCGATGTTATATCTGGGATATTCGTTCCCATTGTTGTAGGTATTGCAGCAGTAGCTTTCCTAGTGTGGTTCTTTATTGTAACTCCTCATCAATTCGCGCAATCTCTGGAGGTAGCCATAGCCATATTGGTCATTGCATGTCCATGTGCCCTAGGCTTGGCAACTCCCACCTCTATTATGGCAGGATCAGGTCGTGCGGCTGAGCTTGGTATCCTGTTTAAGGGTGGCGAGCATCTCGAGCAAACACACAAAATAGATACCATTATATTGGATAAAACAGGTACGGTTACGAATGGAAAGCCTGAGCTTACGGATGTTATCATGGTTGGAGAGGAATCTGCTTTCCTTAGATTAGTGGGTGCAGCCGAGAAGAATTCTGAGCACCCTCTTGCAGAAGCAATCGTTACTGGTATCGTAGCGAGGGGAATCGCTTTGCCTTCAACCGAGTCATTCGAGGCTATTCCTGGATTCGGAATTAAGGCTAGTGTAGAAGGTAAGCAGCTACTCATAGGAACTCGGCGTTTAATGGAAAAATTCAATGTGGATGCTGATCAAGCCTATAAAACGATGTCAGCGCTTGAAGAGAATGGGAAAACGGCTATGCTCATTGCCATTGATCAACAATATGCTGGCATTGTGGCAGTAGCCGATACGATTAAGGAATCATCTGAAGCCGCAGTCCTCCGCTTAAAGGAAATGGGTATCCAGGTTATGATGATTACTGGTGATAACACGAGAACGGCTAAAGCCATTGCAGATCAGGTTGGTATTGACCATGTATTAGCAGAGGTCCTCCCCGAAGGTAAAGCTGAAGAGGTGAAGAAGCTGCAAGCACAAGGAAAGATCGTTGCAATGGTCGGTGATGGTATTAACGATGCACCTGCTCTTGCTACTGCGAACATCGGAATGGCCATTGGAACAGGAACAGATGTGGCCATGGAGGCAGCGGATGTAACACTAATGCGTGGAGATCTGTCTAGCATTCCAGATGCCATATACATGAGTCGTAAGACGATGAACAACATCAAGCAGAATCTATTCTGGGCATTAGGATATAACTCACTAGGGATACCCATAGCTGCTGCAGGCTTACTAGCACCATGGGTAGCAGGGGCTGCAATGGCACTAAGCTCGGTCTCTGTAGTATTAAATGCACTCAGACTTCAACGTGTTAAAATTCGTAATTAGCAGTTAAGGAGGTGAGGCATATATGGAGCATTCAAGTGACATGATAGAGAAAGAATGTTGTTCGAACGAGCATGGCAGAAAAAGTCATCATTCGTATAAAGCTAAGTCGAATCTGATCTCTAGATTAAATCGAATTGAAGGTCAAATTCGTGGGATAAAAGGATTAATTGAAAAGGACACATATTGTGATGATATATTGAATCAGATTGCTGCTGCTCAATCTGCGTTGGGAGGCGTGGGCAAGCTCTTACTAGAAGGTCACATGAAGAGCTGTGTCATCGAGAGAATTCAGAGCGGCGATCATGAAGTTATAGACGAGCTATTAATTACGGTTAATAAATTAATGAAATAATATACGGGATTAAGCTTGTAAGATAGGTTTATCGATCACTTGTGTGATAATCATATACTATTAGGAGGAATTTCAAATGACAACAGCAACATTAAATGTACAGGGTATGTCGTGTGGACATTGTGTAAATTCTGTAGAGACTGCAGTTAAAAATTTAGGCGCTGAAGCAAAGGTGGATCTAGCCAATCATTCGGTTACTGTAGATTTTGATGAGTCCAAAGTTTCGTTAGATGTTATCAAAGAAACAATCGAGGAACAGGGATACGATGTTGTTTAATTGAAGTGTGATAGTAAGACCATTTAGTATGCTGTCGCGATACGGAGGATTATTCATTTGACGGGTGTAAATCTCCATTCTAAGTAGGTTGTCCCTGTTGACATAGACTTGTGTGAATATCATATAAAAGTTACAATAAATTCAACAATACTACCTAGAAGGAAGACTATACCTACGAAGAGATAGGTGAGCCATAATGGAGAACACTCACATCAATAAGGAAAACTCCTACTCTAAGGATAATACCCACGATCAACAGTTGATCGTGGGTATTGCTGTTGCTCAAGATCAATTGGATTCTCTTCTACTATTTCTAGATCATATGCCATCCAATAGCGGATTAATTTACATGATTACTTCCTACCGGAATCAAATTCAGTCTACACTTTCTATTGATATTCTTTCTCCTCATACCTTCATGCCGATCATTAGTGTTGTGGATTCTGTTCAGCTTGAGATCGATCACATTTATCTTATCCCATCAGATCGAGATTTTGTAATTGATCGTGGACAACTGTCACTTATAGATATTCAGTATTCTGACCAGCAATTACCGGTAGATCGTTTGTTCTGTTCGCTTGTAAACTACTCTGAACGGTTCGTCATCGGTATGATATTCACTGAGGAGGAGCATACACATCCCACACTTGGGATAGAGACCATTATTCATGCTGGTGGATATATTATCCGTGCATCGAGTAAGATAACCGATTTGGAGCATGATGCTGATGATAAGATCAAGCTCATTGATAACCAGTCGGAATATGTTGTATCCCCTCAGCATATGCCAGAGCTGCTCCAACTGCTTGTCCAGCAGGATAGCTTGAAACCATCCTACAAGGATGACAGGGAAACATTATTTGCTATAATCAATAATGAAACGAGTATTGACTTTTCCTGTTATAAGAAAGCCAGTATTATGCGTCGAATTCAACGAAGAATGATTATGCACGGCTTTAATCAATTAAGTGATTATATCAATTTTCTGGCAGATAAGCCTAAGGAAATTAATGCGCTACAGAAGGATTTATTAATAGGAGTTACCCAATTTTTCCGTGACCCAGATGCTTTTCTTACAATTACGGAAAAGGTGCTTCCCCTAGTTTTTGAACAGCGAAAGGTAGAGAAGCAGATTCGAGTGTGGGTAGCTGGTTGCTCAACAGGTGAAGAGGTATATTCCCTAGCCATAATATTGAAGGAATTTATGAAATTAAGGAAAGTTCATTATGATATTAAGATATTCGCAACCGATTTAGATAAGGAATCCATTCAAATAGCGAGTAAAGGAGAATATAACGAGAATATTAAGAAGAATGTGAAGCCACTGATTCTGAAAACTTATTTTACCAAGCAAATGAATAGCTATCAGGTGAACAAAGATATAAGGCAGATGGTCGTGTTCGCTAAGCATAATATACTGAAGGATCCACCGTTTACTCAATTGGATATTATCACATGTCGGAATATGTTAATTTATATCCAGCTCGAAATGCAACGCAAGGTCATCTCGTTGTTCCATTTTGCGCTCAAAGCAGATACCTTTCTTGTTTTAGGTCCTAGTGAAACGTTAGGAAAGCTTACGAATATGTTCAAGGTAGTAGACCGAAAGTGGAATATATATCAGAATAAGAAGATGAATCAGTGGCTAACAACTACTTACTTCGGAATGCCCGCTCATATTACTGAGCAAAAAAGTGCATATAAGAATAAAGCGATTACAAGACTAAAACGAACTGAACGGATGATCACATTGGACAACATCTACACGAAGCACATTGAAGAATATGTGACCCAATTTATAATTGTTGATGAGAATAATGAGATTATTCATATTAATGGTAGTGCAAGTGATTATCTGGTTATCCCAAAGGGGAAGCCTAGTCATAATCTATTCAAGATGATTCCGGAATATATGGCTGTTGTGATTAAGACGCTATTACATAAGGTTAGGAAGGAGGGCAAGGAATTGTCCTATCCTAACTTCAAGCTAGATCATGGCAACTCGCATATCGTTGTTTCGATAAAGGTCAAGCCATTCATCATTAATTCCATAGATGATACGTTAACGATCATATTCTTCGAGGAAAAGGACGAGTCTGTTGCTCCGATCAGAAATATGGAACCGCAAGAAAAAAATACTGAACATAAATTTGTATTGGATTTAGGTAGTACAATCACACAACAAATCAAGGATTTGGAGAGTGAGCTGTATCATGCCAAAGAAACACTTCAATCAACGATCGATGAGCTTGAAAGCTCAAATGAGGAATTCCAAGCAACGAATGAGGAATTAATCGTCGCTAATGAAGAATTACAGAGCACTAACGAGGAATTACAGTCCGTGAACGAGGAATTGTTAACAGTTAATAATCAATATCAATATAAAATTCAGGAATTAATGGAATTGAATAATGATATTACGAACTTCTTTGTAAACACGAACATAGCGACTATTTTCTTAGATACAAGGATGAATATTCGCAAATTTACACCTGCAGTAACGAAAATAATTAATCTTATCGAGCTAGATACAGGTCGACCTATTAGTGACATCTCACATCAATTGAAATATGAAGATCTTGTCATTGATGCTGAGCAAGTGCTGAATACAAATAAAGAGATGGAGAAAGAAATTCAGAGTAAGGACAGCAAGTGGTTTAGAATCAAGATGGTGCCTTATCGGACTTTGGATAATCAGAATGAAGGTGTAGTTATTACCCTCATAGAGATTACTGAATTGAAGAAGGCCGCCGAGGAGTTACTTATCCTTTCTTATTCCATTCAACAAAGCCCAGGATGTATCCTTATTACAGATATGAATCGCAATATTAAATATATTAATACAAAGTATGCCGAGCAGACTGGTTATTCGATGAAAGAATTGATAGATAAGAAGCTTGAGTTATATTCCGATCTTCTGAATGAGGATCAATTACAGGATATCTGGAACCAGGTTAAGTCAGGTCATAAATGGATTGGAGAGTTAACTAATCGCAAGAAGAATGGTGAGAGCTTCTCTGAGATGGTATCGTTATTACCTATTATTAACGATGATGGTGAGACGCTACATTATCTTAGAATATCTGAGGATATGACAGACCAGAAGAACACACTCGAGCTGCTGCATAAATCGGAGATGTTATCGGCCGTTGGTCAACTAGCGGCTGGTATAGCCCACGAAATCCGAAATCCCCTAACGGCACTTAAAGGCTTCACAAAGCTATTGGATCGCGATACGAATAAGAAGCAGTATACGCAGATCATGGCAATGGAATTAGAACGGATCGAGACGATAATTAGTGAATTACTTATGCTTGCTCGTCCACAGAAGCTGAATTTTGAGATCGTAGATGTTACACGAATTCTTCAGGATGTTATTACACTTCTTGATCCACAAACATTGTTGAATAATGTTGAGATCATAACGAAAATTGCTTCAGATATTCCACCAATTCGATGTATTCAGAACCAGCTAAAGCAGGTGTTCATTAATATTATCAAGAACGGTATTGAAGCGATGCCACGTGGTGGCGATCTAATTATCAAGGCTCGAATGAATGAGGATAACGATATCCATCTGAGCTTTAAAGATCAAGGAGTAGGTATTTCCGCGGATAAGATTTCTCGGCTGGGATCCCCATTCTATACGACGAAGGAAGATGGAACAGGTCTCGGCTTGATGGTTAGCTACAAGATCATAGAAAATCATCAAGGGTCGATTCATATTGAGAGTGTACTCGGTAAAGGTTCTACTGTGAATATTATTCTTAGAAGTGCAAAGTCATAGTTATTAGAATCGTATCAAGGGCCTAGTAGGACATGAAGTAAATATATTAAGGAGGGCGAATGGATGAAATATAGAAGATTAGGAAAAACCGAGCTGAAGGTTTCCGTTGTTGGTGTAGGCACATGGCAATTTGGTGGTGATTGGGGCAAGGACTTTTCGCAGAAGGAGGTCGATGGGATTCTCACTCATGCCAAGGGTTTAGGTATTAATCTGATTGACACAGCTGAGTGTTATGGGCCACATCATATGTCCGAAGCATTCATCGGTGATTTCTTAACAAGAGATCGTCGAGAGGATTGGGTTGTCGCTTCTAAATTCGGACATAAGTTTCAAGAGAGCTGGAGTAATGCTTGGCATGCCGATGAGGTTCGCGTGCAGTTGGAGGAATCCTTAAGAGCATTAAAAACCGATTATCTCGACCTGTATCAATTCCATTCTGGATCAGATGAGGATTTTGTGAACGATGCGTTATGGACAATGCTAGACAAACAAGTTCAAGCAGGTAAGATTCGCAATCTAGGCATATCAATCGGAAGCAATGATAATTTAGTTCAAACCGCAAGAGCGACAGAATTCAATGCAAAAGCCATCCAAGTGGTGTATAATCGAATAAATCAAATTCCTGAACAACAGATCTTTCCTTCTTGTCTAGAGCAGGATCTTGGTGTCTTGGCACGTGTTCCTCTTGCGAGTGGTTACTTAAGTGGTAAGTATAAACCGGGTGTAACGTTCGAGGATAGGGTAAGGAAAGGTCATGCTCGTCATGAAATCGATGAGAAATTGAAGTTAGTTGAGCTCATTCAGCAGAATGAAGTACCGCAAGATGTAGGCATGGCTCAGTGGGCTTTGGCTTGGTGCTTGCAGCATCCCGCAGTCAGCTGCGTTATTCCAGGCTGCAAGAGCATCGAGCAGGTTGAAGCGAATGCGCAGGCGGCTTCTCTTGATCTAGTGAAGGACGAACATCCAAGTGCATGGAATTAAACAGTGGAGGGAAATTCTTAAATGCGAAAAAAAGTGTATGGTGCTGCTATTGTCGGTTACGGTGGAATGGGAAGTCAGCATGGGAGATTAATTCAACGTGTAGATCATCTTGAGCTTAGAGGAATCATGGATATTCGTGAGATACGGCAGAAGCATGCAACTGATCTTGGTTACCAGGTTTATCCTGACCTGAAGTCAGTGCTTGATGATCCAAGAGTAGATATTGTGATTATCGCCACGCCTAATCATATTCACTCTGTAATAGCGATTCAGGCTTTAAGAGCAGGCAAGCATGTGATTTGTGAGAAGCCGGCAACCTTAACCAGCCAAGAACTGCAAGATATTATGACGGTAGCCGATCAATGCGGCAAATTGTTCGTAGTAGGTCAGAATCGCAGATGGGATGAGGATTATCTGGTCATGAAGAAGCTGCTTGATGAGAAGCAGCTAGGTGATGTGTTTCATATTGAATCTAAGGTTCATGGTTCTAGAGGGATTCCGGGAGATTGGCGTGCGGAGAAGGAATTTGGCGGTGGCATGCTGCTAGATTGGGGCGTTCATCTAGTTGATCGAATGCTATTGATGATTCCTGAGAAGGTTAAGAGCGTACATTGTAAATTTACACATATAACAAACGATGAAGTGGATGACGGCTTCAGATTAACCCTTGAATTTGAAGGTGGGGTTACGGCATTATTGGAGGTTGGAACTACTCATTATATCACTATGCCATTGTGGTATATGAATGGTACAACCGGCTCGGCAGTCATCGAGGATTGGAACATGAATGGGAGGGTTGTTAAGCTGGAGGCACCTCTTGGAGGGCACGACGCTACCCCGATTGTGGCAGGTGCTGGCTTAACGAAAACGATGGCGCCTCGAGATAATCACACGACAATTACTGAGCCTCTCCCTCGGATTCCGACGGATATTCTTGATTTCTATAACAACGTACTCGATGCGATTGAAGGTGAAGTAGAAATTATCGTAAAGAATCATGAGGTATTAAGGGTTATGAGGCTTCTTGAGGCGGCTTTCTTATCTGATGAGACTAATCAAGTTGTTGGGTTCGAATAAAGAAATCCTATAACAATAATAGAGTGCCCTTCAGCAGCACTCTGTTATTGTTATTTAATTTACAAGTGCCAGATACAAGTTTAACTTCATAGATCCGTATGGTAATGCATTTATGGTTGTATGTGTTAATGGGGAGCTGAAACCAATGAATAGAGTCAATGTAGTTAGTGCTCTGATTTTCGATGAAACACAGGAGCATATTGTATTGGTAAGGAATAAGAAAGGGGATTCTTCCTATTGGAGTCTCCCTGGTGGAGCAGTTGAACCTGGAGAGATATTAGAGGAAGCATTAGTACGTGAAACAAGGGAGGAGACAGGGTTAGAGGTTGAGATGTCCATTCTATATTCTGTTAGAGAGGTTTTCTTCTCAGGACGGGGGCAGCATGCTCTATTATTCACTTTCTTAGCGAATATCATCGGTGGTGAGATAAGCATTTGTGATCCTGATAACGAGATACTTGAAGTGAAGTGGACGGAATTGAATACAGCTAACGATCTCATGCCGTATTTGCCCGAAGCGATTAAGGCTAATTTTACAAGGAATAGTCCGAGTAAGTACTATTACCAAGGGACGGTGGATTAATGATTCAAGAGTAAAATCAGTTACTAGTTAGAACCTACAAAATTAATATTGAGGAGATGCAACATATGGGTATTGGTATTCTAGCGCATAGTTATGGAAAATTGCCGTACGAAGAACTTGCAAAGATAATAGGGAGTAATGGGTTTAGTTGCATACAATTAGCATTAGCTAAAGCGTTCTCAGATGTTGATTCGGGACTTGGTAAACTCAGCCCAGGTTTCGCATGTACGATCAGAGATACATTGCAACGTAACGGTGTGAGAATTGCCTCACTAGGTTGTTATATTGATACCATTCAACACGATCAGACTAAGAGAAGGGCTGAGATCGATCGGTTCAAGGAGCATCTTCGCTCCGCGAGGGATTTCGGTACCACTATTGTAGCTACAGAAACTGGAAACCCAAACCAACATGAGAATAAAGATGTAGCTTGGGACGTGCTGATAGAGACGGTGAGAGAATTAGCTGAGGAAGCAGGCAGATGGGGTGTAATGATCGGAATCGAGCCTGCAATGGGTCATATTATTGATTCTGTTGAATCGATGGCTAGACTCTTGGAGGAAGTACCCTCCCCCCATATCGGTGTAGTATTCGATCCATGTAACCTGATGCATATAGGTAATGTCGAGCGACAGGAGGAGGTCATGAATCAAGCATTTGAAGCATTCGGAAATCGCATTGTGCTGGTTCATGCCAAGGACTTTGACTTTGACAACGCAGGTAAAGTTATCTATAGACCGCTTGGCGCTGGACTTCTAAATTATCCACACTTCATTGAGTTGCTACAAACCTATAAACCGCTTATTGATATTTCACTTGAAGGGCTGCAAGTGGAAGAAATACCTTCGTCCCTTCGTTTTATTGAGAACATGATGAAGTGACTTGAATATAATTCAATTATAATCATAATCCCATGGTAGAATAAAGTAACACATAAATTGGGTGGGTGATCTTAATAAAAACTCGCACGAAGCTCATATTGATCACTCTGACTTTGATTATTCTATTGGGTATCTTTAACGTCGATACGGTTCAGGTTCTAATTTCTGGTGATCCCGAAGCGCTGAGAGAGTTATCGCGTGGAAGTATGATTATTCTAATATTAATAACTTTTATTCTGATGATGCTTCAGAATACATTTCCTGTAATCCCACTGTTATTACTCATATCTATGAATGTCTCTATATACGGAATTACCATAGGCTACATCTGGAGCTGGTCCATTAGCATAATTGGAGCAGTCTTTGCTTTTTTGCTAACTCGTTATTGGTTTCAAGCATATTTCCATAAGTATGTGAACGAGAGGCTCACCCAACGTATTGAAGAGCATGGCTTCTGGTACGTAATTATAGGTAAAATACTGCCGTTTATGCCATCTAGTGTCGTTAATATCGCTGCTGGCGTTAGCTCAGTACGCTTTGGCAACTTTTTCTACGCAACGACTATCGGCAATACGATTTATTATTTGGTTCTATACTTAATTTCTCAAGGATTATTGTCCATCGAATGGAAAAGGTGGTTCCAATGGCTATAATTCTTATGGTTGATGAATTTTTTCGGCAATTAACCTTAAGCTAAAATTAAGCTTCGATTATTAGTATGTAAGTAACGAGGTCGATTCTAGCTTAAGGTGAGGTGCAACGATGAAGTTACTAATTATCGAGGACGATCAGAATTTATCGGATACGATCTGTGAGACAACTGAGCATATGTTTGATGTGACTCAAGCTTATGATGGCGAGGAAGGCTTATTCCTCGCACAGCAGAACATTCATGATGTAATCGTTCTTGATATTATGCTGCCGCACTTGAATGGGTATGAGCTATTACACCAATTAAGGCAAACAAACATCCATACACCTGTCCTGATCTTGACTGCAAAGGATAGCATTGATGACAAGATTAGAGGCTTCCATGAGGGAGCTGACGATTATCTAGTTAAGCCCTTCCACCGGGCAGAGCTTCTACTTCGGCTTGAAGCGATTATTAGACGCTCTGTTGGCAATTTCCAAGAAAATGTATTAAAATTTATCGACCTGGAGCTCAATCTCAAGAATGGTACGATAAGCTTGAATGACGAAGTGATAAAGTTAAACGGCAAGCAATTCGAGCTGCTAGAGTATCTCATTCATAATAAGAATATGATTCTCACTAAGGATCAAATTTTCGACCGGATATGGGGCTATGAATCAGAAACCTCAACAACAGTGGTAGAGGTGTATGCCAGCAACCTTCGGAAGAGCTTAAAAAAATTTAGTTATGATCAATATATTAAATCCTTTCGTGGACTTGGTTATATGATATCGGAGAATGGGTGAGGATGATGGATAAGAATCGAATGCTAATGAATCAACAATTGAAGTTTATGATTTATAACTTCATTGCATTCACTCTCATATTCACGATATTCGCTGTTATTATTCTAAGCCAGGTGCAGAACACGCTTTATAGAAAAGCCGATGAGGAAATGCAGAATTATAAAGTTAAGGCAGACGATTTAATACATAGAGACTCCTTTCCTCCAGACCTTAGAGATCGCGATCGTAAAATGTCGTTTAATCCAAGAATGATTGTCCTGCACTGGAACGAAGCAGGAGAAATCATGAATCAAGCACAGATTGGAACACAGTTCTACGAGAACTTAATTGATGGACTGCGGATGGACGAGCAGAATCTAGATGTAATTAAACATCTGAGTCTTAATAATCTATATAATTTCAGAACGATTTCCTATCTGAATGATCATGATGATAGTATATACATCACACAATTGCTTGTGAATGTGGATGCTGAGGAAACGGTTATAGACAATTTCAGAACGATTTTATTTTTCTGTACAGTTATCTTCATCCTTCTCTCTATAACAGCAAGTTATGTGTTATCAAGGAAAACGATGAAGCCAATTATGACTTCATGGAGTAAGCAGGTGGAGTTTGTGGAGAACGCCTCCCACGAGCTTCGTACACCACTAACCATTATTCAGAATAAGCTCGAGCTATTATTAACTAAACCAAACGAGAAAATTGTGGATAGGTTTGAGAATATCGCATTAAGCTTATCTGAGACACGTAGGCTTACCAAGCTAACCACGGATCTATTAACCTTGGCCAGGGCTGATTCAACCGAGACTCAATTCGTGATGGAATCCATGGATATAGATGCATTCATTCGAGAAGCATGTGCACCTTACGTAGAGATCGCTGAATCCCAGGATAAGACATTATGGATGCAGTTAGATTGTAAGATGCAGCTAGAGGTAGATTCGAGTAGGATCCACCAGTTGCTTGTTATTCTGCTAGATAATGCGCTCAAGTACACAGGCGAGAATGACAGCATAGGCATTAAGACATTCTACGAGGATCATCGCATTGTCATCGAGATTAGTGATACGGGGATTGGGATTCGCGAGGAAAATGTGCGGCATATATTCGATCGGTTCTATCGTGAGGATCAAGCGAGGACGAGGGAAAAGGGTGGATTCGGATTAGGTTTGTCTATTGCCCAATGGATCGTTTCGGGACATCAAGGAACGATCAAAGCTATCCGAAACGAGAGCAATGGAACGTCCTTTATTGTTAAATTACCTAGATAATATCTCAATATAGTGTGCGTAGAAGCCTTTAGTCGTCTCTGACGTTTAAAGGTTTTTTCTGCATTCATAATTGTAAACATCATGTTTAAGGCTCGGTTAAGGTTCATACATATAATTAGATCTAGGAACAACAAATTTATGAAGGAGAGGATGGTGGCTAGCTTGCCTACGAATACGACAAAAGATGCCCATGTGAGTAATAAAGCAGCTATAGTACTATCGAATTGGAATCAGAAATGGATGATAGCGACTATTATATTGTTGGTTATTTTTGTGATCTATATGTTTTTTTTCCCACCTGTGCAGGGTAGTAAAGAAGCGTTAGCAGAGGTGAATGGAGTAACAATAAGTAAGGATCAATTATATGAAAGCCTATATATCAGCGGTGGTGAACAAGCGCTACAAGTCTTGATCGAGAATGAGCTAATAAGACAGGAGGCTGAGGAAGCCGGAGTTACGATTCAAGATGAAGATATCGAACAGGAAATTGAAACGGTTAAGCAGGGATTTTCGTCAGCTGAAGAATTTAATGAGGCACTTACCTACTACGGTATGACATTGGATGGCATGAAGGCAGACTTAGCTGTCCAACTCAAGATGAAGAAGATACTTGAGCCAGAAATTACAATTACTGAGGAGCATATTCAACAATATTATAATGAAAATTTAGAGACATTGAAGACACCTGAGGAGATTAAGGCATCACATATCGTATTGGCTACCAAAGAAGAAGCAGACAAGGTGTTGGCAGATTTGAGGAATGGAGCGGATTTTGCAGAAGTCGCTAAAGAGAAGTCACTTGATACAATGTCCAAAGAAGTTGGTGGTAATCTCGATTTCATTACGAGAGGCTCCAGAGATGAATTGTTCGATACAGCGGCATTTGCATTGGAGATGGGGAAGCTAAGTGAAGTCGTAGAAACTAGTGAGGGCTTTCACATTATCAAGGTTATGGCACGCAATACAGAGATTATTCCGACGCTAGAAGAGAAGGCAGATGAGATTCGTGAGCTATTAATCAATGAGGAAGTAACCACTTTATCTTCAGCTTGGATGGAAGAGATACAAGCTAAATCCACAATTAAGTTATACTAAATAAGCACAATGTTTAAGTGTCGCCATAATTAATGGTGGTACAATTATGTCAGCCAAACAGTAAAAGCTTTAGCTACATCACTTGAAAACCATACAATGTACTGCTTGCACACCAGTTGGAGTCGGTCGTTCATACGTATCCGTATGAACAAAACCGGCTTTTTCATAAGCTTTATACGCTCTAAGATTCCACGTGAGAACCTCAAGATCAATTTCATTCCTCGGGTTTCGTCGCTTAGCATCCTCGACAATCGCTCGAACGAAAGCGACACCCTTCCCAGCACCGCACTGATCTGGGCGCATACCGAAACCAAGACGAGTTACACCTACCATGGGAAAGAATTGTGCAAATCCCACAAGTTGAGTCTCATGGTTGAGCACTGCCGCATATTGCTCTGAACGAATGCGAGGATCACCAAACTCGACCGAATTGGTTTTCATGTCAAGCCATTCCTGCCAATTGTATATATCATAAGGCTGAGGATATCGCCAAGAACAGACGGACTCGGCATGTTCAATTTCCATAGTTGTAAGGGTGAACATGGATGAGTTCTCTGTCATTAGATGGTTTTAATTTCAAGTAATTCATATTGTATGACCCCAACAGGTGCAATGACGCTAATAATATCCCCCACCGCTTTACCCATTAAGGCTTTGCCTAATGGACTCTCGTAAGATATTTTGTTGTCGATAACATCGGCCTCGGCAGGACCAACAATCCTGTATTGTATCTTCTCAGCAAACTCTACATCATTGAGAATGACCACTGAACCCACATGGACTGTGGATGTATCTAAGCTATCGAAATCGGCTACACGAGCATTATTTATCATTTGTTGTACGATCTTAATTCTTGTCTCTAGGAACGACTGGTCATTCTTAGCGGAGTGATACTCACTATTCTCCTTCAAATCACCATAGCTAAGCGCTAGCTTAAGTCGGGCAGCCAGCTCTTTACGCTTTACATTCTTTAGATCATCAAGCTCGAGCTTTAGTTGCTCCATTCCCTCGCGGGTGAGTACAAGTTCATTATCTGCCATTCCTACAGCTCCTAATTAATCGTGCGATTTAGAATATATGATTCAATATCCAATTCTACACTATATTCTGTTTCTTCTCCACCATACCTGCGGTAGTAAGTACTACTAAGATCAGCCGCTTCCTTAAGCTAACTTTAAGCTGTGTATGTGAAAGTGAATCATATTCATACATACTGTTTGCGAAAGGACGAGACAATAAAAATGAAATCAATAGGAAAAAAGAAATGGTTGAAGAGGCTCGTTACGACTTGTTCAGTAATTCTTGTGGTTGTTGCTGCTTTTATGGGATATCTCTATTTCTTCAATGAAGAGGAGCAGGTCGTAGCTGTTCAATCCATAGCATCGGTACAGACGGGCAATCTAGAGGTAAATGTTAGTGGATCTGGAAGCATCCAGCCTGCGGCGAAGGAAAGCATTAAAGCGACGGTTGAAGCTGTTGTTGAGAATGTGAATGTGCAAGTCGGTGATATTGTAAAGCAAGGAGATGTGTTGATCACATTCGAACAGAAGGACATCTCGTCTCAAGTTAGCTCAGCACAGCTCAATCTTGAAGGGAAGCTTCTTGATCTAGAGGAGATGCAGGACAAATATAAGAGTGCTGCGGACGATGCTAGTAGAGATAGTCTAAAGATAAGCATGAAGAAGCTGGAGCTAGAGATTAGAAGCGCTCGTGAAACGATAGCAACCTTGCAGGAGGAGACGGAAATCGATCCTATTATATCTCCTATCGATGGTCAACTTACAACGCTTGATGTGAAGGTAGGCGAAACTCCGAGCAGGAATGCAGTGATAGCCGAGGTTGTTGATTACGCTAATCTGCAGATTGTGATCGCTATCGATGAGCTTGATATACCTCAGGTTGCACTTGGACAGCAAGCGACAATTAGTGTGGAGTCTTTACCTGATTCCACCTTTACTGGCGAAGTTACTAAGATAGCTGAAGAGGGAGCTGCAAGTAATGGTGTAGCTACCTTTGATGTGACGGTTTATCTTAAGGATGGTACGGGTATAAAGTCAGGGATGTCAGCTGAAGCAAGTATTCTTGTAGAGAGTAGAGCAAACGTACTCTATCTACCAATAGAAGCTGTACAATCGCAACGAGGACGATACTATGTAACGGTTCCCGCTACAACAGCTTCGGCAGAGGGAATTGAGCAAGTCTCGACTGAAGGAGCAGATGAAGTACCTACTGAAGGTGTTCGAGGGCAAAGGCCCGAAGGCGCTTCTGGTAGAACTGAAATTCCAGAAGGCATGGAGTTGCCAGAGGGCGAATTTCCACAACGTGCAGGAGCAGGAGCAGGAGCAGGAGCAGGAGCAGGAGCAGGAGCAGGAACAGGAGCAGGAACAGGAGCAGGAACAGGAGCAGGAACAGGAGCAGGAACAGGAGCAGGAGCACAAGGTGGGACTTCTCCCAGGAAGTTCATTGAAATTGGTATACATAACGAAGACTATATTGAAGTTTTATCCGGCTTGAGTGAAGGTGATGAAGTTATTCTTCCTATGACTGTTGGGGCTACAACGGCTAACCAACAGACACAAGGTGGCTTTGGGGCTGGTGGTATTGGTGGTATTGGTGGTATTGGCGGAGTTACTGGCGGTGGTGGTACGGGTATTCCTCCAACAGGTGGTGGTGGCTTCGGGGGTGGTAGAAGATGACCCTACTTACATCGGAGTGTGTATCTCCCACTCCCACTACAACGCCATTAATTCAGCTACAGCATATTATTAAGGAATATCGCTTAGGTGGTGAGACCCTGCAAGCTTTGAAGGGTGTGTCTCTTACGGTTAACAAGGGTGACTTTATGTGTATTATCGGGCCGTCAGGCTCAGGTAAATCCACATTGATGAATGTCATCGGTTGTCTGGATTCACCTTCCTCTGGTAGCTATTGGTTGGATGGTGAGGATGTAACACGTCTTAGTGACAATCGACTTGCTGAGATAAGGAATGAGAAGATTGGGTTTATCTTTCAGGGATTTAATCTACTAAGTAAGCTTAATGCTATGGAAAATGTAGAGCTACCGCTGATCTATCGTGGTATACCATCCAAGCTGCGTCATCAGCTTGCGATTGAAGCACTAGAGAAGGTTGGACTTGGAGACCGGATTCATCATCGACCGACAGAACTATCTGGCGGACAGCAGCAGAGGGTTGCAATCGCTCGGGCATTAGCGGGGAATCCACCGATTCTACTTGCCGATGAGCCTACGGGTGCACTCGATACGAGGACGAGTAAGGAAGTAATGGAGCTAATCAAGCAGCTCAATGCTATGGGACACTGTATCGTATTAATTACACATGATCCAGAGGTTTCTGAGCAAGCCAAACGAATAGTCAGAATTCATGACGGGCAATTAAGCGAGCAAGGTGGTGCTTTATGAATATTGTCCAAGGCATCAAGATGGCGCTTAAGAGTATTGTATCGAATAAACTGCGTTCCTTGCTCACTATGTTAGGTATCATTCTTGGGGTCACCTCGGTTATAGCACTCGTTGCTCTTGGTCAAGGTGCGACTAAGCAAGTGACAGAGCAGGTGCAGGGCCTGGGCACGAACCTGCTTACAGTCAATATTGTTGGGCGTGGAACTACCACGACACTCAATTATGAACAAGCCATGGCGTTTAGTGAGCTCGAGGGAGTGGAATATGTTTCGCCAACTAAGAGTGAGAATACAACTGTCAAATTTGGGACTACCTCCGCTGATGTCAGTGTGATGGGAACGAACCCTGACTATGCCTTTGTACAGAAGTATGAGGTTGCGAAGGGACGATTCTTAACCGAAATCGACCTCGATTTCAATCAGAAGATTGCCTTGCTTGGCTCAGACACAGCTGTGGAACTGTTCGGAGCGGCTGAACCCGTAGGTGAGACGGTGCTGATCAAGGGCATTCGCTTCAAGGTAGTCGGAGTACTAGCCTCGAAGGGAGATTCATCGACGGGCTCCAATGATGAGATCGTCATTATTCCTCTGACCTCAGCTGAACGACTTTTTCAATCTAGGGGTATTCGTTCTGTATATGTGCAAGCAACAATGATCGAGCAGATGGATGGGATAGTTGTTAATTTGGAGAGTGAATTAAGCGATATTTTCCGAGGTAATACGAATAGCTACAGGGTATTCAATCAGCAGGACATTCTAGATACAGTCAGCTCAGTAACGGACACGTTATCGCTAGCTCTAGGTGGCATAGCCAGTATATCTCTATTCGTGGGCGGTATTGGGATCATGAACATCATGCTCGTATCTGTTAGTGAACGAACGCGGGAGATTGGAATCCGCAAAGCTATTGGCGCGAAGCGACGAGATATCCTGATTCAATTCCTGATCGAAGCGATGGTTTTAGGTGGATTGGGTGGTGTATTAGGTGTTGGGATAGGTGTTGGCTCAGCCACTCTCTTATCCAAGGTACTAGATATGGATATTGTATTCTCCTTCGATGTCATTATGCTGGCCTTCTCCTTCTCGTTAATTGTTGGTGTATTGTTCGGTTATCTTCCAGCTAACAAGGCAGCCAAGTTAAAACCGATCGATGCGTTAAGATTTAATTAATGGAAAGGCGTGATTCCTGTGAATCGTTCTGAGGTAGTAACAAATTTGGATAGACAGAATACGGACAGGTTGGACTCGAATAGTTCCGATATGTTCCTGTCTTTGGTCTCACCATATTTAAATGAGCTCCATGCGTACTGTCATTATTTGACTGGCTCAACCTGGGACAGCGAGGACCTACAACAGGAAACCTTGCTTAAAACCTACGTCCAATATCAGCAGACAGGCTCCTTCACTGGAATTAGGGCTTTCTTATATAAGGTCGCTAGGAATATATGGATCGATGATTATCGTAAAAGACGCAGAAGAATGGTACTCGGAGATGTCATCTATCTTCAAGCTGCGTATGAAGATGTGTACCAGACGAATATTCGTGAGTTAGTGGAATGGTTAAACATCAGATTGCCTAAGCGGCAAATGGAAATGTTCATGCTAGCGGAGATGTTCGATTATACGAATCAAGAAATAGCCGATGAGCTAGCCTCCACGATTCCGGCTGTGAAGTGTGTATTGCACCGAACTCGCCGGTTCGTGAAAGGCAACCACATGAAGCTGAAGGTAAAGGTAAAGGAACAAGATATGCAAGTATTCAATAAAGAGGTTGATCATTGGGTGCAAGCGATCACTAGGGGTACTCCGCGTTATTATTCAGTCTAATATGAATTAATAGGTTCTCCACCATACACCTGTGCAGGCAGGAACAATGGTCTGTTGTGCGGATTTCACACGGTCAGCAAATTCGTCACCAAAGAAAAAGCGGAATAGATTCTCAGCCTCATCGACCGATTTGAATTGACTATCAGTCCTAATGTAATCGTGTGTGAAACCATATTCATTCACAAGCGCATCATAGTAGCTCAAGAGATAATCAGGAGGATTAGGTTGTTCACCGCCTGTTCCGTAATTCTCGAAGATAACCACTGTACCCAATGGACGTACTACTCTTTGAATTTCCTGCATGATGAGCTCCAAGTTTTCGTGCCATTGCTCTACAAGCGTATTCGTTGAATAGCAGATCGTCCAGCCAGCCGTTACTAAGTCAACGGACTGACAGGCTATGGGTATAGATTTATGATCTGCAACACAAGTTTTCCAATTCGTCATCCTGCTTCCCGATAAATTCTCTGACGCTCGGTTCAACATAGCAACAGATACATCGGTTGCAATAATAGATTGTACGAGTGGAGCTAGTATACAGGAAAGTCTTCCTGTGCCTGCACCCATATCTAGAACGTCTATATCCTCAAGCTTGGGGACGATGCTCAGAATGACTTTCTTAATATTATCCTGATAATCTTCCCTAGAGATTAATAATTCGTATTGCTCTGCATCATGACTATAAATATGTTTGTGGTCGGGCATGTTACATTCCTCCTTCATGTGTAGCTACGACTGCTATCGCAGCTCAGATTAAAGGTAAGGCCTGCCCTTAGGTGAAGGTCAAGTATTAATTTTTTCGAACGGCATACACCACACGTATCCATTCATTGATCGCATGCGTAATGGTAATGAAATCATGATTATGCAACCAAGCAATCAGCTGAGTATGATCAGTCGGGTGCCTATCGGTTTTGTTAGTTAATGTAAGTGGTGAAGAAGTAGGGTCTTGGTCGAACATTAAGCCAGAGATACACATTCGGCCATTCGGTTTAAGAACACGATTCATCTCTTCTAATGCGAGCAGCTGTTGTTGGTTGTCGAGGTGGTGAAAGGCAAAGGCAGAAGCCACAAAGTGAAATTGCTTATCTACAAAAGGAATAGAAAGTGCATTGCCTAGCTTCGTGGTTAGGCTAGGTAGCTTGGCACGACACCGAGTAAGCATCTCATTGGATTGATCGATAGCATATAACATTGAACCGTTCGTCAGAAGTTTCTCTGCTAGATTACCTGTACCGGTTCCGACATCTATACCATGCTCTCCGGGCTGTGGAGCAAGCCATTGTGTCATAAAAGCTAGAGTGACCTCATATTCCTGACTGTTTAAATAAGGACCAGCAGCCATCTGAGCGGAGGATTGATCATATTCGTGCGCTTTCCGGTCAAAGCCCCACTTGTCTTGCCAATGGGTATGCTGTCTGAATTGCTTTAACTGTTCGGCAAGCAGGAATAAATCATCTAACTGCAAGCCATAGCTCTCTTCGGATCGAGAAATTAATTGGTCAATTTGGGATATCGACTGCTTCAATTCAACCCACTTTGCCACCATAGCCATCCTCTGAATTTCTAGATAATGCTGAACCTCGCTGGAATCTCCTTGATCCCATTTCTCGAGTAACAATTGGATTTGCGGTAAACCAAGTCCGATTTCACGGAGAGAAGCGATGGTAAGAAGTCGCCAGCTGTCTTGTTCCGTATAGCTTCGGTAGCCATTGTCTAGATTTCGCTTTGGATTGAGCAAGCCCTTCTGCTCATAAAGTCGAATAGCTCTAGGTGTAATATCTAGTCGTAGCGCGAGCTCATTAATTTTCAAACTAGTTACCTCCTATGTAAACAGTGCAAAAGTACAGTAATTTAAAGGGAATAGGACTTGTAATCATCAAATAACTGCTATTGTGCGGGAATAATTGCTTTCTTCAGTAATTTGATCGATGTTGTAGAGAATAGCTGCACTTTTGCAGGAATACTATTTTTCGAAGCTCATTATAAAGAAAATTACTGTACTATTAGTCAAAATTGGAGTGATGGAGAGTGAAATATTGGCTTGCTGCGAGTTTGGGATTTAAAGTTCCATCCTCTATATTCCTTATCTAAACAAGGAACTTAAACCCAGTGAAAGTTATCGTAAGAAAACTACTTCGGGAGCATATGCTTTTGAGCTGAGCAAGACAATATTTCACTCGGAATTCGATCTAGCCAATAGGAAGAATATTGAATATTGCATAAATGCTGTACATAATAATACAGTCGGTAGCCACGATGACTGAAGATCCTGCGAGAAAACGAGAAGTAATACAACGGAAATTACCCGACCTATATTCATGAAGGTTTCTCGCATAACTACAAGCTCGTTACGCATCTGACCTTTGAGTGGTAGCGTACCAATGAGTAGATAGTAATAGGAGTTGATTGTATTCAGGGCAAGTGGATTGCTGATCGAGAATAGGATCATGAATACGATAACGGTCCATAGACGAACATCGTAGATTAAGAACAACGAGCCGATAACTACGAGGGAGGAAGAAACGAGTATGTAATATTTTGCCCCATTATCATTCGCTCGACGCGACATCATATAGCCCGTAACCATAATCACACCAGAGAAGCAGACGCCGAGATAACCAACTACATCCTCTCGACCAACGGTCTGAAACAATAGAATATTCGGTAGGAATAGCATAATCCCTTGGAACAGTCCGAAGACGAGGAAAGCAAATAGAGACTTTAACCAAACGGTGTTCTTACGCATAAGTAGAGGCATCAGCTTCAGATAATAGCTTTTATGTCGCATAGTGGTAGTTCGAACTCTTAGACTAACAAGAGCTGCAATGAGGAACATGATAAATGAGAGCGTAAATGTGATCACATAACCTTGTAAATTCTCACTACGACCGATTATTGTACCTGCGATAACTGGACCTAGCAATCCAGCTGCATTGAAGAATACCATATTCAAGCCTAGGTAACGTATTCGATTGTTATCGGTCGAAACATCATACATGAGTACGAGATATCCGATCCAATAGAGGCCCGCTGCAAAGCCATTCGCCAAGGCAAAGAGCACATAGAAATCTACGACATTCTCTCGAGCAATGATGACAATTAAGTAGAACAATGCAGTCATGAAGATACCTAGACGATAGGTTACTAAACGATCCTTCCGCTTGGCAATCCATCCTCCTACCGCAAAACCGATGGGTGTCAGGATAAAGTTAATAATCGTATAAACCCCATTCACCGTTAAATCCTCAGTTAATCGCCATAAATATAAATTAAGAAAAAGTCCAGCCATGGATGCGCCGAACTGGAATATACTATGGATTGTAATCGTTAATATCGCCTCGCGAGAAAGTCGTCGTTCCGTAGCGAGAGGAGTTCCTTTGTGTGACTGTAGCCATGAAAGCATACTCATGATGATGATTCCCCTTGTAAGTTGGAATTAAGAATTTCATACAAATAGCATAACACTATTCACACCCAGAATGGCTATTGCCACAAAATAAGTAGCTGATATCAGAGTCAGAATGTAACCGATAATAATCATTGCCCCATCGCGCTGTAAAAATCCAATGGATAAGAATAGCATGGCGTAAGCGGGTAGAGCATTACCAAGGGGAATAGGTACTGGAACCATAAGTACGATGGCACAGAATAGGATAACTAGCCCGTTAATCGTAATGGAGATCCGATGTATGGCCAGAAACTCCAATCGTGGGCTTGTCCATTTTTCTATTTTGCGGAATATCTTGATTACACCCTTCATCAGTCGTATGATATGCTTTGATTTGATTGTATGATTCGTAAGCTTTCTGGGGAGCTTCACTTCTCTCCTACTAACGATACCTAAGCATAAATAGATAATCATCAGCCCAAATGGTAAGCTAACCCCAGGAATCGATAGCGGTAGTAGGAACGGTACACATAGGATAACGATGAATAAGAATGGCCCCTTTTCCTTAAGTAAAGACATCAATTTACCGAGGGATAATCCATCCATGTGCGAGTCTGAGAGGAGGATACTCTCTAATATTTCTGTGACACTGCGTTCTGGATTCATTGCAATAGATGACCCCTTATCTGCATATAATTGCTACTTTCTTCATATTATTACGATTTATCAGTATGTGCAACTTTGTTGATAATAATCAATGTCCAACTCATAATCTATAGACGAGGTGTGTTAGAGGATGAATAAAGCAAAAAGTAAAGAAACAAAGAAATCTACGTCATACATAGATTTACCCAAAATTCCAAGTGATGTACCATCAATAATTATAGGTTACGACATCCAATCGGAAGCTTTAATAAGTATGGGAATCATAAGTAATTGTATGATCGATAATCAGGAAGCGGATAAGGTTTGCTTCGATAAAGTGATCTTCGACAATGTTAGCTTCAGACAGACGACTTGGAGGGAGCTAGATCTTACTGATGTGCGGTTCAACAATTGTGATTTGTCTAATATAGATTTTAGTGATGCTAATATACACCGAACGGAATTCAATAATTGCAAGATGCTAGGCGTTAATCTATCTAATTCAACATTGAGGAATGTACGCTTTCATAACACATTAATAGATTACGGAAACTTCCGTTTTGCTAGCTGTAAGCAGGTTATTATCCAAGATAGCTCGCTATGTGCTGCCGATTTCTATAACTCAACCATGCAGAAGGTTTTACTAAAAGGCTGCAACCTAGATCAAGCCCAATTGACGGGTACTAAGCTGAGTGGCATTGATTTAAGCGAGTGTGAATTCACAGATTTAGGCGTTGGCATCGAGGATTTACAAGGTTGTGTAATTTCAAGAAGCCAAGCTTCAGTTTTCACCAAGCTACTTGGCCTTAGTATTAAAGAGTGACAGAAAATTGAACAAGATCTTAAAAAGGACACAGAAATCTGTGTTCTTTTGTTTTCTTATGAATAGGATGGAGGCCTCAGCAATATATTTAATTAGAGACTTAATATTGAAAGCCGATTGGGGAGGATACAAATTTATGGATGGTAGTGCTTGTATGGCAATGTTACTAGCTGGTGGCGAAGGGCGCCGACTATCCCCTCTGACGGATAAGCTGGCTAAGCCGGCAGTGTTATTCGGAATGGAATATCGAATTATTGATTTTCCGCTAAGTAATTGTGCAAATTCCGGAATTAATGCTGTTGGTGTTCTGACGCAGTATCAATCGGAAACGCTACACGACCATATAGGCGATGGTAAGCCATGGGGACTTAACAAAGAGAATAACGCAGAAATTACCCTGCTCTCATCCAATCATTCCAAGCTTGGGGATTATTCGGGTACGGCTAATGCGATCTATCGGAATATTGATTACATCGATAAGCATAATCCAGAGCATATATTAATACTATCTGCGGATCACATCTACCAAATGGATTATCGTAAACTCTTGGAATTTCATAAAGCTAAGGGAGCGTCTGCTACGGTATCTGTCGTGGAGGTACCACTATCAGACAGTAGCCATTTTGGAATTATTCAAGCTAATCCCGATCAAATCATTACGGATTTTGTAGAGAAGCCCAAATATTCATCGAGTAATCTAGCTTCGATGGGCATATATATGTTTCGTTGGTCTTATCTAAGAGAGCATCTATTATTAGATGCGAGTAATCCACATTCAACACATGACTTTGGTAAGGATCTTATTCCGCAGATGCTCCAGACAGGCGGGGATCTATATGCCTACTTATTCAATGGATATTGGCGTGATGTGGGGACGATAGAAAGCTTATGGAAAGCACATATGGATTGGTTAGATGGCAAGGTATTCGGGAATATAGATCATCAAAAATGGCCGATTTCTAGCCGCTTGGTTTCTAAGGGTGTGGTAAGTACTCATTATTCCCAGCATATATCAAACCATCAGTCATTCCTTCATCCAGATAGCTCTATCAAACAATATTTAAGCCGCTCTATCATTTGTAGTGGGGTAGAAGTAGGGAAGAATAGTATAATCAGAGATAGTGTGATTATGCCGAATGTAACGATTGGTCGTAATGTACGAATTCATCGTGCGATCATTGGCGAAGGTGCAATTATTAAGAGCGACACCGTTATTGGGGGATATCATGATAAGATTACGGTGATTGCACCGAATGCGGTCATATCTGGTGTTCAGCAGCCATATCTGAACATTGCGCTATCCAAAAGTGTAATTTTATAGCTTCTCTCCATTGTCCATAACATGCTATACTGTTAATGATAATGAGAGGCAGGCAGTCTCACATCCATCCTCCTCTTCTTAACCACTGAACAAGAGGAGCCGATTATGAACAATAATGTTATCAATATTGAACTAAGCATACGGTCGTAATCCGGGTATTTCTGGAGTGCGACCGTTTTTAATTCGAGGGGGATGATGGAATGTCAGAGGTTTCGATTAGAGATGTCAGAACAATACTCACGGCTCCTGAAGGAATCAATCTGGTCGTAGTGAAGATCGAAACGTCAGAGCCAGGCTTATATGGTTTAGGCTGTGCAACCTTTACACAAAGACATCTTGCTGTTAAAACTGCAATCGATGAATACATAAAACCTTTTCTCATTGGCAAGGATGTGTCTCGAATTGAGGACCTGTGGCAAACTGCGATGGTAAGTGGTTATTGGCGTAATGGTCCGATCATGAATAATGCGCTTTCTGGCATGGATATGGCGTTGTGGGATATCAAGGGGAAGATGGCGGGTATGCCTGTATATCAATTGTTAGGAGGGAAATGTAGGGAAGCCGCAGCCGTTTACAGACATGCTGATGGTATGGATGTACATGAGGTTGAAGACAACGTACGCGCTTATGTTGAGCAAGGCTATCGCTACATTCGTTGCCAGATGGGGCTTTATGGAGGCAAACAGGTCAAGATGCACATGACCGAACGTTCTGCTCCAGGTGCCTATTACGATCCTACTGCATATGCAAGAAGCATTCCTCGGTTATTCGAGCATATCCGGAATAGGATAGGTGATGAAATCGAGCTGATCCATGATATTCATGAACGACTTGAGCCTATAGAATCTGTTCGTTTAGCAAAAGAGCTGGAGAAATACCGCCTGTTCTTCCTCGAGGATGCACTCCCGCCAGAGCATATCGAATGGTTTCGAATGATACGGAGTCAGTCGAGCATTCCACTTGCGATGGGTGAGTTATTCGTTCACCCGAAGGAATGGATGCCCTTAATGTCTGAGCGTTTGATCGACTTCATCAGATGTCATATTAGTGCAATTGGTGGCATTACACCGGCAAGGAAGCTTGCTGTACTAGGAGAATCCTTCGGAGTGAGGACAGCTTGGCATGGACCAGGAGACGTTAGTCCAGTAGGACATGCAGCTAATCTGCATCTAGATTTGGCTAGCCCTAACTTTGGCATTCAGGAGTGGCACCAATTTTCTGAGGCGACACAAGAAGTGTTCTCAGGCTGTCCGCAGATAAGAGATGGATATGCTTATTTATCTGAAAGTCCTGGTCTAGGCATCGATATCGACGAGAAGAAAGCTGCAGCCTACCCTCCACATAACCGTCTACCTGAGTGGACACTCGCCCGCAAGCCAGATGGAACATCAGCTAGACCTTAGGTTTCAGCTCCTGAGTGACTGTTAAGGCGGAAAATGAGAGTGTCGATTAATTATAAAATAAGAATATTTATATTCATGCGGTTTTATGTATAAAGGGCGCAATATCTAACGTATAAAATTTCCTTTTGACCTTTATCCCTTTACCTCAGATCAGTTTCATTATTAGCTTTAGCTTTAGCTTTATTTTTCGTTGCATTGTAGATTGTTCTAGGTTTAGTAACTTTTATCCAATTTTGTTCTTGAAATCAGAGAGATTTCCTGCTAAAATATAGGAACAAACGTTTGCTTTTGATTAAGGGGTGGTGGGGTTACACATGGTTGAAAGTATAGTTGAACGGTTACCCAGTTTTATAAGTGTGCATTCGCCGAGCATTGATACCGTTGCATTGGCAGCGTTTCAAGCTCGGTTTCACTCAGAGGAAGTCTGTGCGGATTATCTGATAAACCAGAAGTGGCCAGACGGGTTTATTTGCTCTCGCTGCTCACATACCACAGCATCCCGTATACATACCCGACGATTACCACTCCTAGAATGCGGGCATTGCCATTACCAAGCTTCTCCTACGGTAGACACCATCATGGAGAGTAGCTCTACCGATCTGCGCAAATGGTTTACGGCCATGTTCCTCGTCTCATCTACCGATTCGGGTATTAATGCCATTCGCTTAAAAGCCTTAATTCAAGTTACATATAAGACAGCTTGGCTCATGCTGCGAAAGATTCGTCAGTCAATTACCCAAGCCGAAGACGCGGTCAAACTCACTGGAGAGGTTTATATCGATTGTGGCCGATGCTCGCCACCTTTAACTATCCCTTCCTACAACAAACTAGATCAGTTCCCCGTTCTAGTAGGCACAACTATAGATGTCTTCGATCAGGTTTCCTATGTGAAAATTCAGATGGTCCCCGAATCCCATTACGACAACGCTCGCGTACTCTCAAAGGGAATAGACTCCTTCACAGATAAGCATATCGTATCTGAAGCTGCAGTGACCCGTACGATTGGGACAAGTACGAAGCGTACCGCCATGAGAGGTTATCCTATCTTTCAGAAGGCAAGAAAATGGATGCAGATGACCTACCACGGCCTAGGCCAAGCTCATCTGCAGCATTATTGGAACGAGTACTGCTGGAGATTTAACACAAAACTACGCCATGCACCTCTGTTCGAGTCGATGCTCAGGCTTTGCACCACTACGCCATCTACAACGTATGCCAAGCTGGTCGTAGCAAGTTGAATCCATAAAGCAACGAGTCATGCCAAGAGATGTATAGAACAGCTACATGTACCAAGTGATCCTAAGAGTAGCTACATGTACCAAGTGATCTATTGGTCACCAAGGCGGCTAGTGAGTATGATAAAACTCCCTCAGTTAGATAGGTTTATCTCACGTATACTGAGGCATTGGGATAACAGTCAAAAGGAAGCTGGAACACGATGAACAAGCCCTTAGAGGTAAGCCATCGTTTTTAGAGCAGATTTTCCGCGCTAATGCTTGAATACAGCTCTCGGGTTTCGAATTCAGTCTCCTATGTAAGCTACAGGCTCAGACTGAACAGCCATCATCTGTACAGATGGAGCCGTCTTCGTTGCCAAGTACGGTGAGCTTAGGCTTATCCGATTCTTCAGCCCAAACTTGCTTTAGGGCATTCAGGAAATATTCAGCAGATTGTGCTCCAGAGATACCAACCTTACGATTGATTACGAAGAAGGGAACGCCGTTAACACCGAGCTGCTGCGCATCATGCTCTTCAGCTCGAACCTCTGCGGTATATTCAGAGCTTGCTAGCACCTCGAGAACCTCTTGTTTATTAAGTCCGATATCCTCAGCTAATCCTGCTAGTACCTCGTGATCACCAACATGCTTAGAATCTGTGAAATAGGCTTTGAATAATTGTTCCGTCATATCGGGTCTCTTACCGTACTTCGCGGCATAATGCGTCAATCGATGTGCATCGAATGTATTGGTTAGAATCATGGTATCAAACTCGAATTTGAGCCCACTCAACTCAGCCATCCTGCTAACATTCTGACCCATTTCCTTGGCTTTATCCCGAGTCATCCCGTACTTCGCTGCCAGCATATCGTGAACATCCTGTTCGACATCCTTAGGGGTTTTGGGATCAAGCTCGAAGCTTCGATAAACGACCTCAACTTTATCTTTGTCAGAGAATTTACTTAATGCGTCCTCGAAGCTTCTCTTGCCAATATAACAGAATGGGCAAGCCACGTCTGACCAAATTTCAACCTTCATGATATACACCTCATTATTTTTTCTATGCTCATATTACCTGCTAATCATAATTGCCAATCAAAGAAATCTTATTAATTATACCACGCCCAGAAGAGGGAAAGAAATGCAGCTGTCGAAACCTATAGTAAGGTAAGGCGTTATGCGGATAAGAAGGAGGCTATGAAAGTGCCAGATTGGTCATATCGCACACTATTCCGACCTGCGTTATTCAGATTAACTTCACGCCAAGCCCGCGATCTCACCTTGTTGGCAATTGGTGGGCTGGGCAAGCTGCCCTGGGGCTCCGCCGTCATTCGAACACTTGGACATTTAGACACCTCACCATTATTGCAAACTAAGCTTGCTGATGTGCAGCTGAAATCTCCCTTGGGACTTAGCGGAGGTTTAGATATTCATGGCACAGCCAACAAGGCATTATCTCAATTCGGATTCGGCTTTCTGGAGATAGGACCCATCACAATGGATAAGATCACTAGCGATTTACCCATTCAGCGTGATTTACAACGTGAAGCCATTATCTATCCGATCGAATATGAGAACGATGGTGTTGAAGCCATCACAGCTCAATTGAAACAAAATCATAAGAACAAAGGCAAGTTACCTTGTATGCTCCGACTTAAACACTCACCAGAAAGCACGCTAGAACATGCCATTGGGGAGCATCAATTGTTACTAGACAAGCTTGTGCCATTCGCTGATGGCTTTTACATAGATCTATTAGATCATCGTTGGTCTTTAGAGCATATACTAGAAAAATTAGATTCATTCATACAGGTGAGTCGTAGCATTATTGCAACAAAACCTTTATTTCTTTATGTACCATTAGATTACCCACTGGACAAGCTTCAACAACTCACACAGCATTCGACCACTCTTCAGTGGGACGGAATCGTCATTGGCGATATGATCCATACCGACAATGGGCTTGAGATTGGACACGAAGGCAAGCAACTGAGTATCGAGAAAGTGCGTTTATTACGTGGACAGCTTGAAGTGGAGCATATACTCATCGCCACTGCTGGCATTCATGAGCCACAGGATGCTCTCGATTGGTATTCTGTACGCTCAATTGGCCAGATATGGACTGAGGAGGGGGCAACACTGGTCGAAGGCTGCATTGACAATTTCCTGCGTAGTTGGTTTCGGTAGCTTTTTCTTATATTTGGGCTACGGTTACTTTGATCCGCTTCATGCGCTGATCGCAGCTATTATGCTACCATTATTCCTCATTTCCTTGCGTGCGCCAGTGAATGAGTTAAGTAGACGACAGCCTAACCTGATCAACGACCGGACATGGATGCTCGCACAATGGGGTCAATTGATGTTCGTTATCTTAGGATTTGCACTAGCTATTGGTGGACTCACGATATCATTCGTTGGGATCACACATATCTTCGTCCCAACAGATCTCGCTTATATGAATACAACACACGCTACACTTGAACATGTGAATGATAAGCTACTGCCTCTGATCGCACATGATCGTGCGGGCTTTGGAGGAGCGCTATTCTCCAACGCATTGGCCATTCTGGCTATAGCCTTATGGGGACTTAACCAAGGGGAATGCTGGTTATGGTGGACATTGCTCGGCGGAGGCTTACCTGGGTTTGTCGCTGTTTTCTCTGTGCACCTGATGATTGGATACTCTAGCTTCTGGCATTTGCTGCCTGCCTATTTTGCATTCGTGATCTATGTAATGGGTCTCATTCTGTTATATCCTTATCTGGTGAAGAACAATCACTTTAGCTCGGGAACCTGAAACAAGTTGTCACGAGTGATCTCTAATGTACCCGTATCTGAGAATGCAGGTATTTCCTTACCCTCGGATGCTTGTAGTAACAGCTCTACAATCTGTTGTCCCCATTCATGCTCGTTATGTGAGACAGCTGATGTAATCTGTCCATTGTTAATCGCCTCCTTGATTTCCGGCATCATTCCAAACGTAAGCGCATATCGGCTCAATCCCTTCGCTTTCCATACAAGCACTGAGGTAGATCCAGAAATTAAATCAAGCGCAATGAATGCGTCAAAATGGGGGTGGGCATCAATCATCTCCTCTAAGTCGGTCATAGCCAGAGCCTCAATGCCCTCGTTATAACGAACCTCGAGCACTTGAATTTCAGTTTCTTCATTAATATATTGAAGCATGCCTTCTAGTCGCTCCTTCAAGCTGCTCATCTTAAGCATGCCAGTCTCAACGAGCACCATTCCTTTTCGATTGAGAAGCTTTCCAAGGACCTCACCCATCAGCGCTCCAGCTTGGTAATTATTCGTGCCGATAAAGGAAAGTCGTTCACTATGAGGTGAATCGGATTCGAAGCAGATTACGGGGATTCCCGATGCTATGGCCTTGTTAATAACTGGAACTAAGGCATCGGAATCAACAGCATCAATAGCGATACCGTCCACCTTCATCTTAATCATCGTTTCCATTATTCGAATTTGCTGCTCGAGATTTGCTTCATCAGGCGCCTTTACAATTAATTGAATGTTATAGGTCTTCGCTGCTTCTTGGGCATGTCGAGTTACCACCTCATAGAATGGATGCGCCATAGGATAAATAATGCCGAAGGTTTTCAGAGGAGCTGATTGCTCCATATTCTCTGATGGGTGTGTAACGGGTTGAACAATCGGAAGCCCATCACTACATCCAGTGATTAGGACGATGATTAGCAGTATTATGACTGGAGCTCTTCTATATAGAGAACGGTTTCTGTTTACACTCATGTGATTATTCTCCTATACTCGTTTTATTATGGATGGGCTGACCTTGTTGGCGAAATTGTTTCGTTGTCATGCCAGTGACCCGTTTGAATAAATTGGAGAAGTAGGGAGCGTCATTATAACCAACCATGAAGGCAATTTCATAGGATTTCGAATTTGTAGATTGCAGCAGCTCCTTAGCCTTATTAATGCGGGTATGTGTCAAATAATCGATAAAGGTTTGCCCAGTCTCCTGGCTGAATAATTTACTTAGATGACTTGGACTTACGAGCACGTGCTCAGCTGCATCCTGCAGGGAGAGATGGTCTTTATCATAATTACGGAGAATATAATCCTTAACCTGGAACAGCATATCCGCATATCGATCAGATGCTTCTGCTCGCCATTGCCAGAATTGTTCTGCAAGTAGTATGAGATACGAGCATACCTCATCCCAAGAGCGGACCTTCCTAATGCTCAGCTGAAGATTCTGTAGAATGACCTCAGGAGACTGAATATTCCTATACATACTCTTGGCTGCTTGTAGTACCTGAAGTGTAATGTCGTTCAGAATATAGTAGCCATAGAAGGAAGCTTGCCAATCCACGCTTCTCAGCTCAGCTGCGATCTGCTGGACTAATCCCACTACCTCTGAGGATGAGCCAATTCTCAAGAAGTCTATGAATCGATTTCGATCGAGCAGGATAGATTGATCCAACGTTCCACCGGTTGCATCTTGAAGAGACCATCGATTCAGCTCGGAAAGTCGCCTCCAATGCTTATCCTCCATGGCCTCCAGATAGGAAGTGTGAATGGCTTGAAGTCGATCTTGCATGCTGCCTATACCAATGAAGATTTGGTATAGGTGCTCAGAGCTACTCTGATAGGAAGTTATGGTTGCTTGGAATACTTCGAGTGCTGCTTCCAGCTGAGGGATAGAATCACCTTTAACAATCCAAATTTTCTCATTCCGACTCATCTTGAAGCATAAGTAATTGATAATGGAGTCAAGCTGACCATGTAAGCTTGACTCCATCTGTTGCACTAGGGCGCTATCCGATGAGATTGAGCTATCTCGATGTCGAATATCGGTAATAGCAACTGCATAGTGATGCGATATGAGATTCAGGCCTAGCTCGGCAGCAAGCCGCATCGCATCTGAGGTAGAGATGAATCCACCACATAGGTCCCCTAATAATTTCTCCTTGCTGTTGACAGTCTTCTCCGATGCATGCAGCTTGAGCTTTTCGATCCGTTCGTTATCATAACGCTCTGTATCGATTTTCCTACTGACCTCTTGAAGGAGCTGGATAATATCTGTTGAGCTAAATGGCTTCAAACAATATTCTTCAATTCCGATTCGAAGAGCGGACCTTGCATATTCGAACTCATCATGACCACTGAGAATAATAATTTTTATGTGTGGCATCTTCTTACGAACAATCGCACTAAGCTCTAAGCCATTCATAAAAGGCATCTTAATATCTGTAATCAGTATATCAGGCTGAAGCTGTTCAATCATCGGTAGAGCGACCTCTCCATCTGATGCATCCCCACAATATATAAATCCTTCCTTCTCCCATTGAATACAATCTCTTATACTCTCTCGAATAAGGATTTCGTCATCGACTAACATCACTTTTTTCATGAAATGGTTACCCCCTCTTGATTGGAATTTGCAAGGTTACTTGCGTGCCTTCCTGATCGGTACTGTCTATCTTAACTCCGTAAGAATTTCCGTAATAGAGACGCAAGCGTTCGTGCACATTGTGTAGTCCAAAGCCTCCGGAAATCTCACCGCCGGTTTCTTCGGGCATACGTTGTTTGTTAAGCTGATCGCGAAGCTGCTCTAACTTCTCGGGGTTCATTCCGATCCCGTTATCCTCGATAATCAGCTCCATATTATGCTTATTCTTCGAACGACCAAGGATGCGAATAAGGCCCTTCGTTCGTTTGTTCTTCAGACCATGATACAAGGCATTCTCGACGATCGGTTGAAGTGTCATCTTCAAGATCGGTAGCTCATACAGCTCAGGATCGATCATAATTTCATAATCTAGGATATCTCTATAACGCATCTGCTGGATGACCAGATAATTGCGTACGTGCTCAATCTCTTCGCTGAGCGCTATCCAATCTCTGCCCTTATTCAAGCTTATGCGGAAGAAACGGGATAGAGCCTGCACAAGCTGAATGACCTGTTCATCCTTGCCGGCTTCGGCCATCCAGACGATAGAATCAAGTGTGTTATATAGGAAGTGGGGATTAATCTGAGCCTGCAATGTACGAAGCTCAGCCTTCTGAATTTGCTCTTGCTCACTAATGCTCTGGTCCAATAACATCTTGATCTGATCAAGCATAATATTGAAGCTATTCCCAAGATCGGCGATCTCATCTTGACCCGTAGGCTTTACCTTCGCCTCGAGATATCCAGAGGCAGCTTGACGCATCTTGTTCTTCAATAATTGAACGGGACGAGTGAGTCTAGTTGTGATGAAAAAATATAAGGTAATCGTAAAAAGGATACTTAGTGCAACGCTGATAATAATGAGCTGGCGGATCTCGTTAGCATCCTCAACGATTTCTTGTAAAGGAACCTGGCCGATGATCTTCCAGCCTGTCGCGGTTGATGTGCTGAACACAATGAATTTGGGCTTGCCCACTGAGTTATCTACGAAGCTATCATGCTGATTGTTTAAGAGATGGGTCAATTTAGTGGCTTGCAAGCTCTGGATCGACTTCTTCTTATCGGTTGGAGAGAATATAGGATTCCCTGCGTCATCAAGAATATAGAAGAAGCCAGTCTGCCCAATCGAGAAGCTATCGAAAAACTGTTCCACGACAGCATCCTCCAGATCGATCACGATAAATCCGATAACCTCGTGGGTAATTCGTTGCTTAACCGTTGCCATAATCGAGATCACATTCTGATTCGGATATTGAAAGCCATCCAACCGATCGAGTGGTGAAGAATCTGAGGGAGGGATGTTTAGAATTGACTCTGGATGACTCAGTAAATAAGTGAAATGTGGATTGCGCAGCGGATTCTTATCTAATAGGAACACACCCCTACGTTCGCTAATTCCTCGTCCATACAAATTAACCATCGTGATATTCAGAACATTATCGTATTTATATGTTTCTCGATATAGCTTAAAGGTTTTGAGAATTTCCTTGGCATCATCATAGGTTTCACTCTGGGAGAACAGGTAGTGCAACGCCTGAGGATTGTTCTCAAGCTCGAGTAACCTCCCGGTATCCTGGAAGAGAATGTCAATGTCTCTTGCCAATTGATCAACCACAAGCATGGTCGCGGCCTTATTATGTTCTGACACCGTATCGAATGACTTCTGATAGGAAACGAGTCCGACTGCAATGAGTGGGATTGAGGTTAGAATAACGAACATGGTGAGCAGCTTGGCACGCAAGCTCGAGAAGATCCAACGGATTAGCTTCATGATTATAACGCGAAGGATACTTGTGACTTCAGTCGTGAGAGGAATTTGCGTTTCTTGTCCTCTTTTTAAAGCCTGACGCGAGTCAATCCTTTGCCCTCCCTTCATCTAAATAACGAAACCAAATCTGTATGCTCTCACTATATCAAATCACTTGACTCCTAGCTATGTAAACGCATCCAATCCCCGAAAAGTGCAAGTTTTAAACATAATAACAAACTAAATCGAATACAAGGACCACAAGAAACCAAAAAATCAAATGGAATACCTGTGAATCCCCGTATTATCGACAGGTGTAAGCGCTCTATACTAACATTACACCAGCCAGTAAGGTGATAATAAGGGAGGCATACACATGAAACATGCGGTAAAGGTAGGGGCATTAATTACGATTGCACTTATGATGATTTTTGTTGTAGCTTGTGGAAACGGTAATAATATTGCAAATACAGAGCCCGCGGCAGCGGCACCTGCTAAGACAGTGGAGAAAGATGAGCCGGCAGCAGCACCTGCAGACAAGAAAATTGTATTGGGATTTGCACAGGTTGGAGCAGAGAGCGGTTGGAGAACAGCTAACACAAATTCAATCAAAGATAGCGCTGCCGAAGCTGGCTTTGAGCTAAAATTCTCTGATGCCCAGCAGAAGCAAGAAAATCAGATTAAAGCGATGCGTTCATACATTCAACAGAAGGTGGATGTCATTGCTTTCTCACCAGTTATTGAATCAGGGTGGGATACTGTTCTGAAGGAAGCTAAAGATGCTAATATTCCAGTAATATTAACAGACCGTGCAGTAGATTCAAAAGATACTTCATTGTATGTAACATTCATGGGATCTGACTTCGTAGAAGAAGGTCGTCAAGCTGGTAAATGGCTTGCTGATAAATATAAGGATGCAACAGAAGATATTAACATTGTTGAATTACAAGGGACAACAGGTTCTGCACCTGCCAATGATCGTAAAGAGGGCTTTGAGGAAACAATCAAGAGCAACCCTAAATTAAAGATCATAGCAACACAAACAGGTGAATTCACTCGTGCCAAAGGCCAAGAAGTTATGACTGCATTCTTACAGGCTAACAAGAAAATAGATGTATTGTTTGCACACAACGACGATATGGGTCTTGGTGCCATTCAAGCTATTGAAGCAGCTGGTTTAGTACCAGGGAAAGACATCATCATTGTAACCATTGATGGAGTAAAAGATGGTTTCACCGCTCTCGCTGAAGGTAAAATCAATTTCATAGTTGAATGTAATCCATTACTAGGACCTCAGCTTATGCAAGCTGTACGTGATGTTCTTGATGGTAAAGAGATACCCAAACGTATCGTTACAATCGATGGTATGTTCACAACTGAACAAGCCATTCCTGAGCTAGCGAATCGTAAATACTAAATACTAAATATTAGATATTAAAGGATGGAAGAAGGAGCCACTCGGGCAGTCGATATTCGCCGTCGGAGTGGCTTTTACTGATAATAAGGAGGAAACATCGGATGAGTGAGCATCAGCCTCTACTGCAAATGACAGGAATCCATAAGCGGTTTCCAGGAGTAAATGCTTTAACTAATGTGGATTTTCGGCTATATCCTGGAGAAGTACACACACTAATGGGGGAGAATGGAGCGGGTAAATCTACGCTGATCAAGGTGCTAACAGGTGTTTATTCTCTTACTCAGGGTACTGTGATGCTCGAGAATGTACCTATCAAGTTGAATAGTCCCCAAGAAGCGCAAGAAACGGGTATTAACACCGTATACCAAGAAGTGAATTTATGTCCTAATCTCTCAGTAGCTGAGAACATATACATTGGGCGAGAGCCACGGAAATTTGGAAGAATTCTATGGAATGAGATGAATCAAGGTGCGGCCAAAATCCTCTTGGATCGATTGCATATTCAGATCGATGTCACTCTACCTCTACACGCTTATTCCGTTGCTATTCAACAGCTTGTTGCAATAGCACGAGCACTTAATATTAAATCCAAGGTACTCATTCTGGATGAACCAACCTCAAGCTTAGATAAAACGGAGGTTAAGGAGCTTTTCGCAGTTATGAATAAGCTGAAGCATGAAGGCTTAGCTATTCTTTTTGTTACGCATTTTCTGGATCAGGTATATGAGATCTCTGATCGTATTACGATACTCCGTAATGGAGAATTAGTTGGCGAATATTTGGCGAAGGATTTAAAGCGCATGGATTTGGTATCTAAGATGATTGGTAAGGAGCTTGAAGTGCTTGCTGAGTTACCNNTACCTAAATTGTCTGGAAGTGAACGATTAGTTAAGGATAATTTCTTGCTTGAAGTGAAGGGTCTCGGTCGTCAAGGAGCAATTGAACCACTAGACCTTTATATTCGTAAAGGTGAGATTGTTGGACTTGCTGGTTTGCTAGGTTCAGGACGCACTGAGCTAGCGAGGCTTCTATTCGGAGCAGATCGTGCGGATCGTGGTGAATACAGTATGGATGGTAAACATGCTAGGGTTCATACCCCAAGACAGGCGATTGATTATGGTATTGCATTCTGTTCTGAGAATCGTAAAACCGAAGGTATCATCGAGGAACTCACTGTTCGAGAGAATATTATTCTGGCTCTACAGGCTACACGTGGTTGGTTTAGGTCTATTCCACGCAAACGACAGGATGAAATTGCCGATGAATATATTAAAGTGTTGAATATAAACCCACCAAATCCCGAACAGCTGCTTCGTAATCTGAGTGGTGGCAACCAACAAAAGGTTTTGCTAGCCCGATGGCTATTAACTAAACCGAAATTGCTCATTCTAGATGAACCAACAAGAGGTATTGATATTGGAGCAAAGGCAGAAATTCAGAAGCTTGTGCTCTCCTTGTCCCAGAAGGGTGTATCCATTCTATTCATCTCCTCCGAGCTAGAGGAAGTCATTCGAGTAAGTGATCGAATAGCGGTTCTTCGAGATCGGCACAAGGTTAAAGAAATGACCAATGAAGAAATCAGCCAGCACAATGTCATGCAGGCTATTGCGGGGGGTTGAACGGTATGTTGAAGCATCACTTATTCTGGCCAGTGTCATTTTTATTAGCGCTCTTAGTATTCAATTTACTCTATTCACCTAGTTTTTTCTCGATTCAAATACGTGATGGACATCTTTATGGAAGTCTCATCGACATTCTATATTATGGGACACCCCTTATTCTAGTCTCATTAGGAATGACTCTAGTTATTGCGACCAAGGGGATAGATCTATCAGTTGGTTCTGTCATGGCAATTTCAGGTACAATGGCATGCTTGATCATCAGCACAGGTGAGAATCAAAGCTTACTAAGCTTAGTTCTTACAGCAGTAGGTGCTGCCTTAGTATTAGCTTTAGTGCTTGGCTTATGGAATGGTTTACTGGTATCGGTTATTGGGATTCAGCCGATTATTGCCACTCTAATCCTGATGGTGGCCGGTCGAGGAATCGCACAACTCATCGCAGATGGTCAAGTTATTACAATTAAGAGCACTACCTATAAGTTTATTGGTTCAGGAACCTTGGCAATGCTACCATTTTCGATTTTTATCACATTAGCGGTGTTGCTTATTGCCGCTATACTCACACGTAAAACTGCTCTTGGTTTGTTCATTGAATCGGTTGGAGGAAATCCAATTGCTAGTCGACTCGCAGGTATTCGGGGTTGGGCAGTGATGCTTGCTGTATATATGTTCTGTGGATTATGTGCGGGTATCGCAGGTCTAATTGTAACCTCGAATATATCTGGTGCGGATGGTAATAATGCAGGTTTATGGTATGAGCTTGATGCCATTCTTGCCGTTGTTATTGGAGGAACTTCCTTAAATGGTGGACGCTTTTATCTGATGGGTACTGTGGTTGGTGCACTTATTATTCAGACACTTACAACGACTATCTATATGGTTGGTGTTTCCGTAGAGATGATCTTGGTTGTGAAGGCTTTTGTTGTTATTATCGTTTGTCTCATTCAATCGGAATCGTTCCGAAAGACAATTGCACAGTTGTGGAATTCACGAGTCCAACGTGTTAGAGAAGAGGTGAAACGCCATGCTTAAGCGTCAACATCTTCCCATTTTAGTCACGATTTTGCTATTTGCAATGATATTTGCACTCGGATCGTTTCGTTATACAGGCTTCTTCTCCGCTCAGGTTTTCTTAAATCTCTTGATTGATAATGCATTCCTAATCATCGTGGCTGTAGGAATGACTTTTGTTATTATTTCGGGTGGAATTGATCTTTCTGTAGGCTCGGTCATTGCTCTGACTACAATGGTTTCGGCAACACTCATTCAGAATGGATGGCCACCATTGATTGTAATTCCATTGGTCCTTGCCATGGGTGCATTATTCGGTTTGTTTATGGGTGCGATCATTCATTATTTCAAGATACAACCCTTTATTGTCACTTTAGCAGGCATGTTCCTTGCTAGAGGTCTATGCTCGGTTATTAGCACGAATACGATTACGATCGATAATGCTTTCTATGTTCAGATGGCTCAGACTAAGGTTGGTCTTCCGGGTGATAATGTAGTCTCGATAAGTGTTATTATAGCTTTTATCGTTGTTATTGTAGGCGTGTACTTAGCACATTATACTAGATTCGGTCGTAATACTTATGCGATTGGCGGTAGCGAACAATCTTCCATTCTAATGGGACTACCTGTGGCTCGTACGAAAATTCTTGTGTATATGTTCAGCGGTTTATGTTCCGCGACTGCAGGCATTGTGTTTACCTTCTACATGCTGTCTGGTTATGGACTTCATGCGATGGGAATGGAACTGGATGCGATTGCGGCTGTTGTAATCGGAGGCACATTACTTACTGGTGGTGTAGGCTACGTAGTAGGTACCGTCTTTGGTGTTCTAATCCAAGGTGTTATTCAAACGATCATTAGCTTTGAAGGCACACTCAGCACTTGGTGGACGAAGATTGTCATTGGGTTACTTCTCTTCATATTTATTCTATTACAACGATTGTTTAGATCACGTCAAACGACCAAACGAGCTTGATGGATACAAGGGGGGATTTTGTATGTTGGGTATCAAGGGCTTGTTTAGCATGTTATTTAGACCGCCTACACGATCAATTGGAACGAAGTTATTCTTGATATTCTTTTGTTTAGTTTGTTTATCGGTCGCGGCTATAGGTTTAGTCTCCTTTAACATTGCTAGAAACGCCATAATTGACCAAATGCAGAATAGCTCTCAACAAACCATTACTCTTGCGAGTGAAAAGCTAGATATGAAACAACAATTTTACCTGGATTTATCAAGTCAATTGATGAAGAATAGCAGCTTTAGTGAGCATATATTCCAATTACCAAATCAGAGTCAGAGTAAAGAGGAGCGTCTCCGTCGTATTGAAGAAATTCGCGGGCTATTGGATCAATTGGTACTCTCTGATCCCAGAATCCGAGATATCTCTCTCTTCCCTCTTGAAGATGAATTAGATCCGATCAGCACCCGAAGGGAAGGGATTGAATCGAATAAAGATTCAATATGGATGAAGGATATTCAACAAGCGGGTGGAGAAGTAATCTGGTTACCGATCCTTGAGAGTGGATATTTAAGCACTGCCCCTGCTCCCAAGCCACTATATGCTTACGGAAAGCTTCTTGGTAAGAGTAACATGGGCTCGCATGATTTTGTTCTACTAGTGCAGATTGAGGCCGTCGTGCTTGAGGAAATGATTCAGGCCGTAAAACTAAGTGAAGGTGCAGAGACAGCGATTTATGACGAACTTGGAAAAAGGATAATAACGAATAAAGCAGATGCATTGAATAGTGATTTTGTCGTACCTAACGAAGAGGTATCTAGTGGTTATGAAATTCAACCCAATACACTTGGTGAGGAGGAGCTAATCGCCTATCAAAGCTCACCAGTGAATCGTTGGATTCTTGTTGGGAAGGCTCCCCTACAAGAACTAACAGGTGCTACGAAGAGCATTCAAACGATAACATACTTAGCTATAGCTTCAAGTGTTCTAGTAACAATCATTATTGGTTTATGGCTCGTATTAATGATAGGTAAACCACTTGGACAATTACAGATCTTGATGAATCAAGCTGCTAATGGCAATTTAATAGGTCGGTTAGTAGTTAGAGGCAAGGATGAAATCGGGCAAGTGGCTCTAGCCTATAACCAGATGATGGAGCAGATTGGACATTTGGTTGCAGAAACCCGCCTGACTGTTGAAGAAGTAGCAGCTTCTAGTCATCGCATTGCTGAGGTGGCCGATCAGACGGCCACTTCAACACAAGAAATCCATTTAGCTAGCGAGCAAATCGCACAGGGAGCAATAGGATTAGCAACCGAGGCTGAAACGGGCAATAGTCGCGTTGAGCAAATGGGGAGTCGATTGGTTGAGGTGCAGAGCCTTCAACTAAGAATGACCTCAACAGCTCAAGAAGTAAACGTTGTCTGTCACGAAGGTGGAGATACCGTTAATCGTTTGATTGTTAGAACTACGGAGACTGAAGGACATTTTCGCAATGTGAATCAACGAGTTAATGGGTTGAAGGACAGTGCACAATCGATTTATGAGCTATTGAAATTAATGACAGAGATGGCCAAACAAACTAAAGTGCTCTCCCTGAATGCTTCTATTGAAGCATCACGTTCGGGGGTTGCTGGTGCTGGTTTCAGAGTCATTGCTGAAGAAATTCGGGGACTCGCTGAACGATCTAATGCATCAATTGGACATGTAGGGGATTTAACGGAGTCTATACAGGGCGAGGTGTCTTCAACAGTATCAGCTATGACGATGGCACTTCCATTCTTCCAAGAAATGATCGCAGATGTTCATGCTGTTCATCGCCTATTCGAGAATGTACAAGGTCAAATGAACAATCTGATCTCGCGTCTTGGTGATGTCACAGGCTCTCTCATGCACCTAGATGAGACACAAGGAATGCTTACGTACTCGATGGGTGAAGTATCAGCGGTATCACAGCAATCATCCGCTGCCTCGGAGCAGGTGGCCTCTCTATGTGCAACACAATTGTTCATTGGTGAAAATCTGGTGGAGCTGTCAGAGAAATTAAATCAGGTTTCTAAGAAGCTGGAGCAACAAATGCAAGGCTTTCAGGTATAATGAATTAAATCACAACTAGCTTATGCGCTTCATGGCAATTATTGAGGCAGGCTAATCGATGAAATAGAAGTTTTAAGGTGTATCGAAAATAGTGCCGTATATGCAACTAAATCCAGTTGTAGGTGGCAATTCGTGAGAATAGTAACCATATGCACTTAATCGGAGAAAAAACCTTGAAATGGTTTTAATCATCTAGATTTAATTGTAGTTTCGCAACTATTACTTATTTGGATGTGGGATTTCACATGATTTAATTGTAATTACGACACTAATTTCGCCCAGCAATTGCGAGTTGACTATATATTTTCCAGGAGGGATCTAATGAACAGTCGGAGCAGAGTCATACTTAGCTTGATTACAGTCGGCCTTTTACTCTTGCTAATCGGTTGTGAAGGATCGAATGAAAGTGAGAATGCGGTTAAAGTTGTAAGCTCTATTGTTGAGACCAACAGCACAATCGAATCGAAAGACTTCCCAGTGGATCCCTTACTCACTACTCGCAATATTGTTGTAGGCTTTTCGCAGCTTGGTTCAGAGAGTGATTGGCGTAATGCGAATACATTGTCTATTCAGGACGCAGCAGAAGAAGCTGGAATTGAGCTACTCTTCGAGAATGCGGAGCAATCACAAGAGAAGCAAATCGAGGCCATACGTTCATTCATAGAGAAGAAGGTAGATGTGATTGCAATTGCTCCGGTTATTCAATCCGGGTGGGAGCCCATCCTTGAGGAAGTGAAGCAAGCGGGAATCCCTGTTATTATATCCGATCGTTCTGTCGAAGTAAGTGACCCCTCGTTATATGTTACATTCATCGGTTCTGATTTCTATGATGAAGGGCGTAAGGCAGGTAAGTTTCTATTAGATAAAATGCGTGATACCGCAGGACCTATTGGCATCGTCGAGCTAAGAGGGACAGAAGGTTCCACCCCCTCGATTGAGCGAGGAAATGGCTTCCGCGATACGATTAAGGACCATACCCAATATGTGAAGCTTCAAAGCGAATCGGCAAACTTCACCCTTGAGGAAGGGAAGAAAGTTATGGAATCATTCCTGAAGGAGAATGGACGGGATATCGATGTACTTTTTGCTCATAATGATGATATGGCACTTGGTGCGATTGAAGCTATAGAAGAATATGGACTAAGACCAGGCATAGATATTGTCATCATCTCTGTGGACGGAACCCGCAAGGCGTTCGAGATGATGGTTGAGGGTAAGATTAACTGTGTTGTGGAATGCAACCCGTTGCTAGGGCCCTACCTGATGCAAGCTGTGAAGGAGCTAATCGCAGGTCGAGATTTACCAAAGCGAATATCACCACCAGAATCGGTGTTCACACAAGAGATGGCAGCAAAGGAAGTTGGTAATCGCAAATACTAGCCAGCAAGAGAGCAAGAGAGCAAGAGAGCAAGAGAGCAAGAGAGCAAGGTGACTGGGGATGGTCCTGGTCACTTTTTATATGTGGCTGCAGATTTTCCATGCCAAGAATAACAATTTAGATTGCCGAAGAGCCTCTACAAAAGTAACTTGAAGAAATTTAAAGCACAATAAATGTGCTTGCTGAGCTTCTAACCCCTGCTACTCTCGCTATAAGCACAATAAATGTGCTAGCCTTGCATAAAACCTGACAC
>DFZX01000056.1 GCA_002383695.1 Caryophanales bacterium UBA4045
TTGATAATGAGAAATAGAGGTCCCTAGGGCCTCTATTTCGCGTAGAATGACATATTTCTATTACCAATGAGGATGTCCTGGATTAGGGCATCCTTTCTCTATGAATTTGGCTCTTACAGCTACGAAACAACCGCAGTGTTTACAGGTTGTTCCATAGCTGAGTGAAGGACAAGCTAAACAAGCTGTCATTCGTTGCTCATAAACCTCATCATCCACGCATTGATCGGGATGAGCATTAAGTGAAGTGAGAATTCGTTGAATTTGACGCTCAGATACATGTACGTCCGCAGAACAGCCTTTGCATGGAGGTTTAGCAGTCGCATCATTCAGGATTTCCAGATTTGGCATAACCATCACGGTTGAATAGTAATCAACACGACCGACTTAGCCGGTATGTCAGCATGTAGCTCGTTATCCTGTATATTCAACTTGTCGAAAGCAACAGGCTTAACTGCATCAGGCTGCTCGAATGTGTTATGTGCTTGGATATTATCCGCTGTTAAGAGAACACCAGATACTTGAGCGGAAGTGGACGCAATCAGACCTCGGATATCCAACTTCAGACTAGCTCCATTCTCATGATCTAAGTTGCATATCGTGATATGAATTCTGCCTTGTGCATCCTTAGATGCCGATGCATGAAGCTGCTTTAGAGTAATATCGCCAAACTGATAATCAGCGCTATTCAATTCTAATTCAACACGGGTAGCATCCTGGTGCACCTTGTACATCTCGAAGACATGATATGTAGGCGTCAGAAGTAACTTGTCACCTTCAGTCAGGATCATTGATTGAAGTACATTAACCATTTGAGCAATATTAGTGATCTGTACCCGGTCATTATGATTATTAAAGATATTTAAGTTGATTCCAGCTACCAATGCATCTCGCAATGTATTCTGCTGGTAGAGAAATCCAGGGTTGGTTCCAGGCTCTACATCGAACCAAGTACCCCATTCATCAACGACAAGTGCGACCTTCTTCTCCGGATCATATCGATCCATAATTGTAGAGTGCTTCGTAACAAGCTCTTCCATGAATAAGGTCTTCTTCAGCGTAGTGATCCATTCCTGCTCGGCAAACTGTGTTGCTGACCCTTTATGGGTCCAAACACCGGTTGGGACAGTATAATAATGCAGACTTAATCCATCCATGTGGCGTGTAGCTTCCTTCATGAGAACCTCAGTCCAATGATAATCCCCTTCACTCGCACCACCTGCAATTTTATAAACCTTGTTATCACCATAATTACGGACATAGGTTTGATAACGCTTGTACAGATCCGCATAATACTCCGGACGCATATTACCGCCACAGCCCCAATTCTCATTCCCCACGCCAAAATATTTTACATTCCAAGGCTTCTCGCGCCCATTCTGCTTTCGCAGGTTTGCCATAGGAGATTCGCCATCGAAGGTCATATATTCTACCCATTCCTGCATCTCTTGGATCGTCCCACTACCCACATTGCCACAGATATAAGGCTCTGTATCTAACAATTCACATAACAACAAAAACTCGTGGGTACCAAAATGGTTATTCTCCACCACACCGCCCCAATGGGTATTGATCATTCGCTTACGAGTTTCCTTCGGTCCAATGCCGTCCTTCCAATGATATTCATCCGCGAAACAGCCTCCAGGCCATCGGAGATTTGGAATTTGTAGCTGGCGAAGGGCTTCTAATACATCCTTGCGGATACCCTGAACATTCGGAATAGGAGAGTCCTCGCCTACCCAAATTCCTTCATAAATGCAACGTCCTAGATGCTCAGCAAATTGACCGTAGATGTGTCTGTTAATGATTCCTCGTTCGAGATCTGCACTAATAATCCCTGAATTTACTGTTGTCATTATGCTATTCTCCTTTTATCGTGTGCGCACACGAAAATTGATAATATAAACTTATCACGATTACTATCCTTAGTCAATCACTACTTAGATGTTGCCGTTCCTAGTGAATCAACTACTTACATGTTGACTTTCTTAGTCTATCAGCTTCTTATTTGTTGCTTACTCTTACTAACTAGTCAATTACCATATTCGATCTACTGTTTAGATAGATTGTCCAGTAACAAGTGAATAAGCGACTAATGGTTCCTGCTCCTGCTTATTCTCGTGAGGGGACGTCTCATTCATATGACGTAGCAGGCAATCGACAGCTAGCTTCCCCATCTCTTCGACGTTGTATTCCACTGTTGCCAGCTTCGGTTTAACATACTTGAGCACATCAATGTCATCAAAGCCCATGACACCTACATCCTCGGGTACCTGTAAGCTTCGAATTTCCTGGAAATAGTGAAGCACCTCCAATGCATGAACATCACAGGTGCACATGACCGCAGTTTTTCCTCGATCAAGTGATACATTTGCGAGGGATTGAATATAATCACGATCTTGAATAATCGTTAAGTCAATCTCAGTTTTATGAAGCTCTATGGCTTCCAAGCAGCCCTTAAGCCGTTCCTCTTGTGTATGAATATTGCGAATTCCACGGTATGCAAGCGGAGGGCAGACGAATACAATTTGTTGATAGCCTTTGGACAATACATGACGAGTAGCATCCTTCATTGCTTCGCGATCATCTATGCCAATATAGGACCAATCTCCTTCAATTCGATTACAAATGGTCACGATCGGCAGCTTTAAGCTTATTAGATAATCTTGAAAATCCTGACCTTGATTAACGGAGAATAGAATAATACCATCAACCTTACGATTAACAAGATGATTCAAACAGCTAAGTTCAGTCTCAGGCTGCTTATCCGTTAAGACTACGTCAACGAAGTATCCCCGTTCCCTTGCTTCAGTTTCAATCGCATTTAATAGCTGTGCAAATAGTCTGTTATATAAATCGAACAAGACAACCCCAATGGTCATCGTTCGCCCTCTAGCTAAGCTTTGTGCCACATAATCAGGCTTATAGTTCATCTGCTCAGCGATGTCTAGAATTCTTGCTTTAGTCTTATGGCTTATTCCTGATCGATTATTCAGCGCACGGTCGACAGTCCCCGTAGATACTCCACATAGATCAGCAATTTCTTTAATCGTGATTCCCACTCGAAAAACCTCCGTCAAATAACAAGAAATTAACCTTATTCTACTTGGTAACTAAGAATTAATCTAGCAGCCAAGCATAAGTGGAAGGTCTAAATACCAATCTTTCGATAATCATTAGGTGTTACACCAGTGGCTCGCTTAAACATTCTATAGAAATAAGAGCTGCTTGTGAATCCTGTTCTCTCAGCGATCTCAGCGATTGAATGCTCAGACTGTGTCAACAGCTCCTTTGCTTTATTCATGCGAAAGTCACTGATGACATCTGTAAGGGTGTTGAAGGTCAGTTGTTTGTACAATCGACTTATATAAACGGGTGACATAGCCATTTCATCTGCTATTGAATTGATACAGAGGTTTGAATCCTTAAAGCCCCTTTCAATAATGTCATTAATTTTCCTGACCAAATCATCGTGCTTCGTAGCTCGTTTATCATCCTGGAGTTTACCTAAGTCATCGAATAATTGATAGAATGTACCGTTGATTTCCTCGATGGTCTCCACTTGATTTAAGGATACTATGGTGTTATCGAATTCAGGGGGTACCATGAATGCATTATTCTTCCTCAGGGCCTGCAAGACGTTATTAATGGTCAGTGTTAATTGAGAAATCGCTAATTGCACAACGGTAAAGGGATATTCGGCAGTTTCGTTGACGATATCGGTATATATTTTCTTGGCTTCCTCTATTTTGCCTGTCATCATACTGTCGACTAATTGTTTCTGCTTATTAAGGGGGAATTCATAGACCACTGATTTCATATTCATAATTTCCTCAGACATGATGATACAACCAAACCCACGAAACAATCGATGGTAGGAGGCTTCAGTAACCTGCTTGTAGAGGGAAGTGATCTGATTAAGGGGTTTTGTTGCAGGACTAACGGTTATAGATACCGACAATTTCATGTGGTCTTGGATGGAGCTTCGCATGTGTTCAAGCATGCCGACAAGGGAATCAGATTCCGATTGCTCGTCATTAGACGCCCAGTTAACCAAGAGCAGTATCGTATCCTCACCCATATCAACGGCCTCGATATGATAGGAGCTAGCTCCTATCTCCGTACAGATGTTCATTACACCATATTTGAGCAGCTTGACTTCATCTTGGTATTTATCCAAACATTGCCGATACTGATCAATTCTTAATAAGACGATCACACTTTCACCGGTAATATCGATAGTGGATCCAAAGTATTTGAATTTCTCATGAAGAGCCTTAGCTTGATATGTCTCTCTTCCGAGTATGAAATTTCTGAGGAACTCCTGCCGAATAATTTGTAGGTTGTTTCTCTTCTCACTTTCAAGGACCTTCATTCTGTGCAGTACCTTATTAATGGGGACATAGATCCTCCTTGACATAACGACCGATATGATAAGCGCCAATGCTATAAAGCCTAATATAAAATAAATGGTTTTCAGCCTCATACTTCTGATTTCCAGTGTGATGGTGTCATATGGAGTTATTCGTACATATCTCCACCCTAACGAGTCGGATTCGGTATAGGTAATTAAAGATTTCACACCATCCACAGACTGCTCATAGTAACCAGAAGCGTTATTGTCCTCCAGAATTTTTTCCATATAGGCTTTCTTGGAATAGTCCGTTAACATGGGCGACTTAGCACTCGAGGAGTATAGAATCCCCTGTTGATTAATAATAATCGTTTCCTCGCTTGCTTCAATCGTGGGGAATCCAATATTATTATTGACCCATGTCTCATCAATATTAACCACAACCACATAATCCAGATTCAGATTGAGCGCATTGTAGCAAAGAAAGGAATAAGTACTAACTGTAGGAACTTCAAAATTAAGCGTTTGAAAGGTTCTAGGAATCGGGTCAAAGGGTGGGTAGTTCTGGAAATTGGGCTCTTCGCTCTACTGTATGGGT
>DFZX01000035.1:0-27487 GCA_002383695.1 Caryophanales bacterium UBA4045
ATCCGTTAAGGTATCGATCGCTGTCACTTTGGCAGCTTTATAAGCATTTGCACTGTAGCCTGCTTGGCTTATATTAATACTATCGATCAAACCTGCGACATACGTATTTGCATGGATTCGATCCGCAAAGATACTCGTTCCGGTTGAACTCGCATTCTTTAACCCGGTCACCCTTACCTGTAATGTATGAATGCCATTCGACAGCGTAGGACTGGTGTAAAGAAGCGCATCCTCCTGTCGAACTGCCGCATAAGCATCTACATTCAATTCTGCGCCATTGTCAATCGATACGGCTGCGATTCCATTGGCCGGGTCTTTGGCACCGTAAAATTCCACCTTCGTACCGATAAACTTAAAAGTAAGATAGTCATTCGTTACCGCGGAATAATGGTTATCCAGTTCATAGCTTCCTGTCGGCGCTGCACCATACTGCCAGCCGCTTCCTACGTACTGAAACTGGTTGTAACCGGTTCCAATAGTGTTATCATTAACGTCAATGATCTGTGTTAAGCTATTGACCGTTACACTCTGACTTGTTGTAGCTACAGGATCCGAACTCCCATCAGCGGTACGGAAGTAATACGTATGGGTTCCGATCGCAAGCTTCGTAGTGAATGTATATTGTTTCCCATCGGTATAGGTCACATCAAGAGTGTTCATTTCATTCATCTTATAGATGACCGAATCATCCATAACCAATTCCACAGCAACTGGTTGCTGATTGTCTACATCGGTGTAGGTTGCATGAAAAGCAAACTTGACATTCTCAAAACCGGAGCTTGCACTGATACTGGTATTTGTAAGCGTTGGTGCCGTACCGCTATAAATGGAGGTAGCTTTTATTTCATCAACAAGCATTTCACCATACAATCCACCAACTTGGTTTAGCCATATTTCAATTTTAACAGCTTTCTTATTTAAACTGGGAACCAACGCATCCAGATCAAAATTGCTATCGGTCCAAGTAGTCGGCACTGTCGTCCATCCGTTAGTCAAGCTATAGTTATTCGTGCCGTCCGAAATATTAATCTTGATCCGCGAATCAACATACCCCGGGTTTTTCATTGTAAAAGTTAAGTAACGATAGCCCGATAAGTCAACCGAATCATTATGCGGTTGAAATTTCGCCCATGATGAGCTTGAAGCCGGAGTCTGCGTAAATTGACCGACCGTGCGGCTATCCACAATAGCCTTTGCTTCGGTCCCCGTGCCCCCATCTTGGTTATACCAGTTGGGCCAGTCGAGTCCTTTACTTCCCCATACGCCCCCACCGCCAAAATCGTCAAACAACAATGGATTCGCCGGTCCCGGCAACGGTGCCACAGCAGCGAAAGATGCCATGGGTGACAGAAAAGTCATCAACAGCACAAGGCTTATGGCTATCATCCTCTTGTAAGACTTTTGAACATTATGAATGATTAACATAATAAATTCCTCCCATATTTTGTAATAGAAACCCGTCATCTTTTCAAGACTTAACTGACTCCTTTCATTAGAATGCACATTCATTTTTTATCAGCCTACTTTTTTTCAAGTGTCAGTTCGATTTTTCTCTGATCACCTGTCAAATGAAACCGCAGGAAAGCCAATTGCTCCTTGATTAATTTCACTTCTACCCCCTCCGTGCAAGATTGGACTTCAAAACCAGTCAGATTATCCCAATAGGTTAATCCGAACGGTATTGGACTCCAATAACCGATTTCATATGTTAACTCAATCCGATTTTCCGTCTTCTTAAAGACCGTCACGAATACTTGAGGGATGTCCTCCTCGAATTCCTCGCTCATATTTCCCTTACCAATATAATTCCTAAGTAGGTGAGGTTTGTTCTCTCCTTTGACAAAAGCCATCTGGCATTGGTGATCATAATAGAGAAAAGTTTCCGGCCAAGGGCCCAATCCTACACCGCCAAGCGTCATTGTATATTCATTGATTTCAGGTCGGACTAGCGTATCCTGAGTAAGCATATAAGAAGGAGCTGTGACTTCGTTATTCTCATGATATAATTCAACGGCTCTGGGCAATGTCGTGAGCGTAATCGGATAGCTGGTAATGTATTCGAAGAAGAGATCCAGCATACCCTCGCAAGCGTCTACATGGGAAGCGGGAAAAACGGCAAACCGTTCAGTGAATTCCATTTCATGGGCTTCTTGCTGCTGCAGAAAATAAACTTGTTCGTTATGATCCGTATTTTCCAAATAGACATCAAACAGGTTTTTCCAATATTCGACATCGTCCCCTGAGCACAAGCCTGCGCGAAGCACATCGTTGGGATCGGTAGAGTAAATAACAGGATTTTCCGAGTGATACGTCAAATTTAAATCTCGAGCAGTCCACTCGCAAGCCACAATTCCCCCTCTGCCCGGATGTGGCACCTTATAACGCTTACTATCCACATACCATGAACCCCAAGGAATTCCCTTGTGAGTAATGCCGTCCCACCAAACCTGTTCCCAGCAATATCCCCACATTCCTTTGAACTCAAGCTCTTCCAATACTTCGATGACTTCATTGTATATTTTCCCTCGCGCCGCGACCTTTGTGGTTGCCCAAGGAAAGGCTTCTTCAACTATCTGCCAATCCATTTCCAGCTTTTCCTTCAGCTTCAACTTGGACATTCCTGCATCCTCGACAAAAAAAGGGCACTGGAGAATTACATCGTCTCCATAGCTTTCATGCCACTCTCGTATCCGATCCGCCAACACAGGAACCGAACCGCCATTAACGATCCAAGTAACCGGAATCCCGTATTTATGTGCGATCCGGGCCGTTAGATCGATGCCGTCGACAGCTGTACCCTGTCCCCAAGGAGTGTCATAGTGCGATGCATAACTGACAAAGGTATAGATTAATTTTTCTGGTCTCATAATTTGTTTCCCCTTTACCTTATACAAGCTACGTTGAGTAATGAAATGACAGCAGAAAGTCTACGAATGTAGACTTTCTGCTGATCGTACCCGTCAAGATTTACTTTTTATTCTTTGCCCACCAGACATCAATTTGTGTCTGCAACTCGGTCTGAACCTTCTCAAGTCCAGCTGCCTTCAGTTTTTCGTTCCGCTCCTCGAGCAGTTTGATCGGATCGGGTACTGCCCCCGTACCGATGACTTTATATTCAGTAACGACTGCCGTAAGCTGAGTGATTTCGTTTTTCACATTCGTATCGTTGAATACAAATCCAATTAACGGAAAGCGCGTTGCGTCATTGTTGAACTTTATCCAGCTTTCATAAAGATCGTCTGGCTGTCCCGGCTTCAAATAATTAAGCATTTGATTACCAATAACCCAGAATAATGCGGTCTGTCCATAACCGGACTCAGGGATCGCCTCTATGCGATTTGCACCGACTTTCTTATAATGCTTATCTTCAATGCCGTTCACGATCAAATTAATCAAGTATGGATCGGTGTGCAGATAGTTTAACACCATCATGGCTCTTTCTGGATCTTTAGACGTTCTAGATATGCCCATCATCGAGCCTGTAGCCAGATCTGTCGTAACGATTGGCTCTTCCACTACATGAGACACCCAATCGTATTTGCCGCCGTCACTAAGCTTTAATTCAATATCAGCTCCTGGCTTCCATACTGTCGTTTGCATCCAAATCTTACCTTGTTTTCTTACATCAGCTACGTTCGTTGTAGTTGTTGCCGCATCAGCGTTGGTATAGCCTTTCTCATAATATTTGCGATACAGTTCATATTCGGGTTTGATGATTTCCAACAGCTCAGGATCCAGTACCGTCTTCACTTTCATATCCAACGATTTGTAATCCAACAGGAACATCGGGAGCTTTCCTGGAGTCGGTCCGACAGGACGGTAATTGGAATTGGTTTCATACATCATGAAACCGCCAGGTCCCCCAGCTAGGTAGTTGTTTACCATCTCAGGTTCACTTTTCTTAATCAATTCAAACCAAGGATCTAAATCAGCCATAGTATTAATCTTGTCTACCGGAATACTGTACTTGTCGACAATATCCTTACGGAAAGTAAACGCTTTTCCTTGAGTTATCTCTTTATTTGTAGGTATCGCATACAGCTTGCCATCAAGACGAGGTGCTTCCAAATATAACGGATTAATCGATTCCTTGATCCCTTGTCCGTGCTTTTCTAGAAGATCATCCAGCTCCAGAAAAGCTCCTCTCGTAACATTGCCGAAGAAATCCAGCCACGACGTTGCGAACACCAAATCCATCTTCTCTCCGGTATTCATCATTAATTCAGTTCTTTTCTTGTAATCGCTGGAGGCGATTGGCTGAAGAGCAACTGTTGCGTTAATCTTCTCCTTCAGATATTCATTCATCTTCTCCTGGATTAATCCATCGTCTTTCTGCGGAGTGCCGAAGTACACAATAGAAACCTCATACGGCTCCAGTTCAGGCTTTTTCACATCTGGAGCTGGGCTAACAACCTCTTTGTTACCAGTTGCATCCTTTACTGGTTCTGCCTCCGTATTGCCGTTCGAGCACGCTTGCAGAAAAACTGTGAATACAAGAACCAGTATAAGTAAAGCGAGCATGACAGACTTTCTTTGCTTCATTTTAAACCCTCCTGTGATTGATTTATATAGGTCGACTTGCGGTCACGTTACCGCAAGTCGTTACTACCAACTGAATCATCCCTTTATTGCGCCAACTGTCAAACCTTTTACAAAATATTTTTGAAAAAACGGATATATCATCAGTATGGGCCCCATGCCGATTACGGCCATCGCCATTTGGAGAGATTCATTCGGCAAATGATTGAGCAGCTCTGGGTTTTGTGCTGCCAGCGATACGTTATCTCTTATGAATTGTACGTCGTTCAATACACGCATCATGAGATATTGCAATGGATATTTGTCTTCAGTACGAATGAACAAGAGTGCGTTAAACCAGTCGTTCCAGTATTGGATCGTACTGAACAGCGCCATCGTGGCCATCACCGGAAGTGAAAGCGGAAGGACGATGCGATAGAAGATACGTAATTCACCGGCCCCATCGATCCTGGCCGACTCAATTAGAGCGGGATGAATCGTCGCTTGAAAAAAGGTCCGCATGATAATGACGTTAAACGGCACAATAAGCAACGGCAAAATCAAGGAAATATAGGAATCCTTTAAACCCATGACTTGTGTATAAACTATATATTTACTCACCAATCCTCCGCCAAACAGCATAGTGAAGAACAGGAAGAAGGTGAAAAAGCTACGGAACGGATAATCTTGGCGGGATATTGGATATGCATATAGAGCCATGAGCATAACACCTATGATTGTTCCTACCACTGTAATACCAATGCTCACACTATAAGCACCCACGATCGTCGTATAATCCTTGAACAAGCTCTCATAAGCAATCCAAGATAATTTATCGGGAAAGAAGCTGTACCCATTATTCACCAAGGAATCGTTATGGGATATGGAAACCACGATAACTAGTACAACGGGTAACACGGCCGCCAACGAAAAGAGGATAAAGATGATGTTCAATATTAAATTCGCGAAGGGTGAGATCTGATTTTCCCGACTGCTCGACTGTTTGTTCATCGCTTTCACCTCCAGTTATGTCTTAGAAAAGTGCTTGCTCGGGATTGATTTTGCGTACCGCTGTATTTGTAACTAAGACCAAGAAGAAGCCTAGCACAGATTGAACCAACGCTGCCGCTGATGACATACCGATATCGTTCAATTGCATCAATACGCGGTATACATAAGTATCTACGGTATCGGTAACTGGATATAGCGCTCCCGAATCCATCGGCACTTGGAAGAACAAACCAAAATCCGAGTTGAAGACGTGTCCCATGGACAGTATGGTCATAATAACAATAATGGGTTGGATCGAAGGTAAAGTGATGCGAAAAATTTGCTGCCATTTCGAAGCACCGTCGATGATCGCCGCTTCATAGTATTCAGGATCAATACCGGCGATTGCAGCAATATAGATAACCGCCCCTATTCCAACGCCTTTCCAGGCGTTTACCAAAATCAGAATATACGGCCAGTACGATTTTTCCGTGTACCAGAACACCGCTTCTTTATCGAATAATTCGAGAATGGATGTATTAATAAAACCATGAGTCGGATGCAAGAAGGCGTAAACCAAGTAACTAACGACAACCATGGACAAGAAATGAGGCATGATGATAAAGGTTTGATAGCCCTTGGCCTGTATCCGACCGCGTAGCTCATTGATGGCAACCGCGATTGTCACGGATAACACTAGATTAATGATCATGAACGCTAGACTGTAGGAAACGGTATTCCTAGCAATTCTCCATAGCGAACCAGACGAGAACAGGAAAGTGAAATTATCAAAGCCCGCCCATGGACTATTCCAAATGCCATCGATATAATTAATATTCTTAAATGCTATAAACACTCCGAACATGGGCAGATAGTTGTTTAGAACAAGCACGATTACAGTGGGAATCATCATAAATGTTAAATATCTGAATTTCCACATATCATTGAAAAAAATCACTATCTTTTTTTTCGGACGAACTCCAGAAATTGCGTTCAGAACCATGGTTTTCTCTCGCAGTGTGTCCACTCCCTTTCTATTGATTTCAGTATAGGCTCTCGGTTGTATCATTTCGATGATCTATTCCTGTTAAAGTGTGATGTATAAATAAAGAACTCCGATCATTGACCGGAGCTCTTGCTTGATTATTCATTTTCTTGCAATGGAATCTTTATGGTAGCTACAAGCCCGCCTCCTTCGCGCAGGTCATATCGCAGTCCATACGATTCGCCGAAATGCAGCTGGATACGCTGGTGTACGTTTCGTATACCATACCCTTTATCATTGGTTTCACCATGAACAATGAGCTCCAGCTTCAGAATGTCGACCGAAATGAATCCATTGTCTTCTACAATCATCTGAATCTCTTCACGGTTACGTTTGATTCGAATCCATATAAAGCCTTCACCGTCCATACTGTTGACACCGTGAAATATGGCGTTCTCGACCAGCGGCTGCAGGATTACCTTCGGTGTCATATACGCTTTAACAGCTTCATCAATATCCCAGAATATCTCGAACGTATCCGGATACCGTTTCATCTGAAGCCGGACATAGGCTTGGACATGCTCCAGCTCTTCTTCAATTGTAATGATGCTCTTACCTTTGCTCAGGCCGATTCGTAGCAACCTCGACAAATCCTTGACCATGCTACCTACATCCATATTCCCGCTGTCCACCGCATACCAATAAATCGAATCCAATGTATTGTACAGCAGGTGGGGCGTTATCTGTGAATGAAGCGCTGACAACTCCATCTCCTTCTGTTTGATTTTTATCACATAGTTTTCCTCGACAGACTGATCCAGCCTCCTGGTCATTCTTAGGAATGCTTCATACAATAATCCGAATTCGTCCAAGCGTGAAGGATAACTGCCGAAATCAAACTTCTTCCCAGGCTCATATAGTTTGGTAAATGTCACCAATCTAGCAAGCGGCTTGACTATACTTCGCAATAGATATAAAACAAAAAAAAGCACAAATAACATATAAATGGCGGACATCACCATGATTATCCACTGATAAACCGTCTGATTGCCCGTAATGGAATCGAGCGGGATTTGATAGATCAGTCTCGTATTGAATACAGAATTATGGGAATAAGCATACAACCACTGCGTGCTTCCTTTGTTAGCAAAATAGTAACCTGATGTATGATTCCTTACCGCTTCGGGAAATGCCGTCAATGGCAGATCTTCCTTACCTACCCTCATTAACAATTCTTCCTGATCGTTAAACAAATAGATGCTTGCGTTCTCCGGAAGCTGAACAGTCATCAGATCCTTCGTCAACAGCACTTCTAGCTTCGAAACAACAAGAAATCCGACGGATTCACCATACTTCTCCGGATGCAGTATGCTTCTCGTGAAGGTGACAGTTGAGCCGCTGTCGGACTTTGTGAGGCGAACGGCTCCCGCCCCTTTTTCCTGTAAGGCTTGTTCGGCCCAAGAGAGGTATCCGAAGCTACCCTTCGTATAGATGACTCCCCTCTCCTTGAATGGCATATCGAATGGCAGGATCTTATCCTGTGCGTTCAACATGTACAACGCATACTCGGTTCCATCCGAGGACCAGCGATCCAGAATGATATCCGCTTCACTGACCTCGCTAAGTGTTTCGATTCCTGTCCAGAACGCAAACTGTCTGGTGCTGCTAAAGAAATGATTGTCCAGAAAGGTAATCGTTTTGTCCCTCACCGATGACAATGTTTTTTCCAGAGTCGTATGGTTTTGTTTGACCAGTTGAAACATCGTCTTACCCACTTCATCCTTCATCGTGTCTGAAGCTTTATAAGCAGAAAACCATCCTATGATCAGAAATGGTCCGATGATGAACAAGCAGAACGCTATAATGACTTTGTGTTTGAGCTTCAGTTGAATTCCCCCTGGCCCACTTTTCGATATTCAGCCGGACTGACACCTAGGTATCGTTTGAACATTCTGCTGAAATGCTCAGGCGACTCATAGCCTACTTGATAGGCGATCTCATACCGCTTCATATCGGTCGTTGTAAGTAATCGCTTGGCTTCCTCAATACGAACCTCGGTAACGTAGTCCCACAGGTTTTTCTCCATTTCTTTCTTAAACAAATAGCTTACGTAGGCCGGGCTGAAATGCACTTCGCCGGCGATATCCTGTATTCTAAGTCCATGGTTGTTGAAATGCTTATGGATGTAACCCATAACACGTGAAATGATGGTTTGGTCGCGGTCAGACATACGTTTCCTTAACAGTAAAAACAGACCATGGATGTAGTCCTGCAGAATTCCGATTTTACGGACTTTATCCATTCCCCGGAAATAGAAATCCGGATCAAATCGATGAAGCGATTCACTGCTGTCATGCCCATAATCGAATAGTAGTCCGTACAGACGATAAACCAGCAATCCGAAACAGCTATTGAACAATTCCTCCGAGCTTCCCAAATTCGTCAAGAGCTTTACGATAGAATGCAATTCAGTGGACAGCGCTTCTTCATTTGCCGATGTTGTTTTCAGCTGTTGGACGAATTCCTCAACCTTCGTCACCCACTCCAACATATTGATATTATCCTGACCGATCATATCTTCATAATAGAAGACTTTGATAGTCGGATGCAGCTTACTCCATTCGATCGCCGCCTCGGCTTCCTCTAATAGCTTTGGCAGCATGGATATGTTAGAGCTCAATGTGCTTAGTCCTACCGTCGCATCCACATTCAAATATTGCTTCAGATTCATATAAATCATCTGCCCAATCAAATACAGCTGCGGGTTCATGTGTATACGAGAATCGGACACCTCCTGCTCATTCAGCTGAATAACAGAAATTAGCTGATTTCCAAATCCGTAAAACGCCGCACCACGCCATTCCGACAAACTTTCTTCGACAATATTAATCGAAGCATATTTCAGAAGCTTGCGATCCTTCAAGGTGATTTCTCGTTGACTGAAACCGCCCTTACTTAAATCAAGATGAACCGTGGCAATCCCATATTTACCTTCCCTGCCCTCGAAAATATGACCGATTTCAGATGCCAAGTCGTTATAATCCTTCATTTCCAAGCCTTTTTCAGTAACCAGCTCCATCAGCGCTTCGTTTCGTCTACCGAACAAGCTCTCTTCCTTGTCAGTTCGCCATTCGGTATGCTCTAATGTTTGTTTTCCGGCTTCCTTCTTCTCACCAAGCACTTTGCCAACAACACGAATCAATTCATCAAGCTCTACTGGTTTAATCAGATAATCCCTGGCACCCAGCTGCAACGACTTTTTGGCAAATTCAAACTTCTCATGGGCGGATATGACGATCACCGGAAGATAGGGCTGTTCTATCAGAATCGCTTCCATTAGTTCGATCCCATTCATCATGCTCATCTGAATATCGGTCAACATCAAGTCAAAGGTATCCATTCGCAGGTAATCAAGCGCTTCGAATCCATTGAGAGCAGTCTCCACATACATGATATCGAGTTCGGAATGCAACAAATAGTTTTTTATACCTGCAATCACCCGAGGCTCATCGTCAACTACCAAAATTTTATACATAGTGATTCCCACCTTAATTAGATAGCACTAGAAATTGTTTCTGCCTTTTTTAAAACAATATAGACTTGGGATTTTCGTGTCCATGATGGATCATAGGAATCTTGTGATCTATCTCCGAGTTGCGTTTACCCATAACGACCACAATACAAAAAAGAGGCCCGAAGACCTCTATTTTGGAAAATATCGATTGTTTATGGAACCGACACAAATTTCACGGCATCGGCGATGACATATCCATTCGTTAAATCATTGCGGATCTTGACGAACCCTGAAGTTCCGCCATCGAAGGTATATGTACCAAGTAAATTCCATATTCCGCCATTGGCTTGTTGATTGATAGTTACTGTTGACGTTCCGCCCGAATGGTTGATGTCGACAGGAATGTTCGTTGCCCGATTCTCGTGGGCCGGCCACATCATATATACTTGATAGGTTCCCGCAGAAGGCAAGCTCGGCGTGAACGTGACGCTCTTCGTTCCCTTACCGGTATTACTATCGTGCAGGTAATTGGCGCCGTATCGATCCGTCTGCGTTGAGGCTGTGGTCCATGTTCCTACTTTGGTTACACCGGTTGCATCCGCGTTGTCCACGATGACCGTAGCGGGAGCCGGGGTAAACCCGAACTTGACCTTGAGCGTTTTCCCTCGTGCCGCATTCACATTGACGGAAAACTTGATCGTCGGGCTTAACTGGGTAATTGTAATTTCGGGATTCGCCCACATGGTGCTGCTTGCTGCCCGATTGATTTCGATATTGATAACCCCTGTATTGGCCTTAGTCGGATCAGATACCGATACTTCCAAATCATTTGCCGTTTCTTTGGTCATAACGGAGGCTTTCTTATCGGATGTGATCAAATCGATGGTCTTAAGTGCGTCATTCCAGAAGTTTACTGCAACGATATTCAGCGTGTTCTCTTTCACACCCTGTGCGTTAACCGAATTCTCCAACACGGTGATATCCGGATTGCTAGCATAGCTACTGACCTGCGCGCTGGTCTTATTCGGCAGGATCACATACTGATAGCTTCCGTTCGTCGGATTCACACCATGATCCAGCCACATGGTCAAATAATTTCTGGTGATTGGCGTAGATGGTGTTACTGGTCTGTTGTTGAGCTGCTTCCAATTGCCTGTTCTCGCTTCACGGATCGTTTGAAGATTGACGGATTGCGGGAAATAATACCCGATATCCGATCCAGATACATTACCAGCCAAATGGGCCCAGCTAACTCCAGGTAACGTTTGAGAAAGTCCTAAGTCTGTCGGCTGTGCAGTCCCGTTAACGATAAGGGCATTATTGCCGCTGCTGTTGATTTTGCGGTTTTCCACAACGGTTTCGACTAATTCGTTGTTTATGCTCGAAACCCCCGCTCCCAATGCGACAATTTCATCCTCGAACATGAACCATGATTTTTTCGCAGTTAACGTGTTAGAGTTAAATTCCAGATCCATTCCGGATACGCCGTAAGCATTCAATATGTCCACGCCGCCGACCCAAGCTTTCGTGCTTTTATGAGGTAAACTGGTCGTCTGGGAAACGATTGTCGTTCCAGGCAATCGCATGGAATCGACAGTTGGCCAGAAATCATCGCTGTATTGACTGAGATCGTTGTTATATAGAGAGGTCATACCTGCACCGGTGAACCACCCTTTGAGATTCTCGCTGTTGATGGCTTCATAGCTGAGAACCCGACTGGAGAACATGCTAACTCCAAAACCAAATCCGGAACGAAGTAGAAGCGCTCTGTCCATGCCGGAAAACTGTTGGTATTTCGTAAGCACGCCTGCCGGCGATATCAGAGTGTCGTTCATGATGGCTTTGCCCAGAACAATCATGTTCATCGTAGCGTCAATGTAAAAGCTTCTGTACGTATCCGCTTCAATCCACGCTTTGATCATCCTTTTATAAGCAGTAGCATCTGCAGTAGGAGCAAATTGGGAAACCCGGATAATTCCTTGCATCACCTTATGTCCAGCGACATGATCTTGCATATAATCTCTGGAAATTTCCCTCCCCCTGGACAAATCCATCATCGCCCCTTTATAGAGCAATGGTTGATAGGATTTATAAATCCATTCGAATACATTTGCCTTATTGACGTCGGTAACAGTCCAGGTAGAACCGTCCAAGAGATACATCAGATTGGCCAAATCATTCAAAAGGCTAATCCCATACCCGCCCGTGTAAGCAACATTAGCATGTTGGATGAATGCTCCGTCCACGTAGAATCCATCGCCTCCGGTCACGTATAGGAATAAGGCAGACAAACCGTCCCGAGCCGCAGCCACTTTTGCGGTGTCTTTTACAATAATCCCCCGTACGCCTATAACGGCCGTTTGCCACACTCGATTCGCTCCGCTCTTGTTTACAATGGGTGTAAACCGTTCGACAGCGTTCATGTAATTCGTAATTTGAGTAGTAGTTAACGAACTATACATCAACACCGTGGTATCATTCAGAGCTAAAGGCGCTCCGATTTGCCAATCCCACCAATTGTCATACGTAGTTATCGTTGTATTATATCGATTGGTATTCATCCAATCCAATGCGCTGATAATATCCGCAGTAAGAGTAGCATTCCCATTGAGAGTCGAACCGTATGTCCTATTTGCCACTGCCATCGCTTTCAGTCGGACATAAGCAGTTGTGATTTGGCTCGAGACGGTTGTCTTTGCCAAATCGCTCCACAGATACGTTCTGGTCGGCGACTTATCCATACTGTCCCAATACGATTGAGCAGTAGCAGTTACAGTAGAGATCTGATTCGCAATATCCGAATCCAGCGGATCATATCCCGAACCTCCAGTCAGTGTGACCTCCCATTTATCCCGTAGAGCATCATACTCGTCTCCAGCAGCCTGAACTGGTTTTATAAACATAGAATTTACCGACGTCATTAGCATCGTTATAACTACACCGTACAGAACAGATTTCATGAATTTTTTTTTCATTACATTCACATCCCTTTCTTGTATGAATTTCGTGGATCAACATACTTGCAAAGCTGGAGTTCTACTTTCCCAGAATCACCTCTATTGAAAGCGGTTCCAAATAGATTCGTACCATTAGTTTATAGTAAATCTTGTTCGGCGACTATCTACTAAAGTTACCTTTTGGACTCTTGAACGATAAAGAATAATATCGCTATTTGAGTTCGGTTTTTCAGCTCGGTTTCGAGCAATATTTCGGAAACATACTTTTTAACAGTAGTTTCCGAATGTCAAATCTATCGTTACTAATCAAGCAATACCCCATTCGACCTCAGCTCCTGCTGCAGTTCATGGATATCAAGAGAGCTAGGTACAATGTTATATTTCACAGCCAATCCTGCAGCCGTACCCGCAGCCTCCCCCGTTGCCATACAGCTGGGACTCAATCTGGTGGTAGCCAGTGCTTCATGTGTCGTAGAGATACAGCGCCCGCCGACAAGCAAGTTATCAATTTTCTTCGGTAGCAAACAGCGGTAAGGAATGTCATAAGCACCATCACCACCAACCCATGCCGCTTTCACACCTTTGCCTGAAGGATCATGAATGTCGATCGGATATCCGCTGCGGGCTATCACATCATCAAACTTTCTGCCAGATATGACATCATCGACTTGAAGCGCATATTCACCATCAATTCTTCTTGTTTCACGAATACCGATCTGCGCCCCAACTTGTGAGATCGATGCCTTCTCAAAGCCCGGCAGATTATTCGTCATGAATTCTGCAACCATCATCACCTGCTTTCTTCCTTGTTCCTCGGCTTCGGTTAAATCCTCAACATCGGTTCCGTTTAAGCCCTGAACGCGTGTAGTGTTAACCAAGACTTCATCATCCGCAGGACCGGTGAAGCATAACACCTGGTCACGGTTAATAGGAAGGTTGGCTTCCTTCCAATGTTTATAAAACCCGAGTATGCCCGACAAAGGTAAATTTGGCAGTTCTGCGAATGGTGTTTTTTTGTAAAATTCATCAGGGTGATCCATCATGTATTGCTTTACTTTGGGTAAATCTACACCTCGCATCCGAAACTTCATGGTCATCGGCTGAGTCAAACGGTCACCATCTCTACCCTGTAAATAAGGCGCACCCGCCAAATATGCGACATCAGCGTCTCCGGTAGTATCAACAAAGATCTTCCCTCTGACTTCAATTCTTCCTGATTTACCGGTTAAAATTACAGAATCGATATGACCATCACTGACTCTTACCTCATCAACAAAACTATGAAGAATCAGCTTGACTCCCGCTTCTTTGAACATATCCAGTGCCAGCACCTTATAATATTCAGGATGGTAGGGAGTAATCGTGTGCACGAATCCAACCGTGTCCCGCACATGCCCCGGTGAAGCATTCATAGCTATCAACCTGTCAATAATTTCTTGGGCAATCCCCTTGATGACTTGTTTCCCGTCCATCGTATGAAACGTCATCCACGGATACACTAAAGCGGCAGTTGACATCCCTCCAATAAAGCCATATCGCTCAATCAATACTGTGCTCACACCAGATCTGCCAGCAGCAATCGCTGCGTTAACACCTGCGGGCCCTCCGCCGATGACTACAACATCCGCTAATATCAATCTTTCCATCGTCGATCATCTCCAATCCATTACACTATTTCAATCCTGTCATAGCAACGCCCTCAATAAATTTCTTCTGAGCAAAGAAGAATACGATTAATAATGGAACAGTTGCTATTACCGATGCTGCCATAAGTAAATGCCACTCCGTACCGCTCTGATCTGTGAATAATGATAAAGCTAACGGAAGGGTGTACAAATCGCTGGAACTTAGATAGATCAGGGGTTCGAAAAATTCATTCCAACTGTGTAAGAATACAAATATGCTGAGTGTAGCTAAAGCTGGAATGCTGAGAGGGAACATAATTTTCCAGAACGTTGTCCATGGCGTACAGCCATCTATCTTCGCTGCTTCATCCAGATCGGATGGAATCGTAATAAAAAACTGTCTTAGCAGGAAAACGCCGAACATTCCATATGCTCCAAGCATCGGAGGCACAATAAGCGGGAAATGTGTGTTGACCAGGTTCAGTTTCGACATCCACATGAATAAAGGAATCGCAGTCACTTCTGTAGGAATCATCATACTGCTAAGCAGGATGAGAAAAATTGTGTTTTTAAAAGGAAACGATATCTTCGCGAAGGCGTACCCTGCTAATGAAGCGAATACACATGTCCCCAGAGTAACAAGCACAGCAATATAAGTACTGTTGAAAAAATAAAGATGGAAAGGTTGTCTGGTAAAAACCTCGATGTAATTCCCCCATACAACCGGACTCGGCAGCCATTGCGGTGGAAATAAGAAGACCTTGGTTTGGTGTTTAAGCGAGGTGGTCACCATCCAGAAGAATGGAATCATAATAATCGCCGTTACGATCGTTAACACCAAGTAAACAAGTGAATTCTCGAGGAATCGGCTACTCTTACTATTGCTCATGATGCACCCACCTCTTTCTTCCATTCCATTGAATCAAGGTGAGAATAAATACGATAAAGAATAAGATAAATGCAATGGCAGAAGCATAACCAAATTCATACAATCTAAAAGCCTGCTGATAAATATAATAAACCATCACATACGTGCTTGTTCCAGGTCCTCCCCCGGTCATCACATAAATTTGACCAAACACCTTAAGAGAACCAATTAATGTTAATATTAATGCCAAGAAAATCGACGGGGATATCAAAGGTATCGTGACATTGGTTAATGTCTTCCATGGAGAAGCGCCATCGATCTTGGCTGCCTCATAGTACATCTTCGGTACATCATGAAGTGCAGCAAGAAATATGACCATATTCAATCCAACATTCTTTAGCACACTTACAACAATAACGACCGGCATGGTTAATTGCATATCATATAGCCAGGCTGGACCTTGTATGCCGATGATTCTCAATAGTTGATTGACCATTCCGGCATCAGTAGCAAAAATATACTTGAAGACGATTGCCCAAACGACAAGTGAGGTAACAACAGGAGTGAATATAGCCGTTCTGAAAAAGCCAATGCCCGGAATGCTTCTTCTTAACAGCAGCGCTAACCCCAAAGCCATGAGCAGATTAAGCGGAACAAGTCCCGCTGAGAAATACAATGTATTACCTACCGTTTCCCAGAATACGGGATCATCCGTGAATGCTCTCTTATAGTTACCTAGGCCGACAAAAGAGAGCTCTCTTAAAAGCGACCAGTCCGTAAAGCTCATGAAGAATGCAGCCATAATAGGACCCAATAGGAAAATAGCGAATCCGAGCACCATAGGTGAGATAAATAAATAGCCATACCACTTTTCATTACTTTTCATTGTGTACTCCACTCCTTTTAGTGAATTCGCCTGGCATGCTGCACCGGGTCGAATTCACAAGGATATTCTATCTGTATTGGTTTACTTCAATAAAGGAGTCATCTCTGATTCCATTCGTTTCAGAACTTCTTCTGTCGTAGCAGACTGCGTATAGAGGTAATCCAGCAGCGTCTGCATCTTCACATCAATCTGCTGCCAATTCTTATGTCCGGGTGCTATTCTCGCCTCACCCATTTGATCTAAAACTGCTACCTGAATGCTCTCCGGACTCGGTAGTGGTGCTGCCTTCTTAAATATATCTGATTCCAGTACAGATTTTCTCGCAGGTACGAAAAATTGTGAAGTAATACCCATCGACTTCTGATTGGTAACAAATTTCAAGAACTCCATGGCTTCTTCTGGATGCTCGGTCTTAAATACGGAATAACCTGCATATCCAAGCGATGTTCCTCTGCCATTAGCTCCAGCCGGCATCGGTGCAATATCCCATTCGAAATCTGTAATAGCCCGAGCCTTCGACACATAACTATAACGATCCGTGAACATGCCTAGCTTTCCTGTGTCGAATGTAATTTCGTCACCTGGTTTCGGATGCACTTGATCCTTGAACATCATGTCGCTGTAGGTCTGAAGCGATTGTTGACCTGCTGGAGAGTTTAGTACAAACTGAGTGCCATCTGGATTGAACACATCTGCACCTTGTGACCAGAAGAGCGGTAATAAAGCATCGGACCAATTTTTCCAATCCCTTACAAGCTTAACTCCATAAACTCCACTGCCCGGATTGGAAATTACTTTAGCCGCTTTCAAGAATTCGTCATAAGTCCAGTTACCTTCAGCGTATAACTCCAAAGGAGTTTTCAAGCCTTTTTCCACGAATAAAGTTTTGTTGTAGTAGACCAGCATTGGTGGTGTAGAGAACGGAATACCGTACAGCTTATCCCCTTTCTTGAATATATCCAATGTCGAAGGATAAACATCAGTAAAGTTATAAGCGCTATCAGCCGCTACGTTTGTAGAAATGTCTACTAGATGATCAAACTCTAGGAATTGCGGAATCATCCGCTCGGCAAGCCAGCCCACATCGGGCGCTGTTTTGGATGCCATCATGATGGAGAGCTTTTGCTGATAATCAGCGAAAGGAATCGTAATGATTTCCACATCGATATTCGAATGTGTTTGTTTAAATTCAACAACTAAATCCTCATACATTTTTTTGTGCGTATCATTACCCCAAATACTAAACTGTAATTTCACTTGTTCCTTTGACTTATCATCTGCTTTCGTTTCCTCTACTGGCTTGACAACCTCCGATGTTGTTCCTTTGTTATCGTCTGCCTTTTTGTTTGATGAACAACCAATCAGTACACTGATTACTAACATGAACGCTAAAATAACCATTGACGCTTTTTTCATTGTAATTTCCCCTCTCGTTTATATATAAGCGCTTTCATACAATAGTATATAAAAAAAACCTTGCAAGAGAAATCATCTAAATTAGAGAAAAGGTACGAATAATTGAGTTGTTTACTCTAACTGATCTCTATAATGGGAAGGCGTCACTCCAACTACCTGTTTAAACACAGCCATAAAGTGCTTTGAACTAATATAGCCGGATAATTTAGCAACCTCGTAAATTTTTAAGTTCGTCTCCTTCAAAAGCTGCTTCGCCTTGTTCATCCTGCAGATGGTTACATAGTCTGAAAAATTCTGACCTGTTTCGGATTTAAACAGCACTGATAAATACTGATGATTTAAATGAACCTGCTCGGCCATATACAGCAAGGAGATTTCCTGGTCCAGACGTTCTGCAACAAGCTCCTTTACTTTGCGAATCAATTGTCGTCCCCGACTGCTTTCTTCGTCTTCAGCATTTGAGTCTACTCCATCCGATTGAAGCTCACGCCCCCGTCTGAATTCATTTAGAACCTGAGTTAATTCCACTCGATCAACAGGCTTTAACAAATAATCTCTTACCCCAAACTTGATAGCCTGTTTCGCATACTCGAAATCAGCATACCCGCTTATGATCACAATCTCCATATCTGAATACTGATCGCGAATACGTCTGATCATTTCAATCCCGTTCATTTCACTCATGCGAATATCCGTGATCAGCAAATCCGGCATATGTCCCTTTAACGACTCCAAAGCCTCCTTTCCGTTATCGGCCTCCCCAATGATTTGGAATCCTCCGATTACCTCTTCAATTAACCTTTTGAGACCTTTACGGATGATCACTTCATCCTCTACCAGGAATAGCTTGTACATCGTTAATTCCCCCAATGAATCGGTAATCTGATTGTGAATAATACACCTTGCTTCACTGTCTTGTCTAGATACAGCCCATAGGGTTCGCCATAAAGCAATCGAATGCGCTGATGCACATTGCGAAGCGCAAAGCCTTTTTTGACCTCACCAAAGTAACTTTTTTCTTCCGCATCCATACTTTCATAGCTCTTGTGCATATACATCTGCCGCTCTATCCATTCCATTCTCTGCTTGGTCATGCCTTTCCCATCGTCCCGCAGAGATAGAAGCATATCGTCCTCTTGCGTACTTGCTGTCAAATGCATGTGAACGATGGATGATTCCATGGCATGCTCAATAACATTCTCAATTAATGGCTGCAGGATCAACTTAGGAACCAGACAATGATCATACGAAGGATCTATATGAATTTCAGCCTGAAGCTTTTCTCCTAATCGTAACACTTGTATCTGCAAATAAGATTCTACAAAACGAATTTCATCCTGCAAGTAGACCGGTTTTTCCTGTTTATCTACAGTATACCGAAGTAGCTTTCCTAGGCTTGTGGTGATATTCGATAATTCCAAATGCTGATGCTGAAGAGCCATCATATTCATCATTTCCAGCGTATTATATAGAAAATGAGGATTAATTTGACTTTGAAGCGCGGACAGCTCAGCATCTCGTTCCCTTAGTCTAGTTTCATATACTTCCTTCACCAGACGATCAATTTCGCCAATCATGGTATTAAAGCCTTCTGTTAATTGACCGATTTCATCATGCGTAGTGACCACAGCCCGCTCTTTAAAAAAACCTCTTTGCACCTGCCTCATCTTGGATTGTAAATGACGAATGGGTTTGACCAATCGATTGGAGGAGAATACCGCAATGATATAGGCGAATAGTAAAGCGATCAAAGAAATCATTAAGGTAAATCTGACTAAACCCTTCGCATCCTTCCGCAAGTCCTCAAGCGGGATCAGTCCAGTCACTTTTATACCTGAGTAATCGGACACTACCACGGACTTTAGATATGAAGGATCATTCGTCGAAACATCCTCCTCAAAAGATCGGAGGCTGGTATTTCCCGTAGAAGAATATAATAGTTGGCCACTTCTATCCGAAATATATAGATTACCTTTACCGCTAAACTTTACAGATGACAATAGTTTTTCGAATCCCTGTGAGGATAAATCAACTTTAACCATGCCCAATGTATTGTTTGTATAAGGCTCTCTAATAACTCGCGATATTGAGACGATTTCTTGCTTAGTTTTCGAATAATATGTGGCATCATGCGGGGGAATAATCGTAAGACCCCCATCATTTACTTTTACCAGTTCCGCCCACTCGGATGAATCCTGTTCCCAATATTTGTTGACACTCTGATTTAAATCACTGAATATACTTCCATCATTGGTGAATATAAGAATGCTTTCAATCTCAGCTCGATCAAAAGAAAGAGAAGATATAAACAAATTCATTTTCAATGATTCATCCGTGGTCAGATAGATTCGGTTTTGATCGGAGCTGCTACGATTTTTCAATATTCGCATCACATTGTCATCATAAAGAGGCGCCAGTGTGAGCCGTTCCATTTCTTTCACATAACGATCCAGATTAATTCTAATTTGATCCATTATTTGATAGGTTAGCTCTGTTGTATTTCGTTCTACATCCGCTGAATATTTCTGGTAAGTGATTGCTCCAATAATCAAAAAAGGAATCGTAATTAATAGACAAAACAGAATAATAAATTTTGTGCGAAGGGGCAGAAACATGGATCCGAACTTGCCTCTCATCCGTTTACCTCCTTAACTCCCTGCAGCAAGCTGCGGGGTATCTCTAAGATCCTCCATTACTCGCTTCGCTCGCTTAGAATAAAGTCAATTGCTCACCTTCAGCCTGATAATGCAACTCTACATATTCTTCTTCTACACCTTGTTTCTTCACATAATTCCTTTTTGTAAACTTTTTTCAGGAATCTTGAATTCCCACACTTTTACTCCAAGTGGGTAAGTCCTAGTCCTATTATACATTAGAATAAACGTTTGGAGATGATGAGCTTGGCTTATATTCCATTGAATCAAATCGTTGATGCTTTAGACGAATTAGATGCTCGACAAAAGCAGATTCTGTTGGGCATTCTGCAAGAAACGAATACGCTCTAAACCACAACGACAGAACGCACATTATCTAGCATGGAAGAGACCGCTTATTGCGAAGCACAAATTGTGAAAATGGCTGGCTAAGCAACAACTTTCCTGAACACAGCCAAATGTTTTCGCCCACATCAGTTGCTGGTGTTTCTTTGGCAAAATTTCCTCGAGCATCTCAATCGTTGGCGCATCGAAGATTAAATCGAGTCGGCTACGGTAATCCTCGTAACAAGTAATCACATTCCGATTCAAACTTCTCGATTTCGAACTTCGTATTCATGCTTTATCCTCCTGCAAAATCGTCTTAAACTTTTTGACATATCCGTGCCCTCCTAATTTCAACAATTGTTTTCATTTTGTATGTCAGCATGACTAGGAGCCGAACCCTTATTGAAGCGACTCGACTCCAATCAAAAATCAAGCTTTAAGCACACAACTGATCATTTTTTAGTCTTTCTGCACGTAAACTAAATGTAGTATCCGCAGATCCTATATTAGCAATAATATCATTCTGACCATCTGGTTCATTACTCGTTATAGAAGTTAATATCACCGATTCAATCCCTGATAAAGCATCACTCGAATTCAACATAGCCTGAATACTCACCATTTTGTGATTCGCTGGCCATATGACCATTTTATCCAATTGCACGGTTAAATCAGGTACTATTTGGTCTATCTTGAACATAATGGTTTTGAATGGTTCTACATTACCCAGCGTATCTACACTGCGATAATCAAACGTATAAGTCCCGTTATCGTAGGCAGGTATAGAGCCCGTATACGTTTCCCACAAACCATTGTTCACACGATATTCCGTCTTGTCTACGACAGACTCTTCACTTACTGCACTTACACTTATAGATACCGGATTAACATACCAGCCATTCTGGCCATCAGGTTGTGGCTGTGAAATAACAGCTGTTGTGACAGGCGGTGTTGTAATGGGGGTAATGATAATTCTATTTATAATCCCCACGTTCAATTCGGCGATGGAATACATCCCATTCACACCTTCTGTAACCTCTAATTTCATATATTGGGCGTTGATAGGTGTGAACTCAACAGACTTCTCAGCATGGTTAGCATTCCATATTCCTTGATGCACAACTTCAGAATAATTTATGCCATCCGAGCTAACATAAAAACGGTATTCCCATTCACGCCAATTACTATTCTTAATGCGGGAGTCAGTGGAGATACTGCTCAAGGCGGATTAGCGCGAATAGAACGAGATGTGCTAAGATACCAACCTGACCTAACGGTAGTCTGCTTTGGTCTTAACGACTCTGGACAACGTGAGGCGGGGCTGGTTGATTATGAATGCGGCTTAAGGGACATTTTTAGAAAGCTGAAGGCGGCAGATGTTGAGACTGTGTTCTTAACTCCGAATATGAAGAATACCTATGTGAGCCCAATGATCCCGTTCCATGTACACAAGATTGCGGCAGCGGACTGCGCAGATCAGCAAAATCATGGAGTGATGGATGCTTATATGGATCTAGCTCGCAAAGTATGTAGCGAGGAAGGTGTGTTGGTGTGTGATGTGTATCACCAGTGGAAGCAACTACATGATGCAGGAATCGATATCACCATATTGCTGTCTAACTATATCAACCATCCAACACGTGAGCTTCACAGTTTATTTGCAGACAGTTTGTTTGAATTGATAATGTTTGAGTAAACAAGGAGAGGGACGAATAACGCAGCTTGAAGCCCTTAGATAGGCCTAGCGGATTTGCTCTTAGGGCCATTTCAGATTATAAACTAAATTTCTGCCACAATCACTTCACCTTGATAACATCAGGTATAACCACAGTTACTTCAATAAGTTTCGGGTGCTAATCCTTTATTGTAATACGTTTGTTAGCATCATCCGCTTGCCAAGAAGCATCTATTTTATCTTACTTTGGAAACGGAACAGAACCCTTGGCCCATGTTAATCCACAAGGATTCGGAGCAATGGTCACTTTCTTCGTGTCAGGAACCGCTTTCTATACTCCCAACCTCAGCTCCTAGAAAGTAAGCTGGAGTAGCGGACCAAGCATGGCAGTGGCTGCGAGTCAGCATATGTGGATTGGCTCTGTTTTCAGTGAAATTCGGATACATCTTCCAGCAAGTAGTTGCTCCGTATTCAATCATGTGTCTATAGTTTTTTCGAATGTCATCGACAATCACCTGAGCTTTACCTGCTGCCGCAAACATTTCATAGTAGAAGAATGACATGAAGGGTGAACCAATTTGTACGAAACTCGTAGGTGACTCAAGTAAATATCGCTCAATCTGCTGCTTACGTTCTCCATTCGCAACTCCGGTTAAATTCGCCACTATCTGTGATTGCATGCTAGTAGATGTCTGATCTGCGGCCATCGCTTATGAATACAAACAATGTAGGCTACTTTTTCTTCATTCCACAAAAACTGATTAATTGCTTTCTTCAATGACTCGCCAGCCTTGGTATGCTTTTGGGAAGGGAATAAAAAACCTTCTCTTTATCTATCCATAACTAATTCGATATATTGCGGAGAATCTGTGTTAATACCAGTTTAGCAAATTACTGTGTGACCGTTCTATTTTTCCCTGATCTCTTGGCCAAATATAAAGATGAATCCGTTTTTTCAAAGAAAGCATCTTTGGTATGTCCCGGAACATATTGTTGAAGTCCAATGCTCACAGTCACCGAACTTTGATTCAACTCAGGGTGTTTTAGGTTGCTGATTTGTATTCTAATATTTTCCACCAACTCATACGCTTCGCTGAATTCCTTGCCCTTCATAATAATAGCAAACTCTTCCCCGCCATAACGGCTAGCCAGATCATCAGGGCCTACAGTATCTTTAATAATCTGAGAAACTCGTCGTAGCACAAGGTCACCTTTTTGATGACCATAAGTATCATTAATACGTTTAAAATTGTCTATATCCACAATCGCCAACTGCATGGGGAAGAAGCAAATGTTAATATTTTTTTCAAAATTCTCCTGAAAGGTTTTATGATTATTAAGCCCCGTTAAAGCGTCTGTCTTGGCAATAACTTCCATTTTTTCTTGTTTGACTATCAAGCACTGTTCTTTGATCATGGATTCCACAAGGGAGTCCATGATTTCAACATTCCGTTTCATGTTACTTAAAGCTATAAGTGCCGAGGCTACTCCGATCCCAAAAAGTCCTACGGCATTATTGATCCCTGTATGATAACGAATATCGGGAACAAGTGCAAAAAGCAGAAAAAACGTGAAAACACTAAGTGAAGCAGAGAATATGATGATCCTCTTATTCAAATAAGTTGCCGAGATGAAGACAGGATAAAATAATGCTGCAGCAATGATCAACGTATTGGGATTGAAGCTCATTATAATACTAGTCACAACCGTTCCCAGTACAACATTAATATATCCGTGTTCAATCTTACCATAGCGGGTGAATAACTCTGCGCATACAAGAGCAACTACCATCAATGACCCTGGCATCACAACATAGTGAACGAGAAAAATAGATAAGGGCGTTGAATCCTCATAATAGGGAGTGGAATCGACAGGTAGATTTGAACCCCCAAATAACAAGTAAGTAGCTTCTACGCATACATAAATAGCTGCGGTCATCCAATATGCTTTTAATATATGAAGATTCCAACGATACATGTTAAATTGACCTAGGGAATCGGTTATCATGAATGTATGCCCCCCGACACGTTTATGTGTATAATAATCTAGTATAACAGATTATTATACATGCATACACCACATATAATGCTTATCGTCAACATAGATCGTCTCAAATTCTATTAGCGGAAATTTTCAATCCATTTTGGAAATTGCTTTTTCCATAATGTCATAATTAATCGCCCCCTGAAAAACCTCCTGAATGATACCTTGCGAATCAATCATATAAGAGGTCGGGTAAGCAATAACTTGGTACGTACTGGACACATCACCCTCTTCATCCATGATGACTGGAAAAGTCAGTCCAAAATCTTCAACAAAATCACTAACATTGTCTCGATTTTGCTCAGTATTTGTTAAATTCACAGCTAACACTACTACATCCTTCTCATTATCGTTATAAAATTTCTCCATATGCGGCATTTCAGCTCTGCATGGAGGACACCAAGTCGCCCAATAGTTCAAGATCACTTTTTTGCCTGTGAAATCAGAAAGCTTCACAGGATTCCCATTTAAATTCAACAGTTCAAAATCAGGTGCTATATTTCCTTTTTTTATTCCTACCTCCGCCTCCTCCGTGGTTTGCTGCTGGTTATTGGTTGCTGTTCTATCCTTTGTGTAATCGTAAATTCCCCAAACTGCTAAAATCAATACGGCTATGATTGCTATGCTATTTTTCCTCATACTGCACCCCTTTTTTAATAAGAAAATGACGTGAATTGCGCCAGCCAGGCGCTTATTTTTTGCAATTGCCCTATGAAAAGTAACAATCCCATTGCTACTAGAATCCAGCCATTAATCATAGAGAGCAATGGTAACCATCGATTTATTTTCTTCAAAATACCCAATGAATAAGTGAGCATCACGGATATAGCTAGAAAAGGAATACCTAAACCTACGGAATAAATAAACAACAAGAGCATACCACTATACAAGGTCTCTGACGTTCCAGCGAGCAGTAAGATGGAGGATAAAGCCAAGCCCACACAGGGAGTCCATCCGGAGCCAAAGGCAAGTCCCAATAAAAAAGAACTCACATTTCCTTTTTTTGATGTTTCCGTGTTGAACAACTTCTTTTCAAACATAAGAAAGCGCAAAGTTAGCACTCCTGCCATCTGCAGACCAAATATAATGATGAGGAGACCACTTAGTTTTTCAACCAACTCTCTATTACCAGCAAAGAATTGACCGATGAAACTGGCTGATGCGCCCATCGCCACGAACACCACACTGAATCCTAAGATAAAGCTAATGGATCGGATCATCAGTAATTTCTTCTCAACATTAATTTTGTTGCCTTGTACGAATGATCCTGTCAAATGTGAGACATAGGCTGGAATTAATGGAAATACACATGGGGAAAGAAAAGAAAGAACCCCAGCTATAAGAGCAACGAATATCGTTGGGTTATTCATCAAATCACGTCCTCAGCTTTTTTCTTCTCTAAAGCGTTTCCCACAAATAAAGCAATAATGATAATTATAAAAAGTAGTATCTGTTCTTTGGAAAAGCTAAATAACAAATAAATTCTTTCCTTCTCAGCGAAGAAGATACCGATCATTCCCAAGCTAAACCAAATCGCAACTTGGTTCATAACCATGGGATTTCCGACTACTTTCTTATTGGTATACATGAATATAAGGAGACCAACCCCGAGGGAAATAGATAGCGAATGAAAGAGTACCTTCGTGCTATCCATCGTGATGAGCAAGAGATGATACACACTGCTACCTGCTATTAAACCGTTAATTAAAACGTCCAGATTGATCCATAAGGTAGTATCTTCTTTCCGCAACCGTGTCCATAGAAATATCATCGAAATCGCTATGGCCAACCATATCCCCTTATCCCCACCGTTATAATAAAGAAGAGACAATGGATATTGAATAACAGAAACCGGATCAAAAATAATCAAACTAAATTTCCACGTAAAAAAACTAAGGATGAGTGCAGTAATAAACTTATCACTGATACTTTCCTCCACATTCGCCTTACTCGAACGATATTTCAATGTCATGTAACCTGTAAATGCAGACAATATTAAAATCAGTAATTCGAAATTCAACAACATCGGTCCCAACTGTATTACATTCATAAATCCAACCCCCAGTTTATTACAAACAAATCAGCTTGATTTCCTGCTTTTATTAATTGAAGTGCGAATAAAGCTATCCCTTACCTTATAGTGGTCTAGATCTGCAGTAATACAAAGGATTTCAAACCATTCCGTCTCAAGAAATGCCAGCGCATCCTAGCGTTCTTGAAAGTTTCAACCTCCCTTTCTCGCACGCTGTTTCAAATCAAAATGTGTTATTAAAAGAATTTCGTAAATGAGGTGGTAATAACCTGATTGCCGCATCGTCACCCCTCTCCCTCCTGAAAACATCATACCTCCTCATTGTTAAGTATCTTTAAAGATGAAATACGTTTGCAGTTGAATGTGAATCAGAATGAGATTTTTAATCAATAATATGGAATATGTAGTGCTATTGAATGGAGATGATGTCGTGTCAGCCGAAATAACAATCATCCAACAAAATGATACCCATGGTTATATAGAGCCACATCCCGAAATGTTCTGGCATCATTCGAAACCCATGTTTAGAACGGTGGGAGGTTTTGCACGAGTCGCTGGTTACGTTAGAACAATCAAGCGGCAAAAAAAGAATGTCCTATTTGTAGATGGGACTGACCTACCCTTATGTAAAGGAAACAATGCCCCATTCTTTTTCTCAGGGACTGTCATTTCAATTGGGTGTCGATCAAATGCCAGCGATGATCACGAAATTACGGGAAGAAGAACGTATTGATCTTGTGGTTGTGGTGTGTCATATGGGACTGCCTCTCGATGTAAAATTAGCCTCTCTCATTAACGGAATTGACGTCATATTAAGCGGCCACAGTCATGATCGTATAACGAAACCTATCCTTGAGAACGGATGCATCATCATTCAATCCGGAGCCAGCAGTTCATTCTTGGGAAGACTTGACCTCACTGTGGAAGGGGTCATATCACAGACTTTAAACATCAATTGATACCTTTATTTACCGAGGAATAATGAAGTTGATCAGGA
>DFZX01000035.1:27525-49622 GCA_002383695.1 Caryophanales bacterium UBA4045
AATCCAGAATTATTCACATTAGGAATGGAAGGATCATCCATATCGAAGGTGTTAGAACTAAATTTGGAACAGGTTTTTGCAAGCGATCCGATCCAACAAAAAGGAGGATATGTCCTCCGTTCTTCCAATATCGGGATGGCCTACAAGCCATATAATCCAAAAGGGCATCGCATTCAACATATTGAAGTAAAAGGGGAAATACTACAACTTGATAAGAACATACGCGCCAAAACAAAAGCTATTAGGGATCCATTCGCATGATGTATTATCAGAATATTTCTCAGCTTCTAGCGAAGTTATGGTGGATGATCATCCCTGTATAATATCCATTTAGAATTTTTAAAATTAGATTTAGTTTAAATATTATCTTGTTATTGGGATGGTAAACCAAAATGAATGCTCATTAAGATTTGAAATTAAACCAATATCTCCGTGATGCTGCTCCACGATCTCCTTTGCAATGGCCAATCCCAACCCTGACCCCCCTGTATCACGATGTCGGGAAGGATCGATTCGATAAAACCGTTCGAAGATACGATTTGCTTTTTCCGTTGGTATCGGTTGTCCCAAATTAGTAATTGTAACACGGTATTCGTTTTTTATAGTATCTCCTATAATCCGAATAAACCCACCACGGTCATATTGGATCGCGTTCTTCAACAAATTGGTCATCACCTGCCTCAATCCGATTTCATCCCCTTGAACTGTTGCTGTTTCCAAATGGATTTCACAAAGAATACTTTTATTTTTAAGTTCAAGCTCAAAGCTCTGAATACTGGTTTGCATAACTTTCTCCATATCCATATGTTGCAATCGAGGCTTGTTCAGTCTCTTTGTTTCCCAAACTGCAAGTTGGTGCAAGTGATCAACAAGGTAGGTTAAATGCATCGATTCTTCGTGTAAAGAACGATAAAGTTTCGAATCGCCTTGAATCACACCTGAGCTTAACGCTTCCAAGTAGCCGTTAAGATTACTAAGCGGTGTACGCAATTCATGTGAAACATCACTTAACATCTGTTTTCTACTCTCTTCCGTTTGCCTTAAAGTTACTATCATTTGATTAAAATGACGGCTCAGTTGACCAGTTTCGTCATCAGAATTTACTTTTATCGGATCCGGGTATTCCCCTTCCGTCATTAATTGGGTTGATTTCATTAGGTTTTGAAGTGGAACGAGAATTCTCCGAATCAAAAAGTAATAGATACATGCAGCTACGATAATTGCGATCAAGCTGGCCCGTAACAAATAAAAATGCATCGTACTGTTAAAAAAATCTTGTTTTTCTTCGTTAATAAATTCATATTGTTCCACCAGAAGGCAAGCAAAATCCTTCACAGAAACACCTACCAACCAAATCACAATCCCAATCACCATTCCATTAATGAACATGATTTTCCATATTATACTCTTTTCCCAAAAGAAAAACCTCTTAAAACGCGACAAATAGATACCCCATTCCTCGTACCGTTTCAATAAACTCAGGTGTTCCTCCTTCAATCTTTTTCAGTTTATCTCGAAGTTTACTGACATGTACATCCACCGTTCTTTCAATGACAAATTTCTCGTCATTCGGATACAATTCTTCGAGGATTTGTTCTCTTGTTACAATTTGATTTGGATGTTTCATTAAGTAATGCAACAAACGAAATTCATGTTGGGTTAAAGAAATGAGTCCACCATTGTATTTTGCTTCACCACGTATCGGTTTCACCGTTAATCCTTTATAACTAATCTTACTGCAACGATGGGCAGTACGCCTTAATACCGTTTCCACCCTAACGACTAATTCTTGAGGGCTAAATGGTTTTGTCACATAATCATCCGCACCAAGCTGAAGCCCTTTAATACATTCATGTTCATCCACTTTCGCGGTAAGCATAATGATTGGCACATCACTCTTCACTTCGCCACGGATCCATTGACACAAGTCTTCTCCGCTTTGTCCAGGAAGCATCAAATCCATGATAACAAAACAAGGATCATAGGTATCAAACATATGCTGTCCTTCTATTCCATCTCTGGCCTCCCACACTTCGAAACCTGCTTTTTCCAAATAAATTTTAATTAACTGCCGAATTTTCGTATCATCTTCGACAATTAAGATCGTCTTTCCTTTTAGCCCCATTACAAAGCACCTCCTATTACCCCAACTTAATCTACCATCTTCATGATTTCAGTTCATAAAGCGGACTTTTTTATCTTAGAATAAACCCCTCATCCGTTATAGATAAGGGGTTTGAATATAGTCCATGCGTCAATCACCTTAACGGCTTTTGTCGATGGCGACAATCAGTCGTTTTTCAATATCCTCCGCAATTCCCATCAGTGCTTCGTTATCGATGAAACCTATAAGTGCCGTAGGTCTGGGAAGTCCAATTTTGGTCGTTCCCCCATCATCATAAACCGCAATTTTACATGGTAAAAAGTACCCAACCAACGAATTCTCTAACAACACTCTCTTTGCCTCAACGGGATTACACACTTCAAGAATGTGGTATGTCTGATCGAAATCGACGCCCTTCTCATTCAATTTCTCCTTCATGTCAAGATGCCACAAAACCCCGAACTTTTCATCTTTCAAATTTTCCAGCAGGTCGGCGATTGTCTGTTCAGGCGATTTTTTCGTTTCCACCGTGTAGTGAAACATTCGTTTCATCCTCCTTTTTCTATTAGAAGCTATCGGCTTTTTACTAGCAAATTAACGGCTTCCTGAACCAGTTTTCCGGTATCATTTCCTTTTTCTTTTTCTTCTAGAATACACTGTTCTAAATTAACGGCTACAATATAGGCCATCGCTTTGTCGGCGGCACTTCGTACAGCTGAGAGCTGTGCAACGACATCCTTGCAGTGCTTGCCTTCTTCCATCATTTTCAGAACACCTCGAACTTGTCCTTCCATTCGTTTTAAACGCCGAACCACGTTATCATCATATTCCATCATTCTCATTTCCTCCATTCGATACACGTATGGGTATATTATGTCTGAATCATACTTAAAGGGCAATACACCACCTCACGTATTCCGGACATCGAGAATTTTCAGCATTTGCCATTAAATAAACAGGTTCACTTTCGCGTTAGAGGCATCTCCCAAATATGCCGCAACTCCAGCATACTCCAAACCATCGATTAACTCCTCTTGCTTCAAACCAAGAAGATCCATCGTCATCGTGCAAGCGACCAATTTCACGCCCTGTTCTTGCGCCAATTCAATAAGTTGCGGCAGGGAAAGTGCATTATGTTTTTTCATGACATGCTTGATCATTTGAGGACCCATCCCGGCAAAATTCATCCTAGACAATCCTAATTTATTGGCTCCCCGAGGCATCATCCATCCAAAGGCTTTTTCAAGAATACCTTTTTTGGTTTTCACAAGTTCATCTTTACGAAGTGTATTCAAACCCCAAAAGGTAAAGAAAATCGTCACCTCATGGTCAAAAGCTGCAGCCCCGTTAGCAATAATAAAAGCTGCAATTGCTTTATCCAAATCCCCACTGAACAACACGATCGTTGTATTTTCCTTGGTTTCCAAATTTCTTCTCTCCCTTATTTCCATTCCTTTGGTATCAACAATAACATCTGGTTTCATTTGAAAAGTTCCTCCTTATTTATCGTGAACCGCGCAGCGGTTTGGACCTATTTCCATTTCACGTTGTTCTTCGTCAGTCGGCTCGATCCTGCCCATATTGGTTTGACGTATTTCTTGGTAGGCGTTCGGCTGCGGTGGTAAATTTTTCGTTACCGTACGTCTAAACTGCTCTTCATCGTGGATGCTTAATCCTGGGTTCTTCTCATACAAATCTCCCAAACGGGCACTTACTTTTCCGCCTTCACCGAGCTCGGTAACCTTACCGAAGTGAGCGGGAAGCACAATTAAATCATTCGACAACTCTTTATATCGGTTATACAATGTATGACGAAGATCTTCGACCCAATCCTCCGCTTTACCTGCCAAGTCGGGACGACCGATGGATTCGATGAATAGGATATCACCGGTCAACAAGTATTGATCATCTATAATCATAGAAGTGCTGCCAATCGTATGACCCGGCGAGTATATAGGTTGTATGTTGATTTGTGTATTCCCTACGGTTATAACTTGACCTTCTTCAAACTTTGTATAATTGAACACGACTTCCTCAGCATCCTTCGGAGGCAGCCAGTAAGTTGCTCCAACTTTTTCTGCCAACGCTCTTCCTCCAGATATATGGTCAGCATGAAGATGTGTATCAATCGTATGTTTGATCTGTAGCTGGTTTTCTTCTGTAAAGCTTTCGAACACCTTGGTCATTCTGGGCGTGTCTACGATGGCAGCTTCTCCATTAGAAGCCACCAAATAGGAAAGACATCCCTTACCTATTCGTACAAATTGGTAAATAGAACCACCGTCCTTCAAATCACCAATTTTGATGGGCTCCAAATGTTCGCTCCACGACTTCATACCGCCTTCAAGATAATAAACATGGCTTCGTCCTGCTCCCACAATCTGTTCAGCAATAAATTGCGATGACCCTTCTTTTGCACAAACAACCAGCACTTTATTATCGTCCGGAATTTTGTCAAGTGCAGGGTCCACTCCGTCCAACAATTCGAAATATGGGATATTGATGATCTCAATACGTTCCCCTTCAATTTTCCAATCATTAAAATCACTTTCATTGCGAACATCGAGAATAAATAGTTGTTCCTTATTCAACACCATACGTATCAGTTCTTTAGCAGTCATCTTATGCATATCAGACCCAGTTGTCATCATATAAATCCTCCTTACCTCCGATACATTTTATTTTTATTTATTGATTTTTCTCAGTCAAACCGATCCATTCGGACATACCAGGTACAACGTTTTTCAAATGTTTAAAGCCTTTTTCCGTGAGCAATTGACATGCGATATCACTTCGAATCCCGGTACGACATACGACTTGAATTTCTTGATCAGGATTTAACTCATTTATACGGTTTTCCAAATCACCCAAAGGAATGGAGATAGCTCCCGGTATACGATGAAAAGCATATTCCGCTGGTTCACGCACATCCAAAACTATCAGCTTCTCATTGGCTTCCAGCTTTTTCTGCAGCTCCTCATTCGTCAATGTATGAGGGAACTTCACTTCTTCTTTAATTTCGTTCGGATTTGATTTGCGAAGATAATGCTTCAACACTTCTCCTTCGCAAATCGTCTCTACGTACTGATGACCTGTATTTTTAGCCCAGCCTTTAATGTCTGCCAATGAACCTCTGTCTGTAGCTTGAACCTCGATAACCTGACCGGATTGCAATTGATCCATGGCCTTTTTCGTTTTTACTATGGGCATCGGACAAGCAAGTCCTTTGCAATCCAGAATCAGATCTGCTTGAATCGCTGATGGTGTAGACATTCCCATAACCTCCATTTTCGTTTTTATCTGCAACAATCATAATTTTCATTATATTAATAAAAATGGCTATTTTCCGAATTCGATGTCTCCGGTCCATTCCAACATGCCGCCAGCCATATTAACGACCTTATAACCTAATGATTCCAGATGTTCGCAGGCCAAGCCGCTTCGATTGCCGCTGCGGCATACAACGATAATTTCTCTCTGAGGATCCAGTTCATTATGCCTCTCACCGATAAACCCCAATGGGATATGCTTTGCACTGCGGATATGGCCGGATTCCCACTCATTACTTTCTCGAACATCCAGAATGTTCAATTTTTCTTCGTGTTCTAATCTTCGTTGTACGTCTTCAGGCATCATCTCTTTTGAATATTTACTTGCCACTTTAAATCACTCCTGTTCATGTCAGAATATCAAACCAAATTTTAATTACTGTTGCTGTAATCAACCCGGCAAGTATGAATTGTAGTGCTTTTACGTTCATTTTTTGCCCAACTTTAGCTCCTATCGGGGAGGCAATGATACTTGCAATTACCATTAGGATAGACGGAATAAGAAGCATATGCCCGCCCATTACTTTACCTACTGATGATCCGATGGATGAGATGAATGTAATTGCCAAAGATGAAGCAATGGCTACACGTGTTGGAATCTTCAATATAACCAGCATAATGGGGAGTGTGATAAAGGCACCAGCAGCTCCAACAATTCCTGAGAGAATTCCTACTATTGCAGCTGAGGTTGAAGCAATACCAATATTGAATCGAATATTCGAGTAATTCCCATCATCTATCCCTTTTTTCGGGAAGAACATCATGATGGCCGCAATTAATGCAAGAACGGCGTAGGTTAAATTGATTGCTGAATCAGGAAGAAATTGTGACCCATAGCCACCAATAAAGCTCCCCACAACAATGGGAATCCCCATGTAAAGGACTAGTTTTTTGTTAATCAAACCGCCTTTACGATAAGCGAACATTCCGGCCAATGTAGCGAAAAAGACTTGCACGGCACTAATTGCAGAAACTTCGTGTGCTGAAAACGCGACAAAGCCTAAAGCCGGTGGAATATATAGCAACATCGGATATTTGATGATAGATCCTCCGATCCCAACCATTCCCGAAATAAAGGAACCGAGAAACCCAATAGCAAACAGGGTGATGATCAAAACGTAATCTAACTCCATAAGTTACTCCTTTCCTTGTTAGTATGCTGAAAACAGTCATTTTTACATACCAGGAGGTTTATTTTCTTGTAAATTAATTTACATATCGCATAATAGCTGTTTTGAGATTGCTAAGCGGTTGAACACCAACAAACGTTTCTACAACTTTTCCGTGGTGGAACAGCTTCAAAGTCGGTATTCCTTGAATTTGATGCTTCATTGCTCCAAGCGAATTCTCATCAACGTTCAGCTTGGCAATGAGAACTTGACTACCCAATTCACCTGCTAATTGGTCCAGTGTCGGAGCAATCATCCGACAGGGACCACACCAAGGTGCCCAGAAATCGACCAATACCAATGGATTTCCATTAAGAACTTGTTCAAGAGACGCGTCGGTTACTTTTACCGTTGAGATATTTTCATCTCCATTCTGTGATAAATGTCACACTTATACCCCTATGGGTATTATAATAGGCTATGCTTTGCCTTTTGTCAACCGTTTTGCATCGCCATCAAACGTATAAAAATCGTCATTTTAGATCGCAACTGCTGCTTCGATTAAGATGATCTTGAATAGTAACCGATAATTCTTGAATGTCTTGATCTATGGTATGCCACGCTAAACTGGTCTCACCCATCTTTTCGACAGCCACGCCAATATGGCGGGCAATTTGTTCAGAATCGTGTGCTTGCTCCTCCGTGACGGCGGCAATGGCTCTCGTTTGTTCATTCACCGTCTGTATTTCCCCAACCATCTCGCTGAGTCAATAGTTGTGTTTGATCCGCGATCTCCTGCAAAAAATTGTCTCGTCGAGAGGATTCCGGAAAACGTCAAAATCCGTCAAAATCGAACCATACAGCATCTTCACCTCTTGAAAAGAACGTAGCGCATCACGAATTTGCTCTCCCCCTGCAGCCGCTTGTCCCCCCTTTATCGACGCTTGTTTCATCGCATCGGCTATATGATGGGATTCCATTCGTATTTCGTCAGCCATCGTCCGGACATCGGACAATGCTCGCAGCAAAGGACCTGTTTTATTCAATTGCAAAACTTTTTCAAACAATTATCCGTTACATTCGCTTCCTCCATCCAATAATGCAAACTTCGAACTTCTCCGAGCACACTATTCATCGATCTGCCTAACACACAGGCTGATAGGGTAAAAAGCATGACTTTTCTTACGATTTGGTTCATTTGAACGCCTCCATTCATTTACTTGATTTTTGAAACCGCTTGTTTCATCATGTCGTAATTGATGGCCCCTTGGAACGCTCCAAAACACAAGGTAAGCAGCATTTGTCCATTGATGACGAAGGGCCTAGCTGCACGGTGCTCAATACAATCACCTCCTCCATTCTTGGGTCTTCATATTCCCGAACGAAGTTCATCTTAGCTCATCTTTTTAAAGAAACGATAAAGCAAATGGAAAAAAGTGCATCTAAGTCTCGTCCATCCCTGTGCTACTCTTACATAAACCCGCAAGCAATAGTTACCGCTTCGGGAAATTTATAACCATCACAGGAGGAATTTCGATGATCAAGAAGAAAATAGCAATCGCATTATTGGCTCCTGCTCTCATCGCCGGAACGATTTCGTTTGGACATGACAGCGCTATGGCTGCAAGCGGCCGGGACGCCGTCATCATGAAAAGTGTAAGCTTTCGGGACAAGCCCTCTTTGAGCGGCAACCGTATCGATTTCTTAAAAGCAGGCGAACAGGTGGAATTAACGGATCGTATCAACAGCTATTGGTACAAAGTGAGGGATGATGCTGGCGTTACCGGATATGTGACAACTCAAAACCAATATATAAAAGTAGGTGAATCTTCTTCCGGCACGTATGTCCAAAATACCTCAGAAAGGGCAAAGAACATCATTGAAAAGGGAAAGAAGTATTTACGGACGCCTTACAAGTTCGGATCTAACCGTTCCAATACCGAGACATTCGACTGTTCCGATTTCGTTAGGCAGGCATTTAAAGAAGGTGCAGGAATTATTCTCCCAGGGAATTCTAGAACTCAAGCAGAATATGTGAAAAAAATCGGCAAAACGAAAACCGACTGGCGGCAATTAAAACCGGGAGACATTATGTTCTTTATGTCATATAAAGGTAGTAAAAGCTCCAGTTACGCCGGAATCAACAAAGCAGCGCAACGAATAACACATAACGGCATTTATTTGGGTAATGGCAAGATTATGCATACGTATTTGGAGAAATCCGGCGGTGTCCGGATAGACAGTATAGAAGGGAAGCATTGGGAGTATCGGTTTGTTTTTGGAGGCAGCGCCTTGAAGTAATCCAAACAGGAAGGTTGCCGCGGCAACCTTCCTGTTTGATTATGCCTCTTTGCACTTGTTCACAGAACCTTGGAGCATTTCCTTGTTCAAAGTAAACCCTTAAAACTCGACGCAATGTTTTGAATTGTCAGCGCCGGCGAGCAAATCCTGCACCAACTCGAATCGGCCAAGAAAAAATTGGATCTGTATGCCCATAAAGCGATCAAGCATTATTTTGCTGATCAAAAAATCGTTGAAATCGGGGAGTCGCCCCATATTTTTTGTATTTGACTGATTATGTCTCTTGAACTGGCTGCGTATCCACGAAACCTACAATGGTTTGAAGCATATTTTCGATCATTGCTGGAACAGCCAGTGCTAAAATCACACGGACCTTTTCTCTTCTGGTTGTATTTGAGTTGGCTAACCTATCCTAGACATTTCCATCACTCGCTCTACCGAAAATAGTGATCCAGCGCCTTGTTTAGATCTTCAATCGTTTTAGTCTCAAGATGGTCTTTCATGACGATCTTTGCCGTGCTGTCAAGCGCTTTCCGGGCTGCGGTAATTTGCAGCAGAATGTGAGGGCAATCATGTCCTTCCCGGGCCATTTCCTTAATAGCCCGAACGTGTCCTTCAATACGCGCCAAGCGATTGACGCATGAGAACTACCTCCTTGGTACTCATCTTATCCCCCTGGGGGGATATGTCAACGATTGGCACAAAACGAATTCCCCCAAAATTATAGTTGATTTTTGAAGTTAATTTAGCTTCGATAAAACAATGTAGAAAAATTCTTTAAACGCAGACAACGTTTATATGAATGGCATTTCACTAAAAAATTATATCGGCCAGTGAAGGGAATTGGTGAATTTTGGCGAATATGTCTGTAGGTATATTGACGCAGTACATCGGAATTAACGAGAAGACGCCCGTTCATCTTTTTTTCAAAAATAGATCATCGGACGCATAACTCGAAAAAGGCAACCTGTCGCAAGATTGGGCGCAAAACTTCATGCCTAAGGATTACGACTATGGCAGTTGGGTCACCGAAATGGATGCTGGGGGGCTACTCCTTTATTTCGGAGTAGCTCTTTCATTTGAAAGAAAGGATGAGTCGATGGAGAACCATACAAACCTTATTGAAAACAATCAATTATACCACGTATTTCAGCCGCTACGTCGACTTCCCGAACAAGGCAAGTTTGGTTATGAAGCGTTGATTCGCAGTACGACCGGCATCGACCCTGATGCGCTTTTTCAAGGAGCTGTTGAACAGAACCGGTTGTATCAATTGGATACATGGTCCATTGATCATGCGCTTTCCAGCTTCTTTTTCTCTCCGGTCACCCAAGAAGAAGATGAGTTGTTGTTCGTCAATATTTTCCCGTCAACCATCATTGCCGATGCTTTCCCATTGTTTGTGAATGATGTCAGGAGGCGGTTCCGCTCTTTTGTGCATCGCATCGTGCTTGAAATTAACGAATCCATCACCGAAGAGCCGATCTGGAACAACCCTGTATTCAATCAAGGAATTAAGAATCTCCGTGACAAAGGGTTCTTGATTGCTTTGGATGACGTGGGGGAAGGAACGACTACGTTTCGGAAAATCGTCGAGATATCGCCGGACTTCATTAAGATAGACCGATATTTTTCCAAAGAACTATCCCTTTGCAAGAAGAAACAAAAGGTGATCCGACTCTTTGTCGACTACTGCGGCTATGCGGAAAGCATCCTCGTTTTGGAAGGTATTGAACGGGAAGAGGATTTCATCTGTGCCTCATGTCTCGGTGTGCCAATCGGGCAGGGGTATTATTTAGGAAAACCGGATCGACTCAATGTATAAAAGTTGAATATGAAGCTGAAGGAGTATAGTAAGATGGAGCAAAAAAACATGTATTCACGAAAAGCGACACTCTCACTCAAAATTTCCGAATTTGAAGTTCCGCCCATGCAGGACTTGTTGATTATCGGAAAAAAAGCGCCGATCGGTCCGGAAGCCGTCAGGAGAATGTCAGAGGCGCTCTCCCCGGGACAGTTTACACTGCTTAAGATTGATCATCCCAGAATAGAAGCCGTTCTGATCCGAAATTCTCTTTTGCAAATGCTGGACCAGACCACCCTCATGAACATTGTCATGGAGGAAGCGGAACGCTTGATCCTCGATACTATGGTGCTGCGCTCGGAACTGAAAATTGCGGTTTCCGTACAACGGGAGGTAGAACTGGGATGAAAGTATCCGAAATCATGACGTGCTCTGTTTATACGGTGTCGTCGGACAAAAGCGTTTCTCATGCATCGGAACTCATGAACGAATGGGAAGTGGGGTCGTTAATCGTGATGGATCACGGCATTGTCGAAGGCATCATCACTTCCCGCGATGTGCGCTCATCGCATCCAAACCGGATTGTAGCGGATGCCATGACGCCGAATCCTGTCGGGATTTCCGCCGAAATCTTTATATGGGACGCTCTGAAAGTCATGGATCAATACCGAGTTGAACGGCTTTTGATCATGGAAGAGGACAAACTTGCCGGGTTGGTAACCCGGGAAGCCATCAGGATGAAATTGTCTGAATTTATGGATCCGCTGACGGGATTGTATCGTGCGCCTTATATCCAATCCATCGGTGAGGCATTCCTGAGAAAGGAACAACCGTTTCATCTTTTCTTCATAGACCTGAACGGTTTTGGCGAAATCAACAAGCGTTACGGTCATCCGTTCGGCGATGATGTGATTTGTGAGTTTTCCAGCAGGATGGCATCCTTGGTTATCGAAGAACGGGATTTTCTGTGCAGATATGCCGGCGATGAATTTGTCATGATCACCCTGGCGGACGAGGTGGAAATCGATCGTTACATCCAGTTATTCTCCCGATCTGTCGTGATCAGCAACGTTGCCGTTTCCGCGGCGATAGGGTACGTGAACGGGCTAGAGGAACCTGGATTTTTTTCATTGCCGTTCAGGGAAATCTTGAGCAAGGCCAGTCTGATGTCCACTTCTGCGAAACCCACCCATGATGAAGACAACGGTGAAATTTCCGCTAGTTACAGATAGGAAAATGTGCAATTGATCGTGAAGGGCTACCCCTTGCGCATAAGACAGGATTACACCAAAGGGAATCCATCAGGATGATCGGGATTCAGACAGCAGCTCATTGGGTAGAACCCGTGAATATTGCCCAAATGAGGCGTCTTGCCACAGTCCCCCTGCATCGCAAGCCGGCAAAACCGGGCAAGCCTAGGAAGTTCGTCGGTATGAGACAGTACAACGACTACTCGTCATATCCACTTTTCACATGCATTCGTTCTATATGGAGGTGTACCTATGCCAATTATAAAGGCAGTATCCGATTTAAGAAATTACAATGATGTTCTTCACTCTTGTCAAGATGGATCACCCGTCTTTCTGACCAAAAACGGCAGAGGTCGCTACGTTCTGATGGACATTCAGGATTATGGGAAACAGCACGCGGTAATCAAGCATTTGTCAAAACTCTCTGAGGCTGAGGATGCCATAAAAATGGGGGATGAGTGGAAATCACTTGAAACTGAACCAGCCTTGTCTAACCAAAGTAAAATGAAAAGGCTGCATGGGAGATTTTACCCAATACAGCCTTATTAATGAATCCTTTTCCGTTGTGATGCTCCAAACAACTATTCTAAGGACTCCCTGGTCTTTTCCTTGCTTGTCACCTTCATTTCGAGCTTTTTCATTACGAACAAGCTCCACTTCCTCCGCCTGCTGTTCCCCACGTTTCTCGGACGAAAGAACCTCTCGTACCCCATCAATACGCTCAAATTCAGTAGCCTTCGTATGCTATGAACAACTTTAATACACCCTCACTTCTACAATTTGCGCAGTAGGGCAGCCGTTCGTTGATTGTATAACGATACGCATCTCATTCGTTTGAATCGTTCCATGCAAACGGTGAACCCGTTTGCGTTTGCGATTATTGGTTTCCGTTAACAATACTGCCCATTGCCCATCGATCCATGCTTCTACACGGTAGTCCTTCACCAACTCGGGAATGACATCGAATGGTGTGATGTGGTGATGCAAATTGATAAGGTCTTCATTCACATCATCATTAAATGTAATCTGAATTTCGGTTATATCAACAGATTGTTGATTCCAGGCCAGATGAATCCATTCCTCTTGCCCTGCAGTCATTCGTTCAGAAATCCATACATGCGGTCCTCCATATGGCCTTGAATAGCCATCCGTTATTTTTTCGCATCCATAAGCGGCCGTCTCTGGAAACACCCTCATGCAGAATATTTTACGATTAAAGTTAAACATGCTCCATGCCACGACTTTCTGTACGTCTTTATAATTCTCAACGTCTTCTGTATCGAATAACTTATTTTCAAAACCCAGCACACCGAATAAAGGCTCCTCCGACAAATAGAGGCGAATATGAGAATTCCTTCGAACGATGATGAAGGCATTCGAAGGCTCATCAGGCTGCCATTCGATAGGAACATGCACCCATTGCTTGCTTCCGGCCGCTACTTGAATGCTCCATTCTGTAATCAGATGGCTAGGTATATAGTTTTCTTTCTTCCCCGTGCTCCATAATTCCACGGTTAATTGCGTATCCTCAACGGCATCCAAAAGCAATTCCATTCCATCTAAACGCGGATCCACAGGGATGAGAATACCTATAGGATTGTTCAATCCATAAGCTTGATCTGCCCTCTCCACTTGAATACGTTTCAGAGTACTGGAGGTTTGGAGGCTTGCCATTATAGATAAATCCCTCGAATCCTGATTTCTTAGCCCAATGACAGAGCCATCCTGTTGCAACAAGGTTTGCTGCAAGGTATGCAAGTGTAGTTGGTGAAGCTCTCTCGGCTTTACACCTTCTCGTACACATAACGCCGCACCCGTGCCCGCAGCCTCTCCCATGACAGCGCAAGTGGCCATAACCCGCGTAGTTCCGAAAGCGACGTGCGTAGCGCTAATGTCTCTGCCTGCAAACATCAGGTTATTCACATTGCTCGAGTAGAGGGAACGGAATGGGATGTGGTAGCTGCCATCTAGATGGAGATGCTTCGATCCACTTTCTTCGGCATACATACCCTGCGGGGGATGCAAATCGATCGACCAACCTCCAAAGGCTATCCGATCCTCGAAGAGCTCCTGCGCCACAACATCATTCTGATTTAACACATAGTCACCTAGGAATCGACGATACTCCCGTTTACCAGGTAAGCTGCCGACCCACTCTAACGTCATATGATCAGCATCGAATTTTCCGGAGTTTTTAATATAATTCCAAATTCCATAAATCACAGCCCACAGCTCGTCGCGAATTTGTTCATTCTCATGCACGGTATCGAGCTCGCCACCCCATTCAATCCACCAGTAATGACAGCCAGAATCACCGCTTCGAATGACCCTTCTTATCGGAATCGTAGTTGTTGTAATATCCTTGGCAAAGCTAGGTGGAACATACTTTACAGGGTGCCCCGCATCTTTTGTATAAAAAAGAATAGTGCTGCCTAACGTAATATCGTCAGCAATCTCCGGCGCCCACTCTTCATTATATTCATGCCTCGCTTCTCTACCGATTCGATATTTCGCGCCTGCAAGAAAGCCAACCAATCCATCTCCGGTACAATCCAGAAACATATCACTTTCGAAGCATATGCGACGTTCCGAGCCCATCATCCAGCCTGTAACCGATTGTATTCGTCTGTCCTCATCCGAACCAGACGCTTCCACTTCGTGTACATCCGTATTCAGGAACAATTGAATATTGCTTTCCGCCTTCACGGTTTCCAATACGACCAAATCCCACAAATAGGGATTACCGTCTGGATTGCGGTACTGATTCTCAACGAACATTTCTCCCATAATTCCTGTCTCTCTGGCATAACGGTTGACACCATGTCCTGTAGCTCCACATACCCAGACACGAATCTCACTGCTAGCATTGCCGCCAAGCACAGGCCGATTCTGTACCAGAGCTACCGTTTGACCCAAGCGGGCGGCAGCAACTGCAGCGCAAACTCCTGCCAAACCTCCTCCGATGACGGAAATATCCGTTCTTACGGTTTCCTCTCTCATTCACATCACGCTCCATATTCTATTCATATCTATAATTTCATGAATTGGGACCAGAAAGAAAAATACATGTTAAATCAGGACACCTATGAGGTGTGGGTCTTATTCGCAGTGGAGCAGGGTTCATTCCGCTATCGGATCGGTGAGCAAGAGGATGTCGCACAGTTCGGAGATCTGGTTTTGTGTCCACCGCATATGCCATTTGAGCGCGAAACGATATCACCGCTATCCTTTCATTTTTTTACATTTTATTCTGATCATAAGGGTGATAATACAAATCCGGCAGAGTTACCTTGGGGCAAAATCAAATTACCCCTTACAGAGAGACTAAAAGATAACTATACCCAATTACGACAAAAGGATCGGTTTGATCCGATCCTACTGACACCAATCAAGCAACATCTATTCATGGATATTTGGTTTATGATCCTGCAAGAACAACAGCTTGAAGACGTAAATATGTCAATGCCTCAGCCGGATCCACTCATGCAAAGGGCAGCCTCCATGCTGCAAGAACAAGCCTATGGACAGGTGAGCATGAAAGAAATTGCAATGAGGCTGCAGTTGTCTTCCGTACAATTCACCCGTAAATTTCAAGCCGCTTATCGCGTGAACCCGCTCCAGTACTTGACCGCCATCCGACTTTATAAAGCATGTGCTTTATTAGCCGAAACCCATTGAACTTTGGACCAGATAGCGTCAGAGTGCGGCTATGAGAACGGTTTTTATCTAAGCCGCCTATTAAGCAAGCATATGAAAATGAGTCCTTCAACGTACCGTAAGAACCACCAGATCTGAGTGCCTGCTATGGGTGGAGGACTCTAAGTACAACCTTCCTTAAACGATCAGGATTTTGCACTAATTTTGCTTAACTGCATGGGACTCCATTCATCTCTTGAAAAAGCTCTCATTCGCACCGTAAATTCCGCTTTAATCGGCAGAAGCTGATACTTTAACATCGTATCACAGCCGCAGCTATTGCTGCCAAGGCCTCCATGGGCATAATCCAAATGGAGTATCGTTGCATTCCTGCGTTTGAGGTCATATGTATGCATGGCGTTAGTCAAATCCTGCTGTGTATAATGATGCGCACTCACATTTAATGAAGGCGCTCCTGTGATTAACAGTCCCATGCCACCAATATCCGTTATCGCTGCCCATCGGACATCACTCTTGTTTCCATTCTCCTGAGGATTGATATAAGGCACATACTGATCTTGAATTTTACCGCTGTAAACGCCAATTCTAGCACTCTCTTTCATATCACGATAGCTTTCATGGGGACCTCTGCCATACCATTCGATCCGATCGAATTGTCCGGGCAGGTTCATCTCTAATCCCATACGCGGTAAATGCGGAAGATCTTCGCGGGGGTTAAATTGTGTAGTCAGTTCGATATCCCCAGAGCTGTAGATCGTATATATAAAATGATTGTGGTAGCAAGGTGCTTGACTTTTCGGCGCATACACAGCAGTTGCTTCGATTCTTACCGTCTGTGGATTAAGCTTAGTAAACGTAACCCTTTCCACACGTTTGATCAGCCGATCAAGACCTGTATTGCGCCAATTCACTTTTTGGTACATATCATTGTCTGTCGGTGCCCGCCAGCCATTAAATTCCGGTCCGCTCTCCAACAGTGAAACTCCCTGATAAGTCCAATCAGCGATCTGTCCCTTGATTTTGTCAAATGTAACGGTGAACTCTTCACCTTCAATCTCAATATGTCTTCCCGTCTCATTGATGTTCAGCTTTGGCAAAGCGGATTGGTCCATTGCTGCGGGTGCTTTTTGCATCGTTACAGGAAGATCCAACTGCGCCCACGCCAATTCAAACCCTTGAGGAGCCCATAGCGTAGATTTATTCAGAACAAATCTTACATTCAACCGATACTCGCCAGCGGGTAAAACTGCCGGAAGCTGGTACGGAATCGTATATATCGCTTCTGAGCCTGCCGAAATATCAAGGTTTTTCAATGTTCCCTGATCAAGCACTTCGTTATCTCTCTCCACAAACCAAACGCAGTCAAATAGCAAAAGAGATGCAAAATGATATAAATTCGCAATTTTCACTTTACCTGTATTCAGATCAACAGGCATGACCTTGATCGGCTCTAAAACCTTTTTATATTCGATCAGGCCAGTATGTGGGATTCGATCCGGAAAATTCAACCCGTCTATGCAGAAATTTGCGTCATTTGGGAAATCATTAAAGTCTCCTCCGTAAGCAAAATACTCCTCACCCTCCGCCGTCTGTTGTCGAATGCCATGATCCACCCATTCCCACACACAACCGCCGATTAAAGAGGGGTATGCATAGATGGTATCCCAATATTCCTTAAGATTTCCAGGTCCAAGTCCCATGGCATGCGCATATTCACAGAGGAACAACGGCCGTTGATCGCTGCCTTCGGCATATGCTGTAATGAACTCTACGGTTTGATACATCACACTAACGACATCAGAACTATCGTTACCGGAACCGTATACCCCTCCAGCATGCCCTTCGTAATGAATCGGTCGGGTCGGATCACACCTTCTCATCGACTCAGCCATCGCGGCAAAATTGTCGCCATAACCAGATTCATTGCCTAATGACCACATGATAATGCTCGGATGATTTTTATCCCTCTCTACGGTACGTACCCCTCTGTCCACATAAGCTGCTTTCCAGGCAGGATCACTCGATAGTCGGTTTAAATCTCCAATAAGCTGAAAACCATGGCATTCCAAGTCTGCTTCATCAATGACAAAGAGACCGTAACGATCGCATAAGTCCAGCCATCTCGGGTCATTGGGATAATGAGCTGTTCTGACTGCATTGATATTGTGTTGCTTCATTAGAGTAATGTCCTTCAGCATCGTTTCATAAGGAACCGTATGCCCCAAATCAGGATGCATGTCATGACGGTTAACGCCTTTAATTTTGATCGGAACACCATTGACAAGCAACATCCTGTCCTGGATCTCTATTCTACGAAATCCGATATGCAGACACACAACCTCTGTAATCTCACCTGCTTTATTGCGGAGTGTAAGAAGCAAGGTGTACAAGAAAGGCTCTTCCGCCGACCATTTATAAGGATTTTCCACAGGTAATCGCATTTCAATGACTGTTTCTTCACCAGATGGCACGATGATATTACAATCATAGACAGATTCGCTCAGCATCTTCCCCGACGCATCTATGAGCTGAATAGTCAATTGCTGATCGTTACTTACAATTTCGCTATCGTTTTTAAGCTTTGCATGAATATCAAGGGACGCGTTGCAGTAAGCATCATCTAAGATTGTCGTTGTGTACACATCTCGGATATGGATCTTAGGAACAGCCAAAAGGTATACATCGCGAAAAATACCGCTTAAGCGCCACATATCCTGATCTTCCAGGTAACTCGCATAAGACCATTGATAAACCCGGACTGCAATCAAATTTTCGCCGGCTTCTACATAAGTAGAAATGTCAAATTCTGACGGAAGATGGCTTCCTTGGCTAAAGCCGACGAATTGTCCATTGATCCAAAGCTGGAATGCCGAGTCTACCCCTTCAAAAACAATAAAGATCGCTCTTCCATCCCAGTTATCTGGCACATTGAAGCTTTTTCTGTAGGAGCCTGTTGGATTCTCATCAGGAATATGGGGCGGGTCTACAGGATAGGGATAGGCAACATTCGTATAGTGAGGCTTCCCATAACCGCACATCTGCCAATTGCTAGGAACCTTGATGCTGTTCCAGCCGCTGTCATCATAGGATTGCTCATAAAATTGCTCAGGCGCATGTTCTGTGAATTCCGCATAATTAAATTTCCACTGGCCGTTCATCAATTTGAAGCAGGAGGAAGCCCCACTTTCCCCGGATAATGCAGAAGCAGTATCTGTATAAGGAATAAATGTTGCGCGAGGCAGTTCCCTGCCTCGATGCAGGATATCAAGGTTTTTCCAATCCGGGGTCACTGTAGTATGGTTTGTCATATACATATCCACTCTCCATCTCTTTATGATTCCCATCTTAAACACCGAAATATAGGCTTGCTGTCAAGGATTCCGTATCATAGGATAAGCTCTATGGTGTTGGTGCATCCGTAGTAAATATTTTAATTTCCTTCACTCTGACATAACCGTTGACCGTAGAATAAAATCTGACTTTATTCGTTGTTATCGGATTCGTGAATGTTTGGATTATCGATACACTTGTATTTCCTGTTATCGCTGTGCCAGGTATATCCACCCATTCGTTCCCATTCCATGACTGTAACACAAAGCTAGCTACGGCGCTGCCCGTTCCATAACCCGTGTAAATTCCCGAACTGCCAATGGTTTGGCTGGAACCAAAATCGATTTCTGCCCAGTGCGGTCCATTCGTATTCGCGCTAAGCCATCTTGATGCATCGGAAATAATTCCATCAACCGCTTTCAACCCTACATATGGCTCGAAAACCGAATCTGTTATAATAGATTTCCCCTGGGCAATATTAATTCCTGCAGGAGTCGGTGTTGGTGCTAATACTGGCGTTGCGGTTGTTTGGTCCGAATTTCCGCTCGTCCCACTGCTGTTAGTCGCGGATACTACATAATAATAGGGGCTGCCGTTTGTCAATCCCATATCGGTATAGGTGGTTGATGTCACAGTTGTAGCAATTGGCGTGTAAGGGCCGCCCGATGTCATACTCTGCCCAATGGTGTAACTTGCCGCCCCCGTTGACGCCGTCCAACTCAACTTCACCTGAGCATCGCCCGCCTCCGCTGTTAGTCCTGTCGGAGTCATTGGAATCGCTATTTGAGGTGTTGCAGATACCTCACTCGAATTTGCGCTCGTTCCGCTGCCATTGGTTGCGGTCACAACATAATAATATGTCGTGCCGTTAGTCAATCCCGTATTCGCATACATAGTCGATGTCACACCTGCAGCAATCGGTGTATAGGGTCCGCCCAATGTCGTACTTTGCTCAATGTTATAGCTTGCCGCCCCCGTTGAGACCGTCCAACTCAAATTCACCTGGGTATCACCCGACTCCGCTGTAAGTCCTGTTGGGGTATCCGGTATCGCTACCGGTGTTGCAAATGCCTCATTTGAATATCCACTCGTTACACTATACTTGCTGTCCTTTTCCTTGTCTTTTTCCTTGTCTTTTTCCTTGTCTTTTTCCTTGTCTTTTTCACCGTTACTGTAAATGGCGGATACTACATAATAATATGTGGTGTCGTTAGTCAATCCCACATCAATATATGTAGTCGATGTCACATTTGAAGCAATCAGTGTATAGGGTCCCCCCGCTGTCGTACTCTGACTAATGTTGTAACTTGCCGCCCCTAATGATTCCATCCAGCTTAGAACGACCTGAGTATCACCAGCCATAGCTGTCAAATAGAGAGGAGCGGCTGGAAGCGTTGTTAACGATACGTTAATCGTATTAACTGGAGTCAATACAGCATTAGTAGTTGTATCGGTTGTATTGAAATAGTAGGAATGATTTCCTACAGGTAGCTTTGTCGTGAAGCTGTAGACTTTACCGTCTGAGTAATTCGCATCATTCACATCAGTCTCGGTCATCTTATGAATGACACCATCCACAACTGCTTCCATAACAAACGGTTGTTGATTGTCCGCATCCGTATAGGTTGCAGCAAATGTGAAATCAGTTGACACATCTCCGACAGGCGTGCTTACACTTGCGGATGTCAAGGTCGGCGCACTACCGCTAAGCTGGTTCGAGGCTATTATTTCATCGATAAGCATTTCGCCATACAAGCCGTTCACTTGACTGATCCATACAACCATATTTACCTTCTTTTTATTTATAGCGGGAGCCAAAGCATCTAGATCGAAGCTGCTTTCGGTCCAGGTTGTTGGCACTTCCACCGAGCCGTTTGTCAGGCTATAACTGTTCGTGCCATCCGAAATAGTAATTCGTATGCGTGAATCAACATAACCCGGATTCTTCATTGTGAAATTCAAATAACGGTATCCCGATAAGTCAACCTTATCATTCCACGGTTGAAATTTGGCCCGTGATTTGCTGGAAGCCGGAGTCTGCATGAATTTCCCGACCGTACGGTTATCCACAGTCGTCTTAGAATAGCTGGCTGTGCCCCCATCCTGGTTCCACCAGTTGACCCAGTCGAGACGCACGCTTCCCCATGTACCGTTTCCACCAAAATCGTCATACAGCAACGGATGCGTAGGATCCGGCAACGCTGGCGCAACCGTATAGTGAGTAGAGCTATAGGTCATGCTTCCGAATGAATCCGTTCCTCTTACATCAACCTTTTTACTCGTGTAAGGAGCCATAGCACTGACATCGACCGAAGCCGTAAACACTTCCCCGGAAAGCGTCATGGGACTATAGCCCGAACCTGCATTATAGTCGGCAGCGCTCAAGCCGGATGCAGGCTGCGCGAAAACGGTAACATTGCCGCGGACGTAATCCCCTATGATCGGTGATGTAATAGGGAATTCACTAGGTTCATTCACGACACTCGGGTTTCCTGGATTTAAATCGGTCAGTGCCATGACGGTATAGAAAAGCCCTGCTTGGATACTTAGGCTGTATTCATTATATCTCCAGGAATTCATGTTATCTTGAAAGAGCCCCCTGTCTTCATACCACGGGCTTACACTTGTTGGATTCATAGGATCTTTCACATTCGGTCCGCTTACTAAGGCACCGGGTAGAATAATTCCTGCCAAGGCAGGATCATAGGCCTGTTCATCCAGACGCGTATGCAAATATTTGACAGAGTCTGTTCCGACACCCGAAACCCAGCTGAAATTCCAGGGGTTCGCGCCCACCATCCAGTACATGCCTTTTACTGCGGCACGAAGCGCTGCTGGATCATCGAAAAGCTCGTAATAGCGAATCGCATCTGCAACAAAGCCTGCATGCGGCTCGTTCACGCCGAAGTTCCCGAATTGATTCAGTACACCATACGGTGTGTCATCCGATGATGACAAGAAATAATCAAGCTCTTTCTTTAATGCATCCTGTATAAGCCTCTTTGTAGTTTGATCTGCAAGCGGATAAAATTCAGCAAAAGCCAAAGGCCCCATATCCCAATAGTTCGTAGACTTCAATGCTGGAAAACTGGCAATCCGATCCGTCGCAGAGGTGATATAGGCTGCATCATTAGTTAATAAGGCTAACTCTACTTCGGCAAACAGTAAGGCATTGTTGATGCCGGATGAATAGGAACCCTGGTTGCCTGCTTG